>JAISGD010000023.1 GCA_031263195.1 Campylobacteraceae bacterium | reverse complement strand
AGTGGTATTCCAACCGCCTCTATTTTGGCCTTTATGCACTGTTCCATAGGTGAGAGAATTACCCAATTTTCAGAAGTTGAAAAATTGCAATCAAGAGCATTTTGATTAAAATAAACGCTCAAATCTTTTATACTATCTTTATCCTCTTTTTTGATAACACAAGCTTTTGTTTTTTGTCTGTCATTATCCTTTGAGAACATTAAAATATTCACATCAACAGTTGCAGATTCAAAGACTTTTGCGCCTGAAAAATCTATCAATTGTATAGGGTTAGTGTTATTGGCAAAAAAGTATCTTATTTTCTCGCCATAACCAGCCCTCAACCACTTATTAGATGTTATAAAGCAAAGGTGTCCACTCGGTTTCAATAGCTGATATCCACGTTCATAAAATAAGCAATATAAATCGCCTGTTTTGGTAAAGGTATCGTATTTGCAATTTTCGTAAAGCTTTGCACCGCTATTATTTTGAAGCTGTACATATGGGGGATTGCCGATAATGATATCGAATCCTACGAAATTGCCGTTTTCATCCAAGACTTCAGGAAATTCAAATCTCCATTCAAAAGCATTTTTATATATCTCTCCATTTTTTATTTTGTCTATTTTGACGTTTAAATCCTCTATCTCTTTTAGTAAAATAGGTCTTTGTTCCTCGTTATCTTTATCAAGGAAAAGAGTTCTCTGGTGCATATAATTATAATCAATAGCTTGGAATGCAAGGCTATTGCTAAGCCCATCATAGCCATACTTACAAACATAGTTTCTTAATTTATCCTTTAATTCTTTTTCGTATTTTGTTGCATTAAGCAAGATTTTGAATGTTTCTTTGATTTTATTTATTGAAACTTCTAATTGCTTCTTGCCACTAAGTCCATCTTTGTAATCTTTGACGAGCTCTTTATATTTTTTTACAGCGTCTTTTATATTATTTATACCAGCGGTGTAATTTTTATCCAAATCATCTACTATAGAGTAGCGCGATATAAGAGAGTTACCGTATTTTATATTTATATCTATATTTGGAAGAGTCTCTGGTTCACCATCTTCTCTGTAGTAAGAATTTTTGAGCAGTTCTATCCACAATCTCAAGCGACATATATTTACGGAGTTTGGATTTATATCTACACCAAAAAGCGTATTTTCTATGAGGTTTCGTTTTTCCTCAAATAGTGCTTTTTGAACACGCGATAGTTCTTTTCTGCCTTTTTTGTACTCGAATATCTCTCCATTGTCATCTTTAACTATCAATTCATCGTTTTCTATGCTTACATGATAGTCTTTCAATTTCTTGCCGTCACTATCTACGAGCATGCCTAATTCATATTTTATCCTTACAAGTTCGTTTAAAACAGAAATAAGAAAATGCCCGCTTCCAACAGCAGGATCACATATACGAAGATTGTTGATTATATCATTTGCCTCTTGGACGTCGTTTATTTTATTATGCAATTCTGTAATACTTTCGACGTACCAATTTTTGATTTTATTAAATTTTTGTATAACGGCTTTTTCTATTGATTCTCTCGCCATGTACATAGTAATAAAACTCGGAGTATAAAAACTTCCGTCTTTATAACCATTAAGTTTCTCAAATATTAACCCCAAAACTGCAGCATTTATAAGTTGCTTATGTTCGTTTACGACCTCTTCGCTACCCTCACCACTAAAATCATAAGCATTTAAAAAATCGAATAGATAATATAGCGGATTTGTTTTTCCTATCTTACGCGCGCCGCTGTCATCTTTAAGAATAGTTTTTTTGTAGTAGCCAAGACTTGCACTATTGCTCAGTCTGGAGATATCTATTAAACTTATCTCTTCTTTGCTCTTTGTAAAAAGGGAGCTGTTGAGATAAGGAATAAAATCAAATTTATCTCTTATGCTTTTGCGCCTATCATTTTTCTTTTTAGCTAATACCTCAAAAAATAGAGTTTCAAGTTCACCGAAATCTTGGATTTTATCTTTATTGATAAAAGAGTACGATTTATTATCATTCCACTTTACAATTTGAGATTCAACAAGCTTTAGAAAAAGTATACGATTTAACCAAACAACAAGCAAAGATAGAACTATCTCAAGTTTTTGCTCTTCAGCACAATCTTCGTTTATTTTTGAATCTATAATAAGTTTATTGAGAGTATTTTCAAAAAATGAACCGTCACTTCGCTCTTTATGTCGTTTAATCTGCTTTTTATTATTTTCCTCAACCTCTTCAAGTCCTAATATATAAAGCAACTCATTATAGAATGCTTGATTAAGAGAATTAGCGTCATTCGGATTGAATTGTTTTAAAAGAGTGTCAGATGATAATAACTTATATATCGCTATTAACTCTTTTTCATTCATCTTATCTTTAAGATTGAAATACGCGCAATTTATTAGTATATCATCACTTGTAAGATTATTTTGCCACTTTTTCAATTTCCTTTCAAGTTCTTGATAAAACTCTTTTGTACTATCCATAAGAACGGATGGATTATTAAAATCATCATAGAGTTTTCTTATATCGTTTCGTTTCCAAAACAGTTCTTCAAAGTCTTTAGCGTTAAATATATAAAACTGATAAAAATCAGTTATCACGATATGAAATATGGAAACATTGCCTTTTTTTCTTTCTCTCATAAAATATAAAACAGCTTCATGAAAGGCTTTTTTATTAATGTCTGTATTTGTTAAAAACTCACTTGTATTTTTGTTAGTTTTCGCTTCTATTATTACAGCGGGTGTGCCATTTTGATTTTTTATTGCAAGGTCTATTCCAGACTGTCCTTTTTGTGTATATGATTCACTTGTATATCCCATAGAGTCAAAAAACGGTTTTAGAGCGTTTGTAACGATATTCGGTTCGGATTGGTTTTGTTCATATTGTTTGGTAACTTTATCAATATAGCTTTTCAAGTTTTTTTGAAAGTGTTCAAATTTATCTTTTTCTATACTTCGTTTAGAGAATAATGAAGAAATAAAATCTCTAGGCTTTTTAATGTAAGGTTTTAAAGCCATCTTTTTGTCCTTTATTAATTTTGATAGTAAATCGATGGCTATTATAAGCATAAGTCAATTATTACTTACTTAAGTTATTGTATGTAAAATATAGATAGAGATACAAAAAATGATTTCAGTTTTGAATGATATAAATTTTCCTAATTTAGCTTCTGTGAATATAAAAACCTGTATATCATTTTTTATTCGCTAATTTCATTTTAAATATTACCGAATATCATACAATAGTATACAATGTGATAAAAAACAAAACTTCCAAAGAAGAGCAAGAGAATTGAACAAAAAAGATATAATGAAAATTCAAGAATAAAGAATAGAAAAACTAAAAATATTAAATAACTTTTTACGAAGCCGGCA
>JAISGD010000022.1 GCA_031263195.1 Campylobacteraceae bacterium | reverse complement strand
AGTGGTATTCCAACCGCCTCTATTTTGGCCTTTATGCACTGTTCCATAGGTGAGAGAATTACCCAATTTTCAGAAGTTGAAAAATTGCAATCAAGAGCATTTTGATTAAAATAAACGCTGATTTGATGTATATTTTATTAGTATAGTAAAAATAGACTATTATCATTTAATTTAACTATAAAATAATAGATTTAGATAAGGAGAGATAATGATTTACGGATATATTAGAGTGAGTACAGACAAACAAACTGTTGAAAATCAAAGATATGAAATCAATCAGTTTTGTATCAAAAGTGTATTGATGGTTGATAAATGGATAGAAGAAACTATATCTGGTTCCAAGAATATTCATGAAAGAAAACTCGGTAAACTTCTTAAAAAGATGAAAAAAGACGATATTTTAGTATGTTCTGAATTATCTCGTTTGGGAAGAAATCTTTTGATGATAATGGGTATTTTAAATGAGTGTATGAATAAAGATATCCAAGTTTGGACTATTAAAGATAATTACCGCCTTGGAAGCGATATAAACTCTAAAGTTCTTGCTTTTGCTTTTGGACTCTCTGCCGAAATAGAACGCAATCTTATTTCGCAGCGTACAAAAGAAGCTCTTGCCCGTAAACGTGCTGAAGGTGTTGTGCTCGGTCGTCCAAAGGGCAGTAAGTCAAAAGTGAAAAAACTTACAGGTAAAGAAGCTGAAATAAAAACGTTACTTGAAAAAAAAGTATCAAAGAGCGCCATTGCACGTATACTTGGTGTACATAGATTAACTGTTGCAAGTTTTGTTAAAGATATAACTTGATAGTATGTTTTTGAGTAGAGAAAACTTTTTTCATGAGAATTTCAAATAACCTTTACTTTCTTAATTAAAACAGTGTTAAGTTATAAAACAATAAGAGTTATTTTTTGAGAACTTATTTAAAGAGTTAGATAAAAATAGCAAAATATGCTTGTGAAGACCGAAGCGATGGGTTTAAAAAATTTATCAGTATACTTTATGTTGTCTATACAAGTGCTTTCTGGGAAAATTGGGGAACAAGATATATTCTAATAGACAAACCCGACCAAAGCTTGTATTCTATAAGCGCAAGATACTTAAAAGATGAACTGTTGGAAATTGCAGAAAAAGCAAAAGTTACATATTTAATACATTTGTCTTACATGATTGATGCAAATTGTATAGACATACATTAAGTGATTAGCTCAAGTATTTTCGAATGCTTGCAAGATAAGAATATTATTTTTGAAGGTTGGCTGGACAAAGAACTATTTCACAAATATTGCGAATATAATAAAATAAAAAACTTTAATAATATCGGCAAAGTTTATTTGGGCGGAATTTCTGGAGTTGAAATTCTCGTGTAGTTATTAGTTTTAGAAAATAAAAAATTTGTAATTGCGACAGATGTGATAAAGCTTCAAATGATAGGCGAAAAATATTTAACGAAAATTATAGAGAATTTTCAGAAAGTTGGTTGTCATATACTGATGTAATTGAAGGTGTTTTTACAATGGAGGATTTTTTCAAGCCTGAATATATTAAGAAGTATATCAAAAAAGAATTGCCAGATTTTACTTACAATAATTCAAAAAGTGCAATTGAAAATATTGAAATTGTCGCAAAAGATAAAATAAAGAGACAAGACATAAAAAAGGAGTTGATTAAAAATTTAGTAAAGACAAACATAAAAGACAATTATTTCAAATTTTTGGACCAACTGAAAAACAAAATAGACAAATTGCCATGATGCAAGTGTTGTAATTTTTATTGTAAAGCAGTCATCATTTTTTATCTCAAAAATACCCTTTAAAATGCAAACATATCTCTCGTAAAACTAGATAAATGGAGTAATGGCTGATTTTTTTTAAATTTATGTGATAAGCACAAAATTATATATAGTTATAGTTAAAATCTGAACCACTATTTTGCGTTTGCCAATAAACTTTCTACTATAAAATATAGTCCTCTGATTTGTCAAAAATTAATCAAAAGATTGTTAAAAAATAAAAAATTTATATAATCTTAAGGAATAATTATATATTATTCTGCTTTTGATAATTAATATCAATTTAAAAATCAAAAATAGAAAAAATGGGAGGAGTAAAACAGTGTTTTTGCTAAAACAAAAAACAATTCTAACTCTTTCATTGCTTCTTTGTTCAACTCTTTTTGCACAAACAAGCAATGAAAACAGTAACTCAAACAATGAAACATCAGGTGCAGCAACAGAGCTTCAGGTCATTGAAGTCAGAGCTTCAAAAGACGTTACCGGTGGTGGTGGCGGAATTCCTACGCCCACAAGGTCTATAACAGATGCGCTTAGGTCAAACTCGAAAGTGCAATATACACAAGGCGCAAGAAGTTCCGCGCGCGGCGGTGAGATAGCTCCCCCAAAAATCTCTATTCGTGGCTCTCAACATTATGAGAACAACTTTTTGATAAATGGTGTCGGTAATAATAACAATATCAATCCTGCCGGTATGGAAAATAACAATCCTACAGGTTTTGCTGCCGGTGAAGCGCAGTCGTTGTTTATAGATACAAGTCTTATTGAACGTATTGACGCTTATACGGAAGCCATCTCGGCAGAATACGGCGGCTTTACCGGCGGCGTTATAGATGCTAAACTTAAAAACGCTCGTTCGGATAGATGGCATGTTATGACAAATGCCAGATATACTCAGGATAGTTGGGCAAAATTTCATCTGACCGATGCCCAAAAAAATATGGACTATCCAACAAGCGAAAGTTATCAGCCAAAATTTAATAAATACGAATATGCGCTGGCTTTAGACGGTCCAATAAGCGAGCATTTTGGGCTTTTGGTAAATTATGGATTGCAACGCTCTAAAATTCCTCTCTATTCCGGCTATAATTTGGTAAATCCTGATAACAGTACATATAAAGAGCAACGCACTCAATACAGAGAAAACGAGAATTATTTGGTTAGACTGAACACTTTTGATTTTGAAAATTTTCGTGCCGATTTGACTGCTATTTATGCGCCCTATACGCAAGAGCTTTTTCGCGCTAATGTGAAAAATTCCGATTATGACGTTGAAAACGGTGGATTGGATATAATTTACAATATGCAAAATGTGCTTAATTTTGGCGTTCTTGAAAGTGTGCTAAGTTATAAACGTTCGCATGCGGGCATAAATGATTCTGAGTATTACGCATATACTTGGCGCACAACACCAAACGGCGCTATAAAATGGAATAGCAGCGGCAGTAATGCTCAGGAAGGTTCAAGAGGTACTCAAGATTTATCCAAGTCGGATATCGGCATAAAAAGTTCTCTGTATTTGGATGAAATAGATATCGGTGAGACGGTGCACACAATCAAAACTGGCATGGAAGCCGAATATACCAAAGCAAAATACAAGTTTGACGGTGGTATCACTTTCAGTAATCCCGAGCTAAACAGCAGTGCAGCAGGTTCCAAAGATGACGGCATAATAAGCGGTGAACAATACGCAAAAAGCAAAATGGAATACTTGCCTGTAGAACGCTCTAAAGATTATTATACGGCAGCTTTGTTTCTGGAGGACAAGATAGAGATGGACAGGTTTACTTTGCGTCCAGGCGTCAGAGTTTCTACTGATAGCTTAACAGACAATATTGACGTTGCGCCACGACTTTTTGCTAACGCCGACATTTTTGATGATGGATTTTTAAATCTCTATGGTGGGTATAACCGCTATTACGGGACTCAAATATTAGGTTACGCGGTTTATAAGTATCAAGCGGACAGCTATACTCGCGCAAATTGGGACGAACCGTGGATACTTGGAGCCGGTTACCCTTCGGTTTATGAGTATAAACATTTAAAAACTCCTTATTCGGATGAATTTAGTATCGGAACTTCTGTGAATTTCGACGATACACTGCTTAAGTTAGATTATGTGAACAGGAAGTATAGAGACCAAATCAAATCGAGATATGATTATGTTGTCGCTACAAGTACTTTTGCTTACGAGAATACGAATCAAGGTAAGACTGATTATTGGGGAACTACATTGACGGCAGCGAAAAAATACAATATAGGTTTCACAACGCATATATCCGAACTGTCGGCGACAAGATCTGATACGATAAGTAATCTCATGGGATTTAACAGTTACCAATCAAATGTTATGAATAACCCGGGACGCGAGCGATCGCCAACTCACGTAACGTATAATGGGGAGTTAAAACTGTTTGATGATTTGCCTGCTTCGCAATTTAACTCGCCTTGGGTTATAACTTATACTCATTCGGCGCAGATAACCGATAATTTGCGCGTAAAAGGTGTTGCTTGGTATCAAAAGGGCGGACGTGGGTTGAGACAACCCAGCGGCGTAATAGGGTTAAATGACCCGAGCGGTTTAGAGACATTGGTATATGAAGAAAAACGGTATAAAGATGTTTTTAATGTGGATTTAACGGCCCATTACGACTTAAAACTCGGTGAACATACATTGACATTCGGATTGGAGGTGTTGAACCTGTTAGACCGCAAAAATGACGCAAGCGGAACGATTGCTTCAACTTCTTTTGCTACAACGTTTACAGACGAATACTCAATGGGCAGACAGTTTTATGCCAGTTTTAGATATGAGTATTGAGAGTGCGGCAAATAAAAATGCTGCAACTCCTAATACTTTTAAGAAGGTTTGTTGTGCGGGATAAGAGGCGTGATTGACATGTTGCTTTCTCTTATTACTATGAGAAGTGTGATGCGGTAACTATCTCTACATGTAAGATTTTGTGGCTTTCATAAACTTACATATATATATTTTCTAATTGCCTGCTTCTCTTGCGATGATAGATTATTGCATCGCCACGCTTCTTCCTTGCATGATAGAATATCTTTATAATAAAAAGACAAAAAGGAGATTTGCAATAAAACAATCTGCTGCTTCCGAAAATTTTGATATGATTTGAAGAACCGTGAAGCTGATACTTTTAATTCATAGTGTTTGCAGGATAGATTTTGCAGTGTTGATGATCGTTCAAATTTTTTTATTAGATTTTATATTCTCAATTAATAAAACGGTATATATGAGGTTTAATAAGTATGGAAAAAATATGTCAAAGTCATAATATCAAATAGCTGAACGGAGCAAAACAAAATATACAAAGTAAAAGTTGTTTTCAAATGTAGCCGAGTTGCGTAATGGCTCCGGATGCTGGATTCGAACCAGCGACCAAGTGATTAACAGTCACCTACTCTACCGCTGAGCTAATCCGGAACAAAATGAAGAGACGAAATTATAGGAAATTTGACTTTTTTTGTCAAGGGAAAACAAAGCTTTTTACGATATTTTGTAAAAAATAATTCCGGCTTTACTTACAATGTCCACTACACCTTCATTTAAAAGTCCATTTAGTCTTACCTTGCTTGTTTTGTCAAAAAGGTCTTCTATATCATCAGTGCTTTGCGGTCGGCGGCACAGTAACTCTATTATCTCATTAGAATCAAACTTTTTTTGATTTTTGACGCGGTTTCGTTTGATAATAACAAGCGGGATATGCTCTATTTCGCGCGATAAAATCTCAAGCGTTTCAAAACTTACCGGCAAAACTTTATATGCGCTTGGTCTGTCTATAGTGCCTAAATCTATACGGGAAGGTTTTATTTCATTGACAACACGGTTTAAACTCAAAAAGTCATCTCTTGTATCATTTATATTTTTAACTACAAGCGTCTCTAAAACAAGCTCATTTTTAAATATACGTGCAAACTCTTTCATACCGTTTATTATATGTCCTAAATCTACACTCTTATGCGCGCGGTCAAGTTTTTTGAAGATTTTAGGCGTAACGCTATCAAGAGAGAGCTTTACTATATCAAACTCCAAAAGCGCCTCCTGTACATTCTTGTCGGCTATTAACGCACCATTTGAGAGGATAAGCAGCTTTTTGTCGTTTTTAAGCGCATTTATCTGTTGCGCTAATTCTTTCAAGTATGGATAAAGCGTAGGTTCGCCGTTTGCCGTGATAGTAATGACATCAATATCGGAAAATTTTTCAAGAGCAGTTTTTAATTCGTCCATTATCTCTTGTATCGCTGGAAAAGTTTGCATTGCATCGACTGTTTTAGCGCCTTTTAACTCGCAATATAAACAGTCAAAGTTGCATTGCTTTTTATAGGGGCTTAAATCAATTCCCAAAGATAGACCAAATCGTCTGGATTGTACCGGTCCGAAGATAAAATTTGACATTAAATTTTAGTTTTTTGATGAACCAAATCTATAAAATATTTCGCATTTTCAACTGAAACGTCAGGCAAGATTCCGTGTCCTAAATTAAAAATATGCCGCCTATTTTGCATAATATCCGTTATGTGTTCCACGCCCTTGTTGATGGCTTGTTTACTGTAAAGTCTTGTCGGTTCCATATTTCCTTGCAAAACATATCTATTTCCAAGTTTCTCTTTAGCTAACTTTATGGGCATTGACCAATCCACTCCGAATACGTCAAATTCGCCTTCAATTTTATCTAGATATCCGCTTACGCCTTTTGGAAACACTATAATCGGAATATGCGGATATTTACCTTTTAAAAATGAACATATATCTTGAATGTATTTCCAACTAAATTCAAAAAACGCCTCCTCTTCAAGCGCATTTGCCCATGAATCAAATATCTGCACAGCATTTACGCCGCTTTGTATTTGACCTTCCAGATAAAGTTTTAAAACTTCCGTCACTTTAGCAAGAGTTTGATGTAAAAAATCGGGGTTAGAGTATAAAAGCTTTTTTACTTTACTATACGTTTTTGTTCCGCCGCCTTCTATCATATACGTAACAAGCGTCCATGGAGCGCCGCAAAAACCTATCAAAGCTTTATCGCTTGCTAGTTTTTCTCTTGTCAGCTTTATACTTTGATAAACGTACTCCAATCGCTTAGCCGCTTTAGCGACCTCAAGTGCGCCCACATCCTCTTTTGTTAAAATAGGATTTGAAAACACAGGTCCTTCTCCTGCGATAAATCTCAAATCCATCCCCATCTCAAGAGGCACTACCAAAATATCGCTGAATAAAATAGCCGCGTCAACGCCTAAAATATCTACCGGCTGCAATGTAACTTCCGCGGCAAATTCAGGAGTTTTGCAAAGCGATAAAAAATCTCCCGCATTGTCACGCACTTTCATATATTGAGGCAAATATCGTCCCGCTTGCCTCATCATCCAAACAGGAGTGTAAGGCGTTTTTTTACCAAAACATGCGTCAATAAAAATCATTAATGAGCTCCTTTGCCTAAAAAATAAAGACCGATACAAAGAGCTAAAATAGATATGGCAAAAAACAGCATATCCATACCCGTGGTAAAGTTAAGATGCATTATCCTTTGAAAAAAGTTTACTATCAAGACCATAACTATGACTTTCGCCACTTTATCTTTCAGCTGATCAAGCGAATGAATTTCCAGAATTTTTGAAGTTTTGCTATCGTCCGCCTCTTTTATACTGTCTATAAAAAGTTCATAAATACCGAAACTAAATATAAGCATAACTATAGCCATAAGATACAAATCTATAGCCCCAATAATATCTCCCACCACATCCGCATGTAAATTATCCGGATGATAATTTTGAAAAAAGAATTTAAACACCGTAACGCCGACACTAAATATATCGTAGCTTGCTATGATAAAAAGTATTACCGCGCCGATGAGACTAAAAATGACCGCAAGATATGAAATAAGTCTGCTTGACCAAAGAATAGTACCAAAACTCATCAATTCTGCCCGTCTATCTCTATCCACTTTTGCGCGATTCGCACGGCATTTGTAGCCGCTCCAACACGAATCTGATCGGCAACGCACCAAAGATGGAGGATATTGCTTTGATATATATCTTTTCTAATGCGTCCCACATAAGTAAAATCCGTATCCGTCGCGATAATCGGCATAGGGTATTTTTTATTTTCGGGTTCGTCTATCACTACCACATTTGAAGCGTTTTTTAACGCGTCGCGCGCTTTTTCAACATCCGCATCTTTTTCAAAGTGTATGGTTATGGCTTCGGAGTGACTTCTTAACACCGGAACTCTAACACATGTAGCGCTTACTTCTATATTTTTGTGAAGAATTTTTTGAGTCTCTTTGACCATTTTCATCTCTTCTTTTGTATAGTCATTCTCCAAAAATATATCTATATGAGGTATAAGGTTTAGAGCGATTTGATGAGGGAATTTTTGAGGCGTAACGTCGCCTAATCTAAAAGCGAAAAACTCTTGCATTTGATGCACTAACTCTTCCATGCCGCTTTTACCGGCGCCACTTACCGCTTGATAAGTGCTAACGTCAACTCTTTTTATACCAAATATATCGTCAAGCGGTTTTAGAACTTGAACCATTTGAATAGTTGAGCAGTTTGGGTTCGCTATGATACCTCTGTTTTTCCAAAGCAATATATCGGCTGGATTGCACTCGGGAACTACCAAAGGTATATCGGCATCCATTCTAAAATGGCTTGTATTATCTATAACAATAGCCCCAGCTTCCGCAGCAAACGGCGCAAAATAAGCCGAAACGCTGCCGCCGGCTGAGAAAAACGCTATCTCTATTTCATATTTTTCAAAAACATCTTCCGTTAATTTAACTACTTTTACGAGCTTACCGCAAAACTCTATCTCTGCTCCTTCACTTCTTTCGCTTGCCAAAGGAAGTATATTTTTGATTGGAAAATTTTGCTCTTCCAATATTCTGAAAAGCTCTTCTCCAACAGCGCCGGTAGCGCCTACAACAGCAACATTGTAACTTTTCATTCGCTATCTCCTTTTATTAATGATATATCTTCGTTCGAATCAATCTCATCAGTTTCATTATCTTCTTCCTCTTTTGGGCATCTGGCGATACTGACGACTTTATCATCTCCTTCAATGCTTACAACTTTTACACCGCTTGTGTTGCGTCCGGCTTTTCTGATTGTCTGCATATCAACTCTTATCATTTTTCCATTGCTTGTTAAAGCCATTAAATCTTTGCTTTCGTCCACGATAACAACGTCTACCAGGTTTTTTGTCTTATGTGTCAATTTCATACAAATCGTTCCCTTACCGCCGCGTTTTTGCAATCTGTACTCTTCGGCTGTAGTACGTTTGCCTGTACCGTTTTCGCTAACCGCTAAAAGTTCTTCCTGATCATTATAAATAACTGCCGCACCTACTACAATGTCATTTTTCTCTTTAAATCTGATACCCGTAACTCCGCGCGCTGTTCGTCCCATATCTCTTGTATCATTTATATCAAATCTTACGCACATGCCTTTTTTGGTCGCGATAAATAGATTTTGCACATCTTTTGTGACGATTCTGGCGGTAACTAACTCGTCGTCATCGTCAAGAGTTATAGCCCTTACGCCGATTGAGCGAATATTTTTAAACTCATTTAAGTTTGTTCTTTTAATAATTCCGTTTTTAGTAAAAAACGCTAAAGATTTACTATCGTCAAAATCAGTCGTTGGAATAATAGCCATAATTTTTTCATCAGGCTGCAACTGTATCAGATTGACTACCGCTTTTCCTTTTGCCGTTCTGCTTCCTTCCGGAATTCTATAAACTTTGAGCCAATACAATTGTCCGCGATCGGTCACGAACATAAGCGTATCGTGCGTATTTGAGATAAAAAAACTCTCTATAAAATCGTCGTCATATGTAGTGACGGCAATTTTACCCTTGCCACCGCGCTTTTGTTTCTCGTATGATTTGGAAGGCACGCGTTTGATATAGCCTCTATGGCTTATTGTAACGACCATTGGTTCGTTTGCTATCAAGTCTTCTACATCTATATCATCATAATCGTCTATTATTTCGGTTAATCTTGGGGATTTGAACTTATCTTTGATTTCATTTAACTCGCCTTTAATGATAAGATTCAACATCTCTTCACTCTTTAATATTTCACTCAAGCGTATTATCTCTTTTTGGAGTTCTCTTAACTCATTTTCTATTTTTTCGCGCTCAAGTCCGGTGAGGCGTTGGAGTTTCATATCAAGTATAGCGCCGGCTTGTGCTTCGCTTAATTTAAATTGTGTTATAAGCCCTTCTTTTGCACTTGCAGTATCTTCGCTCTTTTTGATAAGATCGATAACGGCGTCTATATCATCAAGTGCAATTTTCAAACCTTCTAAAATATGCGCTTTGGCTTTGGCTTTTTCCAACTCAAAAATAGTTCTTCTGATAATAACTGTTTTACGATGTGTCAAAAATAGTTGCAAGAGCTCTATCAATGAGAAGATTTTAGGTTCTTTATTGTTAATGGCAAGCATTATGACGCCAAAAGTCTGTTCAATGCTCGTTGATTTAAAAAGATTGTTTAACACTATGTCACTCATGGCTTCGCGTTTCAACTCTATCACAACGCGTATGCCGTCTCGGTCGGATTCATCTCGTATCTCGCTTATGCCTTCAATCTGTTTCTCTTTCACAAGCTGTGCTACTTGCTCGATAAAACGCGCTTTATTGACTTGATAAGGAATCTCA
Source organism: Campylobacteraceae bacterium (assembly GCA_031263195.1). Classification (GTDB taxonomy): domain Bacteria; phylum Campylobacterota; class Campylobacteria; order Campylobacterales; family Campylobacteraceae; genus JAIRKW01. Next base: position 156,855 of record JAISGD010000022.1, on the reverse strand, counting down.
TCAATAACGATAATATCTTTTTGTCCCTTTTTTTCGGTGTGCGTTTTTGCCCTTACTTTCACTCTGCCGCGCCCTGTTCTATAGGCTTCCAAAATACCTTTTTTGCCGAATATCACTCCTCCTGTCGGAAAATCGGGTCCCGGAATAACGCTCATCAACTCTTCTACGGCTATATCGTGATTGTCTACCAACAATAAAAGCGCGTCTATAAGTTCACTTGGATTGTGAGGCGGGATATTTGTCGCCATACCTACCGCTATACCGCTTGAACCGTTAAGCAAAAGATTTGGCACGCGCGCCGGCAAAACATCCGGTTCGCTCAAAGAATCATCATAATTTGGTATAAAATCAACTGTATCTTTATCTATATCTCTTAAAAGCTCTTCGGCTAAAGATGTCATCCTAGCTTCCGTATAACGCATAGCCGCCGCGCTGTCGCCATCAACAGAGCCAAAGTTACCCTGTCCGTCTACTGCCGGCACTCTCATGGAAAACGGCTGCGCCATACGCACAAGCGCGTCATATACTGCCGTATCGCCGTGCGGGTGATATTTACCGATAACATCACCTACTATACGAGCTGACTTTTTGTAAGGACTGCGCGAACCAACGCCCAAATCATTCATAGCAAACAATATTCGTCTATGCACGGGCTTAAGTCCGTCTCTGGCGTCAGGAAGTGCGCGACCGATAATGACGCTCATTGAATAATCAAGATAGCTTACCTTTACAGATTCTTCAATACTTATGGTTTGAATATCCTGATTTTGTTCAAAAATATCGCTCATTGATATACCTCAAGTTAAAAATAAAGATTAAATTATACTCTAATTATCTTTTGCATCTGCTAAAACCAACGCAAAAAGTGTATCCACGCCCTCTTTTTCCAAAGTCTCTTTAGCTTCTTTGAGCGTCAATCCGCTCGTTACCACATCGTCGGCTAAAATAGCGTATTTAAATTTTTTTATATTTTTTGACGCAATAAAACAGCGCGGATTTTTGCGGCGAAATTCATAACTTTGGCCACTGTATTTGACACTGTTTTTAGCTCTTAATGCGCCGTAAACCGGTATAATAGATACTGATTTTAATGCGTGAATTAAAATAGCCGTATGGGAATAACCGTTTATCGGTCTATCATCAATCGCGACAGCGGCGACCTTCTCTTCAAACTCAAATTTTTCAGCGAAATCGGCGAATGTATGAAAAGCTATCTTTTGTAAAATTCTATGTCCCCAAAAGTGATGTTTTGTGAGAAGGATCGGCGATATAGAGGCGTAAGAAAAAAAGCTATGCACTTTTAAACCTCCCTCAAGAATACGAGTATGCTGTTCCTCTTTTAAAATCTTTCTCAAGCACTCATTACAAATGGCCTTAAAACTTAATCTCTCGCACACCACGCAGCGCAAAAATATCTCCGTTTTTTCAGCTATTGTACAGTAAAACGCAGATTAAGCAGCCGTAAGCTAAATCTCGTCTTGTTATCATATATAATCTTGTTACAAATCGTATCGGTTATTTTGAAATATCTAATTAAAAATAACGAAAAAAGTTTAACTGATCCCGTCAATGATGTAGCGCGTATGCTCCAATACAACATTTACTATATCGTCTATAGTCTCATTATTAATACTTTGCTCTTTTAAACCTATCCTTGTGCTGAAGGTGATATGACCTATCGTGAAAATCAGTATTTGCCCATAAAGCGCATGTGCGCGGACACGGTTTTTATAAATATCTTTATTGTTTGAAATACCCAAAATAAATTCGTCAAACTGGTCAAACCACTGCTTCAAAAAACCGTTATACAAAATATTAAAACCTGCGGTCGGATTTATATATTCGCGAAAAATAATCCTATGCATAAAATTGTTGATTTTTATCTCTTCAAGTATGGATTTTACATTTATTTTAACAAATTTTTCAATCCAAAAGATTAAAAACTCTCTATACTCTTTATCGGTTGTATATACAAATGAGCGTTTTGCAGCGTAATAGTGCGTCTGAAATGATATCAGAGTCGTTTGAAGCATCATAGTGATACACTCAAGAACATTTGTATATAGAAGCTCTTTCGAGCCGAAATGACGAATCACCGCATTTATGCTCACCTCTGCTTCTATCGCGATATCTTTAGCTGAGACATTTGACAGTTCACTATTGGCGAATATTTTCACGGCTGTTTCAAATATCCTTTCTCTTGCAGATTTGGACATAAATCTTTTACTTTGACTTAATGACATTTTCCTACCCTAACTTTTTTGCTTATTATGATAAAAGTATATAAGAATTTTTCTACCTTGTCAAACAAGATTTTATAATTTTATCATAAATAAAGAGCTTTATTTAGGTCTTATTCATATTAATATTTTTTTAAATTAATATCAATTATACCTTTTTTAAAAAGCCTTTTTGGTTGAAAAAAATCAAAAAACAAATCAATTTTTACGTCAAAAACTCCATTTTATCTTTTTATGGTAAAATGCATATTTTTATTTTTTCGAAGCAAAGGGGCTATTTTATGAAAAAGACTCTCAATAAGGCGATATTGTTTAAAGCAATAACCATAGCAGTTATGATACTTTTAATGCTTATTCCTCTGGTTTTTGTGGAAGGTATCATTAAAGATAGAGATAGATATAAAGACGAAGCTGTTTCTAAAATCACAAATTCATGGGGCAAGCAAGTCACTTTAGCCGCACCGATTTTGAATATACCTTATACATACAGTGAAGTTACGGAGACATTTCAAGACGGCAAAGCGATACAAAAAGTGGCTACCAGAACAGCTTATGCCAAATTCGCGCCGCAGGATTTGGATGTAGATGTAAATGTAAGTTCGCAGATTAGATATATAGGTATTTTTGAAGTGCCTGTATTTAGCGCGGATATAACAATTAAAGGCTATTTTGAAACCATAAATGTGCCTGAAGATGCTTATATAAAAGACGCATTTGTTAGTTTGGAGATAGGAGAAGTCAAAGGCATCTCCGAACCTGTTTTTATTTGGAATGAAGTGCCTCAAAAGTTTGAACCAAGCGCAAGAGGGGAAGCTTTAAGACTTACTTCTATCCCAAAATCAGATAAGTATTATCGATATGATTATACCTATGGCGGGATGACATTGAACTCTCTTAATTCTAATATAAATTTTAAAAACAATGGCAGTAAATTTGAGCTGAAATTTAGCGTTAAAGGCAGTGAAAGTATTAGTTTTATACCGCTTGCAAAGAAAAATAGATTTCATATGAGTTCGGATTGGGCGCATCCGAATTTCGCAGGAGCTTTTTTGCCTGATGAAAAAAATATAACAGATAAAGGTTTTGAGGCTTCGTGGGATATCAACTATCTATCAAGCGGTGTACCTTCCAGATTTGACAACAAAGACCTCTCTTCAGCGCAGTTTCAAACATCGTTTTTGATACCCGTGGACAACTACCGCAGTGCTGCGCGCGCTGAAAAATACGGCATACTGTTTATCGCTTTGACATTTATTATATGTTTTGTTTTTGAATTGGCAAATCGCCGTCCGATACACCCGATACAGTACCTTTTGGTAGGATTTGCGATGGTTATTTTCTATACGCTGCTCATCTCTATATCGGAATTTATAAATTTCTCATGGGCGTATCTTTTGGCGGCTGTTGCAGTTATATCGCTCATTACGGCATACGCAAAGTTTGGTATAGACAAAAGCTTAAGCGTTAAAAATATCGCCATTATCGCGCTAGCGCTATCATTTTTGTACGGTTACTTATATATTTTGCTCCAACTTCAGGATATGGCGTTACTGTACGGCTCTATCGGCTTATTTATCGCACTCTCTGTTATAATGTTTATGACAAGGAATGTAGGATGGTATGAAGAGAGATAAAGGATATGTAATGTTTAAAAGGTTTAGAAGAGTGAGAGCAAATCAAGCCATAAGAGAGTTGGTAGAAGAGACAAGAGTTGATATAAAGGATTTTATCTATCCGCTGTTTATCAAAGAGGGTCAAGGTATAAAAAAAGAGATAGCCTCAATGCCCGGTATTTTCCAGATGAACATCGACGATGCTTTAAACGAATGCAAAGAGTTAACAGAACTTGGTATAGATAAGATTTTGCTGTTTGGAATTCCAGATGTTAAAGATAGTGTCGGAAGCGGTGCATTGTGCGAGCATGGCATCATAGCTGAAGCTATCAGAAAGATAAAAGAGACGTATCCGAATATATATATCATAACGGATCTTTGTTTTTGCGAATACACAGACCACGGACATTGCGGTATTTTGGATTTGGAATGTAATAGCGTTGATAATGACGCTACTTTAGAGATTACTGCGCGCCAAGCTATAATTCATGCTGAAGCCGGAGCAGATATGATAGCGCCAAGCGGCATGATGGACGGCATGGTAGAGACTATAAGGTCTGCGCTTGACAGTGAGGGGTTTATAAATCTTCCGATTATGAGTTATTCCACTAAATTTGCGAGTGCGTACTACGGACCATTTCGCGATGCAGCGGAGTCAGCTCCAAGCTTTGGCGACAGAAAGAGTTATCAAATGAATCCGGCCAACAGGTGTGAAGCCATAGCGGAATCTTTGGAAGATGAGGCGCAGGGCGCGGATATTTTGATGGTAAAACCGGCTTTGGCATATCTTGATATTGTAAGAGATATAAGGGAAGCTACATATTTGCCGCTTTGCATTTATAATGTCAGTGGCGAATATTCTATGTTAAAACTTGCCGCTAGTGCCGGCGTGATTGATTATGATAAAATTTTAATGGAAACTATGCTTAGCTTTAAAAGGGCGGGCGCGGATATGATTATAAGTTACCATGCCAAAGAAGTAGCGCGACTTTTACAAAAAAGGAAAAGCTTATGAGACATTTTTTAACACTTAAAGATTTTAGCAAAGAGGAGATTTTGGAAATTATAGCGCTTGCCGGAAAGATAAAGCAAGAGACTAAAAACAGAGAATATAAACCATATCTGAAAGAGAAAGTTTTGGGTATGATTTTTGAGAAAAGCTCCACAAGAACACGAGTTAGTTTTGAAGTAGGAATATATCAGCTTGGTGGTACGGCGCTTTTTTTATCTTCCGACGATATTCAGCTGGGACGCGGTGAACCTTTGAAAGATACGGCAAGGGTTTTGAGTCGAATGGTAGATATTGTTATGATTAGAACTTTCAGACAAGAGAGACTTGAAGAATTTGCCAAATACTCAACTATCCCACTTATAAACGGATTAAGCGATATATATCATCCTATGCAGTTGCTGGCTGATTATATGACTATATGTGAGAGAGGTTATAATGACAATCTATCTGTCGCTTACGTGGGAGATGGCAATAATATAGCTCATTCTTGGCTTATGTTGGCCTCAAAGATCGGTTTTGAGCTTAGGATAGCGACTCCGAAAGGTTATGAAGCAGATAAAAAAGTCTTAAATGACGCTCTTGAGTTCGCTAAGATGAGTAAAGCTAAAATCATTGTTTCGCATAATCCGAAAGAGGCCGTTAAAGACGCTCAAGTAGTAACAACGGATACTTGGGTATCTATGGGGCAAGAGAGCGAGAAAGTAAAACGTCAAAACGATTTTCAAGGCTTTATAGTTGATAAAAAGATGATGGGTTATGCTCAAAAAGAGGCTATGTTTTTGCATTGTTTGCCTGCTTACAGGGGTTTTGAAGTTAGCGATGAAGTATTTGAAGAGCATAGTGAAGAGATATTTGATGAAGCGGAAAATAGACTTCATGTACAAAAAGCAGTGATGGTTTGGCTAGATAGACATAGATAAAACGGGAGAATTCATGGAAAATAAAAATGAGATAACTGTTTACGACGAGATAAATAGACTTTCAAAGAAAATAGGTATAGAGGATGAAAACAGTAAGACGATATTGGAAGTGGAGCTTACAGACAACCCTGACATAAAATCGCTTAATCTTAAAAGCGGGAGCTGGGAAGCTAAAGAGCCGTGGTTTGTGATAGACGAAAAGAAAAATATACATGCGCTTGTATCATTGGATACGTTGACAAAAATGGTAAACAATCTCAAAAATTTGGGGCAGGAGAATTTTGAATTAAGGCTTGAAAAGACAATATGGAAGCATTTGCCGGTTGATTTCGGCGATGTTTGGGTTGTGGCTATGGATGAGATAAAAAATATGGCCAAAGCCAGCCAAAACGCTCAAGCTGTGAAATTAGATATAGAAAAACTCATTGCCAATATCAAAAAAAAGCACCCTTCGTTATTTGTGGATTTAAAAGGGCTTTATAACAATATGCATCCAAATGACATATTGGACTAAGGCAGTTGATGATAGATTTTGAGCAATTTGTAGAATATTCAAAGCCCGGACCAAGATATACGAGTTATCCGACTGCACCGGAATTTAGCGACGATTTTGATGCAGATGATTATGAAGAGATACTAAAATCGCAGGACAAAAACCGAAAACTCTCTTTATATTTTCATATGCCTTTTTGCAGGTCTGCTTGCTATTTTTGCGGCTGTAACGTAGTTTTTACAAGTAAAGAAGAGAAAAAAGAACGATATATTGAGTATCTTTTAAAAGAGATACGGATACTCTCAAGGTCACTTGACACTTCAAGGGATATTTTACAACTTCATTTCGGCGGCGGAACGCCTACTTTTTTTGATGCAAAGCAATTAGAGAGAATCATTAAAGCTATTTGGCACTCTTTTCCCAATATAGCTGAAGATGCTGAGATAAGCTGCGAGATAGACCCGCGTTTTTTAACACAGGATCAGATGAGCGTTTTGGCTGAAAACGGTTTTAACCGTATCAGTTTTGGAGTGCAGGATTTTGATGAAAAAGTTCAGCGTGAAGTACACCGCATACAGCCTTTTGATATTACGAAGAGTGCCGTAGATATTGCAAGAGATGCCGGTATAACTTCTATCAATATGGATTTGATTTACGGGCTTCCGTATCAAAGTCAGGAGAGCTTTAGTAAGACTTTGGAAAAATCGTTGGAGCTTGACATTGACAGATATGCGATTTTTAATTACGCGCATGTGCCATGGATGAAAAAGACAATGAGAAAGTTTGATGAAACAACATTGCCAAATCCCAAAGAAAAACTTGCCATTATGCGCAGTACGATAGATTTTTTAAATTCTAACGGATATCAAATGATAGGGATGGATCACTTTGCCAAACCGACAGACGAACTTTTTTTAGCGATAGAAAAGGGTGAATTGCATCGAAATTTTCAAGGTTATACTACTAAAGGAGGTGCAGACTTGATAGGTGTCGGACTTACAAGTATCGGCGAAGGGCTAACGCATTATGTGCAAAATTTTAGAGATATGAGTGAGTATGAGGCGGCGATAGACAGTGAAAAACTGCCCGTAATGAGAGGTTTAGCGCTAAGCGACGATGATGTTGTCAGAAAAACTGTGATTATGGAGATGATGAGCAACTTCAAATTAAATATCAAAAACATCAATAAACGTTTTAATATAGACTTTTTTGACTACTTTAAAGATGTTATAAAAGAGCTTCAAATATTTATGGACGAAGGGCTGATAACGCTTGAGAAAGAGTCCTTGCATGTTAGCGATACGGGAACGCTGCTTATACGCAATATCTGCATGCCGTTTGACGCATATCTAAAAAAGGTGCCCGAAGAGTTGCGTCGTTTTAGTAAAACAGTATGAATTTTGATTTTACAAAGACAAGCGAAGCTTGCGTAAAATGTGGTAAATGTGTCCCAAGCTGTACGATTCATCGTATAAATTCTGACGAAGTTACAAGTCCGCGTGGCTTTTTAGAGCTTGTGGGAGCGTATCAAAGAGGCGAATTAGAACTGGATAAGAACGCCAAAAATATATTTGAAAGCTGTTTTTTATGCTCTACCTGTGTTAGTATTTGTCCGACTTCATTGCCGACAGATATCGCCATAGAAAATGTCCGTTATGATATAGCCGAAAAATTTGGCATAACATGGTTTAAAAAAATCTACTTTTTTCTTTTGAGGCATAAAAGAGTGATGGATTTTTCTCTCTCTTTAGGAGCGTTTTTTGTGCCTTTGTTGTTTAGAATCGATAAAAACAGTCAATCGATGAAAGCACGCTTTCATTTACCGTTTATCGGCAAAAGAGTACTGCCGCGCTTAAACAAGAAAAGCTTTTTGAATTCTCATGTCGAATTTATACAAAATGCTCCTGATAGCGGTTTAAAAGTTGCCGTATTCGTAGGTTGTTTTTCAAATTATCACTATACGAGGACAGCAGAAAGTCTGCTTAAAATCTTAAAAGCTTTAAAAATCAATGTTCTTTTGCCTAAAAAACAGCAGTGCTGCGGCGCACCTGCCTTTTTCACGGGAGATTTTAAAACCGTAGACAGACTTATACGCGCAAATGTTGATTATTTTGAGACATTTTTGGATGATGTGGACGCTATTATTATTCCTGAAGCTACTTGTGCAGCGATGATAAAAGAGGATTGGGGGCGTTTTATGTCTGAAGACGATGAGATGCTCAAACGAATACGAAGAATAACTGCAAAAGTTTTTATGGCAAGCGAATGGCTTTACAAAAAAAGCGAACTTCCCATATTTCTGAAGAGTTTGAGCAAATCAAAAAATTTAATCACGTATCACGACCCATGCCATGCCAGAAAAGTTTTAAAAATATTTAAAGAGCCGCGTGCTCTTTTGTCCGAAAATTATGATCTTGTTGAAATGAGTGATCCGAATCAGTGCTGTGGATTTGGCGGCATCACGATACAAAGTGAAAAATTTGAATTGGCCAAAAAAGCGGCAAAACCTAAAGTGGAGATGATAAAACAGACAGAAGCTAAAATTCTTAGCGCTGAATGCGGTGCATGCAGAATGCAGCTTACCAATGCTTTAGATAAAGAGAGTGTAAAAATTGCTTTCAAACATCCGTTGGAATTAATCGCAGAAATTATAAATCCAAACTAGTAAAATTAAACTCTATCTGCAAAGATAGAGTTTAATGTTTTTAATGCGCTGCCGCTATGGAAGAAGGAGTTATCCAATCCCCTACAACGCCCAAAACCCAAGGAACTTCTATGGCTAAAAATACTACAAGATATATCAAGCCGAATATTGCGCCGAGTTTCCAGAACTCCCCGCCTTTGATATAACCAGAACCAAAATAGACAGGCGAAGGTCCCGTTCCATATGGAGTAATGATACCCATAATACCCAAAGATAGCATCATAAGCACAGTTGCAAGATAGACGTTAACACCCTCTATTGCTTGGGCCATTATAATAAATAACAAAAGTAGCGCCGTAACATGGGCTGTGGTTGATGCAAAAAAGTAGTGCAATAGGTAAAAAGCCAATATTAAGCCTATGATAGCCGTCAGAGGAGAGAAACCGTCAAGAGACGCTTTAAGTATAACCGACAACCAATCCAGAAAACCGACGTTTTTCAAGCCTCCTGCCAAAGCTACTAATGTAGAAAACCAAGCCAAAACATTCCACGCAGGCTTATTACTCAAAAAATCATTCCATGAAATGATTTTAGTGGCAAGCATAAAAATGATAACAAATATTGCCGTTGTCGTGCCGTCTAACTCTATGATACTGTTTTTTAGTGAGCCTATGGAAGAGAGTATCCAAAATACAAGAGCAAACACGGATATCGCTATCATCCATTTCTCTTTCGTTGTCATTGAGCCGATTTTTGAGTATTCATCTTTTGCCCAAGTTACGATATCCGGAGAGCCTTTAACTTCGGGTGGATAGATAATGTATGCCAATAAAGGCGTCAAAGCAAACAGTAAAATACCTGCGGGTAAAAACGCTATAAACCAGCTAAACCAGCTTATTTCAGGAATTCCTGCTCCTGTCGCCGTGCTTACGGCAAGCAAGTTTGGAGCTAAACCGGTTAAAAACATAGAGCTCGTTACGCAAGTGATGGCCAGCGATACCCACATAATATATCCGCCTATTTTGCGCGGATTTTTATCGGGGTAAGAGTCAAACATAGGAGGGATAGAACTCACTATCGGATAAATAACGCCGCCGCTTCTTGCTGTATTGCTTGGAATAAAAGGAGCAAGAATACCATCTGTAAGAGCTATCGCATATCCGAGACCAAGCGTGGATTTTCCAAGCTTTTTAACAAGCGTCAACGCCAATCTTCTTCCAAGCCCGCTTTGCTGATATCCAAGTCCAATAGCAAAGGCCGCGAAAATGAGCCAAACGGTAGCGTTGGAAAAACCGGACAAACCCCATTCTATTGCCGCTTTGCTGCTTATAACTGCTTCGGGGTTGCCGCTTTTTAGCGGACCAACTTTGAAAAAGACTGCTATGGCAACACCGATAAGCCCTACCAACGCAGGCGGAATCGGTTCTAAAATAAGCCCTACTATAACTCCCATGAATATACTTAGGTATATCCAAATACCGTGAGTTAATTGCGGCACGCCGCCAACAACGGCTACTTGAGAAAACTCTATACTGCAAAGTCCTGCAAAATAGACAACAATACCGACTATGAACGGTATCAAAAGCTTAATGTACTTATTCATACATACTCCTTTATAGATGAATTAAAATCGTCAATTAAATCTTGATATTTAAAATCAAACCACTGCATTGTATTATCTAATAAATTAAAATATATAAAAGGTTGATTGCTTGAGAGTAAATTTTATATTATCATAAAATATGATAAAATAGTAACTACTATGATACGTTGCACCAGAAACTTAAATGCAATTTTAAAGCTTAGATTAATATAACTGTTTTGTTATCAAAATCAAATAAATATAACTTATAACATCTTCTGCCAATTTTATCACCGCTTTTTGTATATTTTTAATAAACGATATATCATAATAAAAACCCATTATTTAAAATTAATCATATTTGCATAAAAATATAAGTCAAAATTATTTTTACAGACAACAAGAACAAAGAGATTTTTATTGTATATTAGCCGTAAGCACTGTTTTACAAAGATATATTATATACGAAAAGCATTTTAGAGCGTTAGGTTAGGCTTGTTTTTGTCTGGTACTTAAAGTCGAATAAATATGTGGCTAAAAATTCTTCACTATATTAAATCTGTCGTTATTCGGAAAGCGACATTTATGACAATGATATCATTCTACAACTATATAAAACCGCATAATATGAAAATTTATGTTTTAAAAGTAATTCCATCGGCTGAATGCCGATGGATATTGCAAAAGAGTTATTTTGACTTTTTCTTGCTGTCTTTTTCAGCAGGTTTTGTCGCTTTCGTCTCTTTTTTTGAACCGCAGCACGCCATTTTAGCCCCCCGTAATAGAATTTATCAGCAAAAAGCTAATATCGGACTATTTTACTCCAAATAACTGTAATATAAACTTAAAAATATTATTTTAATCTGTCGGTATAGAATAGTGTCAATATGTGAAATTTCAACAAATGTTGTGGTGGGCTGTATAGGGGTCGAACCTATGACCAATTGATTAAGAGTCAACTGCTCTACCATCTGAGCTAACAGCCCGCTGAAAATATGAGGTGTAATTATATAATTTTTTACACTATAAAAATATAAAAGAGAGAGAAATTTTTATATTTTTTTATCACTTTGTCGCAAAACAGATACTTTTTTGCTTTGAAAAATGGCTTTAAAGAGATTGTTTGCCAAAATTGGATAAACTCGCACTTATTTATCAGCGGAGGAGTCATGGATATTAAGATTTCACGAATGGCAAATCTTCCATCGCGTTTTGGGAATTTCAAAGTGCAAGCTTATAAACAGGGAGAGAAAGAGCATTTGGTGATTTTAAAAGAACCTTTGGGTGAAATACCGAATGTAAGAATCCACAGCGAATGTTTAACAGGCGATGTATTGGGAAGTTTGAAATGCGATTGCCGAGACCAGCTTGAGAACGCGCTTGAATTTATACAAAAAAACGGCGGTATGGTTATATACTTGAGGCAGGAAGGGCGCAATATAGGTTTGTTTAATAAGATAAACGCTTATGCGCTGCAAGACGATGGAATGGATACGGTAGAAGCTAATCACGAGCTTGGTTTTAGGCCAGATGAGCGTACTTACGAGGCGGCTGAATTTATTTTAAAATCATTCGGATTTACAGATATAAAACTCTTAACAAACAATCCGCAAAAGCTGACAAGTCTCAAAGGCATAAATGTTGTGGAGAGAGTGCCGATAATTATCAAACCAAACCCGAAAAATATCTCATATTTGAAAGTTAAAAAAGAGAAAATGGGACATCTGCTCTAATGGATAGCAGCGACGATTTGCGAAATAGTTGCGATATTTTTTGCGAAATGCTGCTTTCGTATAACAAAACGCATAATATCACAGGCGCGCGCGATAAGGCACATGTATTTGAAAATATAAAAGACAGTCTTTTTCCATTGCATTTTTTGCCGTTTTCGCCCTCAAGCGCGATAGATATAGGAAGCGGGGCGGGATTTCCTGCTATATTTTTGGCCACGGCTATTCCCAAATGTCATTTTATACTTTATGAGCCAAAACCAAAAAAAAGTGCGTTTTTGCATATGGTGAAATGCGAACTGAAACTCTCTAACGTAGAGATAAAGTCTAAACGTATAGAGGAAGATAAGCCGTTTGTTGTTGATATGATAACATCTCGCGCTGTCGGAAAGGTAAAATTTTTGATACAATTATCAAAAGGTTTTTACAATGAAAATACAATGATGCTTTTATATAAAGGCGAAAGAGCTAAAGATGAGATTGTGGGGTTAAATGCCCAAATTTTCTCGCGTGAAAAGCGTCAATATGTACTTTTAAGAGGATTTGATGCTTAAAATCATAATTATATTGATTGCGGTATTTATTGTTATATATCTACTTTTTTTTAAGTCGAAAAGCCGTGCGGTAGATGGTGCGGAGTTGATGGTAGAGTGTGGTAAATGCGGAATATTTGTGAGTGAGAAAGAGGCTTTGATGAAAGAGGGCAAATATTTTTGCCGAGAATGTTTTAGGAGAAAAAAATGATAATTATCGGGCATAAATTAGTTGATTTTAAGCCGTTTCATGTTGTCAAAAAAGCCGAAGAGATAGTAAAATCACCTGTTATATTTGAATTTGATGAAGAAAATTTTGTCCTGTTTCGCACGATTTGCAAAGAAAAAGAGATAACTTTTGCCGTCAAAACAAACAGTGTTAAAGAAGCTGTTATAGCTAATGCCGCAGGTGCTTTTTATATTGTGGCTGAGACGAAAAAAGCAGCAATAAAGATACAGCACATCGCGGAACATTATCTGTTTGACTCTAAAGTGCTGCTATGCTGTTCCGATGACTCCATAGCATCAGCTATATATGCGGGGATAGACGGCGTTTTATTGCCGCAAGGGGTTATAAATGGAAATTTTTAAAACTATTTTTTTATTAACCGCTTTAACATTGCTGTTTGTTTTTATCGGCGGCTATATAGGCGGACGAAACGGCATGTTAATAGCATTTGGCATAGCTGTGGCTATGAACTTTTTTAGTTATTTTTATTCGGACAAACTTGTGCTAAAACACTACCGCGCGATAGAAGTGGGCAAACAAAACGCAAAAGGATTTTATGAAATAGTAGAGAGATTGGCACAAAAAGCTAATCTTCCCATGCCTAAAGTCTATATTATCCCAGAATCCGTTCCAAACGCTTTCGCCACAGGTAGAAATCCAAAAAACGCGGCAGTTGCGGCGACGGAAGGACTTTTAAATCTGCTAACTCCTCAAGAGATTGAAGGCGTAATGGCGCACGAACTCTCACATGTAAAGCATTATGATATCTTAATAGGTTCTGTTACGGCGACTATTGCCGGAGCTATCGCTATTATAGCCAATATTATGCATTATGGCGGGGCGTTCAATAGCGGTAGAAATCGCCAAAATCCGCTTGTTATGATAGCTATAGCCATTGTTCTGCCGCTTGCGGCTACTATTATCCAAATGACGATAAGCCGAAATCGCGAATATATGGCGGACGAAGGAGCGGCTAAAATCACCAAACACCCAGAATGGCTTCAAAGCGCGCTTTCAAAGCTTGATTCTTACGCAAAAGGCGGGGTTATGCAACAAGCCTCGCAAGAGAGCGCTCATATGTTTATCGTAAATCCGTTTGCCAGTAAAAAGGTATCGTTTAGAGAGCTTTTTTCAACTCATCCTTCAACGCAAAATAGAATAAAGAGATTGGAAGATTTGAAAGGAAAAGTTTAGGAAGCTCATTTTTAGCTATTGTTTTTTAGTTTCTGTTATAGCCTTACTTTAATTGTTGTATGGCAACTTTCATCTCGTTTTTCTACCAAACACTCCCTATTGTTTATAAGTAATTTTATTATGCCGCTCACTTACCTCTTAGAGTTATCTGATACACTGTATTCTATCCATATAACTTCGTCTCCAAGCACAAAACCGTAGTGTTCTGATGTTATTTGATTTAAAACCCCAAACATCTCCTTCGGCAGCATAATAAAGTTGTGTCTCTTGTTCAATACTTTTTGTTATATGTGGAATCTGATAAATTTTAACATTGGTCAAAAATTCTCCGCCAAGTACGCTCTTAACAGTTTGCTCTACAGCGTCTCTTATACTTGCAGTGCGCGATTCTACTAATTCCTTGTTGCTTCTTCTTAATAATTCATAACCACCATTTCCAATATCCACATTCCTTGTAGAAGCCATATTTAACTGTGTAATCAAATATTTATCTATTTTTATACTTTTGGTATTGTGTACATAGGACGTAGCGAATCAACGCAACCACTTAAAAATATCGTGATAAAACTTATCAAAACAGTGTTTTTGATAACTAAATCTGACTTCATTTCTTCTCCTTTTATTTCATATTTATGTTTAAACAAAGATTCTCTGATTTGAACATACAACTAACACTTTTATATATTTATCTTTATAGGTATCATTTCTATATGAAATTGCTAAAAAATTAGTTATAGGAATAAAAATGCTGAATCTGCCTGAAATAGTTACACAAGAACAAGAAGATGAATTTTTCAAAAATATCTCTCTAAATGTAAAAAGAATTAGAAAATCAAAAAATATGAGTCAACTTGAGGTTGCTTTATCTATAGGGCAACAGTCATCGGGATTTTATGCGCACTTGGAAAATTACGCGCATGGAAAACACTTCAACCTAAAACACCTTTTGAAACTCTCAAAACTTTTTGAAGTACCGATAGAGGAATTTTTCAAATTCGAAACATAATAATTTTACATCATTACATCTCTTTTATTTAAAACAAGGGTTTTGATATTGTTTTGGAGATAATATTTGCTTGTCTATGCCAATACTATATCTATTTTTTGAAGAATAAATTGAAATACACATATGTTTAAACGAACCGTTCACTTATTTTAAGTAGTTTGAGCAGTCAAATTCAACATTTTTTGCTCTCAAAAAACAATTTTCTCTCATATATTTTAAGAATATTATGACTAGCGAAAAGCTTCGCCTTATCTTTAGTGTCCACTTAAATGATAACAAAGTTTAAATTGATAACCGCAAGCGAGTTCCACCCAACCGAACATCGCTATAAAACTTGTAATGGAATTTAAAGATAGAAGTTAAACGCGCCTTCCGTAACATCCAACTCATCGGCGTTATCGCCGTCAAATCCGCCCACGACACAACTACTCTCAAAACAAAAATACAGAACCCACCACAGCGGCAATCCAAAAAATATGCATGAAGCCTCTCTCGCTCTTAGTGAGCTTTCAAAATATTTTGAAAATAATATCTAAAAGAGTTCTAATTTATGCTTTAGTATTTAAAAATTTTTATGAAGTTCTATTAGCAAGATAAATAAAGTTTATTTTATAAAAGTTCCAGCGTAAAACTTGCTCCGATATTGTCTTTTTTTGATATGATATTTACTCTCCAACTCATTTTACCGTGCATACACATTGGCAGTGAGCCAATACCACTGTAAACGCCATCCGTAGTTTTTTCAAGTGTATAGTTAAAAATTCCCATATTCATGTCGACGCCGTATATTACTACTTCTAGCTTGCTATCATGAAAACCCGATGCATATGCGTTGAGAGTAAAATTTTCACCAGTTTTAATTGGTTTGGATATATCAAGCTTGATACTTTTTCCGCTGTCAAAAATAACTTCACAGGAGTTAGCATGCAAATCGCAGCCAGAGTCCATATCTTTAAAAATTGTATCGCTTTGAAAATATGAGTAAACTTTTTCACCAAAAAGTGCGAGAATACCGGTTGCTGCAATAATCAAGAAAACAGTGAAGAGCAGTATTTTTTGTTTCATAACGGAACCTTAAGATGATTTTTAAAATAAGAATTTTATCCTTTTTTGTATAAAATAATACATAAATCAGTATATAATTACGCATACTGTTACAAAGGAGATTTTGTGGATAAAGAGGCATATAAAAATCAGCGCGAAGCAGCTCTGGAGATACGAGAAGAGATATGGCGATTTTTAGATGAAACTATACCCAAGCAGTCGAACTCTTTATCTTATGATTTTGGTGCGTCGCCAAAACTTGATGCAAAGAGATTTTATGAAATTTTCTACAAATACGACTATCAAGTACGAAAAACTTTCACGCTTGGTCTAAAGCTTGCACAGTAATGGCGTATATTAAGCTAAGCGCAAACAATCTGCACTCAAATCTTGAAATTTTGGCAAAAAAAACAGATGGTTACGAGAAAATAGCGGCAGTTTTGAAAGACAATGCGTATGGACACGGACTTAGTGTATTTGCTCCAAAAGTAGCAAGTTTGGGCATAACTCACGCTATCACAAGAGAAGCAAAAGAGGCTTTGGAAATTGAAGGATTTTTTCGCGACATTATCGTTTTGTCCGAACATAAAGAAAATTTTTTCGTTCATTCCAATATAATCTTTGCAGTAAATGAGTTTGATACATTAAAGTTCGTTCCAAGAGGTGTGAAAATAGCGCTTAAAATAGATAGCGGTATGCATAGAAACGGACTTAATCCTGAAGAACTTGATATGGCGTTAGGTATGATAAAACGAAAAGGGGTTATTCTTCATAGCGTTTTTACGCATTATCGTGCTGCTGATGAGATAGGAAGCTGCTTTTTTTGGCAGAGGGAAAATTGGCATGCGATTAAGACGCAGATTGTTGAATTAGCCAAAAAATACAGTATGAATAAGCCGTTTTTTCATTCTCATAACTCTGCAGCGCTTTTAAGATGTAACAAATTTGATGAGGATTTTGCCAGAGTTGGTATAGCTATGTACGGCTATACGCAAATGCCTGAAGTGTTTGGAGAGTTTGGTTTAAAGCCGGTGTTGGAGTTATGTGCCAAAAGAGTCAGCAAAAGGGTTTTAAAAGTGGATCAAAGAGTGGGTTACGGCGGTATGTTTACAGCCGAACAAGAGTTAGTTTCGTCTTTATATGATGTGGGTTATGCGGATGGATTGATGAGGTACAACGGCGGCAGCAAGCTTCGCACAAGCGATGGTTCGTTGATTTTGGGGCGCGTATCTATGGATAGTTTGAGTGTAAACAGCGAGAACGAAGAGATTTCTATCTTTAATGACGCCGATATTTGGGCGAAAGAGTTTAATACTATCAGTTACGATATTTTGGTCAAATTGAACGCTAAAATCCCACGTTTTTTTGTTTGAAAAAAAGTTGAAAAAAATATTTTTTTGTTATAAAATAGTAAGATATTTTCTTATTTTTAAATTTAGGAGCGATATTGAGTTTAAGAGCAGCGGGATTGAATGGCGATTTACTGCATATTGGCATAGATGTCGGCTCTACAACTGTTAAAATTGTATTGATTGATGATGCTCACAATCTACTCCACAGCGTTTACACAAGACATCATTCTGATGTTAGAAATTGTATCGTAAATCATATCAAAGCACTGAAAAAACTCACTTTCTATAAACCTAGTCAAAAGGCTACCGTAACTATTTCCGGAAGTGGCGGTATAGATATAGCTTCTGTTTGCGGCATTCCGTTTGTACAGGAAGTTATCGCATGTGCCAAAGCGGTTGAAAAATTTATCTCTCATACCGATGTAAGCATAGAGCTTGGCGGCGAAGACGCTAAAATCACATTTTTTACAAATGGTGTAGAACAGCGTATGAACGGTACTTGTGCAGGTGGTACGGGAGCGTTTATAGACCAGATGGCGACGCTCTTAAAGACAGATGCCAATGGCCTTAACGAACTTGCTAAAAATGCTAAAAATATCTATCCTATAGCTGCCAGATGCGGTGTATTTGCTAAAACCGATGTGCAACCTCTCTTGAACGAGGGTGTCAATAAAGGTGATATAGCACTCTCTATTTTTCAAGCCGTCGCCAATCAAACCATAGGCGGACTTTCCTGCGGCAGAAAGATAAGAGGAAATGTTGTATTTTTGGGCGGGCCATTAAACTTTTTAAGCGAATTGAAACAGAGATTTATAGATATTTTGGAGTTGAAGACAGAAAATATTATCACACCAAATCACAGTGAACTTTTTGTGGCTTTGGGGGCAGCCGAATTTCGTGAAAAAACTTTGGAATTGAGTGAAATAATAGACATATTTAATAAACTTTCGTCAAAATCAACAAGCACAATGAATACCTTGAGGCCTCTATTTTTAGATGAGGCTGAAAAAGAACGATTTTTGGCGCGCCATGAAAGCGCTAGGGCAAAGAGAGCGGATTTAAATTTTTATGAGGGCGAGGCATTTTTGGGGCTGGACTGCGGCTCTACAACTACAAAAGCCGTACTTATCGGTAAAAATAATGAGATACTTTATGAATTTTATGCGAGTAATGAAGGTGAACCTTTAAGAGTTGTCAAAAAAATGCTTGAGGAAATTTATGCGAAATTACCTCAAAATGTCAAAATTGCCTTTTCATGCGTTACGGGGTATGGTGAAGCACTTGTCAAAGAGGCCTATAAGATAGACGCTTGCGAAGTTGAAACTATAGCTCACTATAAAGCGGCCTCATTTTTTATGGAAGATGTGGATTGTATTGTGGATATAGGCGGGCAGGATATGAAGTATGTACGTATCAAATCCGGCGCTATAGATAACATTATGCTGAATGAAGCTTGTTCATCTGGGTGTGGTTCATTTATAGAGACATTTGCCCACTCCGTAAAAATGAATGTGGCGGATTTTGCCAAAGAGGCGCTATTGTCAAAAGCCCCTTGCGATTTGGGTTCGCGTTGCACCGTTTTCATGAATTCCAGCGTGAAGCAGGCTCAAAGAGAGGGTGGAAGCGTTGCGGATATATCGGCAGGTCTTTCATATGCGGTTATAAAAAATGCGCTTATTAAAGTTATAAAATTAAAAAATCCCGAAGATTTGGGCAAACGGATTATTGTTCAAGGCGGCACTTTTTATAATGATTCGGTTTTAAGAGCTTTTGAGCTTATATCAAAAAGAGATGTTGTTAGACCGGATATCGCAGGACTTATGGGTGCGTTTGGTGCCGGTTTGATAGCCAAAGAGAGATATCAGGGTATTGATCATTCCACATTGCTGAACAGGGAATTGCTAAATGATTTCAGCGTGCGTCATACAATGCTAAGATGTCATGCATGCTCCAATTCATGCGCTATGACGCTTAACCGTTTCTCTGATGGCAGAAAATTTATAACGGGCAACAGGTGCGAGAGAGGTGCCGGCAAAGAGAGAATTAATTCAAGTCTGCCGAATCTTTATGACTATAAATATGAGAGACTTTTTGCATATAAGCCTTTGGAAAATGCGCCGCTTGGCAGTATAGGCATACCGCGCGCTTTAAATATATATGAGAATTATCCATTATGGTTCACATTTTTGACACATTTGGGATTTAGAGTTATTTTGTCTGATAAATCATCCAAAACATTGCTTGAGAAAGGGCTTGACACGTTGCCGTCGGATTCTATATGCTATCCGGCGAAGTTTGTTCACGGGCACATTGTGGATTTGATAGAAAAGGGACTGAAAAGTATATTTTATCCGTGCGTAGTTTATGAAAAAAAAGAGTTTCATGACGCGCATAAACATTACAACTGTCCTATTGTTATCTCGTATCCAGAGCAAATCAGAAATAATATCTCGCTTTTGAAAGAGAAAGATATCAATTATATTCAGCCGTTTTTATCGCTTGAAGATAAAGACAGACTCTCTCGCAGACTTGTTGATGTTTTCAAATCTTATGCTGCACCTTCTGCTATTTGCCGCGCTCTAAATGCAGCATGGGAAGAACAGTTAAACTTTAAGCGCGATATCGCCGCAAAAGGCGGAGAAACGCTTGAGTTTTTGAAAGATACGGGTACGCACGGCATTATTTTATCCGGACGTCCATACCATCTTGACCCTGAAATCCATCATGGTATACCGCAAGTCATTACATCACTTGGTATGGCGGTTTTGACCGAAGACAGCATAGCATATAAAGAAGAACTTGAGAATCCTTTGAGAGTGGTTGACCAGTGGACTTATCATGCCAGACTCTATCGTGCCGCTTCATTTGTCTCAAAACACGATATGGTGGATTTGATACAGTTGAACTCTTTTGGCTGCGGACTTGATTCCGTTACGACAGATCAGGTGCAAGAGTTGCTGGAGCGTAAAAATAAGATATATACTTGCATAAAAATAGACGAAGTTAGTAATTTGGGTGCAGTAAAGATACGTATTCGTTCACTTAAAGCCGCTCTTATTGAACGCAGTAAAAATATGAGTTTTACCAAAGAGCCTATGCCTTTGAAATATCAAAAACTTATGTTTACGGCAAAGATGAAAGAAGAGGGCTACACTATCATCGCGCCGCAAATGTCGCCTATGCATTTTCAATTTATGGAGAGTTGTTTTAATGCGTGCGGATATAAGTTTAAATTGTTGGAAAAAGTAGGCGTAAACGCTATAGACGAGGGGTTGCGTTATGTCAATAACGATGCTTGCTATCCGTCTATCATTGTTGTAGGGCAGATTATAGAGGCTTTAAAATCAGGCGAATATGACTTAAACAAAACAGCTGTCATGATGAGTCAAACAGGTGGCGGATGCCGTGCTACAAACTATATAGCGTATCTTAGAAAAGCACTTTTTGATGCCGGATTTCCTCAAGTGCCGGTTATCTCATTTAATGCTTTGGGTATGGAAGAACATACGGGCTTTAAACTCTCTTTGCCGCTTTTAAATCGCCTCATAATGAGTTGCGTTTACGGCGATGTATTGATGAAGACGCTATTTCGTACAAGGCCTTATGAGAAAATAGCAGGTTCTGCTAATGCGCTGTTTAATAAATGGTCTGCTGTATGCAAAGAATCTCTTGCAAAGGCCGATTTTAAGAGTTTTAATAAAAATATAGAGAGGATTATAAAAGATTTTGACGAACTCCCGTTGCTGGATATCAAAAAACCACGCGTTGGGCTTGTGGGTGAAATACTTGTCAAATATCATCCGACAGCTAACAACGATGTAGCCGACACGATAGAAAAAGAGGGCTGCGAAGTGGTAATGCCGGGCATTATGGAATTTTTACTGTATTGCGCTTATGATTATGACTTCAATCACAAGTATCTCTCCAAAGGAGCGTTTAGCGCGCTTGCGGGAAAAGCCGTGATAATGGCTATGGAATTTTATAGGAAAAGCGCTAGAAATGCATTAAGAAACAGTAGTCGTTTTACTGAATTTGCACGCATAGACGAGTTAGCTTTCGGCGCGGCTCCGATTTTGTCACGCGGCAATCAAACAGGCGAGGGGTGGTTTTTAACGGCTGAAATGGTGCATTTGATACATGAAGGTGTGCCGAATATAGTTTGTATGCAGCCATTCGCTTGCTTGCCTAATCATATAACCGGTAAAGGCGTTATGAAAGCTTTAAAAGAGCGCTATCCGGAAGCGAATGTTACAGCTATAGATTATGATCCCGGCTCATCCACTGTCAATCAATTAAATCGTATCAAACTTATGCTAAGCGTTGCATTTAAAAATTTAGATAAAAAGATAATCGATGAAGAGTTGGAGATGGAGTTAAATCCGAAAGTATAAATAAAAGCAGGAGTTTGCGAACACCGCAAACTCCTTTTGATATTTACTTGACTGAAACCAGTTTTCTGCGCAGGTAAGCGATTCTGCTTTGTAAAGGCAGATTTTTAGGACAGTTATCTTCACAAGCAAGAAGACTCATGCAACCAAATATTCCATTGTCGTCTCCGATTAATTCATAATAATCTTCAATCGTTCTTTTATCAAGTGAGTCTATCTCAAAGCGTGCGACACGGTTAAATCCAACAGCTCCCAAAAAATCGGGACGCATTAGTTTCGTACCGCATGCAGCGACGCATATACCGCATTCTATACATCTGTCAAGCTCAAATACCTCTTGGGCGACATCAGGCTCAACTCTATCTTCAAGCTTTGAAATATCAGTTATATGGTCGGAGTGTATCCAACTCTCAACGCGTTTACTCATGCCGTTCATCCAAGTACCGGTATCTACCGACAAATCTTTGATAAGTTTGAAAGCAGGAAGCGGCATAAGCTGTAAAACACCGTTCGGATAATTTTTGGTCAATGTTCTGCATGCTAAGCGCGGTTGCCCGTTTACCATCATACCGCAACTTCCACAGATACCGGCGCGACAGACAAAATCAAAATTTAAATCCGCATCATATTTTTCGCGTATTTGATTTAATGCAATAAAAAGTGTCATACCGTCAGTCTCTTCTAATTTATACTCTACAAATTGAGGAGTCGAATCCTTCGCAAGAGGATTATATTTAAATACTTTTATAGTGATAGTGCGGTTCATTTTTTATCTCCTACGCGCTCGTTTTTTGCTTTAAATTGCGGCTGAAGCGTAAATGGCATAATAGCCTCTTGTATCTCGATACGATCTTTGCCTTCAGTCTCCAGTTTCTCTTTTATTTTATCAACTTCTTCTTGACGTTTTGCGCTCAAAGGATTTTCTATTATATTTCCTTTGACGCCGTAGCCTCTAAACGCGGGCGGAAGCTCCATCTTCATAATATCAAGATCTTCATACTCCAAAGTCGGCAAAGTTGCATCCTCTTTCCAATAGGCAAGAGTTCGTTTAAGCCAGTTGGCATCATCACGCTTTAGATAATCCTCTCTATAATGCGCGCCTCTGCTCTCAGTTCTTTGAAGTGCTCCAAGTGCTACACAAAGGGCAAGTTTAAGCATTTTAGGTACTCTGTATGCTTCTTCAAGTTCGGGATTTGCACCGATATTTTTAGTTTTAATAGAGGCTTTGAGAGATTTTTTATAAAGTCCTTCAAGTTCCGTAACCGCTTTTTGCAAACCTTCCCCATTTCTGAATATCGCTACATGTTCCCACATAACATCTTTCATGCGATTTTTAATCTCAAAAATATTTGTGCCGTTTTCGCGGGAAAGTATTTCGTTGATATGATTTTGTTGTTTTTCTACAGCTGCTTCAATACTCTTGGTACTGATGGAGATATCGTTCTCTTTGCAAAACTCAGCGAAATAATCACCTATTATCATACCTGCTACTACAGTTTCGCTTACAGAGTTTCCGCCGAGTCTATTAAATCCGTGCATATCCCAGCATGCCGCCTCACCGGCGCTAAACAAACCTTTTAGGGTTGGAGACTCGCCGGTTGGTTTTGTTCTGATGCCACCCATAGAGTAGTGCTGCATAGGAAGTACTGGTGCCCATCCTTTAGGACCTTCGTCCGCAGGGTCGATACCGTTAAATATCATACAAATCTCTTGAACATCGCGCAAGTTTTTCTCTATATGCTCGCGTCCTAAGATAGATATATCAAGCCACACGTGTTCGCCGTATGGGGATTTGACACCTTTACCGTTGCGGATATGTTCAAGCATTCTTCGACTTACGACGTCGCGGCTTGCTAACTCTTTCTTTTCAGGTTCATAATCCGGCATAAAACGGTGTCCGTCCACATCTCGCAAAATACCGCCGTCTCCCCTGCAGCCTTCTGTCAGAAGAATACCGGAAGGAACTATTGGAGTTGGGTGAAATTGTACGGCTTCCATATTGCCAAGACTTGCCAATCCCGTTTCAAGCGCTATAGCTGCGCCGATACCCTCACAAACGACTGCATTTGTTGTATGTTTGTAGAGTTTGCCGTATCCGCCTGTAGCAATAAGTGTACCTCTTGCTATATAAGCTGTTAATTCGCCGGTTACCAAATCTCTAACGACTGTACCGTAACATCTGTTTTTGTCTACTATAAGAGAAATCGCCTCTTTTCTATCCTCAATGTTTACGTTATGCTTCAAAGCTTCATTGGCTACCGCGAAAAGCATTGTGTGCCCAGTCGCGTCAGCCGTATAACAGGTTCTCCATTTTTTTGTACCGCCGAAATCGCGAGAGTGTATAAGTCCGTGAACCTCCTCTTTTTCCTCTATCGTAGTCTTTTCAGCATTGATAACTGCCGTTCTTGTGCCTTTTGAGATTCTTGTCCAAGGAACACCCCACGCGGCAAGCTGTCTAATGGCTTTAGGCGCAGTTGTAACAAACATCCTGGCTACATCCTGATCACAGCCCCAATCGCTTCCTTTGACTGTATCTGCAAAGTGCAAATCTTCGTTATCACCTTCGCTCATTTTAGAGTTTCCGAGACTCGCCTGCATACCGCCTTGAGCCGCCGCAGAGTGCGAACGCTTAACAGGGATAAGACTCAAAACAGTAGTGCTGAGTCCTTTTTCGGCTGCTGCTACAGCTGCCCTAAGACCCGCTAATCCTCCGCCGATAACCAATGCGTCACAATATTTCACATTCATTTTATATAACCGCCTTTACATCATTATTTATTTGATATGCCGCTTGTACGCCGTTGTTAAGATTGGCGTATTTGTAGCCTGTTTTTATATAAGCACCGAGTGTTAATAGACCAAGGGCGAGAAAAAACACTGTAAGCGCCCATTTCAATTTTGTAAGCCGCGCTCTTGTGATTTTTGCGTTTTTGCCCTCAAACCAGCCCCATTTTACACATAAACGATATAATCCCACACCTCCGTGAATCTCAACCGCAAAAAGAAGTATCAGATAAAGTGGCCACATGAAATGGCTATACATTCTGCCGCCGGAAATTTGGGCTGTTATTTCAGGGTTTGTCATTACTATGATTAAGTGAGCAGAACCCAAAAAGAACATTATAAAGCCTGTTTTTGCCTGCAAAAACCATAAAGTCGTATCAGGATGCTTCATGGTGTCCGCATGTGTTTTGTATATCTGATATTGTCGAAAATTTATAGGAAATTTTCTCATTCCAAGACAGGCGTGTACGACAAATATACAGAATACGATAAATACGATAATGGAAACGAGTACAGGCTGTTTTTCGCTCAAAAAGAGACTTCCTTCAAATGCTCCGGCCACCCAGTTAAGAGCACTCTCGCTTATAAGTATAGTGGCTACAAAAAACATATGCCCCCACATAAATAGTCCCAGAAAAAGCCCTGTTGCGCTTTGAATAAAATCCAATTTTGCAGGTACACGGCTTTTTTTACCGTCAACCCTTTTACCTATATATCCTTCGATAATATTGGTCACTTTATATCCTTTTAAATAAAATTTTTACAACTTAGTTAAATCCACGCGTTATTGTTACCAAATCATATAAGTCAAAGTTTTTTCTTTGACTTTTTAACACTGTTTTTAACGAGCCTTTTTTGACCGCTTTTTATAATATAAATATATAACAAAATACCCATTGCTATAATTATCAACGACAAAAGCTGTCCGGCTGTCATCCAACCGCCATAAACAAAACCTACTTGCGAATCCGGCTGCCGCCAAAACTCCGCTATAAATCGTCCTATAGAGTAAGTTATGCCGTAAATAGCGATAAGTTCACCGTCATATTTTTTATATTTTCTGTAAATAAATACAACGATAAATACCAGCAATCCCTCAAAAAACGCTTCGTAAAGTTGCGATGGATGCCTCAAAACACCATCTACATAAATGCCCCAAGGTACATCCGTAGCGCGTCCGACCAACTCTTGATTTAAAAAGTTACCGATACGCCCTAATACATACGCCAAGGGTACACTCAAAGCCACCAGATCCAACAATTGCCATGCCGAATAACGATATATTTTGCAATAGACAAATGTTACTATCAAAAACCCAAATACCGAACCATGATAACTCATACCGCGGATTCCTACAAACTCTCCGTTTTGGAAAGGGTTGAAAATTTCCCATGGATGTGTCAAATAGTAATAGGTATTAGGATCATATATCAATACAAAGCCCACTCTAGCACCTATTATCACAGCGAGTTCAGCCCATAAAAAGTAGCTATCTACAACGCTAAGCGACATAGGCATATGGTCTTTCTTGACAAACCATTTGGCGATAAATATAGCTCCCAACAATGCACCGACATACATAATCCCGTACCAATGCACGGCAAAAGGACCCATATGAAACGCTACAGGGTCAAAATGAGCATAAATATTTTGCCAAAAACTCAACTTTAAACTCCTTAAAAGCCCCAATTATATTTGAAAATTGATTATAAATTGATTATGCGACTTTAAAGGGATTTTTTCGGGAGTAACCGCTTATTTTTTTATTTTTATTTGAGTGTTAAAAGAAATTATAAGTATGATTGTGGGAGAATAGTATATTGTCTGATAATATCAATATTCGGCGGATTAACTGGATACAGATATAATTTTATTTTTAAAGGAGATCAGAATGGATATTAGTATATTAAAATCAAATTGCAAAAAAAATGGTTTTGAGTTTATCATCGTTCAGACAAAGCAAGAAGCTCTTGAAGCTGCCAAAAAATATATTACAAAAGGAAGCAGCGTTGGTCTCGGCGGTTCTGTAAGTGTTGTTCAGATAGGACTTTTGGAATATCTCGAAAACAATAAAGACATTAAACTTTTCAACCAGTTTGAAGATGGTATATCCAAAGAGGAGAATACCAACCGTCGTAAAAAGGGTATAACGGCTGATATTTTTGTAACGAGCACAAATGCTTTAAGCGTCAAAGGCGAGTTGATAAATTGCGATGGCGACGGTAACAGAGTAGCCGCGCAAATATTCGGCTCAAAAAAACTCCTTTTAATAGTAGGCAGCAATAAAATCGTCAAAGATATAAAAGCCGGTTTCGAGAGAATTAGAAATATTGCAGCTATAAAAAATGCTGCCAGACTTAATGAAAAAGCTGCTTCTTTCGGTAAGAATACAAACTATACCGGCGAAGATATTTCAAAAAAATACGGCATTGTCATGCAAGATACTCCCGGTCGTACGGTTATCATATTTGTAAATGAAAATCTTGGATATTAGACCAAAGCGTGACAATGAAGACAAACATCGCTTTGTATGCATTGCGTGCTTTTATTATTTTGTTGAAAGCAAATTGTATTATAATAAATGAAAAAATGATAAGGTTTTTAAGTTGAAAGACGATATTAATTCAAAAGAGCTTGTTATAGAGTATCCGTGCATTTGGCGCTATAAAGTTATTATCGCTTCAGGAAGCGATATAAAAGCCATCATAAAAAAAATCTTAAAAGATAGAGAGCATACTGTAAAGTTTTCCAATCAAAAAGGCGACTATAAAAGCTATAATCTAGAGCTTTTAGTGGTTAATGGCGAAGATAGAGAATCGATATTTAAAGCATTAAAAATAGATACCGATGTAAAATTTATTTTATAGGCAAGGAGCGAAATATGGAATCAAGTAAAATTATTTTCAAAAATACTCTTAAAGAGAACAAAAAAAATCCCCAGATACTTGCGATTATAAGAGATATTAGCTTTGATTTGGGACGCAAAAAAATGAAAGATTTGAGCGAAGATGAAGTAAGAAATGCGATAAAAGAACTTTTTGAACTTTTTATATTTACGCTGAAAGAGGAGAAAATAAGAGATGCCAAAAGCATTTCAAGCGTCGTGGACGGATTAATAAGGGCGGCAAGTTACGATAAAAAAGAGTATCTTTTTAAGATAATTTATGAACGGGAAGAGATTGAAAAAGCTATCAATCGTGAAAGCGCCGAGATAAAACAGCTTATCGCCAACACATATGATACGATTGAAGCAGCATTAACAGGACTAAAAGATGATGAAAAAGAACAGGTTGTTCGTGGATTGAATGATGCAAAACTATTAAACGTAGAGATGTTAGGAATACTCAAAGAGGCTGCCGAAGAGGCGTTTATCACAACTCTTGAAAATGGTGTTGATACGGAAGACACTATAAGTGAGCTTAGCAAGACTTTTACATATCAAGCTATAAACGAGGGTAAATTTACAAAGCAGCGGATTTTGGGTATCGCTTCCACTATCTTGGAAGCTGCGTGCGATATAGCCGACAGTGACTACGCCAATGCGCATTGTGTGCTTAAGGGAGTGGTAAAAGGCATTAGAGACGGCATAGCGAAATCTGCCGAAAAGTTTAAAAATAATCTCAAATTTGCGCCCGACGAGATAAAGGAGTTTTTGAAAAATTCTGAAGAGAATAGACTTGGCGTCATTGACATAGAAGAGAGTTTTATCGCACTTTTGAAACAGTGCCAAATAAATAATATAGATATTTCGGCTAAAATTTTGAGCGAGATTATCGCGGAGCAGGATACATATATCGCCAGATTAAAGAGACTTAGCACACAAACGGCAGATGTTTTAAGCGAAAAGATAGAAACATTCAAAGATGAAACCTTTAAAGAATTTAAAGAGATGGCGGGCAAAAAATTTGAAGAGATAAAAAGAGAGACAAATAAAAAAGTCGAGTCTTTTAAAGAGGATGCCGTGCCTAAAACAAAGCAGTTTGCCGATGATGCTAAAAAGCTTGGTTTGCATGCATGGGAAGCGGCTAAAAACAGAATTGATGAAGTTATCAAAAACACTACTAAAAAAAGAGATAAGAAGTAAAAACGATTGAATTATACTGTTTTCTGCTATAAAAAAGATGCCTTGAGGTGCTTAGCGAACGAAAAATAGTAATTTTAATGTGAGTAAAATCGCTTCAAATTGTTTTCTTGTATTTGTTTTTATTAATTGAATCTATAATGGGGTACGTTAAATCAAAATGGTTTACTCTTTTTTTGGCTGTGTAGTGTTGAATGCCGATAAATAACTTCGTGCCGAAACATATTTTTTGTAAAATATGTCGAGATTGACAATTTGATCAAATCTGCCTTTGATTTTTAACACCAAGATGATTTATAAGTCCAACCCAAACGTATTTTACAGCCGGCCAATGTCAAAGAGTTGCAGTTTTTTACAACAGTTTTTTACACCAAACTGCCATACCGTCTGCAATAGCTTGTAATGACAGTATATTTAGTGATAAAAGAAGTATAGAGATTGCTGACATCTTTTGCTTATCGCCGTTGTCGCAGTTATACAAGTTCGGATTTTAACTCCATTTTGATTGATTGGTATCTGATTTGTAAAATCAGGTTTTTTCTTGTCCATCGAATGCAAAATAAAAACTCTTATGCGGCTTTAAAACAGTTTTGTCAATTTTTGTAGAGCAAATAAAAGCTACTCTGCATAGTTTGAATGATATCTATGTGTCTATATGTCAAAAAAACACATTTTTATATCTCTTTGCCGTTTATAAAAACTTTTTCAGCACTGTTTGTCTGTAAAATTATCTGTAAAGGAAGCTGTGAAATGTCTTTAGGCAATTCTTGCAATTTAAGTGTGATAATATCGGCGTTTTTCCCACAGACAAGCTCACCGCTGTTTAAGTTTAACGCTTCGCTATTCGTCGCTGCTTGTAAAAGTAAAATTGCCAAAGAGTTAAGTTTGTAGTTTTGATGTGTGAAAAGCGCTGCCCTCATCTCATCCCACAAATTTAAATTTATATTTGAGCTAAGTCCATCCGTTCCCAAAAGCAAAACCGCATTTATCTTTAGCGCTCTATCTATGTCCAAAACTCCCGTTCCCAAAAGCGCGTTTGAACGCGGGCAATGCACGATAGCGTTTTTTTGTTTCGCTATTATTTCAAGTTCATCGTCTTTGGCGTGAACGGCATGCACAAAAAGCGTTTTTACATCGTGAAAAAATTCCAAAAACTCTTTAGCTGTTGCCATAGGCTTCGCGTGGGGATTAAAACTTTTCATAAATTCGCCCATCGTTCCACCATCGCCATCAAGCCATTTTCGCTCGTACGATGATTCCATAAAATGAGCCGCTACCAATACACCCTCGTCTCTTGCTATATTTAACGCGTGGCGCGCTAAAACAGGATGAGTTGAATATGGCGAATGAATGGAAATCGCGGGCGTGAAAGAGCGGTTTTTGGCACCTTTTGCTTCGTAATATCTGCTCTTAAAATCACTAAAAAGAGCGTCTATGGCGGATGGATTTGAGCCTATAGCTTCAACAAAATATACTACATGTAAAGGAGTTTTTACACAAGAAGTCAAATCAAGTCCAAAACTGCTTATCGCGCCTATCGTAGTAACGCCACTTTTTAG
Source organism: Campylobacteraceae bacterium (assembly GCA_031263195.1). Taxonomy (GTDB): domain Bacteria; phylum Campylobacterota; class Campylobacteria; order Campylobacterales; family Campylobacteraceae; genus JAIRKW01. The sequence continues at coordinate 126,451 of JAISGD010000022.1, read as the reverse complement.
AATATCCAGCAAAACCTTCTCTATCAATTCTTCATCACATTTGGTTTGTAACTCTTCACGCGAAGATATGACACTTTTTAGCCATTGCATAAAATCTCCGTATGCCAATGCTGCTTTGTTTGCGGAAAACTCAAGATGGGTATGCGAATTAATGAGTCCCGGCATTACAATAGAATTTTTACCAAGCCTCAAAATATCGGCATTTTTATATTTTGCTGCCAATGTTTCGCCATCGCCGATATCTACAATCTTTTCATCAAAAACTACACCGCCGTTTTTTATAATACGAAACTGACTATCACATACCAACAAATAATCACTTAAAATTACTTTCATTCTTCATCCTTTTTTAAAAGAGATTGTAGCGTAAATTAAGTTTATGCAAAATGTTGCTACAATTAGGCTTTATTTTACACAAGGATTAAATTATGAAAGTAATGGTTATACAAGGACCAAATCTCAATATGCTGGGACATAGGGAACAAAATATCTACGGAGCGATTAGTCTCAATGACATTCATGCACAGTTAGAAAATGCGGCAAAACAAAATAAAATCGAAATTGAGTTTTTCCAATCAAACTTCGAAGGTGAAGTGATAGATAAATTGCAAGAGTGCTTGGGGACGGTTGACGGTGTTATTATCAATCCTGCTGCTTATACGCACACATCTGTAGCGATAAGAGATGCTATAAGTGCAATTGGTATCCCTGTGATCGAAGTGCATATCAGCAATATTTACCGCCGCGAAGAGTTCCGTCAAAAAAGCCTTACAGCGCCGGCTTGCGCAGGGCAAATAAGCGGATTCGGACCGTTTGGGTATCATTTGGCGTTGATAGCTTTGATGCAAATCTTTGCAGAAATAGAAGCTATTAATAAGCGAAAAGCTCAAATCGCAGCAGAAAAAGCATAATCGTGAACAACAGAGCGTACATTATCCAAAATGAAAACGCGCTCTATTACGAGTGCGGATTTTCTTGCGACAACGCTCTGTTTTTACGCTTCGGTACGGATGAAGCCTATTTCATAACGGATGGCAGATATGTCGCCGAAGCGAAAGAAAATATAACAAACGCCGAAGTTGTGGACGCCAAAAGAGATTTGATAAAAAAAGCGCGCGATATTATAAAAAAGGCGCGCTTAAAACGTATCGTTTTCGACCCTTTAGAGTTTAGCGTAGCGAGATTTAACGCATTGTCAAAAAATCTAAACCTGTTTTTCGCGTCGCAAAAAAATTTTTCTCAAAAAAAGCGCATAATAAAAACGCCAAAAGAGATAGAATTGCTGGAAACTGCCGCGATGATTGGGAAAGATGGATTTGGTCGTTTTGAGCAAATTTTAAAAACTTGCGGAATTGGTGAAAATGAGGAAGGGTTACACTACAAAGCTGAAGATTCTATGAAATTTGGCGGTCAAAATGAACTGAGTTTCAAGCCCATATGCGCTATAAACGAAAACGCCGCTAAACCTCACGCGCTGCCAAATAAAAATAAGACGCTCAAAAACGGCGATTTGCTGCTTTTGGACGCAGGCGTAAAATACCGCCGTTATTGCTCGGATAGAACTCGCACGACAGAGGCGGGAGATAACGCGACATTTACGCATAAAGATACGCAAAAATTTAAAGACCCGTTTAGACAAAAAATTTACGACATAGTCTTAAAAGCTCAAAAAGCGGCTATAGATGCGATTAAAATAGGCGTCAAAGCCAGCGATGTGGATAAAGCCGCCCGCGATGTGATAGAAAAAGCGGGATTTGGCAAATACTTTATTCACTCAACAGGACACGGCGTGGGACTTGATATACACGAATTGCCCGTCATATCTCCGTATGGAAGCACAGTTATCGAAGAAGGTATGGTATTTACGATAGAGCCCGGGATATATCTTCCAAATGAGTTTGGCGTTCGAATAGAAGATACGATAGCGGTAGTTGATGGCAAAGCCAAAGTTTTATATGGAGATAAATAGCGACAAAAAAGTTTTGCGTTGGCACAAAACTAAATTTTTTCCAATCTCAAAAACGTCAAACGATGAGTTTAAACATACGGCTTTTATAGGACTTGGCGGAAACGTAGGAGATGTAAAAAAGAGGTTTGATCGACTTTTCAGATATTTTTTAAGCTCATCATTGGTACATGTAAGGAAAACTTCGCCAATTTTACAAAATCCGCCTTTTGGATATTTAAAACAAGACGACTTTTTCAACGCTATTATAGTACTGCAAACCTCGTTAAACCCGCAAAAATTACTCAAGTTTTTACTACATGTAGAAAAGATTTTCGGACGCGAAAGAAGCTTTAAAAACGCGCCCAGAACGCTTGATTTGGATATTATTTTTTTTGATACAGCAAAGTTTATGCAAAAAAATATTATTATTCCACATCCAAAATGGCAAGAAAGATTATCGGTTTTGTTGCCTTTATCTATGTTATAAGAGAGAAAATGGAAATTTTAAAATACAGTGACGATATAAAAAAAACAAGCAAAGAGGTTATCAAGAGTTTTAAAGATGATTGCGATAAAGGTTTCGCGCTTTTGGAAGATATAGGCGCGACAGTTACAATATTTGGAAGCGCTCGTTTTACAAAAGAGAATGCCTATTATGAAAAAGCCGTTCAAATGGCTCAAATGTTATCCGATGTTGGATTTCATATAACTTCGGGCGGTTCATACGGCATTATGGAAGCGGCGAACAAAGGAGCGTTTCAAGGCAAAAATGGCGAGAGTTTGGGTTTTAATCTTGTTTTACCCTTTGAGCAAGATACAAATTCGTTTACAACAAGAGCGGCAACGCTTGAGAATTTTGCCATACGAAAAAATATGCTTATCAGAAACGCTGTCGCTTGCGTGGCGTTTCCGGGTGGTTTTGGTACGATGGATGAACTATTTGATACGACTACTCTTATTTTGACAAGAAAGATACTTCCGTTAAAAATCTATCTTTACGGCAGTGAATTTTGGACGCCTTTGGTTGATTTTATAAAAACGGTATTAGTAAATTACGAGACAATCAAACCCCAAGAAGCAGACATTTGGCAGATAAGCGATGATATGGAGTGGATACGAAATGATATTAAAAAATATACAAAAACATATCTTGAACTAATGCGAGAACTTGGACTTCAAGATAACCCAAGATACAAACTTATAGAAAAACAGATTGAGAATTTTACAAATTAAGAGGTCGAAAAAATGGCAAATATTTTAGTAGCGATGAGCGGCGGCGTTGATTCAACTACAACGGCGTATCTTTTAAAACAAGCCGGAAATCATGTGGAGGGTTGTTATCTGCGTTTGCATGGAGATGAAAAAAAACACCAAAAAAATATAGCTATGGTAAAACGAGCAGCTGAATTTTTAGGGATAAAATATCATATTTTGGATCTGAATAAAGAGTTTAAAGATATAGTCTATAACCCATTTGTAAAAGCTTACGAAGATGGCGTAACGCCAAATCCGTGCGTACTTTGCAATAAAAATATAAAATTCGGCGCGTTGCTTGATTTTGCCAAAAGTGTTGGAATGGACAAATTAGCCACAGGTCATTATGTACAGATAAAAGACGGACTTATATACGAAGCCGTTGATAAAAGCAAAGACCAGAGTTATTTTTTAGCGCAAGTCTCGCTGGACGCGTTGCCATTTATGATTTTTCCTTTGGGCGAAAAATATAAAAAAGATATAAAAGCTTTCGCGCTTAGCATTCCTGAACTTGAAGATTTCTCTACGCAAAAAGAGAGCAGCGAGATATGTTTTGTGCAAAATACATATATTGAGATTTTGCAAGAGCATATGAATGTCTCAAGACAAGGCGAGGTGCTCAATACAAAAGGCGAAGTCATAGGAACTCATCAAGGTTATATGCACTACACGATAGGCAAAAGAAGAGGCTTTGACATAAAAGGGGCTCACGATCCGCACTACGTCATCTCCATCATTCCTGAAAAAAATCAAATCATAGTCGGTAATAAAAATGAGCTTGAGGCAAGAGAGTTTAGGGTAAAATCTTTAAATATGTTCGTAGATAAAAACGAACTTGAAGCAGCCGTCAAAATACGATACAGAAGTCCGAAATTAAAATGCAAAATATTTATAGATGACGATAAAAAAGGCGCTAAAATTGTTATGGATGAGAGTGCCAGCGCTATAGCCGCAGGGCAATTGGCGACATTTTATCAAGACGAATATGTTGTAGGAAGCGGGATAATTGACTCCGCGACATAAGGTTATTTGTTAATACTAATAAAGCATTTTAAGAAAATTTTATGTAGGTTTATGTTGCAAAATGGTATTCTTACAATTAAGCTATAAATTGTTGTTATAAGCGGTTTATGCACCGTTACTACTGTTTGTGGCTATTAAATTCATTTGTAAGGAGAAGTTTATGAAGGGGTTTGCAATGCTAGGTCTCAACAAGGTCGGCTGGATAGAAAAAGAGCGACCTGTTGCGGGACCATTTGACGCTATTGTGCGTCCATTAGCTATTTCACCATGCACATCGGATATCCATACGGTTTTTGAAGGTGCGATTGGCGACCGTCATAACTTAATACTCGGGCATGAAGGTGTCGGAGAGGTTGTTGAGGTTGGTTCATTAGTAAAAGACTTTAAGCCCGGCGATAAAGTAATTATACCCGCCATTACGCCTGATTGGCAGGCAGTAGCTTCACAAAGAGGATTTTCACAGCATTCAAATGGTATGTTAAACGGTTGGAAATTTTCTAACAGTAAAGATGGTTTGATGGCAGAATTTTTTCACGTAAACGAAGCTGATGGCAATATGGCACTTTTACCGCCTGAGATTAGTATCGAAGAGGCTACAATGCTTTCCGATATGGTACCTACGGGTTTTCATGGCGCAAATAACGCTGAAGTTGAGTATGGCGATACTGTTGCAGTTATCGGCATCGGTCCTGTCGGACTTATGGCAGTAGCAGGTTCAAATCTTCGCGGTGCAGCTCGTATTTTGGCAGTTGGTTCTCGTCCTAAATGCATTGAAGTTGCGAAAAAATATGGTGCTACGGATATCATAAACTATAAAGACGGAGATATTGTAGAACAGATTAAAGATATAGTCGGCGGTGAAGGTGTTGATAAAGTCATTATCGCCGGTGGTGATGTTGATACGTTTGAACAAGCTGTGCAGATTGTACGACCTGCCGGTATTATCTCTAACATTAACTATCTTGGCAGTGGGGATTATATAAAAATTCCTCGTATTGGTTGGGGACTTGGTATGGGTCATATAAGAATTACCGGTGGTCTTATGCCTGGCGGCAGGAAAAATATGGAGTATCTTGCGCGTTTAGTTAAATACGGCAAACTTGATGTGAGCTTGCTTTTGACGCACAGATTTAAAGGGCTCGACTCCATAGAAGAGGCTTTGCTATTAATGAAGGACAAACCAAAAGATCTCATTAAACCTGTTGTTACACTCTAAATATAATGCCTCGCTTTAAAGCGAGGCAGTTTGATGAAGATTAAAACTTTAGCGTAAAAATACTCTTTCCATTTTCATAGTTGTATTCTGTTTTGATACCGTGCAGTTCAAAAATATTTAGCGATATAAACAGTCCAAATCCAAGTCCACGAGACTCTTTTTGCTTCTTACCTTGCATAAAAAATGGTTTTTTATACTCTTCAAGCTGAAACTCCAAAGGTTTTCCGATATTTGAGATAAAAATTTCATCGCATTTTGTTCTAATGTAAGCTTTTTTGTCGGAGCTATATAAAAGAGCGTTATCAAGTAGATTTTTAATAGCTATAGCCAACATATCAAAATCCGCCTGCACATTTTTATCATCTATCTCAATGCTTATATTTAAAGCTCTATCGCCGATGATATCGAGCGAAGCATCTATAATATCGCGCAGATTATAGTTGTGAATATCAAGTCCCAATTCGCCTGTGCTAAGTTTTTCAATACTGATAAATCTGTTTAAAAGATTCTCCTGCCTGATAAAAACCTTCTCAAGAGAGCTTTTATACGTACTCTCCTCTAACATCTCCACAGAGAGTTTACCCTGCATAATGGGTGTTTTAAATTCATGCATAATATTTCGCAAAAAGAGCTGCCTTGCTTGTCTGAAGGCGCGTATCTTTTTAACCGCGACATCAAATTCGTTTATAACTTCGGCTATTTCGTCGTCACCTTGTATTTTAATCTCTATTTCATCGTTACCTTCGGCAAGATCTTTTATTTTTTCGCGCAATGTTCTTAGCGGACGGATACTCCTGATAGTCCCCATATATAAAAGACACAGCATCAGCACAATACTGCCAAATATCAAAAGGGCAGTGTAATTTTTAACTGTCTGAGGGACTTGAAATATAATGCGTTCGTCTTTAGCTTGATTTAAAATAAGATACTCATTATTATTATGAAAGATTATGCCGAAGTCAGAGCCATCTTCCGCTATATAGATTTTGTTATATTTCGCTTCACCGCCGCCTTTATAGCGTCTGCGTTCGTCATAGCCTTTTTTGCGGAGTACAAGTTCTTTATCATATGTTTTGGAGATTTCATCCGCAAGTGTTTCATTCTCAACAAGCACAAATCCTTCGTTTGTGAATTTTTCAGCGATAAATCTATTGTTCGTCTCGTCGCGTGAGTCTTCCGAAATAGCAAGTGAAATAGCCAGATGATAAAATCCCAAAGCCGACTCTTTTTGACTTTTGATGTATGCGCCGATACCTATGAGACACACAGCTACAATTGCTACGCAAAATATAATTGTTATTTTTGTTTGAAGTGAATATCGTTGTCTCATCGTGTAAGCCTATATCCTATACCGCGTATAGAATGAAGAAACTCCGGATTTTTAGAATTATCGTTGATTTTTGCACGTATTCTGCTGATGAGTACATCAAGACTTCTGCTCTCGCTCTCATCCCTTAAAGATGGCGCGAAACGTATCAAATCTCTGCGCGAAACAACACATCCTATGCGCTCTATTAAAAGCGATAAGACTTCATATTCGGCTTGCGTGAGTTTTAAGATGCTGCCTTTAAAGCTTATAGTTCTGGCATCTTCATTCAAAACAAAATTACTTTTTTGTTCTATCTCTTTATCACTTTTTCGGTATCTTCTTATCACACTCATGATTCTGGCGTATAACTCTTTAGGTTCGTATGGTTTGGGCAGATAGTCGTCAGCTCCAAGTTCAAGACCTATTATCTTATCTTCAACATCGCTTCTGGCCGATGAAATTATAATAGGTATATCGCTTTTTTCACGTACCTCTTTACAAATCTCCAAACCGTCAAGTCCCGGAAGCGACAAGTCAAGTATCAAAAGATCGTATTTGTTAATATTTATCGCACTTATACCGATAAACGGGTCGGGAAAAGTTGTAACTTCAATGCCGCATTTTCTTAAAAAATCTACCAGCAACTCCGCTAAATCCTCATCATCTTCTATCATAATAACAGAAAGAGCCATTTTTTATCCTTTTGCGGAAGGTAATGTGTAGTTTACATTAAAAAACAATAATGCTTCGTTAATACGCTTAAAAACTTCTCTGAAAGCTTTTATGACAAATGTGCTAAGATACTGTTTTGAGATTTTGGTGGAGATATATATTATGGATAAAAAGGAAACGCTGCTTTCTGAGATAGCCGTTCTTATACCGGTACCGCTTTTGGAACTTGGCGCGATGAAATTTATGAGCGCGGAGGAATTAGAGAATATTCGTGACAATCTGCTAAAACGCAAGGAGCAAAGGCATGAGGAGCAGGAAGATTGGTATAATGAGTGGTCAGGCACTCAATGTTAAATATAACGTTAAAGTTTATAGGTACAAGCGATACAGCCGGACTTCCCGTATATGGCTGTGATTGTGCGGCGTGTAGTATGTACAGGAAAAGCGGTAGGAGAAATGGTCCGAGTTGCGCTTATATAGAGTTTGAAGATAATGTGATATTTATAGACAGCGGTTCGGATACATTTTTACAAATAAGAGAAGAAAAGCAGTTTTTAGCGCAATTTCTCACTCATTTTCACGCTGATCACGCTTATGGGCTTTTAAGATTGCGTCATATGGCGGTAAATGCGCCATGCTATCATCCCAAAGACGACAAAGGTTTTGCCGATCTTTTGATAAGAGGGCACGGATTTGAATTTATAGAAAATACTCCTTTTGAAAGTGTAAGAGTGGCAAACTTGGAGTTTACACCCATACCGCTGCTGCACACTCGTCCGACTCATGGTTATCTTATTAAAACACCTAATAAAACAATAGCATATCTTACGGATTGTTCCGGAATTGGGGAGCAAAGTTTGGATTTTTTGCGAAAAACAGATTTGGACGCCGTATTTGTAGACGCGAGTTATGATGTAGAATACAGCGAAGGCAAACATTTAAATTTCAATCAAGCGAACAAACTTATAGAGTTGATAGATGCACACGAAGGGTTCTTGATACATCAAAGTCATTATTCTTTGTCTTATATTTTAAATCACAAAATATCGCTCAAATATCCATATATTTCTGAGAACTTTATATATGATATTTAAAATAGTAAGTTTATAAAACTATCCATTTATCAAGCAATTTTTAATCAACATTTATGTAAAATACATAAAAATAGTATTAAGAGGACTATAATCTAAAATGTTTAATATAGATTTAAGTTTAAATTTGAGAGAGAGAGAGAGATAACCTTAAATATTTATTAAAATTATATTCTACAAAAATATCCGCTTGTTTTTTCATTACATCATTTGTTTCATCTGCGTTGTCAGAAAAAAGAGAATTTTCTAGCGCCTGCATTATATTATTCATTTTGTTTTTTCTACCTGCATTTATTTTATTGAAGAATAACTTTATGGTTGAACTTAAAAAGATTTTCCAAAAAGGAGCACGATATGAAAAATGCATTTAGATTGCTCATTACGGGTTTGCTTTTAGGGTTTATATTTGGCTGCAGCGGCGGAGATGATGATAGCGCTTCGCCGGATATTAATTTTGCTTTGCTTTGGAATTCATTTCCCGCGACCACTAATGGATTACTTAAAAAAATGACCGTTAATAAAGAGTATGCGGTTTCATCAAAAGAGATTGAAGATTTTAATGCGACTATTCTTGATTCATATGACTATTTGGGCAACGGAGTATATGAAAAAACTGATGTTTTACCAAATGTAGATGCAAGCGTTACACTTGATAGCGACACAATAGATTTATATCTTAATGGTACGGCTAATATCAATCTGGATAGCGATGAAACTTTTAATATGGTATTTGGCGATATTAATGGCAGAGTTATTTATATAATCGCGGAAAGAGTATATTCTGTGCCGCAAAGTTTCGGACCATACTCTTTAAAGCTTAGAGATAGAGATTATGGATTTAGTTGTGGCACTAACAATAGCGGTGAGATGCAATGCGAAAAAACTGCTAACGGTTTAGTTTATATCTGGAAAGTTGTTAATAGTGTGACTGAACAGTTTCATATATATATAAATATGGCTATTTTTAACTAAAAAAATTATCCTACAAGGAGTAGACATGCAAAATATGTTTAAACTGCTTATCGCGGTTTTAGTTTTAGGGTTTATGGTTGGCTGCGGCGGAAGCGGTGGCAGTGGAAGCGGAGGTCAAGAACCTTACGTTAATCCGTCAATCTCTTTTCAGGAAATAGATAGCGTATTTCCAGTTTTTTCACTCGGAGCAGTTGCAGCTAACGTTGTTCTTGTATATAAAGAAAAGGCTTACAGCATTTCTAATGAAACATTTGATGATTTTGATAAATCGGAGTATGCTTTTAATAGCACATATGGTTGGTATACACGTACAGATTCATCAACAGGAATAGAGTATTATTTGCAACACAACAGTACAGCAGAAACTCTTTTGGCAACAATACGCGGAGAATCTTTAGCTGATTTTTCCGTATTGAATGACGATGTTTTTGATGATGAGTTTGACAGTCTAGATGGAAATTTAACGCAAGCTTTGTTATTTGTTCGCTATGATGACAATATATCATCACGATATGTCAACTATGCATTAAATTTAGTTAATTTTCAAGGATTTGATAGGTGCAATAAAAATTCTTCCACGAACAATAAATATAAATGTACAAGAGAAGGTGATACATTTGTATATATATGGCAGGAAAATGATGACTCTTCATACTTTTACGGCGCTGTCGTAAAATAATTTTTAAGCGGGTTTTACCCGCTTATCTAATTAAACTTTTTACTATATAAACCGCAGCAAAATAACCGGCAAGTCCTAAAAATACGGATGAGCTGATATACAAAAATGTCTTTAAAATTTCCCCTTTGCTTACTAAAAATCCGGTATCCAACGCGAATGCCGAAAATGTCGTGAACGAGCCCAAAAGACCCGTTACAAAAAATAGTCTGACGGATGAGGGCACATTGCTTTTTATAATGCAGTATTCCGCGAATACTCCTATCAAAAAACAACCGATGACATTTACAATGAGCGTATGATATGGAAATGAGTCTACTTTTAAGAGGTTAAACATCGCGTGACGTAAAAACGCGCCCAGAACCGCACCTAAAGCAATCGCTAAATAGCCCAATCAAAAACCTTTTAAAATTTTAGCGATAAGTATAGCACATTCGCTTTTAAAACTATGGCGAAAAGCTTTAGTCTCAAGGCGTGGGTTTATAAATTTTTTAATATCATCTTACATGTAACAAGTTTTATTTTTTTTAAAGAGCAAAACCGTCTTACATGTAAAGCTAAAACGCGATGTTAAATACAATAACGTCGTTTTTACAGTAGATATACTACATGGATTTATGAATTTTTCAAAAGTACGATATCTCTTACATGTAGAAAACAAAACAAATTCGCCCTACATGTAAACAAGTTTTGTTTTTTCAAAAAAGTAAAACCGCTTACATGTAAAGCTAAAATGCGATGTTAAATACAATAACGCCGTTATCATACGAGGCGAAAATATCTCCTTTATGGACTTTTACTATCGATTTTACTATAGCAAGTCCTATGCCGCTTCCGCCGCTTTTTCTATTTCTAGCGCTCTCAACTCTATAAAAACGATCGAAAAGTCTGTCTATATTTTCTTTGGAGATTGGCGTTTGCGTTTTATTGGAGATTTGCAAAGTCTTTCTGTTTTTTAAAAGCGTTACGGTTATGGCGCTGTTTTTTTCGGCATAATATATGGCGTTTGAGATAAGATTGGCTACAGCGCGCCTTATCATCTCTTTATTTCCGACTATCTTAAAAGTATCGCCTAGCGTTAGAAGCGTGACATTTTTCTCTTCGGCGAGAATGCCGAAATACTCAACCGTTTTTAAAACCTCTTCAGATAGATCAACCTCGTCTTTTAAGATAGCTTCCCTCTCACATGTAGACAAAAACAGCATATCGTTTACCATTTTGGACATTCGCTCAAGTTCTTCAAGATTTGAATAGAGTATCTCTTTATAATCGTCCGCTTTTCTTGTTTGATTTAGGATTATTTGAGTTTGCGTCACAAGACTGCTTATTGGGGTGCGAAGTTCGTGAGCTATATCGGCTGAAAAGTTTGATTGTCTCTCAAAAACGTCTTCTATATTTTCTATCATTTTATTAAAAGAGACTATTAAGCTTTTCAGTTCGCTTACGGCGTGTTTTTCGTCAAGCCTTGTATTAAGACGCTCCGTCGTAATCTCTTGTATTTTTTTGCTGATAGTTTTTACCGGTTTAAAGCCAAAGTAGATAACCAAAAAAGAGGTTATTACCGTTATAAAGCAAGCTATTAACGTCGCGAACCATAAACTTGTTCTAAAATAATAAATATAATGCTGATGAAAATCTATATTCATCCCGACGGTTATTTTCGCCGCGTAATCGCTGTTTTGGATAGCGGACATAAGTATGCGGTAGTAGTTTTCGCCGTTATTCCATACTTGAATTTTCTCATTTTGCAAAAATCTGTTTTTTGAGATGAGCGCTATTAAATCCCCATCATCACTTTCGGATATATAAACTATCTTGCCGTCTTTATCTTCAAGATAGATAAATACGTTTGGGTGAGCCAAGAGTATAGGCGCGAAAGAGGTTTTTAGCGTTGATGCGTTGTTTGTAAGCTTTAGGCTGTTCTTTGCGGATTTTGAGACAAGTTCCAGCTCGTACATGTCCATTTCCGTAAAATGAACTTTAATCGTATATTCTATATAAAGTCCGAAAAACAGAAAAATCAAAACAGTAGCGAAGCTTACCACCGCCATCAGCCGTAAAATTAATGATTTGGGATTTAAAAATCTTAGCATGAATTTATCTTAGTTCCAAAATATATCCCATTCCGCGTACGGTATGTATCAGCTTTTTGTCAAAATCGTTGTCTATTTTATTTCTAAGCCTTTTTATCATAGTGTCAATCACGTTTCTGTCGCTGTCAAAATTGATATCCCATATGTTTGAGGCTATTAACGACCTTGTGACAACTTCGCCTTTATAGGAGAGTAAAAATTCAAGCAGTAAAAACTCTTTATTCGTCAAATCTATCTTTTTCTCGCCTCTATTGACAACTCTTTTTATCAAATCCACAGACAGATCGCCTATTTGAATTTTTGTAGGTTTTATATCCTTGCTTTTGCGTCTAAGCAGACTTCTTACTCTCGCTAAAAGTTCGGCGAAATCAAACGGTTTTGCTATGTAATCGTCCGCTCCCGTGTCCAAACCTCTTACTTTATCTTGCGTTTTATCCAAAGCGCTGAGAAGTAAAATGGGAGTTGCGATATTCTCTTTTCGTATGATTTGTATGAGTTCCAATCCGTCAATAAAAGGGAGCATAATATCTAAAATTATCAAGTCGTATTTTTCCGTAAGCGCTAAATGCTGACCGTTTAATCCGTCCGTCGCGACATCTACCACAAATCCGGCTTCCATCAAACCTTGTTTTAAGTAGTTGCCAAGTTTTATCTCATCTTCCACTACCAATAGCTTCATGGTATCTCCTTTAAAACGTCAAATACAGATTATACTAAAATATGCGCGAAATTGTTAATCGTTTTCAGTTTCCATTTTGATTTTTGACATTTTCAAAATTTTATAAGCGGCAGGTATAATGAACATAGACAACAAAGGAGCCGTTATCATTCCGCCTATCATTGGAGCGGCTATCGCGCTCATTACTTCAGAACCCGCGCCATGCCCAAGCAAAATCGGCAAAAGTCCTACTACGATAACGGTAACCGTCATAGCTTTAGGACGTACTCTCAAAACTGCCCCCTCATATAAAGCTTCGTCCAAATCTTTTTCGCTCATCTTTGATGTGTCTGCAAATTTCGGATGATTTTTAATAGCTTGCTTTAAATATATCAGCATAACTACTCCAAATTCTGCCGCAAGTCCTGCTAACGCGATAAATCCTGTGCCTGTGGCTACGGAAAAATTATAATTTTGCAAATACAAAAACCAAAAACTTCCTATTAGTGCGAAAGGTATGGTAAGAATAATCAGTAACGCTTCGCTAAATCGCTTAAAAGCAAGATATAGCAAGATAAATATGATAGCGAATGTAAAAGGTATCATTAATTTGAGTTTTTGATTCGCTCTTTGCAAAAGCTCAAATTGACCAGTATAAGAGATACTAATGCCTTCACTTTTAACCTCTTGGGCAATCAATGCTTTCAAATCCTCAACTACCGACACTATATCTCTGTTTCTGGCGTCTATATAAACCCAGCTGGCAGGACGAGCGTTTTCGCTTTTTAACATGGGAGTGCCCGAAGTTATTTTGATATCCGCGACGTCTTCAAGCGTGATTTGCTGACCCATAGGGGTTAATATCGGCAGTTTTTTCAACGCTTCCACGCTATTGCGATAATTTTGCGGATAACGTATATTTATCGGATATCTGGCGACTCCTTCGACGCTTTGTCCTACTATCTCCCCGCCTATAGCCAAAGAGACAAAAAGCTGAACGTCGTCTATACTCATCGCGTATCTGCTCGCTTTCTCTCTTTTGATATCCATATCTATGTAGCGTCCGCCGACCAATTTTTCGGCAAGCGCGGAAGTAACGCCTTCAACCTTTTTGCTAATATCTTGAATTTGTGTTGCCGCTTTATCAATCTCTTCCAAATTCGCGCCCGAGATTTTTACGCCTATAGGACTTTTTACGCCGGTTGAGAGCATATCTATTCGGCTTCTTATGGGGAATACCCACAAATTTGCGACTCCCGGAAATCGTACTCTTTCGTCAAGTTCTTTTATTATTTTATCTATGTCCATACCCTCTCGCCACTCATTTTGAGGTTTTAACTTGATAACCGTTTCTATCATCGACATAGGTGCGGGATCCGTCGCGCTCTCCGCGCGTCCTGCTTTACCAAACACGCTCTCAACTTCCGGCAACGTTTTTATAAGTTTATCGCTGTTTTGAAGCAATCTCGCGGCTTCAGCGGAAGAGATACCAGGAAGCGTGGAAGGCATATATAGTAAATCACCTTCGTTTATTCGAGGCAAAAACTCTCCGCCTATTTTTTTAAGCGGTACAACAATAGTCGATAGAGCGAGTAAAGCTACAAGTATCGTAATTTTTGGGTATCTAAGCACAAGAGTCAAAGCCGGATGATATATTTTGATAAGAAAGCTATTTAACGGATTTTGGCTCTCTTTTGGAATTTTACCTCTTATCCAATAACCCATCAATATCGGTATCGCGGTAACGGCAAGTATAGCGGCTCCCGCCATAGAGTAAGTTTTGGTAAACGCCAGCGGCTTAAATAATCTTCCCTCTTCGCCCTCAAGCGTAAAAATGGGAATAAAAGATAAAGTTATGATAAGCAGACTGATAAATAGAGCAGGTCCTACCTCTATGGAAGCTTCCGCTATCAAATTCCACCGTTCTTTTGATGAGAGCGGTTGGTTTACATGTAAGCGTTTTTCAATCTTTTTATGAGCGTTTTCCACCATAACTATAGCAGCGTCTACCATAGCGCCTATAGCGATGGCTATTCCGCCTAAAGACATAATATTCGCGTTAATGCCTTGAAAATACATAACTATAAACGCGGCAAAAACTCCAAGCGGCAATGAGATGATGGCTACAAACGCCGAGCGCATATGCCATAAAAACAATATGCAAACAAGCGCAACTACGATAAACTCCTCAATTAGCTTTGAGGTTAAATTGTCAATGGCTCTATCTATAAGTTCGCTTCTATCGTAAACCGTTACTATCTCCACGCCTTTTGGCAGGCTGGATTTTAGCGATTGTAATTTATCTTTTATTTGTGATATAACCTCTTTTGTGTTTTTACCCGAACGTATGAGTATAATGCCTCCAGCCGTCTCTCCTTCGCCGTTAAATTCGCCGATTCCTCGTCTCATTTGCGCGCCTGTGGAAATTCTCGCGACATCTTTGAGATATACGCTCGCTCCGTTTTCGTCCGTTTTTAAAACGATATTGTCAAAGTCTTCCAAAGAGCTTAAATATCCGCTCGCTCGAACCATATACTCAGCTTCTGCCAATTCAACGACAGAACCTCCCATCTCTTGATTTGATTTGTCGAGAGATTGTTTGACGTTGGAAAGCGGTATATTGTATTGGGCTAATTTTTGCGGTTCTACAGCTATTTGATACTCTTTAACAACGCCGCCTATAGACGCCACTTCGGCGACGTTTGGGATAGTTTTAAGTTCAAATTTTAAAAACCAATCTTGCAAACTTCTAAGTTCTGATAAGTCATAACTGTTTGTCTTATCTACCAAAACATATTCGTAAATCCAGCCTATTCCTGTGGCATCAGGTCCTATTTGCGCCGTAACTCCTGCCGGAAGTTTGGCTTGATTTAGGTATTCCAAAACGCGCGATCTTGCCCAATATAAATCCGTGCCATCTTCAAAAATAATATATATGAAAGATTCTCCAAACGATGAAAAGCCTCTTACGGTTTTTGCTCCCGGAACCGATAGCATAAGCGTTGAAAGAGGGTAGGTTATCTGATTTTCAACGATTTGAGGGGCTTGAGAAGGGTAGCTTGCCTGCACTATAACTTGCGTGTCTGACAAATCCGGCAAAGCGTCGATGGGAGTGTTTCGAATTGTCCAAATGCCAAAAATAGTCAAAAAAACTAAGCCCGTGATTACTAAAAAGCGGTTTTTTATGGAGGCTTTAATGATATATTCAATCATTGTCGATTTTTCTCATTCTATCAAGGGCACCCGCTATATCAGCTTCTGAATCTATCAAAAATACACCCGTTTGCACGACGCTCTCGTTCTCGTTTAAACCCAAAACCGCCGTAAATCCGTTTGATTCGCCAAGTATTTTTATAAGTTTTGGCACAAACGTCTTGTTGTCGCCAACGGTAATTACGCGTTGTTCGTTGCCGGTGTCTATTACCGCGCTTGAAGGAATTAAGAGCATTGTATCGCTTTTTGTTTTTATATTTACATATGCGTTCATACCGGGCTTTAAGATACCTTTTTCATTGTCTATTTCCGCTCTTAAGTTTAAAGTTTTGGTGATTTGATTTACGCTTGGCAAAACCTCTACATGTAGCAGATTAAACTCTTGTTTTAAGGATGGGATATATACGCTAAACTCACTTTTTTCATTAATGAAAGAGGTTAGGGATTCGGGCACGAAAGCGTTTATCCATATCGGCGAGACGCTTTGGATTACGGCTACTATCTTATCTTTTGAGAAGTTCATCCCATCTCTTAAATCGTACGCGGTGATGACGCCGTCTATTGGAGATTTTATAGTAAATTTTGTTTGAATTTTGAGCGTTTTTTGCAGCGTTTGTATAGCTTCTCGCGGCATTCCCAAAAGCCTTAAACGCTCCAGCACACTTTTATTTTTTGAGAAAAGATATTCGCTTTGCGCTTCTACCCATTCGGGTACCGTGATATCTATAAGCGCGTCGCCTTTTTTGACGCTATCCCCTGCGTTAAAAGCGTACGATTTTTCAACAAATCCATCCGCTCGCGGTTGAATAATAACTAAACTATGGTTGTTATAATCCAAATTAGCGCTCGCGCTTTGAGAAAATACGAGGTTTCCAAAATGTGCTTTTTGCGTGCGAAGAGCTAAGTTTTGCGTTTGAACGGGGTCTATTTTGACGCCTTCAAACATCTGTTCCTCATCCGCGTATTTTGGCACCAAATCCATATCCATAAAAGGAGAGGGTCCGGGAGCGTCAAATTTAGTATTAGGATACATCGGGTCGTACCAAAAAAGTATTTGCAGCTCTTTTGGTTTTTGCTCTACATGTGATGGGTTAAAATAAGCCTGAGCCGCGAAAAAAACTAAAATATTTGACAATACGACAAACGCGGCTATCTTTACGTTTCTCATATCTTCTTTACGCTTTTAAGAAGCGAGATTTTTCCTTGCTGTACAAAAAGAAACTCTATACTGTCTCCCTCTTTTAAATCTTTTACAAGATTTTCATCCTCAAACGTAAATCGCATAGTCATCGCGGGCCACGAGAGAACTTCTATAGCTTCGTGCTCAATCGTGATTTTTTTATTTTCAAAATCTATGCCTTTAACAACTCCTTTTGAGAAAACATTATTAGTTCGCATCTGCTTTGTTTCGGTATTGTGATGTTCGTGAGAGTGCTGAGCCAATATCGGAAATGCCGATAAAAAAATAGCTAAAACCGCCGTTTCAAATCTTTTCATACTAAATCCTTTGAAAGAAATTGCAAAAGTTTAGCAGATTTATTTTGGCAAAAGCGTGGTATGAAAATTACATTTTTGTCATAAAGCTATAGAGTATAAGCTTTTTTCCCATACACGAGATAATATAAAAATATACATATAATTGTAACTATAGCCGCACCCGCAAACAGTCCGTCAAAGTTTATATACGGCACCAAAAGTCCGTATAGATAAGGTCCCGCACCTATACCCAAATCCATAAAAATAAAATATGTAGACATAGCTTGAGAAACTGAGCGACCTTTAACAAGTTTGATACATACGGTTTGTATGGCGGTTTGAAAGTTCGCTATACCAAGTCCTAAAAAGAGTGCGGACAGGAGCATTAAAGCGGGCGTTTTAGCTAAATACAGCAGTATAAATCCGATACATGTAAAAACCAAAGAGGGATATATAATGATATTTGCACCCCTTTTATCAAAAGTTTTGCCGGTAAACGGACGCGATATAAATGCGGCTGCCGCGTATACCAGAAAAAATATGCCGGCTGTTTTTGAAAGACTGATATTTTCAGCGTACATCGGTAAAAAAGCTTGCAAACTGCCATACCCTGCCACAACAAGCATAGTTACGACAGACACGGGCAAAACGGCGTAAGAGATATAATTCGCCAAACTAAAAGAGCTTTTTTTCTCGTCCGAATTTTCAATATGCGGATATGAGACAAAAAGAGCGAAAACAAAACTTACTACTCCAACGGCAAGACAAAATATAAATATCGTATAAAAGCTTACATGTAGCATCATATATATCGCCAAAAATGGACCTATCGCCATAGCTATAACCGCGCTTAAACTAAAGTAATTTATTCCCTGACCGTGCAACTCTTTTGGTATTATATGAACCACAAGCACACTGGCAACCGTTCCGATACAGCCTATCCCGATGCCGTTTATAAAACGCACCGTCATAAAAAAATAGAGATTATCGACCGCGAGATATGAAGCGAGACTTAAGATATATATGCCAATTCCGATAAAAATTAGTTTTTTAAATCCTAAGGAAAGGACTATTCTACCCGCTATAAATCGCCCGCATAAACATCCGATAAGTATAAGACCCGCCGCAAATCCGCCAAGACTGTTGCTTGCTTGAAATTTGCTCACAGCATACGGTACGCTTATGACAAACAGCATGTAATACGCCGTTAAAACGAAAAAATTTATCAAAGCGACATATGTGAAATTTTTTGTAAATATCATTAATGATTCCTGAAGGTAGTATTTTTGCAAAACCGTAATTCTACTCCGAATATCTTAAAGTTTTAAAAAGCAAAAAGATAGTCTAAATCTCGTAAAATTATATTAATATAACGCGCAAAAGCTATAAATGATTTTAATAGGTATTGCGGGTTAAGTTCTACCTCCAAAAACTCTCAAAAGTTACAAAAAAACAATAATTTCATTAACAAAAGTAATAATTTGAACTCAATAAACGGTAAAACGATATATAATACTCCGAGAAAAACGTTTCAATACTCTTTACAATATTCCTAATAAGGAGATTTTTATGCAAATCGAAATCTACAAAGAACAAATGTCAAATATCAAACAAGAACTAAGTTTAATAGATGAAGAGACAAATACTTTATTATCGGAGAGACAAAAAGAGATTAGTTTTGAAGAAAATAGTATTACGGACACAACTAAGGATAAAAAATATTCTATGAATATAACAAGTTTTATTTTTGACGAAGCTAAAGAGAGAAGCGAGAAATTAATGTATGAAATAAGAACAATAGTCCCGGATCTCATATCGTCGGATTCTCGCTTTAATTATCTTTATATGGTTATAGCCTTTATCTTTTTATTGTTGCTAATATCTTTTGTAAAACAATATATATTTTAAGAAGGTTTTTCATGAAAAATATAAAATCAATATTCGCGTCACGTATCATCCCAAAAGTTTCAAACAATATAGAAAAACATAGAGACGAATATAAAGATTTCGCGAAAAACGCCAAAAGTATTTCCAATAAAATTTCAGCCCAAAGCGAATATAAAAATTATGTAGAATATCTACTAGGATACAGCTTTCAAA
This sequence comes from Campylobacteraceae bacterium, assembly GCA_031263195.1. Lineage (GTDB taxonomy): Bacteria > Campylobacterota > Campylobacteria > Campylobacterales > Campylobacteraceae > JAIRKW01. The sequence continues at coordinate 106,750 of JAISGD010000022.1, read as the reverse complement.
AACAATACAATGAGTTTGAGAATGAAATAGAAAACATTATATTAAACAAAGTTTTAAACTACAAAAAAGAGATTACCTGCACTTATATCGCTCTTGCTGTTATGTTTGTGTTGCAGATAGTTATATTGTTGCGATTAAGATGATATTATATATACCAAAGGACAAAAATGCCACTGCTAACATTCAAATGCGAAGAGTGCGGAAACAGAGTTTGGAAAATGAGAGGAATAAGAGATATTTTTTTCCTCAAACGAGGTAAAATCGTTACATGTAAGAGATGCAAATGCAGATACGAAATACCGCAAAAAACTCATTGGTTGCTTACTTTGCTTATATATGTGATTTTAATAGCTTTGGGAACAGTTCTTTTTATTTTTTTCACAAGAACTTTAGATACTTTTATATCTAAAATGTTTATTTTAAAGATAGTAATTTCAGTCGTAACGCCTATGATAGTGATGTTATTTTTAGCTTCATTTATATTCACAATACTCTCTTCAGTTAAAAAGATAGACAACAGCGTAAAAGAGATTAAATCGTTTTTGACATTCAAATGTCAAGAGTGTGGTCATAAAATTTGGAAAACAAGAGGAATTAGAGATATTTTCTTTTTCAAAGAGAAAAATATTGCTATATGTAAAGAGTGTGGATGCAAATATAAAATTTCGAATAAAATCACTTTCTTGCCCTCTTTTTTTGTGGAATTTACTACAGGTTTTTTCTTGCTTTTCATGTTTCTTGCTAATTTGGCTGCTATTGACGCTCTCTTTCCTAAAATGAACGGGTTTTTACAGTTTACTATTGCGATTGCAATGACTGCGGTAATATGGGTTACTTTGTTCGAGTTTATATTTGCAACACTATCTTCAATAGATAAAATCAATGATAAGGAGTAGACGATGGCTAAGGAGAAAGACGGAAGTTGGTTGACTGACTTTTTGGATGGCATGAAAAGTGTGCATACGGGAGCTTACAATTTTGGCGATTATTTGGCGAGATGGACAGGCTTTAGGGATTGGCAGGAGCAGAGCGAAAGCGTTATGTACGACGGGCTTACTCTATCCATAGAACAGGATAAGGCTAATCAGGAGAGAAAATTTTTATGGGAAGCTCTTAAGGAATACGAATTATATCCGTTGTATGCTAAATCGCTTTGGAATGATGCCAAAGATAGACCTGCATATTATTTCAGTGCTTTGGTAACAAGTTTAGCGGTAGGCGCGTTTTTAACAAAAAAAGGAGGTTCTTGGGAATTAGCGGGCATAAAAGGTTCAGGCTTACTATCTGACGCCATACACGACGTAATGGAAGAATTAAGACAACAGCTTGGAGTAAATAAAGATGAATTCTTAAAGATGCTTGAGAATGATACCCTTCAAGATAAAATTGCCGAGAATATCAAAATGTGTCTTGATCAAGTGCATTGCAAAGAAGGAATTACATATGTGTTGAATAAAGACGGAGACAAAGGTTACAAACTGGAAAACAGCGAATGGAAAGCATTTGTTAGCAAAGACGAAAAGTTTTTAGACAAAAACGGTAATTTTGTAATATCCCCTCAAGAACAAAAAACAGAACTTTCACAAGAGATGATAAATTTCGCTAAAGAGATAACTAAGCAAGACACTCTATCCGAAGAGTTCACTCAAAAACTTCTTATCTTGCAAAACACCTTTGAAATTTCAGATGAAGATGTGAAAGATTATATATTAAATCCTATCACGACAAAAGAAGATTTGGAAAAATTCGAAAAAGAACTTGAAGCTGAAGAGTTATTTGAAGCAAGACAACAAGAAAGATTGGCGAACAAAGATAAAGATGACGACGATAATGTTAGGAGGATGGATGATTAGGATGGGATAGCTTACGAAAACAGCAAAAAGAGTTGGAGCGCAAAAACAACAAACATCGCTATCCAAATGGGAATTAGAGGATTTTTTCTGTTTTTAACTACTTCGTCGAGATATTCGTTTAACTCCATAAGAAGTTTTTTGTTCTCCTCTTGAACTATGTTATTAACCAGCTCAGTTATATTTTCTGTATACGGAACGTTTTCAAGTAAACCTGGTATTCTTTCATAAAATTTTTCTATCTTCTCGTTGGATATTTTGAGTTTATCAACTACCTCTTTATCTTTGTGTTGCACAACTTCTAAAAGAACGTTATCTAAAAATTCATTTTCATTTTTAGTCATTGTCTATTCCTTAAAAATTTAAATACGTTATTTTAGCGAAATATTGAAATATTTTTATTGAGGTTCGTCTTTATTTTGCAAAGTTATCACTTCCAGCACTTTTTTTGCCGCTCGTTTTGAAAGTAGTTGGTTTAGCGTTTTTTCGTCAGAGTTTCTTATCGCCTCGTAAGTGCCAAAATAGTCTATGAGTTTTTTGATAATAGCGTCATTTAAGCCAGCCGCCTTTAAAGCGGAGCTTTCATTTGCTCTTTTTTGCCTCGTTTGTCTATGAAATGAGATGGCGAAACGGTGCGCCTCGTCGCGAAGTCTTTGCAAAAATTGCAATCTTTCGTCATTTGCACTTAAGTTTAATTTCCCTTTTTTCACATATACGATATCGTTCGCGCTTCCTTTTGCTCTATGTGCTTTGGCGTCGATTTTTTCTTTGGCTATCGCCACAACGTCCACGTTAGCGCCAACGCTTTGCAAGATATCTTCAGCCAAACTTCTTAAAGTCTCGCCACCATCAATGAGCCACAAATCCGGCGTGGCATCTTTGTCAAATCTTTTGGCGCGTTCGCTTAAAAGCTCTCTCATTTGCGAATATTCGTCTTTAGCGTGCAAATGATAATGGCGGTAATTTTGTTTTGCGAATTTGCCGTTTTTACATGTTATCATAGCTCCAACGCTCGCTTCCCCCATCAAATGAGAGTTGTCAAAGGTTTCAATCGTAAAAGGTGTGTTATCAAGTTCAAGCAGATTTTGCAAAGATTCAAAAAGCGTGATTTTTGTCTCGTTTTTATTGAATAACAGTAGCTCTTTCGCGTTTTTTATCGCTAAATTACAAAGCGCTTTTTTGTCGCCTATTTTCGCGTTTTGGATGTTGAAATTATGTCCGCATCGCTCTTTTAAAGCTTCGGCTATAACATTTCTGTTTTCAAGCTCGTCCGCTACTAAGATATTTTTCGCAAGATACGGGATATCGGGTGTGTAATACTCAAACAAGAGTCTTTCATAAAGCTCCTCTTTATCAAATCCGTTTGTTGAATTTAAAATCGTATGTGTTGATGAAGTAACTTTGCCCTCTCTTATGAAAAGTCTCAAAGCGCAAGCGTTTTTACCCTCAATATATACGGCGAAAATATCAAAATCTTCCAATTTCGCTAAATCAATTTGGCTTACATGTACGCTGTTTTTTATAGCGATTTGCATATCACGAAGCCTTGAAGCTTCCTCGAAATTTAGCGCTTTTGAGGCTTGCAGCATTTTTGAGTTAAGACGCTTTATCATTAGCTTTTTGTCGTTTATAAGTTCCATCGCGCCTTGTACTATTCGCCTGTACTCTTCTTTTGAGACTTTCGCTTCGCACGGAGCTAAGCATTTGTTGATTTGGTAAAACAGACAAGCTTTTCTATGCTTTAAACAGCCTTTTTTTTGCACAAGCGGAAAAAGCAGATACAGCGCTTCTAAAATAGCTTTATGAGACGAGCTAAACGGTCCGAAATACTTGATATGCGAACCTTTCACAAGTTTTCTTGTTGTCTCGAAACGAGGAAAATCCTGCGCTAAATTTATATATATGTAAGGATACGTTTTATCGTCTCTTAGCAAAATATTGTATTTTGGCTTTAACTGCTTTATAAGAGAGTTTTCCAAAATGAGCGCGTCGTGTTCGCTCTCTACCAAAAGATACTCAAGTCTGTTTGTTTCGCTTATCATTTTGTGAATTCTGGGACTTAAGTTTGGTGCGGGTGATAATCCATCCTCAAAGCGAAAATAACTCTTTACGCGTTTTTTTAAAGATTTGGCTTTTCCAATGTATAAGAGTTTATTGTTTGCGTCAAAGTATTGGTAAATTCCAGCACTATCTGGCAGATTTTTTATCATGTTTAGCAAAAAAATTCCTAAAATTTAACTTGTTCTTAAAATTTCTGTTTTCTCGCAAATCATATCTCTTATGGATTCAAATAATTTGTTTAGCTTCGCGTCTTTTGCGAGATTTTTAAAATCGCCTTTTGATTTTTCATCATAAAGCGGCACCGTATCGGTTTTTTGTTCCTCTACATGTAAGGATATTTTATTGGTGACAAATACTTTGATATCGTTCGCGTTTATACATTCGCAGCTTTTGTCTTGCTTTACGAGCTCTTTTAATAGACCTTTTATCAATGTAATCTTATAATTAAACTCCATTTTAAAAGCCGGATGTTTAAGTACGAAAAAGAGCGTGTCGTTTTTATTGTACATAAACTTTACCGCGTTTTGATAACTGATAGGCAAAAGAGACAAAAGCTTTTTGTAAGAGGCTATTTGTTCCAATTTTTCAAGCGAAGGATACCGTCTTATATGAGAAATAACAGAGCTTACATGTTTCATATGCTAATTATAACATTTATACTTTTACTTTCCGGCTGCGGATATAAAGGCGACCCAAAATATGTCTCTTTATCATCCGATACGGTTAATTTTTCACAAAAAACAGCAAAACAGGATTTATCAAATAAATTAATGTCGCAAAAATCAATTAAAAGAGAGATTTCATGAAAAATGTTCCTATTATCATTTTGGATTTTGGTTCGCAATATACGCAATTAATCGCGAGACGTATGAGAGAAGAGAAAGTTTATTGCGAAATAGTTCCTTATAACGAGAGCGTGGAAAATATCAAAGCGAAAAATCCCAAAGGACTTATATTTTCAGGCGGTCCGGCTTCGGTTTACGCGAAAGACGCTTATAAGCTTGATGATAGCGTTTATGAATTAGGACTTCCTATACTTGCCATTTGTTACGGTATGCAGCTTGTCGCGCATCATTTTGGCGGAGAGGTAGCCGCGGCTAATCATCACGAATACGGTAAAGCGAACGTTAAATATACGGAAGGCTGCGCTATATTTAAAAATACGGAAAACAACAGCGTTTATTGGATGAGTCACGCCGACAGAGTTGAAAAGCTGCCGGAAGGTTTTGTAAGCATCGCTTCAAGCGACAATTCTACGCACGCCGCGATAGCCAATATAGAAAAAAAGATTTACGCTTTGCAGTTCCATCCCGAAGTTACTCACTCTACGTATGGAGCGAAAATTTTGAGAAATTTCGCAAAAGAGATTTGCGAGTGCGAAACTACGTGGAATATGGGATCGTTCGCGAAAGAACAGATATCAAAAATCCAAAGCATTACGGGAGATAAGAAAGTTCTTTGCGCGGTAAGCGGCGGAGTGGATAGCTCTGTTGTAGCGACGCTTTTATATGAGGCTATAGGCGAACGGCTTGTGCCCATTTTTGTAGACACGGGACTTTTGAGGGCAAATGAGAGGGAACAGGTAGAAAATATGTTTAGAGTCAATCTTAAAATCCCACTCATTACGGTTGATGCGAGCGAGATTTATCTATCGCGGCTAAAAGGCGTTACGGATCCTGAACAAAAAAGAAAAATCATAGGACATACTTTTATAGAAGTTTTTGAAAAAGAGGCTAAAAAGTATGAGGGCATAGCGTTTTTAGCGCAAGGTACGCTTTATCCGGACGTTATTGAGTCTGTATCTGTGAAAGGTCCTTCTAAAACTATCAAATCTCACCACAACGTCGGAGGGCTTCCTGATTGGATGAAATTTACTCTCATAGAACCATTAAGAGAACTTTTTAAAGATGAGGTGCGCGCTTTGGGACTTGAACTTGGCATAACAAGAGATATGATTATGCGCCATCCGTTTCCAGGACCAGGGCTCGCGATAAGAATAATCGGAGAGGTAACGAAAGAGGATTTGAAACTTTTAAGAGCGGCTGATGTGATAATGCAAGAGGAACTGAAAGCAAGCGGGTATTATGATAAGACTTGGCAAAGTTTTACCGTTCTTTTGAATGTCAAAAGCGTGGGAGTTATGGGTGATAACAGAACTTATGACAACACAGTTTGCATTAGAATAGTAGAAAGCTCAGACGGTATGACCGCCTCTTTCGCTCATTTACCACACGAAGTTTTGGAGCGGATGAGCACAAGAATTATAAATGAGGTAAGTGGGATAAATCGCGTAGTGTACGATGTATCCAACAAACCGCCCGCGACTATTGAGTGGGAGTAAATAAGTCAAACTAAAAAAGTTTTGCTATAAGTGTATTTGCGGAACATTAAATCGGTCGTTAATACTGGTTTAGTACTAATTTTATTACCTTTGAGTATTTGAATAGAGAAAAAAATTAGCACAATAAATCCACTATTAGCAAAGGAGCCATCTTTATTATGAGCGACAAACTTAATATAATTGAAAATACCGTGAGAGCATCTTTTGCGGGTGTTGTGTGGTCACACAAAATTCAGGAGAAGCAGGCTGATATTTACGATTGTAGATACAAATGTTTTGAAATAATACAAATTACAACATCTGCTTTTACATCTGTTGGTATCGTTACTCTTCTTTTTTACGACGAGTACCTAATAAAGCTTATTTCAGCTCTTGTTTCATTTGTAACGGTTGTGATAAGTATGTTATTAAAGTCGTTCAACATGCAGGAGTTATGCACTGCTCATAAAAAATCCGCACTCACATTGCTTATTATCCGTGATAAATATCAGCACTTGCTAATGGAAATTCATATTGGCGAAAAAAGCTATATCGAACTTAATAATGAGTATATGGAGCTTGAACAAGAAAAACATAAAGCGTATTTAGACTCGCCGTCCACTTCTGATAAAGCCGTAGAGTTAGCAAGTCAAGCCTTAAAAATCAAGAGCGATAATAAATATACGGATAATGAGATAAATAACTTCTTGCCCAATATTCTATGGAAAAGAGGGAGCTGATTTTGGCATTATCCGATGATTTTAAGAATTTTTGCGACGATTTGTGTTTAGATACTACAGATATGGAAACCACTTGTGGCGAGATTACTAAAAAACTAAATTCCTGTTATTATGGTCTCGCAAATGAAAAAGCCGAACATATTTATATTGTCGGTTCTGTTGGTAGAAAAACCGCTATTGTTAAAACAAGTGATTTAGATGTGATTTTTGATTTGCCTATATCGATGTACAGTAAATATAATGCCTATGAAAGCAATGGACAATCTGCTTTACTGCAAGAGGTTAAAGAAGTTCTGAAAGAACGCTATCCTACAACTGATATAAAAGGTGATGGGCAAGTTATTTCAATTGAGTTTATTTCATTTACTGTTGAACTTGTTCCTGCATTTAAGCAAAGTGACGATACCTTCAAGTATCCTGATACCCACAATGGTGGCTCATGGAAATATACTGACCCAATTGCTGAACAAGATGAATGTGTGTTTTGCAATGTATCATCTTGTAGTCACTATTATCGGTTTTGCCGAATGATACGAAAATGGAAAAGTAATTGTGGAGTTGCAATAGGCGGTCTATTGATTGATACATTGGTATACAACCACTTTGTTGATCAGAATTATTATACTGACAAAACATACTATGATTACTTTGATATGCTGAAATACTTGTTTTGCTATTTTAAAGAACGCAACAAAAATCAATCCTATTGGGTGGCAGTTGGCAGTAATCAATTTGTTTATAATAAGGACAATGGTTCTTTTATTGGGAAAGCAGATAAAGCTTATAAAAAATTCTGCGACTGCGATACAGACGAAAAAAAGTATGATGCTTTTATCTATGTGTTTGGTTCTTTATTTCCGAATACTACCACACCAGTAAAGAGTTCTTATATACATTCTGATAGGAATTCTGATGACACAGAGGAATTTATTGAGAATAGTGTTCCTATAGATATTAAATATTCGGTTAAAATTGATTGTAGAGTGACGCAGAACGGGTTTAGAGATTTTCTTTTGTCCATATTTTTACGCGAGGGTGGATTTTTACAGCATAATAAATCTTTGGAGTTTTTCATTGCAAGCAACAACGTTCCTTGCCCATATCAAATATGGTGGAAAGTTCGCAATGTAGGTTCAGAAGCCAAGAGGAAAAACCAAATTCGTGGGCAGATAATAACCAGCAACAGCGACAAACAGAGGGAGCACACAAGTTTCTATGGACCCCATTTTGTTGAATGCTATATTATTAAAAACGGTGTATGTGTTGCGCGTGATAGAATTGATGTTCCTATAGGTTCGACATAAAACTCATTTATTAATTCTTATCAGGTAGATGTTTAGCCGATACTAAAAAATCTTTGTGACACAATAGCAAATAAAATAAGGATAAAAACAAGGATGAAGTAGAATATTTTCTAAATAAACAAGGTTTAACATTTATATGAGCTTAATGAGTAAAAATAAGCTATAGAATAAATTTCAAAAAGAATGAATTTATAAAAAGGATTTTTATTTTCTTGACATCTGGAATGTTGCCAATTGTTTTTGCAAGTTGCACCAATAAAGAAAAATCAATTTTTATAGATTACTATTAAGTTGCGTGTTCTTATGGATTGCTGTGCAAACTTCGTTCATTCATAATGACGGAGAGCACAGTTTTCCCTAAGGATCAAAATTTTGTTAAATTTTTTTGGAATGCTGTTCATCTATCAAAAGTTTATCCTATAAAGCATGTTTTTTGATGATATCAATAAGCACTTCATAGCTATATTTATAAAATTTGTTTATTACAAATATTGGGTTACTTTCGTTACATTTTTTTAAGACGATTTCTATATTTCAGTTCAAAATTCCACTAATTCTTTTCCATTGCATTATAATAATTTTTGATTTTATTGTTTTCTTTATTTTTAGTGATAATTTCCAAATAAGATATTTTATCTTTAAAATTAAATATCAATATAATTTGTTTAGTTTTATTTTTCAATCATCCTTTTTAATAAGATTAATATGCATATAATAAAAGCAGGAATCAATAAATATATATTTATCGATTTTCAGAAAAATTCATTATTTGCTCCCTATAATTTCGACTATTCTAACACCATATACAAAGTTTTTTCTTGCCCATCTCTTAGCAAAACCACCTTAATTTGTTTGCCTGAGGGTATACCATTTATTATATTTAAAAAGTTTAAAAAGTTATTTTCTCCAACTTCAATACCATTTATACTGATTATCAAATCATCGCTCAAAATGTTTGCGTTAAAAGCAGGTGTTTCTTTATATACTGCTCCAACTAAGATACCATCATTTCTTTGTAGCTTTTTGCGCATTTGATTTGTAAGAGATTTATAAAAAATACCAAATCTTTTTTTTGAGGTATCGCGGGCAAAAAATACTGCATTATGTTTATATTTATCAAAGCTATATGAGTATGGTTGATTTGTAGTTTTTGTTACAGCACCGTAAGTATTAAAAGTTTTTGTGCCACTATAAGTATTTAGATTTATTGCTGATGTTTCAGTTGTTGGTATAAATATCGTCATTTGTCTAGTACTGACATATTCTGTAAAATATAAAACAACAAATGCACCGATAGACTTGGCAAAAGATTTCAACTCACGTTCTTGATTGTAACCAATAAAACTCGATACACCCATAATGATATAGTGGTTAGATATAATTTCAAATATATCGTTTTCAATATTGTTGGAATTGCTGCGAATGAGCTTTGGTTCCTCGTTTTTTTTAATGAATTCGACATTAGTTCCATCTTTTTTAATAAATGGCTTATAATATTGCGAATATCCAGAACAAGATGTAAAAAGTAAAATTATTAACACAAAAAAGCTAATTTTAATGGTATTTTTCATTTGCACTTCCATTAATTTTCACTAACTATAGTTAGTTGAGAAAGAATGTTAATATAAATATACTTATGGTGAGTTTAACCATAGGTAGTTTTTATGCAAAAGATTATTTTTGACGACATTGATGAGCTATATAAACGTATTGGCTGTAATGTTGCAAAAATACGAAAGTCAAAAAACATAAGTCAGCTTGATTTAGCACTTGCTATCGGATTAAAATCGGTGGGACTTATATCCGTTGCGGAGCTTTATCACAATAAGAAACATTTTAATATCGAGCATTTGAGCAAAATAGCCATTATTTTAGAGGTTGATATCTGCGAATTTTTTAAAAATACAAACAACTAACAATCGACTTAAATTCACAATTTTTTATATCATAAAACTTAATATCTTGCCAAATCAGCTATAATTAAACAACTTTATTTTTGGAGAGACTGTGCGGGAAATTTATCTGCTAAACGATGCAAAATACGATGGCGTTAGAAATATCGGTATGTTTGAGATAAAGTATTTAACTCCGAAATTTATTCCAAAAAAGTACGAAGCTATCGTATTTACTTCAAAAAACGGAGTTTTTGGCATAGATAAAATTTATAAAGAATGGAAAAAATTGCCCGCTTACTCCATAGGAAAAGGTACGAGCAAAGTTATAAAAGAGCTCGGGGGCAATTTGGTTTATGAGGCAAAAATTTCATATGGAGATGATTTTGCCGTCCAAATATCACAAGAACTTTTTGGTAAACTTGTTTTGTTCGCGCGCGCTAAAGTCGTAGCCTCCGATGTTAGCGGAATACTAAAATCAAAAAACGTACATGTAGAAGAGCTTGTGGTTTATGAGAATATATGCAAGCCTTGCGAAAAGTTTATTTTGCAAAAAGACGGAATATTCATCTTTACTTCGCCTTCATCCGTGAAGTGTTTTTTAAAATACGCAAAGTGGAATGAAAATTTTACAGCTGTGGCTATAGGCAAAAAAACAGCTGCGGCGTTTACACCCGACATAAAGCCTCTAATCTCCCCAAAACCCAATATCGACGAATGCGTGGCATTTGCTAAAAAATTAAGCGAACTTAGCTTATAATTGTTCAAATTTAGCCTGGGCGAAGCGATACCCCGCTTAAATGAGGTCCAACACTAAGATTTGGCGGAAAGCGTACAAAGCCGGTGTGTCCGTAATGTCGTTTGAGTCTGTTTTACAGGCGAGACATCGCAGCCTGAAGGCTTTGTCATTTTTGCATCGTTGGCTTTTTAGGGCCAATACACAATGCGGAACGCCCGCTCGGGTTAAATTTATAAACAGCAATAATACAGATGTTTTCAAAACTTTTGCATTATTGCTGTTTTTCTATATTCGGAGACATCAATGAAAATTCTGATAATAGGCGGCGGGGGCAGAGAGTATGCTATCGCGCTTGCTCTAAAACGCGATAAAAACGTAAAAAATTTATATTTTGCTCCGGGAAACGGCGCTACAGATAAACTTGGCGTTAATATTGATATTAAAGATTACGAAGAACTTGCTGGATTCGCAAAAAAAGAGGGTATAGATTTAACTATTGTTGGTCCTGAAGCGCCTTTGGTTGAAGGCATAACGGACGTATTTAAAAGACATAATTTAGTAATTTTCGGAGTTTCAAAAGACGCTGCGAAATTAGAGGGTTCAAAAGCTTTTATGAAGGATTTTTTATCCCGTCATAATATCCCGACGGCAAAATATATACAAACAAGTTCTATTGAAAAAGCGGAAGATTTTATAGATACGCTAACCGCGCCTATAGTAGTGAAAGCCGACGGTCTTTGCGCGGGCAAGGGCGTGATAATAGCAAAAAGCAAAGAAGAGGCTAAAGAGGCGGCAAGCGCTATGCTAAGCGGAGAGAGTTTCGGAAGTGCTGGTAAAAATATAGTAATAGAAGAGTTTCTAGACGGCTACGAACTTTCCATATTTGCTATTTGCGACGGAGAAAATTATAAAATACTTCCCGCGGCGCAAGATCATAAGCGTCTTTTGGATAATGACGAAGGTCCGAATACCGGCGGAATGGGCGCGTATGCTCCTACCCCTTTAGTAAATGACGATATTTATGCTCAAGTAGAAGAGTTTGTCATAAAACCGACTTTAAAAGGTATGAAAGAGGAGGGGGCGCAATATAGCGGCGTGCTTTTTATCGGCGCTATGATTGTAAATAAAAAAGTTTACGTGCTTGAATATAACGTAAGATTTGGAGACCCTGAATGCGAAGTTATAATGCCGCTTTTGGAAACGCCTGCTAGCGAACTTTTTTATAAAGCTGCCACAGGACGATTAAACGAGCTTGATTTAAAATTTAAAGACGAGTTTGCGGTCGGAGTAGTAGTGGCGAGCGAAAATTATCCGTATAAAAGTTCAGAACCTAAAATTATAAATATATATGATAAAGAAAGCGTGTACTCACATGTAGCGTATGCCGGAGTTTGTAAAAAAGAAAACGCGATATACGCGAACGGCGGACGAGTGCTTGTTTGCGTGGGCACGGGCAAAAGCATAAAAGAAGCGCGCGACAATGCGTATGATTTGACAAAAAAAATATCTTTTGAAGGCGCTAAATTTAGAAACGATATTGCTTATCAGGCTCTAAAATGACAGAACATGAGTTGATTAAAAAATTTGAGAGTGAAAATATCACGCTCTCGCCTTTATATAAACGTGCAGTAGCGTATATTATAGATGAAGTCATTATAACATTTTTTATTTTTTTCGCTTTTAATGATGCTTTGAAAACTATTGATGCTGGCAATTTTAATGAAGTATCGACATTGATGTATTATCTTACGCCTTATATTATTTTGATGAAAGTCGCTTATCAAACTTTTTTTGTTTGGATGTACGGTGCGACAGTGGGGAAAATGGCTGTAAAGATACGCGTTATCTCTATCGCCGACGTACAAAAGCCTAATATTCTTTTTTCGCTTATCAGGGCAAATATACGCTTAGTGAGTGAAGCTCTATTTTTTGTAGGTTTTTTGTGGGCATTGGGTAATTTTAAAAGGCAGACATGGGAAGATATAGCGGCAAAAACACTGGTGGTAAATGCGTAAAATTTGCCTGTTTTTGTTTATATTGTCATCTTGTTTAATAGCCGAAGTTCAAAACATAGAGCTTTTAACCCAAAATGTGAAAGAGGCAAATGATACTATTTTTGCTAACGGCAGCATAGTCGTTTATTCCGAACGCTATCTGATAACCGCCGATCGTGCCGTGCATAACACTAAAACAAATAGTATGGAGCTTTTTGGTAATGTAAATATTTTCCGCGATTCCGATGAGGTAGCAAGAAGCGATTATTTGTTTATAAATCTGGAAGGGGATAACGGCAATTTTTCAAACTTTTTTCTTTTTAATCAAGGCAGTAAACTTTGGGTAAGTTGCGGCAATGTATCTATGACAAGTGAAATGTATCTTGCGAACAAGGCTATTGTCTCAAGTTGCAATGTAGAAGATCCGGATTGGAAAATCACTTTTACAAGCGGCAAACTTAACAAAGAGAGTAGTTTTTTGCATCTTTATAATGCGCTTTTTTACGCTGGTGATTTACCTATATTTTATCTGCCCTATTTTGCGTTTCCGACTGATGATACAAGGCGTACGGGGCTATTGCGTCCCGAAATGGGCTATGAGAAAAATGAAGGGTTATTTTATAAACAACCTGTTTACTTTGCGCCATATGATGAGTGGGATTTGGAGATTGATCCTCAGATAAGATTGGATAGAGGGCGTGGATTTTACGGTATATTTCGCTTCACAGATTCACTGTATTCAAATGGACAGATTACAGCAGGTATTTTTAAAGAGAAAGATTCTTATGCCAAATCGGAAGATTTAAAAAACAGTAAACATTACGGATACAGTTTAACTTATGACAGAAGTAAACTATTGTCATCATTTTTCGGCAACAATACGGAAGATGGATTAATGCTTGATTTGAAGTATTTGAATGATATAGATTATCTGAATTTACAAGATGGTGACTCTAATAATTTTGATAGACTTGTAACATCAAGACTCAACTATTTTTTGCGCGATGAAAAGAGTTATGCCGGTATCTACTCAAAATACTTTATAGATACTGATCAAAGCAGTAACGACTATACGCTGCAAGAGATTCCGACGTTGCAATACCATAAGTTTTTAGACTCTGCTTTTGTAAATAATTTTCAATACTCCATTGACGCGCAGTATCATAACTACTATAGAAAGACAGGACTCAAAGCGCAGCAGTTTGAGTTTCAATTGCCCGCGACGCTGTATTGGCAAATGTTTGACGATATGTTGCATTTTGGTATTTCGGAGAATGTTTATTTTATGCGTGTAAATTATGATGATATATCGAATGGTTATGATTATGGTCAGTATTTAAGAAACTACCACGATTTGGCTTTATATACGGATTTGGCAAAAGCGTATGAGGATTTTTTCCATAAAATCTACTTTGGTGCAGAGTATATAATACCAAGCTTTGAAAAACAAAAAGGATATCTTGATAGAGATGAATTTGTACCTATTAATACCGAAATGGAGCAAATAGCATTTAACTTTAAGCAATATTTTTATGATAGCGACGGTAAAAAAATACTCTCGCACACAATGCGACAATCTTACTATTTTGAGGATTATGACTATAAATATGCTCCTTTTGAAAATAAAATAGAACTTGATATAGCGCCATATTTATCACTCTCAAATGAATTAAAATACTCGCACAAAAAGGGCGATATTGTTAAGTCGATAAGTTATGCCTCTTATGAGAATAATATTGGCGTTTTTTATCTTTCGCATACTTATAATAAAGATGAGAATAACAATTATGCGGCGTTAAGCGTGCGGAGTAAAATTTTCAAAAACAGCTCTGTTTTTGGGGAAATTCAGTATGATATCGATAAAAGTTTTATGAAAGCGTGGAATATAGGTTTTGCGCAGAGTAAAAACTGTTGGGATTATAAGATTGTGTATAAAGAAGATATAGCTCCGAAGCTAACAAGTTCGGGCAAAGCGAGTTCGGTTGATAAAAGAGGTATCTATTTGCTTTTCAATCTTTATCCTTTGGGAGGTATGAGGTATGAGTACTCTTTGGCTGAAAACTCAAGAGATTTATAAGAAGGATAAATGAGCGAAGGATATATGTTTGCCTCTTATGAAGAGGCAGCGGCAAAACTTCTAGAGATATTGCCTGTACATCAAATGGAGGATGAAAATTGGACGGTAATGGCACTGTCACTTGCATCTGTTCCGATAGCAAATTTTATATCAAATGATACAGGATTGTCTTTTGATATTATGTTTAGCGAACCTATTTTTGCGCCGAATAATTCGGAGTGTATTATAGGCGTAGTGAGCGAAACAGAAGAGATAATCACGCAAAGTGCGTTGATAGACTCTTTTGGGATAAAATTGGATTATGTTTACGGAGAAGCCAAAAGAAAATATGAAGAGAATATCTTAAAAAAGATATATAAATATAGAAAAGGCACTCCTTTGGCAGAATTGAAAGGAAGGAGTGTTTTGTTATTGGATATAGGCTGTGAGAGCGGTATGAGAGCGCTTGCGTCTATGAAAACGGCTATCTCAAAGTTAGCTAAATCAGCCTCTTTTGCTGTGCCGGTTATCGCGCAAAATACAGCGGCGATGTTGGAGAGCGAAGTTGATGGGATCTTTTGTTTGAGTCGTATTAGCAATTTTGTGTGTACGGATTTTTATTATAAAACAAAAGAAGAAGATTTGGACTGCGAAGAGGTTTTAAATATTTTGGAATCGAGTAAATACTATATATCGTTTCAAAAATCACAAGGAGATGAGTGATGGAATACAAGATAGAGATTAATAATCAAGAAGAGATTTATGATGTTGGCAGTGTTGCCAAACATGCTTCCGGTGCGGTACTGTTAAAGATAAAAAATACCGTTATTTTAGCTACTGTAGCAAGAGAGGATAAGGCTGTAGAAGAGGATTTTTTACCCTTGACTGTTAATTATGTGGAAAAAAGTTATGCTGCGGGGCGAATACCTGGAGGTTATATTAAACGAGAAACAAAACCGGGTGATTTTGAAACGCTTACTTCAAGAATTATAGATAGAAGTTTAAGACCACTTTTTCCAAAAGGGTATGGTTATCCGACACAAATAGTTGTTTTTGTTTTAAGTTGCGATGCCGAAGTGGATTTGCAAGTAGCAGCGCTTAATGCGGCAAGTGCCGCATTATATCTATCTGATATTCCCGTCAATAAAAGTGTCAGCGGTGTTAGAATCGGCAAAATAGATGATGAGCTTATTGTCAATCCTACAAATTCGCAGCTTAAAAACAGTACTCTTGATTTGTATGTGGCCGGTACAAAAGAGGAACTTTTGATGATAGAGATGAGAGCCGTCTCTTCTATTAGGGATGGACATCAACTTGTTAATGAGATGAATGAAGAGGATATGGTGGAGGCTATAAATTTTGCTGCAAATGCTATTTCCGATGCATCCGCATTATATGAGGATGTATTTGCTCCTGTTAAAAAAACTGACGCTGAGCTTGAGTATAAAGCCTCTATTATGAATGACGATATTTATCTTCATATTAAAGAAAATTACAAAGAGAATGTTTACGCTGCATTGACGCAAATGGCTAAATCTGAGCGAGCGTTGGAACTAAAAAGAGTGCTTGAGACTATTATGTCAGATGAGACAGTCATATCGGCAAATTGGAGTAGAGAGGTAGTAAAAAATGCTCTCGAGGCATTTAAACATAATATAGTCCGAGAAATGATAGTAAAAGGCAGGACAAGAGCTGATGGCAGAGGACTTAAAGATATACGAGATATATCTATAGTTACGAATATTTTGCCTTGTGCGCATGGTTCGTGTCTTTTCACGAGAGGTCAAACACAAGCTTTGGCTATTGCTACTTTAGGTAGCGATCAAGACGCGCAAATGCACGATATGCTGACAGAAAAGACGAGTAGAGTTGATAAATTTATGGTCAATTACAATTTTCCTGGCTTTTCTGTAGGTGAGGCTACTCCGCTTAAATCTCCGGGACGAAGAGAGCTGGGTCATGGTAATTTAGCCAAAAGAGCTATAGAACCAACCATAGATAAAAACAGTCTTTATACTATAAGGCTTGTCTCAGAGATCTTGGAATCCAACGGTTCATCTTCTATGGCCACCGTTTGCGGCAGTTCGTTGGCATTGAAAGCTGCGGGCATTGAAACGCAAAAACTTGTTGCGGGCGTGGCAATGGGGCTCGTTTTTGAAGATGGAGGTTATGCGATATTAACCGATATTATGGGTCTTGAAGATCACGATGGCGATATGGATTTTAAAGTAGCCGGAACAAAAGAGGGTATAACGGCTCTTCAGATGGATATCAAACTTGGTGGTATTGCGCCTGAAATTTTAAAAGAGGCTCTATATCAAGCAAAAGAGGGCAGAGAACATATCTTAGGCTTAATGGAAGAAGCGGCTTCAAAGATAGTTATTAATGAAGAGATTTTACCAAAATTTGAAGTTTTTAAAGTAGATACCGGCAAAATGGTGGACATCATCGGGCAGGGCGGCAAAACAATCAAAGAGATTATAGAAAAATACGATATAGCTATTGACCTTGACAGAGAAAGCGGTGATGTGAAAATAGCAGGTATTAACAGACTTCAAGTTGATGCGGCAAAAAAGCATATTTTGGATATCGTCAATAATGCTAAAAGTGGTTTTGATAGAGGAGGCAGAGGTAACAGCAGGGATAGACATCAGAAAATTGTAGAGTTTGAAAAAGATACGATAGTGGATGGAGTTGTCAAAAAAGTAGTAGAATTCGGTGCGTTTATAGGACTACCAGGCGATGTAGACGGTTTGTTGCATGTATCAAAGTTAGCTGAGGGCAGAGTAAATAAAGTAACCGATATGATTAATGTCGGCGATAGAGTAAAAGTACGTGTACTTTTTCAAAAAGGCTCTAAAATAGAGTTGGCTTTGGAGAGTAAAGAGTAAGCTCAATTAAAGCAAATTTAACCTCTGTAAGGCTATAATCACACCTCACAAAGTGATAAGTAGGGATACGCAAGCCGAACAGACTTTGTAAAATTTTAAGGAGAATTTCATGAAAAAGATTCTTTTTCTTTTGGTTGTATGTATTGCAGCAGCTTTCGGGCAAGAGCAAGAGGCGGAACAAGTGGTTGAGATTGCAGTTTTAAATGAGACATTAAAATCATTTTCTGTTCTTGCAGCATGCGTTGGCTTAGGAATCGCAGCTCTTGGAGGTGCTATTGGTATGGGAAACACCGCGGCCGCTACAATTGCAGGAACTGCTAGAAATCCAGGACTTGGCGGAAAGCTAATGGGTACAATGTTTATCGCTCTTGCGATGGTTGAAGCGCAAGTTATATACACGCTTGTTATAGCACTTGTTTTGCTTTTTGCAAATCCATTTTTATAATAATCACAAGGAGCTAAAAGCTCCTTTATTTGAATACTCTGCGGTCGTGGTGAAATTGGTAGACACGCTATCTTGAGGGGGTAGTGCCTTCGGGTGTACGAGTTCGAGTCTCGTCGACCGCACCATAATTTCGAGCTTCACGCGTATATCGTGTCTGCTTTTGTGTCCAAAACGCTAAAATTCACATCTACTTCTTTGATTTAATAAATTCAGCATATTTTTCAAAAATAGCGCTATTATTGTTTTCAATCTTTCCTTCCATTGTTGTTTATTAAAAAATATACTTTGATGTTTGATTTTCAATTTATTATTTTTGCTTCTATCATATCATTACATGTAATGATATGATAATTCCCAATAAATCTTGCTTTATTATTCGTCAAGCAGATAAAATATTAGCATTTGTAAAATTTATTTTCTACATGTAAGCTTATTAAATTAAAATTATATTGCAAGATGTATTCTCGTGATTTTACATCCTAAACGCATTAAATTCGCTACATGTAAAGATATATATTTGAAAGAGTAATTTGAAATTTTCGCAATTTAAACTTAGGAGAAATTTTGCAGTAAATAAAAGCAGATATAGTTGCGCTAAATTTTCAGCGCAACTACATTTAAAAAATCAAACTATTTTGATTTCTTTTTGCTATCCGCTTTGTCGGCAGATTTTGTTGCTTTAGTATCTTTTTTTCCGCAGCATGACATTGTTCTGTCCCCCTTTGAAAATTTTACCGATATCGGCAAATAAAAACTTAAGAAATGTTTTTATATCGTAATAATTAGTGATACAATATATTTTTTAGGAGAAAAAATGAATACATGTATACTGTTATTTGACGACTTTGAAACGCTTGACGCGTTTGGACCGGTTGAAGTATTTGGCAAAGTAGATGAACTTGATTTGCACTATGTCTCTTTGAGCGGCGGCGTTATAAAAGATGCGAACGGGGTGAAAATTTATACAACGCCCGTAAAAGACGTTGATGCAGATATAGTTTTGATACCCGGAGGCAAAGGCACAAGAGTGTTGGTTAATGATGAAAATTTCATAAGAAGTTTGTTTGAAATTTGCAATAAATCGCGTTATTGCTTATCTGTTTGTACAGGTTCCGCGTTGTTAGCGAAAACAGGATTACTAAATGGCAAAGAGGCTACTACAAACAAAAAAGCTTTTGAATGGGTGATGTCGCAAAATTTACATGTAAATTGGATAAAAAGCGCCAGATGGACAACAAGCGGCAAATTTTACACATCATCCGGAGTGAGTGCCGGAATTGATATGGCTTTGGGTTTTGTCACCGACATATTTGATATTCAAAAAGCGATACAAATAGCAAAGCAGATAGAGTATGTTTGGAATATGGATAAGACAAGCGACCCATTATAAGAAAATATATCTACATGTATAAAAATTAAAATAACTTTCATATCGCAAAAATCCCTCTTATGACAAAAATATCCTCACATGTATAAAAAAATAATTTCATCATATGGTTAAAAATTAGGCAATGTGCAGTACAAAAGTGTAGATGTCAAATGTTAAAATCTTTCAAAATTTATCCGAATAAGGAGCAAAAATGAGGAAAAGATTACTTTATTTTTTGGCGCTGTCATCGCTGCCTTCCATATTGTCGGCTGAGGATGAAGCTGTGTTAAATACCGGAGATACGGCGTGGATTATAGTGGCGACTACGCTTGTTATGCTTATGACGCCTGCCGGTTTGGCGCTTTTTTACGGTGGTATGGCTCGCGCTAAAAACTTGTTGAACACTATCGCTATGAGCGTTGGAGGTTACATAGTAGCGGGACTTGTTTGGGTTATAATCGGCTTTTCCATAGCGTTTGGAACGGATTTGGGCGGAGGCATAGTTGGGTTTGACGGATTCTTTTTGACAAATATAGGATTAGACCAAGTCCACGGAACTATTCCCGAAATTCTTTTCGCGACTTTTCAACTAACATTTGCGGGAATTACGCTCGCTCTTATCAGCGGTTCGTTGATCGAAAGATTGAAATTTAGTACGTGGCTTATTTTTTCGGCGTTGTGGATTATCGCGGTTTACGCTCCGATAGCTCACTGGGTTTGGAGTGAGAACGGTTGGTTGGCAAAAGATGGGGTGCTTGATTTTGCAGGCGGTACGGTTGTGCATATTAATGCCGGTATCGCGGGACTTGTGATAGTATTACTGCTTGGCAAACGCGCGGATTTTGGCAAAGCTATATTTCCTTCGTCCGTATCGTTTACCGTGCTTGGCGCGATTTTATTGTGGTTTGGCTGGTTTGGATTTAACGGCGGAAGCGAACTCGCGGCTGACGCGATTGCGGCGAATGCGGTTTTGGTAACAAATATAGCGGCGTCTGCGGCTGCTCTTGCGTGGCTTATAATAGAATATATCACATATAAAAAGTTTACGCTCATAGGCATAGCTTCAGGCATAGTAGCAGGACTCGTAGCCATCACCCCGGCAGCAGGATTTGTCGATACCATAGGAGCTTTTGTGATAGGAATAGGAGCTGGAGTTTTGTCGTTTTACGCTGTGAATTATCTCAAAAGAGCTTTGAAATACGACGATTCGCTTGACGTTTTTGGAGTACATGCGATATCCGGTATTTGGGGCGCGATTGCTACCGGGATATTTGCAAATCCCGCTATAAATTCAAACGGCGTTGGACTTTTATACGGAAATCCGTCTCAAGTGCTGATTCAAATTGAGGGTATCGTAGTAACCATAATATATACGGCTATTGGTACAGCTATAGTGTTTGGAATATCGTCTTTAATTACAAAAGGAGCGAGAGTCGATAGCGATGCGGAATCTCAAGGATTGGATGAAACGGAGCACGGAGAGCGAGCATTTAACTTAAGATAAAAGGATTGGAAAATGAAGAGAATAGAAGCGGTTATCAGACCATTTAAATTAGATGACGTTAAAGACGCGTTAAACGAACTGGAAATAACCGGAATGACTATCAGCGAAGTCAAGGGTTATGGCAGACAGCAAGGACATTCCGAGCTTTACAGAGGCGCTGAATATGTGGTTGATTTTTTGCCAAAAATCAAAGTGGAAGTTATAGTCAAAGACGATTTAGTAAAAAAAACTGTGGACGCTATCGTTGCAAGCGCTAGAACGGGAAAAGTAGGGGATGGCAAAATTTTTATCTCCAATATAGTAGGAGTTGTGAGAATAAGAACAGGCGAAGAAGGCGAAGAGGCTGTGTAAGGGGGCGTAAAGCCCCCACATAAAAATACTTTTTAATTCTAATCTGCAAATCAATCATATAAATTCCTTTGTCAAATGCTTTTTTGTAATTACGGCAGATATTGCAGGTAGATAGCACAAAAAGTGCTTGCCATAAGCCTTCAAAAAACATATGCAGAAAACAAAGTAGATTCTATTGGCTTATCGAATTTATTTAAGTTTACGCTTTTTTATGACAGCAACATATTACTTATTTTTTCGTTTTTAAGTATTTTATAATAAATATATAAACTCCCATGTCACAATAATTTTATAAGACAATTCTATAAAATTGCTAAACATGCAAGATTGTGCACTCATTTTTATTTGCTACTATTTTAATCTCGATTAAATTGATATATAAACTTGACATAAATTTAAAAAAGTGGTATATTTCGTTTACAAATTACAAAAAAGGAGGTTTACTATGAAAAAAGTATCCCTATTTATTGCATTGGTTGTAATACTATTTGCCGGTACAACGCTATCGGCTGAAAAGAGCGAACTTCGCATATCAAAGCAGTATGGGTTGGCATATTTGCCTTTAGTCATTCTTGAGAAGAAAGGGTTAATCGCCAAGCATGCCAAAACCGCCGGACTTGGCGATATAAAAGTTGAGTGGATAACATTTGGCGGTGGAGCCACGGCAAATGACGCGCTTTTATCGGGAAGCGTTGATATTATTTCGGGCGGAAATGCACCGTTTATAAGATTGTGGGACAAGACAAAAGGCAAAATCAGAGCATTAGCTGCGCTTGACCAATCTCCTTTAGTCTTAAATAGCGCAAATCCTAATGTAAAAACATTGCGTGATTTGACGGATAAAGACAAAATCGCACTTCCTGCTGTCAAAGTCTCCATACAGTCTTTAGTATTTCAAATAGCTGTTGCAAAAGAGTTTGGTGTGGAAAATTATGACAAATTTGATTATTTGACGGTTACGCTCAAGCATCCGGATGCGCTTATTGCTTTAACTTCAGGTAAATCCGAAATCACCGGACACCTTGCTCCAGAACCGTTTTTAACGATAGAACAGCAAAACTCAAATATACATCAAGTTTTCAACTCTTACGATGTATTTGGCGGCAGACATACGACAAATGTCATCTCCACTACAGAGGAGTTTTACAAGAACAATCCCAAACTCTCGCAAGTCATTATAGATGCTCTGAATGAGGCGGACTTATGGATAGCGGATAATAAAAACGAAGCGGCTAAACTCTACCTCCAAGCTTCAAAATCAAAAGAGCCTTTGGAGATTATCGAGGCTATACTGAACAAACCGGAAATCTCATATCAGACAAAGCCGTTGCCGAATATTACAGTTTTCAGTGATTTTCTTTTCAATACGGGTGCGATTAAGACAAAGCCTCAAAGCTGGAAAGAGCTGTTTTTTGACAAAGTATACTGAAAGTTTGGCATGATGGAACAAGAGCAGTTTTTAGAGGTAAAAAATCTTACTTTGCAGTATAAAACAAACGGCTTTTTAGTAACTGCTACACATGATATAAATTTTAGCGTCAACGAAGGTGAGCGGCTTATACTGTTAGGACCCTCCGGTTGCGGCAAATCTACTATTTTAAAAGCTATTGGGGGATTTATCAAACCAACTTCAGGCTCAATTCTCTTAAATGGTCGGGAGATAAGAAAGCCCGGCTCAGATAGAAGTTTTGTTTTTCAAGAGTTTGACCAGCTGCTGCCTTGGAAGAGCGCGCTTGAAAATATCGTTTTTGCTATTCGTTCCACAAGAGATGTTACAAAAGAAGAGGCGCGAAGTGAAACGAAAAAGCTTTTAAAAAAGGTCAATTTGCAAAAATTTGCGGACTCTTATCCTCACGAACTCTCCGGTGGCATGAAACAAAGAGTTGCTATCGCCAGATGTTTGGCGTTAAAGTCAAAAGTGATATTGATGGATGAGCCGTTTGCGTCACTTGACGCTTTAACGCGCCAAAAAATGCAAGAAGAACTTTTGGAGTTATGGGCAGATACGCGTTTTACACTTATTTTTGTAACGCACTCCATAGATGAAGCTATTACTTTAGGTACTCGCATAGTAATGTTTTCACCGCATCCTGGAGAAGTAGTGGAAGAGCTGGATGTGGATTTGTCGGCTCTTGGTTTTGAATTTGCTATGCTAAAAGAGAGGATTTCCGATACTCTTTTCAGAAACCGTATGGATTACGTGATATAAAAGGAAGAGTAAGCAATGGGTGCGAAAAAGATAATTTCGATGGATAGAGTGAAAAGAGTGTATGAGCGTGAAGCTCTTTTAAAAAACAGCAGTGAAGCGAGGATAGAGTTGTCGTTTTGGGAGAAATTTTTCAATAACAACTTTGTTCGCAAATTTCTTATCATAGTCTCTTTAGCGTTTATTTGGCAGGTATACTCTCTATATTTGGATAATGAGCTTATGTTTCCGACATTTGTTTCTACCGCAAGAGCCTTTATAAGCGTTATGTTAAGCGGGGAGCTTCCCGAAAAAATTATCACTTCTTTAAAGATTCTTTTTTTTGCCTATATTTGCGGTATTTTACTTGCTTCGTCGCTGACTGTTTTGGCTATAACGACACGGATTGGTACAGACCTTTTGGATGTGCTGACTTCCATGTTTAATCCGCTTCCGGCTATTGCTCTTTTACCATTGGCGCTTTTGTGGTTCGGACTTGGGTACCCGAGCATCATGTTCGTTATAGTACACGCTGTTACTTGGCCTATCGCTCTTAATATCTACAACGGTTTTATGGGTGTTAGCAATACTTTGCGCATGGTCGGCAGAAATTATGAATTGACAGGCCTTAGGTTTGTATTTAAGATATTAATCCCTGGTGCGTTTGCAAATATATTGACAGGACTTAAAGTTGGCTGGGCTTTTTCGTGGAGAACGCTTATCGCCGCGGAGTTGGTTTTTGGTGTAAGCTCGGGTGGAGGAGGCATAGGATGGTTTATATATGAAAAGAAAAATCAACTCGATATTGATGTTGTGTTTGCCGGGCTTTTGAGCGTTATCATTATAGGAGTATTGGTAGAAAATATTATATTTAAAGTTATAGAAAAAAGGACAGTGATTAAGTGGGGAATGAGAAGCTTTTAAATATCAAAGTTTTTATAATCGCAAGTTGTAAGTTATCTTATAAAATGTTGGTTTGATAGAATGACATTAAGTGAAGTGTGGATTTTAAAACTGCAAAATATGGTTGGTTATACTTTGCCAAAAAAGGAGGCAATTTAATGAATGATAGTTTGATTTTTGAGGAAGTTGCGGTAAAATACCCAGATTTTCCAAAACTTATTATGTTAAAGACGGATATTCACAGACGCGGTGTTTACTATACGCCAAACGCTCTTAGTGCAGTTGATGAAACACGCCATCAATTAGGAGGAACACATCTGTTCGGGACAAGAGACGGCAAACTTACAAAGCGTCCCGAAGCTTTTGTTTTGCGTGACGGCACCTCCGTTCTTAGTACGCCAACCCCGCTTGAGAATAACCCGTATATAGTTGATTTGATAGATGATAAGCTTATTTTAACAGATGAGGGCAGAGAGATTGAGGAGGTATTTTATTGGGATAAGCCCGACTTTTATGACAAACGAACATCAAGTGGAGTGCTTATGCAAAATATTGTTGGTGCCCGTCCTCAAAGGCTTTATCTCATACCAAACAGATATTGTTATTTTTGGAATGATGATATGGGTTGTAAATTTTGCGATATAGTCAGTAACCTTAGACAGCAAAAAAATGAGATAGAGATGCAAACAAAGATAAAACCCAAAGATGTATCCGAAACGATCAGGGAAGCGTTAAAAGAGAGAGGGAGATTCAGTGCGATTTGCCTGACATCGGGCTCTAATTTTCACGGCGAGATACCGTTTGATAAAGAGATAGACTACTATATAGAGATTTTAAACGCCATAGGAGAGAATTTTTCATCGAAAAAGTTCCCGTCTCAGCTTATCTGTTCCGCAGTCACATCAAAGCAATTAAAGCGTCTTTACAACGAAACCGGTATCTCAAGCCTTACAATGGATATAGAGGTTTTAAATGAAAATATCTTTAATATCGTGTGTCCGGGAAAAGCCAAATGGGTTGGTTACAAAGAGTGGAAAAAGCGCCTTATCGATGCTGTGGAAATTTTTGGGGAAGGCAGAGTAAATACAGGTATAGTGTCAGGCGTGGAGCTTGCCAAACCGTTTGGTTTTAGAAGTGAAGACGAGGCTTTGGAAGCGGTTTTGAAAGAGGCAGATGAGTTAGCTTCATACGGTGTAAGTACTGTAAATATGGTTTGGGTGCCACGTCCAAACACCTATTTAGCCGGGCAAAAAAACGCTTCATTAGAGTATTATGTAAGACTCTCATCTGCTCTTCAGAAGATACGTAAAAATCACTCTCTTACAATAGATTTTGATGAT
The DNA here is from genome assembly GCA_031263195.1 of Campylobacteraceae bacterium. Lineage (GTDB taxonomy): Bacteria > Campylobacterota > Campylobacteria > Campylobacterales > Campylobacteraceae > JAIRKW01. The sequence goes on along the minus strand of JAISGD010000022.1, from coordinate 80,806 downwards.
TACAGGCGTTGCGGTAATCATCCGGACTCTGATTTAGCCCGTGCATTTTAGGAATAAACATATACATAGTCCGTTTAGAGTGTTTCAGATATATAAGTATTTTAATCATTTTAAAGAGTTATGCAGCTTTGCCGAAAGTGCGCATTGCTGCTCGTGATTTTAAGAAAAGCAAAAGTAAGTTTTGCGACAAAAAGCTCAAATACGGAAGTTGCAACCTTTATAGATATAAAGATTTGTTTTGTTTATAGAAGGTGAAAAAATATCATTTTGCCGGAAAAGATAGCAGCACTGTTTTTAAAACTTGAAAATTTATATTTGGGTTTAAACAGCTATAGTTAAAAAATGAAAGATTGACTTTGCTTAAACGCAGTGTGATTGAGCAACTTACTAAAAACCAAATGAAACAAATATTATTGTTTGTAAAAGGTATCATTGATTGTATGGTGCGTCGCTGCGGGAGCAAACTTTATATTATTAGCAGGTTTATTGGCGATGTCACAAATGGGTTTTGAGACAGCAGAGAGTAGTTTGGGCGAAAAATTGCGCATGCATAGAAAAGAGAGAAGGTCAATCACTCTTTTGTGAAAATGCTCATACTGTTTTCTTGGTATTGCAGTACCCAAGGCAATGGGTGATTTTTGGTCTTATAAAAATAAATAGTATAACTGTGAATATCTACAATAAAGAGATATTACAATATCAAATTTCAAGGAACTTTTTACGGTATGCTAACTTTAAAAAAGCCGGTATGTCTAAAGGAGTTATTTTGCTCAATTTAATTTTTTATTTTTGAATATTGACGGTTAGATAAAATTGTAGACTTTAAGTCTGGATTTTATCCTTTATGGTAGAATTTCAATCCTTATACATAAAGGATATTTATGAAAAAGATAGAACTTAAAAATATTATCGCTATCAATGGTAAATATTACCTCATATCTACCATAAGTATGAAAATCAGACACAAATTTTTTGAAAAAGACAACAATCTTTTAGTATATGAAACGATGGTATTTGAAATCAAGAATGATAATGAGGTATTATATTCTAAACCGCTTTATAATGAGCGGTATGTAACATCTGATGAAGCTATAGCCGAACACGGCGCTATCGTACAGGATCCCACAAGACTCTTTTTAAATCAAAAGTGCAAAGTTGATTGAAGTGTTAATTTTGGTAACTAAAATAACAAATTTTCCTGCAAAACAAAATTTAACCGACAAACAAAGCGAACTATTAAAAGCTTTGCTTTATAATTAGTAAATCGATTATCTTAGGAGAGTGATTTGAGCGTTATCTTAACTGTGTTAATATTCTTTTTTATCGCACTTTTATGTGCGGTTTTGTATTATCAAATAAGGCTTGTTAAACGATTTTCACTGCTTGAAAAATCCCAAAACAGTCAAGATGAGAGTTCCAGCTCTCCTGATCCCGCCGTTTGCGCCGCCATTATAGCGGCTATTAATCTGCATACATCAAAACAAAGGTAATAGAGATGGCAAAGAAGTTTATCGATATTATGGATACGACTTTTAGAGACGGTTTTCAATCCGTATTTGGAGCAAGAGTGCTTATGGACGACTTTTTACCCGCCGTAAGCGCGGCAAGAATGGCTGGTATAAATCACTTTGAATTTGGCGGAGGGGCTAGATTTCAAACTTTGTATTTTTATTTGAACGAAGACGCGTTTACGATGATGGACAAATTCCGAGAAGCCGCCGGTCCTAGTGCAAATCTTCAGACATTGGCTCGCGGAATAAATACCGTTACGTTAGATACCGGAAGCAGAGAGATTATAGATTTGCACGCCAAAATGTTTAAAAAACACGCGACGACAACGATAAGAAATTTTGACGCGCTAAATGATGTGAATAATCTTCGCTATAGCGCGAAACGCATAAAAAAACATGATCTAAAACACGAAGTTGTCGTAACTATGATGGATTTACCGCCAGGTTGCACCGGCGCTCACGATGTCGCGTTTTATGAAAAGACTTTAAGAGAGATATTGGATACCGGTATTCCGTACGATAGCGTGTGTTTTAAAGACGCCAGCGGCACATCAAGCCCACAAAAAGTATATGAAACTATCAAAATGGCGAAAAAACTGCTTCCCGAAGGCACACATGTAAGACTTCATACTCATGAGACCGCAGGAGTTAGCGTGGCTTGCTATTTAGCCGCGTTGGAAGCTGGCGTGGATGGTATTGATTTGGCTGCCGCTCCTGTAAGTGGAGGAACAAGTCAGCCTGATATTTTAACCCTGCTTCACGCTGTGAAGGGCAAGGATTATGATTTGGGCGGACTTGAGATAGATAAGGTGTTGCAGTATGAAGAGGTGTTAAGAGATTGCTTGAAAGACTATTTTTTCCCACCCGAAGCTACGCAGGTTTTACCACTAATTCCGTTTTCGCCTATGCCAGGAGGCGCTCTGACAGCAAATACGCAAATGATGAGAGACAATAATATTTTAAATAAATTTCCGGAAGTTATAAAAGCTATGAGAGAAGTAGTGGAGCTTGGCGGATACGGAACAAGCGTAACTCCTGTTTCGCAATTTTATTTTCAGCAAGCTTTTAATAACGTTGTATTTGGCAAATGGAAAAAAATAGCCGACGGTTATGGCAGGATGGTTTTAGGGTATTTTGGCAAAACTCCCGTGAAACCAAACGAAGATATCATCAAGATAGCTTCGGAACAGTTAAAGCTTCCAACAACTACCGAAGATCCTGTGGACATAGCGGACAAAGATATAACAAAAACGGTTCTTTACGTAAGACATCAGCTCGAAGAAGCTGGCATTGAAGCTACGGATGAGAATATTTTTATAGTCGCCGCTTGCAAAGATAAAGGATTGGCGTTTTTAAAGGGCGAAGCGAAAGTAAATGTTCGTAAAAACAGCAATGTAAACGTTGCACAAGAGGATAAAAAAGTCTGCGCGCCTCAGAATGTAAAGACATCCGTGGGCTCATATACGGTTTTAGTTAACGGTGAAAAATATGACGTGCAGGTTGTGGAAGGAGAAGGCGCGGCGATTGATGTAAGCAAAATCACAAAAGTCGCGGCAAATGTCGGAGAGTCTTCGGATTTTTCCAAAGACGAGACAAAAGAGGATATAAAAAGTGCTGATGAAGCGATTAGCGCGAACGCTTTAATGATAAAAGCCGAACTTCCGGGCTCCGTCTCAAAAATTTTTGTTAAAGAGGGAGAGAGTGTCAAAGAGGGGCAAATACTGTTTTTGCTTGAGGCGATGAAAATGGAGACGGAGATAAGCGCGACAAAAAGCGGCGTAATAGAAAAAATTTTTGTATCGCAAGGACAAGCGGTTGAAGGCGGTGGAGTTTTATGCGCCATATCTTAAAATAAAACTTTTAATAAGCGCTATGACTTTTTAACAGTCACGGCGCTTATCTGCTTTTTTCTTTAAAATCTCAAATTTTTTTAAACCCAAATATTAAATGGTTTTTTGTCTGATAAAGAGTGTTTGAAAGAACGAAATATCAAGGATTTTTAAGTATTTTTGATGATAAAAGAAGTTAAAAATTATCAATTTTATAGATTGTTTTTTAGGTCAGAACTCTTTATAATTATCAGTATTTTTAAATTCTCATATAGCAGCAGTAAACATAAATTTTCCTTAGCGTAATTTTTATTTTTAGTATATTTTATTCGCCTCTCTTTTTAATTTTTTTAGTTATAAAATTTTATAAAAAAAATAACGATGAAAATTATATCGTTTAATTTTGGCAAGCATGTTTTAGCTCTTTTAGTTTATTTTTTGTTTTAGTAGGAGATGAACATAGTTTTATTGTCGATATAAATGAAAATGTATAGGGCTGACATATATAAAAAGCTATAAAAACAGCCAAAAGTTTTTACGTAAAAATACATTAAAATTTTTTTCAAAGCCAATAAATGATAAACCCTCTCAATCATTTGATATAAAAATGAGATTTATTTCACCCGAAATTAAGCGATATACTACTTAATATAGTCTATAATTCGTGAAAAATGTCGTTTTACAATCTTGAAGGTTTTGCAAAAGCCAAAAAAGCCGCCTTTACGGTGTTGTGACTTGACAAATAAAGGTATTAAGATGAATCCGAATGTGAATAAAATCAAGGAGTTGGGGCTTAGCAACGTAGGCGAGATTTTCTACAATTTAAATTACGACGAGATTCTCAAACATGAGATACAAAATAAAGAGGGCGTTTTAACAAAGCTTGGCGCGTTCACGGTAGATACTGGTATCTTTACGGGCAGAAGTCCAAAAGACAAATATTTTGTTAAACAAGATCCGTCGTCTAAGTATATAGCATGGGGAAGCGTCAATCATCCCATATCAAAACAACTTTTTGACAAACTTCTTGAAAAAGCCAAAAAACAACTCTCAAACAAAGATATATACATACAAGACGCTTATTGCGGAGCAAGTTTGACAAGCAGAAAAAGGGTTAGATTTGTCACGGAAGTCGCGTGGCAAGCGCATTTTGTGAAAAATATGTTTATTCGTCCGAGCGAAAAAGAGTTGATTGATTTTGAGCCTGATTTTACGGTTTATAACGCTTGCAAGTGCGTAAATGAGGATTATAAAGAAGATGGATTGAATTCGGAAGTTTTCGTCATTTTTAATATTGAAAGCAATATCGCCGTTATCGGCGGCACATGGTATGGCGGAGAGATGAAAAAAGGCATCTTTTCCATGATGAACTATTGGCTTCCTTTGGAAAATAAACTCTCCATGCATTGCTCCGCAAATGTTGGTAAAGACGGCGATACAGCTCTTTTCTTTGGATTGTCGGGTACGGGCAAAACAACGCTCTCTACAGATCCAAAAAGAAAATTAATTGGCGATGACGAACACGGTTGGGACGATGAGGGAGTATTTAATTTTGAGGGCGGTTGCTACGCTAAATGTATCAATCTTGATCCAAGTAGCGAACCTGAAATTTATGAAGCGATCAAAAAGGACGCTTTATTGGAAAATGTGGTTGTGAATAAAGACGGCGTAGTGGATTTTAAAGACGCTTTAAAGACCGAAAATACACGCGTTTCATATCCTATAGAGCATATCAAAAATCATGAACAAACTCTTATGGCAGGGCATCCTAAAAATATCATTTTTTTAACGGCAGATGCGTTTGGAATATTGCCGCCGGTATCCAAGTTAAATAAAGAACAGGCTATGTACTACTTTTTAAGCGGATATACGGCTAAAGTCGCAGGAACAGAAAGAGGTATCACGGAGCCTGTAGCGACTTTCAGCGCTTGTTTTGGCGAAGCGTTTTTGCCTCTTCATCCGACCGATTACGCGAAACTTTTGGGTGAAAAAATAGACAAGCATCAGGTAAATGTTTTCCTTGTAAACACAGGTTGGAGCGGCGGAGTTTATGGCGTTGGTAAGCGTATGAGTATAAAAGCCACAAGAGGTTGCATAAACGCTATTTTGGATGGCAGTATAAATAATAGCGAGTACGAAACTCTGGACATTTTTAATTTGCAAATTCCAAAATCGCTAAATGGCGTTGACAGCGCTATTTTAAATCCGCGCAATACTTGGAGCGATAAAACGCAGTATGATGAGACGAGAGTTAAATTAGCAGAAATGTTTATTAAAAATTTTAAAAAGTATGTAATCCAAAATAGCGAATTTGACTATTCAAAAGCCGGACCGAAATTTTTATAAAAACATAAAACGGCTTACATGTATGAAATAATATTGTGAATTTTAGGAAATATCATAATGGCAAAATCCAGATCCGGAGTATTTAAAAAAGAGGCATCTGAACTCTTAAACAGATTTAACGCCTCTTTGTTGTTTGACAAAAAGATTTACGAGGAAGATATCGAAGGTTCGCTATCGCACGCCGCTATGTTGGAAAAACAGGGTATTTTAACAAAAGATGAAGCCAGTGCCATTACAAACGGACTTAAAACGGTTTTAAGCGAGATTAAAAGTAAAAAGTTTGTTTTTGACATACAAGACGAAGATATCCATATGGCTGTTGAAAAGAGGCTTAGCGAAATTGTCGGAAAAGAGATAGGCGGCAAACTTCACACGGCAAGAAGCAGAAATGATCAAGTCGCTCTTGATTTTAAACTGTACGTGCAAAAAAACTCGCTTCATATTATCTCTTTTACAACAAATTTAATTAAAACGTTACTTGATATAGCCAAAAAAAATACCGATACTCTGCTTCCTGGAATGACGCATCTCCAGCACGCTCAACCGATTAATCTCGCTTTTCATCTTCTTGCTTACATGTATATGTTTAGGCGCGATGTTGAGAGATTTGACAGCTCTTACAAAAGAAATAATTTTTCACCCTTAGGAAGCGCGGCGTTAGCCGGCACGCCATATCCAATAGACAGAGAAAAAACGGCTAAAGAGCTTGGATTTAACGCGCCTATGAAAAACGCAATGGATGGCGTGAGCGATAGGGATTTTGCGTTGGAGATTTTGTTTAATATCTCTGTTTTGATGATGCATATTTCAAGATTGGCTGAAGAGTTGATACTCTGGTCAAGTATGGAATTTAGATTTATCACGCTAAGCGACGAATACTCAACGGGAAGTTCCATAATGCCGCAAAAGAAAAATCCTGACGTTCCGGAACTTTTGCGCGGAAAGACGGGTAGAGTTTACGGTAATCTTATCGGACTTTTAACGGTTTTAAAGGGACTGCCTTTAGCGTACAATAAAGATATGCAAGAGGATAAAGAGGGTGTTTTTGACAGCGTTGAGACAGCCGGCATATCCCTTCAAATACTAAATGAGACTTTAAAAACCATGAGCGTCAATAAAGATAATATGCTTAAAGCTTGCGCCAAAGGGCATTTGAGCGCTACAGATCTAGCCGATTATCTCGTGACGCGTAGCAATATTCCATTTAGAGAGGCTCATTTTATAACCGGTAAAGCGGTCGCGAGAGCAGACGAGTTAGGTGTAGATATCTCACAAATTGGTATTGAAGAACTTAAAAAGGTAGACGATAGAATAGGCGACGACGCTATAGGGTTTTTAAGTCTTGAAGCTTCTATGAACGCACGAAATTCAAAAGGCGGTACCGCGAAAAGCTCGACATTAGCGCAAATAAAAGATATGGAAGATTGGCTCGAGAGTTATAAGACTCTCAAGCAAGCTTTTTAATTTAGATGTTATTGTTCTTTATTAGTATGTTTTTATTCCGAATAGTAACGAGCTTATTTCACTCTTTGTCTGTGCAGCAAATTTTTTACTCAATTTATCAATTAAATCAGGCTTTTTCCAAATAGGATATTGTACTTGCGAGAGTTGTATCAAAACATCTTTTGCGTCCTCTATGCTGCCGACTTCATCTATAAGTCCGACACTTTTGGCTTTAGCGGCGATAAAAACTTTTGCGTTGGCAAACTCATTTACGAACTCTTTATTAAGTCCTCGTGCCTTAACAATATCATCTACAAAAAGATTATATATATCGTCTACCAACTCTTGCAGACTCTCCCTCTCTTCGCTTGTCCACTCTCTCGTGAAAGTTCCGGCTTCTTTAAATTTACCTGCTCTCACGACTTGCTGAGAAATACCTATTTTTTTGGAAAGTTCTTCAATATTTGGTACTTGCATAATAACACCGATAGAGCCTATCATAGAGCCGGGATTCGCTACAATATAATTTGCGTTTGCCGACGCGTAGTAACTTCCGCTCGCCATAGTACCCGCCGCATAAGCTACAACAGGTTTGAGCTCGCTTAAACGTTTTATCGCCATAGATATTTCCAATGACGGAGCAACAGCGCCGCCGGGAGAATTCACAACAAATAAAACGCCTTTAATGTTATGGTTTTGAGCTGCTTTATTGATAATTTCCAGAGTTGTATCGCTCTCCAGTATTGTGCCGCTTAAATCTATCCTCATTAGATTTGAGTTATCCTCGTTGTTTGAAGTGGTAAAAATAAGATAGCATATCAGAAGAAAAATCATCGCCTTAAAGTGGTTTTGGATAAAACCAAGAATATTTTTAATAAGACTAAGCAGTCCCATTTTTTGTTTTTGCTCTTCCATGAAAACTCCAACGAAATAATAAAAATGAAAATATAGCAAAAAAGCGGAAAAAATGCCAATAGCTGTAAATTAATAGTTTTTCAGACACCAAGCTGCAGAGTATCTATAAATTAGTGCACATGGTATTAGTAAGAATGCGGATAAGACGACTAAGGAGATTGCCATCGCACCAATATCGCCCCATTCAAGCCATACGGTCAGTTTGAATCCTTGCTCGGCGGATAACTTATTGGCGATAAATTTTGCAGTGAAAAATGCTACTGTCGTGCCAACCATGTAACCTACGCACATTAGTGCTGTAAAACCAAGCCATATCATCATAAAAATATGATTGGCATTTGCACCGAAAGCTCTTAAAGATGCGATTTGCCTTCTATGTAACTTAAGATAGAGTATCAAAACGGCGACAATAACAATCGCACCCAAAACTCCGCTCGCAAAAGCTATATCAGATAGTATTTTACTCACATCTCCGAGTATCGCGTATAATTTGGTTAAAATTTCGGCGGGAAAAACAGCTTGTGTCAAATCTTTTTTATATATACTCCGCAATTCGTAAGCAGCGGAGATTGTTTTCGGCTTTACGATAACGGCAGATATAGGCGGTACAGTGTGGTTGCGGTAATGCTCTTTATGCTGATATTTTTCATCGTCATACTCCTCCAAACCATGCATGTGCCATACGCTCTCTATCGGGACAAAAATAGCCTTATCCCATGCGTTTTCATAAAACGGCGCTATACCTACAACTTTATATTTTACTTCACTGTGAGCATTATGTCCTTCGCCGTGCAGAGGAGTAAATATATCACCCACCGATAGTCCGGTACCGGTTCCCGCGACAGCCTCATACGGTTCTTCAAATAGTCTTCCGTTTGTAATTTTCAGATGATTGTCATCCGTTACTAAAGCTTCCGTTGTGCCAATGATAGAAAATTCTCTATAATAATCCCCAAGAGCTATCGGCGCAGCCCAATCTGTGAGGTTATTCTTCAATATTTCGTGAAAATATTTTCCATCCAGCAGAGGCAAAGGTGATTTTTGCAGATAAACTATAGAGAGTACAAGTTGAGTCTCGCTACCTGCTGCACCTACAATTAAATCAAATCTTTGTGCTGCTTTTGCGCTTCCCTCACGTAAAGAGCGCTCTTCCAAAGTGATAAACAGTCCAAATCCGCTAACAGAGGCAATAAGCAGGATAATCATTAAGCTGCCTGCTCACATTCTTTTAAAATCGCTCCAAATAATCCCTGTCACAAAAAAGATGCCTCCACTTTTTTACCTTTTTCAAGTTCCAAACAGTAACTCATTTTATCAATTAAAGCTCTATCATGAGTAGTGCATATAAGTGCGGCTTTAAACTCAGCTGCCAAAGAGATAAGCAGGTTAACAGCTTCTTTGCCATTCTCTTTATCAAGGCTGGCTGTCGGTTCGTCAGCCATTATTATTTTTGGCGCGTTTACCAAGGCTCTTGCTATTGCTACACGCTGTTTTTCACCGCGTGAGAGCGTATCAATATTTTGCAAATATTGGTGGATATTAAGCCTTTCCAATAAATACAGCGCTCTTTTTGCTATTATCTCAGGTATTTTACAATAGCGCAGTTTTGAGGGTAGCAAAACGTTTTGCAGCACACCCAATCCGTTATAAAGATGAAAATCTTGCATAATAAGCCCTACATTTTCACCTCTGAATCTGTCTTTTTGCATTTGATTAAGCGAATGTAACGCGGTATTATCCCACAATATAGAACCGCTATCTATGTTTTCCAAACCGCATAAAATATTTATAAGTGTTGTTTTGCCGCTGCCGGATATACCCGTAACGGCAAGTTTGACATTATTTCCTATTTGCAAAAACGGTATATCAAGTGTTGGTTTTTTAAAGTTGCCAAAATTTATTTTTACATCTTTTAAAGTAATCATTTTGTCTCAAATATCGCATCCCTCAAGCGCAATAAACTTACAAAACCACTTTTATTATCTGTCCATGAGCCGTACTCTAATATCCCTTTTACTTGAATAATAGCGTTGTGCTGGACAAAGATTTGGCGTTTTTTGAGATAAATTACTAATATATCCATTGACCAATCCGTATCCGACGAACAAAAAGGACACAAAGCCATAGGTGCTTTTGTAAGTACGAAAAAGTTAGCCTCAGCTTTTAAAGGCGGTGCCATAAATACATCTATAATAACTTTTTTGCCCGAAAGCGATTTAACCTTTTGTGAGAAACTAAGTCCCAATACCCCCGTATTTTCATATAATTCGTCAAAACCAAGTCTCTCTTGCGTACCACCGTGTATGCTCAATAGCAATAAAATTAAAACAGGCTTTACAAAAGACCCTTTTTTTAAAGAACTTATTTTTAACCTTTCCAAGTGCCATCGCATCAACGATAACTCTAAAAAGCTGAGTATTGTCCATATAGCCTCTTATCGTGTCGCTGCCAGGACCATATGCTTGCACGATCATATCATCAACAGAGTATACGCCAGTATCGGTGTTTTTAGGAATATTGCCGATTCTAGGCACAGCTCCTTTGACATTTTTATACGCTTCATTTGCTATGTATGCGCCTTTCTCATTTTGAACGGCAGGTACGAATTGTGCGTCAAGTTTTGGTCTGAAGGTTTCATAATAATCAGGAAAATTGTTTGCAAAAACAGCCAATCTTTTTGAAACGTCAGGTGTATCAGGATATCCGTCTTTATCTTGATCTTGATAATTTGGAAATCCTGCTTCAGCGTAAACCCCGACTTTTTCACGCATTTCACCCTTTTTATCATCGTCAATCGTTCCTATGATAGAGATACCGTGCGTGTGATCCCCCGTTACTATTATCAGCGTATCGGGGTGGGTTTTGGCAAACTCTTTAGCAATGCCGACACATTTATCGAACATTATAGTATCATACAACGCTCTATCCCAATCTAACGGATGAGAGGCTTTGTCTATAAGCGCGCCCTTCAACCATCAAGAAAAATCCGTTTTCGTTTTTAGACAATACCTCTAAAGCAGCTGAAGTCATTTCAGTCAAATCGGGTTGATTCGGGAATTTTTTTGTAACGTCATTTTTCAAAAATTTTCTATCCAGTACCCCGTCCATATTGCTAAGATGAAACAGACCCAGGAGTTTATCGCTTTTACTCTTCATCTCTTGTAGCGTTGTGGCATCTGTTGCCAAAACATATCCGTCTTGCTTGAATTTTGCTATATAGTCAATATCGTCTTTACGCTTAGAACCAGGTACTGATTTTGGTAAAAAATAAGCCGAACCGCCGCCAAGCATAACATCGGGCTTGACATTGTAAAACATATCGACTATTTTATCTTTATCCGCTCTTCTTCTTGTATGAGCGACAACAGCGGCAGGCGTGGCATCCTCAAGTTCCGCGTCACTTACTATGCCGAAAGACTTGTCTGATGTGCGACGAATCAACTCGCCCAAAGTTTCCTGTTTCGGATGATTTAACGAATCCTTCGCTCTGCTCACGTAAACGCCCATAGCGTTTACGCCCGATTTGTGTCCGGTCATATATGCACTCATGGAGTTCGCGCTGTCTGTAGCTATAGAGTCTGTACCGGAAGTGCCGATGAACGCCATATGTGGGAAATCGTCCGTATTTAGATATCCGTTGGCTTTGCCTTCGTTAATCCCTTTTGATAGAATTCTGGCACCCGTGCGGTGCGCTACGGAAAGTCCGTCACCGACAAACAGTATCACATTTTTAGCTTTAGTTGTTGAGGTTGGCGCGTAAACGTTCCAATTAACTTCGCTTGTTTTATCTTTTCTGGTAACTTGGACGGTATAACTCCCCGCCTTATTTATAAATACATCTTTCACTACCAAAGATGATGCTCCTAGAGCATCTTCATTAGCTATAAACTCTCCTTTTTTATTAAATACATCTTGGTAATTTTTGCCGTTTATCATAATTTTATAATCATTCTCTTTGAGCTTATTGTCAAATTCAACTTTAAAATCAAATCTACCGCCTTCAAGTATAAATGCTCTGTCTATAGGATATATCGTATCTGCAAATGCGATCATACTAAACAATAGACAGTTAGCTGCTATTACCGTTTTGATATTTATCATAGCTTACTCCTCAAAATTTTCATTTCACAATTTTGCATTAAAATTATTGCCAAACCGCTACAAAAATTTGCAATTACTTAAAAATCGATTTTTTGTCTTCACTCTTGCTTTACGCTACAATATGCTATTATTTTTCTCAAAAGGTATAAAATGGAATCTATCGGCATCTTGTTGGATAATATTTATAATTTTGTTACGGGGCCATATCTTTTAATACCGTTGCTTTTAGGTGTTGGTATATTTTTAACGATAGGTTTGAAATTTATGCCTTTTATAAAACTTCCTCATGCATTGGCGGCTATGTGGAAAGGGCGCAAACATGATCCCGAACATGAAGGTGAAATATCGCCATTTAGAGCCTTGATGACATCTCTAGCGGCAACTGTCGGTACGGGTAATATAGTAGGAGTAGCGACTGCTATTATGTGGGGAGGACCTGGAGCGATATTTTGGATGTGGGTAACCGCACTTTTTGGCATGGCGACTAAATTTTGCGAAGCAACTTTAGCGGTAAAATATCGCGAAACAACTCCAAACGGTAGTTTTGTAGGTGGTCCTATGTATTATATCAAGAATGGTCTTGGTGCAAATTGGAAATGGCTTGCTACACTTTTCGCCATTTTTGGCATGATAGCATCTTTTGGTATAGGAAATATGGTTCAAACCAACTCCATAACGGGTAATATAGTCGAATTTTCAGGTGGTTTACTAACTCCTCCCATTATAGCGACGATACTATTAATGTTTGGCGGCGCGGTGATGATAAGCGGCGTTAAGCGCATAGGTTCCGTCGCGGGTGTGCTTGTACCGATAATGGCTCTGTTTTATGTTATTTGCGGCGGTGTTATTCTCATTATGCACATTGACAAAATTCCGGCTGCTTTCAATCTCATTTTTATCAGTGCATTTAATGGACATGCTGCCGTAGGTGGATTTGCGGGTTCAACTGTAGCTATGGCGATACGATATGGCGTAGCGCGCGGACTTTTTTCAAATGAAGCAGGACTTGGCAGCGCGCCGATAGCCCATGCTGCCGCGATAGTGAAAAACCCTGTAAAGCAAGGACTTCTTGGTATGGTAGATCCATTTTTAGATACTATCATAGTCTGTTCTATATCGGCGTTTATTATTTTAGTTAGCGGCGAGTGGGTAAACGGTGATTATAATAATGCAGCGACTTTGACAACGTTGGCGTTTAATTCTATCACGCACGGTAATTTCGGCTCTTGGTTTGTAACGATAAGTTTGACGCTGTTTGCTTTCTCCACAATTTTAGGCTGGTGCGTCTATGGTGAAAGGTGCGCCATATATCTTTTCGGACATAAAGCCGCGGCTGTATTTAGGATAATATTCACTTTGGCTGTGCCGATAGGTGCGTTAGCCGAACTTAAAGTAGTATGGGCTTTGTCGGATTTGTTCAATGCTTTGATGGCTATACCAAATTTAATAGCTTTGCTGCTCTTAAGTCCTGTAGTATTTAAAATGGCAAAAGAGTATTTTAAAAATTCGAATGAATAACCAAAACAGTTACCATGAATATAATGAAAAAACGCGGTATATGATTTTAAAAAGCTCATTGCATGTCTTTTTACCGTTTTATAATAAAATCTGTACAAAAATATGCTAATATACAACTTTTCTAATTTTCTAACTTTTACAAAGGATTTGTCTTGCCCGAACCTAACTCGGTTTTAATGTTGATTATCGCTGTATTTCTTGTTGTTCTTAACGGTTTTTTTGTTTTATCGGAGTTTGCTATTGTCAAAGTCAGGCGCACAAGACTTGAGGAGTTGGTAAAGAATGGACACGACAATGCAAAACTTGCTTTTAAAATGTCAAATTCTCTCGATACATATCTAAGCGCTACGCAACTTGGTATTACGTTGTCGTCTTTGGCGCTTGGTTGGATAGGGGAACCTGCAGTCGGAAAACTTATAGAAGCTCCTATTTTCAAAATTTTTCCTGAAAATCAGGCACTTGTGCATACGGTAAGTTTTATTATAGCGTTTACTTTAATAACTTTAGTGCATGTGGTTATGGGTGAACTTGTCCCAAAATCCATTGCCATAGCCAAATCCGAAAAAGCTTCCTTGCTTATAGCCAAACCTTTACAGTTATTTTGGGTAATCTTTTATCCGTTCATCAAACTTTTTGATGTCTTGGCGGCGTTTTTTCTAAAGCGAATCGGTATAAATCCTGCAAGAGAGCATGATCAAGGGCACTCCGAAGAGGAGCTTAAGATAATCGTCAATGAGAGTTTAAACGCGGGATTTATAGATTCGGTAGAGGGTGAGATAATCAAAAATGCCGTTGATTTTTCCGATACGGTAGCAAAAGAGGTGATGACTCCGCGGAAAGATATAGTCTGCCTTTATGCGGAAGACTCGTACGAAGAGAATATAAAAACCGTTCTGGAGACAAAACATACAAGATATCCTTACTGCGATGATGGTAAAGATAACCCTTTGGGGATGATACATTTAAGAGATTTATTAGAGAATGTTTTTGCGGAAAGTCCCATTAAAGATTTATCCAAATTGACTAGAAAAATTATCTTTGTACCCGAAAATATGCCGATTTCAGATATATTGTCGCGAATGAACAAAGAGCAGATTCATACAGCTCTTGTTATAGATGAATTCGGCGGCACAGCCGGACTTTTGACGATGGAAGATATTTTAGAAGAGATAATGGGTGATATATCCGATGAGCATGATACAAAAAGTGAAGATTTTATCAAAATTGACGACAATACTTATGAGTTTGACGGCATGATTGATATAGAAAGCGTGTGCGAGATATTGGATTTTGAACTTGAAGACAGTGAAGAAGTTTTAACTCTTGGCGGAATGGTTTTTAACGAATTGGGACGCCCACCTTTAGTTGGTGATATCGTAAAAAACGGTCCGTTTGAATTTAAAGTTTTAGAAGTAAACGGCAACCGTATCAATAAAATATTAAGTACAAGAGTAGAATAAAATCAGTCTAGAAGGATATTGTATATTGAAAATAAATATGGCAATTTTTATTGCGGTAGCATTTTTGTTATCTGGATGCGGTAGTTACGGACAGCCCAAAACTCCCATAAAAGCGGAGCAGACAAACGGAGTTTATAAAATTTATCATCAAAATTACTTTAAATATGATGAAAAAACGCTAAACGCCCTTTTAGAGGCATGGTGTGAAAATAACACTTGTAAGCAAATGTACAAAGACACACCCCGCGCAATTTCATATATACGTATGATGGATGGCAATGATTGCAAAATCCTCGACAGTACGATAGAAGATGATGAAGAGGCGGAAATTGCAAGATTGGAGAGGCAAAAAACGATAAGCTGTCATTTTGTTTATGATATGCTAACTCATATTAGAGGCGGTACTTTTTTATTCTTTTTAAGAGACAAAAACGGCGATTTTATCAATTCGGAGTTTTTAACGCTTCAAAACGGGAAAGTTGCAAATAGAAAATTGATAGAGAGCACAAAAGCTACCGCACTTTATGATAAAAACGGCAATAAATTATTAGACAAAGCACATCAAAATATCTATTTTTATCCCAAAACATGCGGCAAAGTATTGGCTGTTGATGGGCTTAAATACGAGATTTTACCAATAGCCGCAGCCCAAAAAGTTCCAACTGTTAATGCAACGGATAAAGAAGTAGAAAAACTACTTCAAACAAAATTTTATTTGGACAACAAAAACTCTTCCAAGATTAAAGCTTTTGCTCCATTCGGATATATGATGGAGTATGGTGAAAAATTTATTGGTACCGGAAAGCATAAAAGTAAAATCAAAGTCTACCGCTTATTTGATAAAGATGGCACAGATATATTTGACGATATAGATTTAATGTGGGCTGCAAAGATAAACGATCATCGTCTTATCGTAAGAGCTATTAAACCGTATACGAGCGAATTGGAAACATTTTTGTATGATTTTGACAATAAAAAAGTCCTGTTCAAAGCCGATCGGGCAAAGCAAAGCTACGAATCAAGCATGACAAAATATGATAAGATTGTATTTTTTAAGGATAAAAAAACAGGCATAGCGGACTTTGACGGCAATATAGTGACGGATTTGCAAAGCAAATATGATTTTGAAAATACATACAGAGGATTTATCGTTTACGCAGACGGGAATGGGATATATAAAAGAGGATTATTGGATGCAAATTTAAAGCCCGTCATGAAAGATTTGTCTAAAGTTGATTTTAGAGACAATGTTTTTATCGCGTATGCAAAAGATAGAGCGGTTGTATTTGATTATTCGAAAAATATTTTGCAGGATTTAAAAGCGGATAATATTACGGCTTATGACAATTTCTACATTGCGTCATTCAACAATGAAGGCATTCTCTACGACAAAAATTGGAATAAGCTTTTTGATAAATCATATAAAAATTTAAAACCACTTGACAACAGTATATTTTCCTATACACTTGAAGGTAAAACAGTTGTTATGGATATCAACGCCAAAGAGATAATTCCTCCCATCTGCGATAAAATAACGCTAAACTCTTGCAATATTATAGAGTGTGTCACTAATTAACAAATATGTTTAGGGGTTGTATGAAGGGGTTGATTTTGATTTTTGCACTATTTTACTTTGTAAGCTGTGCATCTACCAAAGATTTATTCATTCCTTTAAAATCAGAACAATTAAACGGCGTTTATAAGATTTATCATAGTAATTACGCTTCATCGGGAAGCGGGATAGCAGATAAACAATATATCGCCTACATTTGCAAAAATAACAATGCATGCATTGATAACTATAAAAAATCAACCCAGCAAGTTATCTACATGCAAGTAATGAAAAACAAATACTGCAAAATGCTTAATACTACAACGGAAGAGAATGAAATATCCGCTATTAGAAGATTAAAAGAGGAACAGCGATATAAATGTCATTTTAATAACAGTAATACTAATAAAATATATCACTATAAGCTTGGTGAAGTTTTGATTGGATTTTGGCAAAACAGAAACGGGGATTTTATTAATTCTGAACTTCTAACGCTTAAAGAAGGCAAAATAGTCGATAGAAGAGCAAATTTTGCAGACGAAAAAAAAAAGCTTTATGATAAAAACGGCAATAAATTGACAGATAAAGCGTACAGAAAAGTATTTTTCCCTTATGATACTTGCGATAAAGCAGCCATAGCGGAAGGGTTTAATTACAGTACTCTGTCTATAAAAGCGGCTGCAAATAAAACTATAGTTACGCAGCATATAGATAAGAACACGGAAAAGTTAGCAAAAAGCAAGTTTTATCTAGAGAACAAAAATTCGTCAAAGTGTGGAAATGCAATAATTATGATACTTTTGTATTTTGTAACTTAGTCAAATGAAATAGCGATAAAATCGTTGTTTGTGAGGGTTTTAGTAGCATATTTTTTGCGGTTTGATAGTTTAAGGTTTCTGCTCGTTTCTGTTACTTTGTCACTTTCTCAAGTTTTTAAAATTTACTGTGATCAGTTGTTTAAAAGCTTTGATACTTGGTAATTTGCGCGATTTTTTTGCTGTGAATCGCAACAGTTGTAAAATATGAGAAAGGAACAGAATTAGAAAGGAACAGAATTAGAAAGGAACAAATGTTCCTTTCTATAGTTGTTATAACTTAGTCTATTTTTGATTACCGTATGTATGCGTCATAGTAAGCGGCGTCATATATTTCCCAATATGCAGTAGAATAGGAGATATCTGCAGTATGGCGAAAAATATATACATTGCTATTCATTCTCTTGATATAGGTTTTAGTATATGTCCCACCTGCATAATATTCGGTAGAGCTGAGTATAAAGCCGATGTCGTTTATGTAGCTTTCAAGATCAGCTGCTATATTAATACTGTATCTTTTTTCGAGACCATGCAGCAATGGTGTTAGATTGACCGCAGGAAATATCCTATTAAATAGAGAGACACTAAAATCAATGTCTTTGCTTAACCTCAATGTAAAATCATAGATTTGAGAGTTTATTTCATTAAAAACAGCATACGGATTTACATTATCTTCTATCGGAGGTAATTTATAACATTGAATATATGTCAGGCTACCGCCTCCACAGCCAAAACCAAGTGACATTAGTTGGTCTCTGTACTCTTCCATATAGTCTGCAGTAACATTACCATAACCGATTCTTTTTGTAATCCAAGTTTGGTTGGCGTGATTAAACGCAGGGAATACATTGTCAAGCGTTGGGAAACCACTATTAAGGTTGTTGCCTCCGCCATTGTCACCCTCATCGCTTCCACCACCACCGCAACCAACAAACAATATAAATAAGCAAGCAAACAATACAGTCTGAAACTTTTTCATTTTTACCCCCTTTTTAAATGCTTATTATAATACAAAATATTTAATTAATGTAGTAGTATATTTTTATATTATTGTTTTTACAACCTTACCTAAAATTTTGAATACGCTTTGGTCGTCAGGATCTATTTCCCAACTTTGATAATCTTGATTTTTTGACAATATTAACAACTGTCCTTTATTTGTGAGTTGTAAAATCTTGACCATCATAACATTACGCCAAATAAGGACATATAGCCCATCTCCTGCAAAAACATTTTTATGTGTGTCAAAAATAACGATACTGTCAGGCATAAGTATTGGTATCATACTATATCCATCCACCTTTGCAGCTCTTAAAAATTTACTATTTTGTGGTGTTTTAAAAAGATTTAACGATACAGTTATGACATCATTTGTATCAAGCACTTCAATATCTGTCACATCGGTGTCTGTTCCTGCAGATACATTATGCGATAATATGGTAATATTTATTGTGCTTGAGGCATCTGTATATTCTTTCTTGTGTATTTCATTTTGAAACTTTTTAAATATATCTATTTTTACCCTATCCGGCACACCTCTTGCTCTCCATGTTTTAATTGTATTAACAGGACAAGTCATTTTGTCGCCTAATTCCTTATCATTATTAGCTTCATATTTTTTTGTTAACCAGTCAACAGTTATATCGTCTGGACTTAATAAATTCATTTTGAACCTTTTTTCTAAAAATAAACTCATTTTGACTTGACAAAAGTTTCAAAATGAGTTATGATTGTCATTGTTTAAATCTTTTAAACAATTCTAAACCTTTTTTGTTTTAGAAAAGTTTAAATTTTTTTAATAGCCCTAAGTTAGGGTCAGCGATGGGATTGATTCGCGCGGGTGAGGGAACTTAAGTAAAACTAAGCTCCTCTTTGCAGGTTGACCACAGGAACCTGTTTGGCTTTAGTCCGTTTTGCTTATGCGGATTGGCAAAATATAAGCAATTATCAGAGTGCGTGCCGGCGCATTGTGATAACTATAAATTGGCTTTTTTGAGGAGGATTTCATATTTTCTCCTTTTGAAAAATTTCTACTGTGGTAGATGGTGCATCGTAGCGGCAAACCTGATCCTCCTCTTCAAACAAACCAATTTTTTTAAGGACTGAAAAATGAAAAGTTTTAAATACAAAGGCTGGTTCTGCGAATGGGACGGGGTAGAAGAGATGTATTTTCTGTTTACGCCTGAACAAATGGAACAACCTAAGGGCTACCGCGATGTAGAATGGGAGATCGAGACTATAGAGAACGCTAAAGCGTTTATAGATAGTTACAACGTGGAGGAGTAAAGATGAAAAAGAACAAAAAACAACTTGCAATTTTGCAGGCTAAAATATTTAGTGCAGGCAGGAAACCCTATACCTGCGGAATGATGAGAGAAGAGATAAGCGAATTGCGTAAAACGAAAAACAGAAAAATACCGGCAGGTGCAACAGAAGTAGATTTTAGTAAGTGGACGAAAGAACAAACGGATGAATTTGTTACAAATTGTCAAAAGGCGTATAAGATGAGATATTCTAATGGTTTAATGATGGATATAGGCTTGTTGTTATGTTCGGCAGGAGTGTTTATCTGCGCGATAATACTATTTATTGCTGTAATAAACCTTATGAGTTAATAGTGTAAATTTTATCTATTTTTCCCTCTACAATATCAGAAAAATATTTTTCGGGAGTGTCTTTTGCGTTTCTTAATTTTATTTCAAAAAACAGGCGCGTTTCTTCAAACGCATATAAAAAGAACTCGTCGCTTTTTTTGAACCCGTTGGTTACATTAAAACCTACAATTTTACCGAGCCTTATAATCCTGTATAAAACGTTATCTTGTTTATATACATAGATAGGCTTATTGTCTTTGAGTTGCTGTTTTGCTGTTTTTGACATATGCCAAGAACACCATACATTTGCAAATGTAAAAATAGCAATAAGTCCTGTGAGTATTACATTAATCCAAATAGCGTACATTTTAATAGCTCCTTGAGTAATTTTGTTAGCACATAAATTATACCACGAGGGGCTTTTAAAGTAACAAAAAATAAAAATAAGGAGTGAAACAATGGCAAAGAAATTTATACATAGCTTATCTAAACAATTTAGGCAGCGCGGTCTTAGCATGATTGCTTGGTCGGAAAAGCATAATATCTCATATCAAATTTTGTTGCAAATAAGCGCTAAAAAGCGCAACGGCATTATAAATACGCAAGCAAAAGAGATAATTAAACTTCTTGAAGAGCAAGGATTTGCTGTAGAAACTAAACAAAAGGCATAAAATGTGGCTAAAAACAAAAGAAGCTGCAGAGCGGCTTGGCAAAAGCGAACGGACTATACGAATAGTAATAGAACGGGCTTTATCTGCTGCTAAAGACTCGCCTTACACTTACAGATACATAAATACAAAAGGTGGTCGCGGTGGCAGAACACTTGAAATTTGGGTGAACGATGAGGCTGCACATGTTGCACAAACGCATGTGATAAAACAACACACGGAACCTAAAAAGTTATCTGCTAAACCTATTGTAAGGACAAACAACTTCTTAAAACTTACAAAGTCCAAACAGGCTGAAGTGCTACAAAGGATTGAACTTATAAAGAGCTATGTAAGACGCGAAAAGTGGGTGAGTTACGAACAGTGGAGCGATGGTAAAATCTTACCTACAAAGTCCCATTTTTTGCGGCTTGTAGGACTGTATAAAAAAGGCATAAAAGAGCAGAATGTGCTTGAGCTTTTTTGCGACAAGCGAGGCAGACCAAAAGGCAGGCTAAAGATGACAACCGAAATGCAAGAAATGGCGCAGAGGTACATCTTGAGGCGGGATATACATCCTAACGATGTAGGCATTTATACATTAATGAAGCATGCTTTTAAGGATGCATTGCCATCCTGCGACACTGTATGCAGATACTTGAAACGATACCGAGAGGAAAATAAAGTTTTGGTTGCTTACGCAAAAGACCCCGACCGCGCAAGAGGTAAATACCGCGCCGCGTTTGGCAATACAAGCGAAAAAGCAAGATATAAAAACCATTACTGGGAGCTTGATGGTACGCCGGCGGATGTTATAACAAGCGACGGCAAAAGATGGACGATAATAGGCGCGATAGACATATACAGCCGCAGAGTCGTTTTGACACTGGAGCCTACAAGCAGTTCTTACGCACTGGCAAGGAATTTGAGAGCTGGGATCTTGAAGCTCGGCGTCCCTGAGAATGTGGTGACTGATAACGGCAGAGACTACAAAAGTAACCATTTTGAGAGTGTCTGCCAGCTCTTACATATAAATAAGGAAGAGGTTCCGCCTTACTCGGGATGGTGCAAACCGCACATTGAGAGATTTTTCGGAACGATGATGAGGGAGCTTTTCAGGGGGCTTGAGGGATTTTGCGGACACAATGTTGCAGAACGCTCTGCAATACAAAACAGCCTCTCTTTTGAGAAAAAGCAAGAGGCGCGAAAGCGATGGAGATCACAGAAATATACAGAGAAGAGTTTTGTCCGAGCGATGCTGGACAAAAATAATACTCTTGGCGTTTTTGTACCTCTGACTCCTAAAGAGCTAAGAGCTTATCTTGACGGCTGGGTAGAAAATGTATATGAGCAGCGTAAGCATAGCAGCATAGATACGACGCCTGTGCAGAAATACGCTACAGATATAACTCCTGCGAGAAGCGTAGAAGATGAGCAAACGCTTGACATACTTTTAGGCGAGTGGGAAGAGAGAACCGTAGGCAAGGATGGCATTGTAATCCGTCGCGACGGCAAAGAGGCGCAATATACGCACACAGCCCTTATTGGACATATAGGAGAGAGAGTATACGTAGCTCTTGGCGCAAACATGGGTGAAATATGTGTGTATGACAGCGAAATGGCGCCGATATGCGTAGCGACAGACGCAAGCCTTGAGGGAATAAGCAGAGAGGCAATGCGTAACATAAGCAGAGAGATGCGAAAGATTGAAAGCGAGAGCTTAAAACTAACGCAAAGAGCTGATGAGCTTGCAAGAAAGCTTAATGATCCTACAGTGAAAGACATTATATCCACCTCTGCGAAAACAGCGATGAAACTACGAAAACGCACACAAGCGCATAAGGTTGAGATAGAGACGCCGGATACGCAGGAAGTCGTAATGAACGGTGACAGACCTCTGTTTACATCTGATTTTGATGCTTTGGTTTGGGCTATTGAGAATAACAGAGAAGCTGAATTTGCAGATCTAATATCTGAACGCGCAGAACTCTATGAAGTGGCAAAAAGAGAGGTAATCTATAAGGAGCAGGCAGGATGAACAAGGAAGATGTTTGGATGATTTTGTTTATATCGGTGGCGTTTGCGGCAGTGGTGTACATATTGAAACTGGCTGTGGGATAGCGTTTATCGGGGGGCTTGTTAGAAGCTCTCCTATTAAGCGCTTGGAAGGTGCTAAAACTTAACAGGAGAGGTGTTTAAATGTTAGAAACATTTATAGAAACGAGGAATTATAGCAAACTTAGCGAGGCTTTTGCAAGGCTTGCTAATTTGCCTGTAACAGCTCCAAAAATGGGGCTTGGCTATGGTAATTTTGGTTTGGGCAAAACTTTTGCCCTTGAACGCATTGCGGCAAATACGCACGCAATACTATTGAGAGCTGTGCAAACATGGAGCAAAAAAAGCTTCCTTGAGAAACTTTGCCTTGAGCTTAGCTTGGACGTATCCGGCGGCGCAAGCCGGATGTACGAACGAATTGTAGACGAGTTACTGCAAAACAGACGCATTCTTATAATAGACGAGATAGACGCACTGCTCAGGAGTCAAAAATTTGAAGTGCTTGAGTTATTGCGCGACATACATGACGAAACGAACATTGTGTTATTCCTTATAGGAATGGAAGAAGCCAACGCAAAATTAAAGAAGCACAGACACTTCTACAGCAGGATAGTTGAATTTGTGGAATTTAAACCTATCGTTTTGGATGATGTTAAAAGGTTTTGCGAGCTTAGCGATAAGATAAAGATAGAAGATGACTTATGCGACTACTTTGCAAAAAAGTATCCGAATTTAAGGCAAATCCGAGTCCTTCTGATAAGACTTGAAAACGCTGCCAAACGCAACAATCTTACAGCTTGCAATCTAAAAACATTTACCTCTTTGCGCATAGAGGAGGAGGGAAAAGCAATATGATAGACGAGAAAGAGAGAAAAGCCTTTAGGGAAGAGGTAAAGCAAACGAGAATACCAGAACCTAAAGACGAAGAGGTACTGACACTGCTTAAAAAAGCGATAAGGCACGAAGGCACTCTAAGTGCAGTAGCAAAAAAAATAGGCTACAGCAAAGCAACTACTTCTCTGATTAGGAGCGGAAAATACTTCGGAAGCTACCGAATTTTCTATGCGAAGCTTAAAAAAGTTTATGACTTCTTTGAGAACGGCGTAGTTATGTGTCCCGGAATAAAAGGCGAGATACATTTACAAGTATGCAGGCAGTATAGAGTTGCGATAAGAGAGGGAAAAATACTTAAGGGCGCAGCGTTCGCACAGGCGAAAGACATGTGCCCGTTTTGTCCGGCAGGAGCAAAAACATGAAAAAATACAAGAGATCCCAGATAATCTGGGATTATATAAGGAGAAATCCTGTTTTCAGGGCTGGAGATATAAGCGTTGTAACGGATATACATATGTATTGCGTTACTAATTATCTTGCGAGCTGGGAAAAAGCAGGATACATAATCCTTGAACAAAACGCTAAAAATATCCGAGACAAGATATACAGGCTACAAAAAAAGAGTGTTCGCGCACCCGCACGGGGCAAGGACGGCAGAGCAAAAGACAGATATAAACCTAAGGAGAAAAAGGTGTTTAAGTACCTACAAACAGCAGAGCAAAGAGCGGAAATAAGATACACACATGAGCAGGTAGAAACAAAAAAACAGCCTGCAAAATCGGCAAATTTTAAGGGTGTAAAACTGATGTCTACAATGCTTAAGGGCAAGCGGGCTGATTACTCTCCTACTATCTACTATGTTAATGATACGGGAAAAATAGTATGCAGAGCGACGGGCTGGATCACAGATGAGCTAAAGCTACAGACAGGCGATAGCTACGGTTTTACCTGCACTAAAAAAAGCGCGTAAAGAATCAAGATGATACATATTGATTGCGCACAGGGATGCGAAGAAGTAGAAGTGGGCGGTAAAGTGAAAGATATACTGATAGAGCTAATAACCGTTATACATATAACAGCCGCGCAGATGAAAGTGCCGCCCGATGTTGTTATCGCAATACTTGCGGAGATGCAAAAAGAGAAAGGCGACGAGATAAAAAATGCACTGATTGCAAAGGAGTTTGAAAATGAATAAACAAAAATTAGTTTATATTGCAAGTCCGGTGCGGGCGGTTGTAGAAAGATTTAGCGTAGATATTTGCGAGGGATTTAAAGAGGCGAAGAGAATGGCGACCTTTGCTGCAATAAGAGTTAAGAAAGCCGGACATGTACCCATTTCTCCTGTGTTAATGTTTGACGGAGTCTATGAGGAATATTTTGACCGGGCGCAGATAATGGAAGCTTGCGCCGCGCTTGTTGCGATTTGTGACGAAATTTATGTTGTAGACAATAAGTATACAAAGTATTCTGACGGCATAAAAAAGGAACTTGAAATAGCTAAACAGTGCGGGCTAACGCAGGTTGATTATTTTGGAGCGGGAATATGAGGATAGTTGACAAATGTACATATAAGCTTAACAATGGAAAAAGAAGGACGTACAGGGTTATCGCAACGGCGAAAGGATACGCTTTACAACGATATTCTAAGCGTAAACACAACTATGTTGGAAGTTGCTCTTTAGAGAGCAAAGACGATACAAACGCGGTATGGGAAGCCGAAGAAAAAATTATAGGAGGAAAGAATGTCTGAGCTTAAACAAAAAAACATGGAAAAACAGAGATTAAGGCGCGCTAAAAAGCGTAAAGGGTTAAGAAAACAAAAACAACAAAACGAAAGGAAAAGAAATGGCGGCGGCGGTATTTAAAATAGGCGCAAATATTCCTATAAGCGCGGAGACTGTTGTGGACATAATTAAATACGGAGATTGGAAAGAGGCGGACAGAAAAAGATTAGCGTTCGCCCTTGCGGACAGCGACGAGGGCAAAAAGATACTTTTTACTGTTGCGAAAATAAAACAGGAGAGAGAAAAGAAAGGATAAAAATGACTGGAATTATTGACATTGACGCACGTGTTACAGTCGAGATAGATGACGTAATTGGGATAATAGAAGATGGGGAATTTGACGCAGATGAGATAGAGCGGGTAGCGCAAGCTCTTTTGGATAGTGACAACGGGTTTGAAATACTCGAAAAAATTGATGAGTTGAGGAGTTAAAAAAATGGCTGGAATTATTTATACAACGCATTTACAAGAAGACGCGGATATATGGGCAAGCGAGCTTTGCGAAATTATTAAAGGAGGCTGCTTTGACGATGAGGATATTGGTTTGGTAGCGGAAGCTATTGTTGATTCTAAAGACAGTAAGCGATTTTTAAAAGAAATTATCTTTAGGGCGAACAATAAGACAGCTGACATAATCGACGAATTAGAAGATAGCATTATAGTACTTATAAACGACGCATACCTTTTAGGAGTACAAGATCAGCAACTGCACCCGGAATTAAACACTATTTTAGAAAAAAGCTTTAAGGGGCTTAAAAATAGAGTTAGGAACATGATAGACAAATTGGGAGGCGAGAAAAATGAAAACAACTAAAGGGCAAAGAAATTTTAAAAGACAAAAAGCGAAAGGAAAGAAAAAAAATGACACAGATAGATAGTTGGGACGGTGTAGACGATACATTGAAGAGATTGGCGGAGCTGGAAGTAGCGATAGCAAAGATAAACGGCGACAGCACGGTAAAAATAAATGAAATTAAAAAAGAAGCAGTGGACAAAGCAGCGCCTTTGCAGGTAGAAAAAGACGCTTTGGAAAAGCAAATCACACTTTTTTGCGAGGCAAACAAACACGAATTTGCCGACAAACGTTCTAAAGACCTGAACTTCGGGACGATAGGATTTAGGATTGTGAAATCCTTATCTCTTCCTAAGGCAAAAGAAAAAATAGAAGCCCTTATAAAAACGATAAAAGCTCTTGGGCTAAAGGATTGTATAGCGTACGAAGAGAAGATAGACAAAGACGCTATCTGCGAGCTAAACGATACGACTTTCGCGAAGCTGGGGATAAAAAGGACTATTAAGGACAGCTTCCGAATCCAACCGCGCATTGAAGAGGTGGCTGACACTACAGGAGTAACCGCATGAAAATTCTGAATTTAACGCAGCATTTAGCAACAAAAGAGCAGAAGGAACAAAGAGTAATAGATCTCCCTGACGATATGAGAAAAGAGCTTTGCGCGTTACTGACATTTGACACGTTAGAAGAGGCTTTGAATGCAGAGAAAAGAGCAAAAGACATAATGTGGTTTGTGTCTGAACATTATGATCTGTCTAACATCTTTGCTGTGATGATTGGCGGCGCACCTTTCCTTATAAAGTACCTTGAGGCTGAACTTGCACTGTATGACTTACAGCCTCTACATGCTTTTACGCAACGGATCGTGTTAGAGCGGCAAAACGACGAAGGCACTATAACAAAACAAAGTATGTTTAAACATATAGGTTTTGTGCCTGAACCGGCGTGGGTGTAAAACAATGTTTGTTTTATACGCGTTTTTATTTATGTGTGTCGGCGCGCTTATGGTTATAACTGCTTTTGCATTTAGCAGTTTTAAATAAATGTTTTTAAAGCCCTCTTTTTGAGGGTTTTATAAAGTGTTTGTGTAAGTTGCAACGGGCGCAGGTTTTTTTTAGTGTGATTACTTGTGCCTCTTGGAGCTTATGTTGGGCATGCGCTTACTTAAGTAAGACAGCATAAGCGTGTCGCCCTGTGCGATTACGTATTAAACAGGGCTATGGCAGGCTTAACCGCCTGCCTATTTTTTTGAAGGTTTTATAAAGTGTTTAAAAGGAGGTTTTAGATGATAGATACAAACGAGCGAGATGAATTCCTCATTACTATGTATCATGCGGATCACACTCGTTTCTGTGGATTTTGCACGGAGGAAGATTGTGACCGCGTGGATTATTTGAATGATAATTTGACAGATAAGCAGATTAGTAAACTAATAGAGAATTATAATCTAAGAACCTTTGGTGTTACGCATGCGCAATGTGAAAGAAGGGAATGCCTGCTGTGCAGGGACTTTGATAGATGTGAGAAAAGGAGAGAAAATGTTTGATTATGAAAAAGAAAAAGAGTATCGCGCACGCGAAAAACGCGTAGACAAAATAGATGCGCAGATAAAAAAACTTGAAACCGAAGTTATAGAGCTTCAAGATAAATTGAGTGTGCTATATAAAAAGTCCAGTGTTTTGCACAAGAAACAGTTAGCATTATTAAGGGGGGAAAAATGAACAAGATAAAATTTAGCCATAACTACCCCAAGCTTTGGGGGCAAAAGAGTGCGGAACTGGTGCAGATACTTACGCTTACGCTACCGAACGATATGAATGAAAGCTTGTACGATTATGATACAACTTATTATGAGGGTTCTTTTAAACACCATTACAAACTTGAAAAAGGCGAGTATTTGCAACTGCTTTTTTTCGGAGATAAACGCATCCCTTTTACGACTATCCGCCCGCGCTACAAAGGCAAAGTTGACAAACTTTTTTACTATATGAAACTAATGCACGGGCAGTTTGAAATAGTAATTGCCGGAGTGTAATTAAAGATGAACATTGAGAGAGAATATTACAAGCGCGCTTGTAAGCAAAACAGATAAAGGTAAACAATGAGCAAACTTGATTTTATACAAGGCGTAAATCTAAATGATGTGCGGTTGCTTGGAAAAAAAGAGGCGATTATAGATAAATTTGCCTACACGCGCAGCATAAATATAATTTGGGCGCCAAGCGGCAGCGGCAAGACCGAATTTATGTTTGGCATATCTAAACTCTTTTTAGAAAAAGGACAGGAGATAGTTTACATAGATGTAGATAATGGACTCGACATATTGATTGAGAGAGGTTACGACACCTTTATAGAAAACGCCAGAGGTAAAATGAAATACATTAACGCCGATATGTTTGACAGCGCAAAAGACGGCATTATGGAAGTAATAGAAAAGATAAGACTTGAAGCTAAAAACGACATATATAAAAACTGTGTTTTTGTGCTGGATAGTTTAAAATTTTTCCTTGATGGCGAAATGTATGATGAGAGAAGAATCTACAGGCTAATAAGCTTTTGCAAGGCGATAAGGCGTAACGGCGGTATGGTGTGGGTTATAAACCACGCGACAAAGAAGGGTGACGCTATGAAGGGTGGGCAGGGGTTAATTGATGCCGTGGACGAATGCTGGCAGATGAAGGTTCTACCTGAAAGCGCACAGCTTTTTAACTATGTGATCGAACCTGAAAAATACAGGCTTGGCATAGACAAGATAGCAAAAATAGGATTTGCAATGAATAAGACTACTTATGAGCTTACAAGCTTGGATGTTGACATAGCGGATATGAATGAGAGTGAAAAAGAGTTTGTTGAGAAAGTAAAAAACAAGCTTTCTGACGAAAAAGAGGGTTTAAGCCAAAACAAACTCCTTGAAAGCCTTGAACTTGATAAAGGCGATAAGGCAAAAATCACACTGCTTGAAAAACATGCAGGCAGGTTTTGGGAAGTAAGTGTTGGTAAAAACAGAGCAAAAATTTACAGTTTAACAACACCTATAGAGGCAAAAAGTGCCTAAAATAGAGACTTGGATATAAGTGTTGAGGGTGTTGTAAGTGTTGTAACCATTTTTTTAAAGGTAAAAATCTTTTTGTGGCGCTACAACACCGACAACACTGTCAACACTGCTTATAAAACCCGATTGTATCGGCATGCAAGTGTTGTAAAGAGTGGCGAAAGGAGAAAAAAATGAGATGGACGGCGAAACAGAAAAAGAGAGCTTACGGAATACTTTTTTTGTATGCAAATATACAGGAAAATATGGAATATATAGAAGGTTTGAAAAAGGTCTATTACCTTGAAAACGGCTGTGCCGCATATGACGGTACAAAATATAACTATTTTTACAATGTTATTGATGACACCACAACAGTCTATATAAGAAACAGCGAAGATAGTGTTTCGCGAATATGTGAGATAAAAAGAGGGGTAGTATAAAATGATAGATCCTATATATGAAACCAAAGGCGCAGCCAAAGAATATGCAAAGTATGCACTTAATCTGTACACAGGCTGTCCGCATAAATGTCCTTATTGTTATGTGCCGCAGGTATTACACATAACCAAAGAAAAGTTTCACAGCTACATTTGGGAGCGGTTCGGAATATTGGTAGAGCTAAAAAAACAGCTTGACAAAGGCAAATTTACAGAGCAGTTAATACACCTTTGTTTTACGTGTGATCCCTATCCTCTAAACGGGTTCCATGATACAACAACTTATGCAATACAGCTAATAAAAGACAGCGGCAACTATGTACAAATTCTTACAAAAGCTCCGAGAACACAAGATTTTCCTTATTTTGACGAGAATGACTGGTTCGGCGTGACACTTACGGGGGAGAACAATGATAACGCTATGATAGAGAGCGACAGGATAGACGCCTTAAAAGAAGCGTGGAACAAAGGCATTAACACATGGATAAGCTTTGAGCCTGTCCTAAATCCCGAAAAGGTGCTGGAGTACATAGAGAAGCTCTGGTGGGTAGATAAGATGGCGGTAGGAAAACTAAACTACAAAAAGTCTTACATAGATTGGAAGGCTTTTACCGTAGACGCGCAAAAGCTGTTAAAGCAACGCGGAAAAGAGTATGTAATTAAGGACAGTCTAAAAAAGTATCTGGAGGGTTAAAATGAATAACATTTACAATTGCGATTGCTTTGATTATATGAAAGAATGTCCCGATAACACTTTTGATGTTGTAATTACAGACCCTCCTTATTTGTATTTAAAGCATAAGTTAGACAAGCAATTTGATATAGAGCTTTTTTGTAAAGAGATAGATAGAGTATGCAAAAAGCTACAGTCGTTTATTTTGGCAGAGGCATAATGCTGGCACAAATGGCTTGCGAATTAAATCAGTATTTTAATTTTGCCGAAGAAATTGTATGGGATAAAAGGAATATGAGCAACCCTTGCGGCGCGATAGGCAGAAAACACGAATTAATAAACGTCTTTACTCGCAATCGCAAAATTAATAAAGTTTTTGAACAGGAGATAAAAGACGAAGTTGTTAACCAAGATTTCAAGCGACTTCTCTCTTCTATTAAAAAAATAAAGAACTATGCGGATTTCAAAGATTGGCAGAAAGAAGTAAAAGAGAAAGTTGTAAAGCATAATACAACAGCAACCTTAGGACTAAAAAATGCTGATAGAGGTTATGCGACGTATAATAAATATAAAAGAGGAACTCTTACAACAACGATTATTGCGGCGCAAAGAGAGCATTACAATTTTATACATCCCACGCAAAAACCTTTAGAGCTTATAAAAAAACTAATAAAACTTGCTACAAAAGAGGGAGATATTGTATTCGATCCTTTTTTAGGAAGCGGCACAACTGCTGTCGCTTGCAAGGAATTAGGGTTTGATTTTGTAGGTTGCGAGATAGAAAAAGAGTATTACGAAGGAGCATTAAAAAGGCTTGAGAACATACAAGCTGTAATAAAGGAATTAACATGACACCAAAACAAGAGTTTCTAAGGCGCGGGCTACTTGCTAAGATACACATGCACCCTTTTTGCCAAGAGCGAAAAGAGCTGGAGGTGTGGGGGGATTATCTGTTTAACTCTTATTGCGTGCGAAGTTGCGCCGAAATGTCCATTGACGAGTTGCATAACTTATTAGACGTAATGAACGGTAAGGCAGAAGCGAGAGTAAGCGGCATTCGCCCCCGAACAAAAAAGAAAAAAATTACCGGAACGGAACGCCTGACAGAGAAGCAAGAAGCCTACCTGAAAAAACTTTGGAGTTTGGAAGCTGATAGCAGAGGATTAACTGTTATGACACGAGAGTTAAGCGACTTTTGCAACAGGACGTTGGATTTTAGACCTATATACATAAACGGTCTGACATTAGAGCAGGCAAATAAGCTTATAACAGGTTCCGAGTATTTTTTAGGTTTTAAAACACACAGGAAGAAAGAGGGATAAAAATATGATGTGTCCGAAGTGTGCAGGTAAAACAAGCGTTATTGGCAGTGTGGGCGGTTTGGTTCGGGAACGACTGCGTAGGTGCACAAAATGCGGATACGTTTTTCCGACCATTGAAGCTATAAAATTTGATGTGTTTTGGAAAGAATATTTGAGAGATATTAGCGAGATTAATAAAAAAGATTTCGAAAAGAGGGATAAACAAGATGGATAGCAGACTAAGTAAACTTCTAAAAACGAAAAAGTATGAAAATATGAGCATGGAAGAGCTGATAGATGAATACATAAGACTTTATGTAAGCGAAACTACGCAAAGCCTTGATAACCTTTTTGACGAACTCCTTATTTTTATGAACCGATATGACAATAAGCTAACGAGAGAGCAGATAGAAGAGCTTTTTATCGCCCGTGCCGCTAATGTTGCAACGCTGCCTAAATCTTCTATTCTTATTCCTCTTATATATGAAAAATCCCTAAACACATTAAAAGCTAAATTTAGCTTTACAAATGAAAAAGCAATACAGGCTATCTCCCAAAAGTTGCTTTGGACAAAAGAGAATAGCGACGAGCGAACAGTGAATAAACTAAGAGAAATTTTTGCTGATGTTTACAGAGGTAAATATACCCATGAAAAATTAATGGACAAGTTGAGAGAAGAGTTTGAGGATTATAAAAATCTTGAACTGCATAAACTCGCGGCAGCTGCGGATTTGAGCTTAAGACAGGGGCGAAATTTAGGTATTGTCAGCCGCGCCCTTGAAAATGAGGACGAATATCTGCAGGTCGTGGCTGTGATAGACGATAAAACTACTAATATCTGCCGCTCTATGCATTTGCGAGTTATAAAAACAGGCGACATTGAAAAGCAATATAATAACCTGATAAATGCTAAAAATGTTGACGAGGCAAAAACTGCAAGCAATTTAAACTATGCGAACAAGGGAGTATGGGCAAAGAAGCTCCCTGCAAATTTTGGCATTCCGCCTTATCATTTTGGTTGCCGAACTATTCTAAGGCAAATGAGCAGCATCCAAATAAAAGAAATGATGTTAGACGAATTTGGCAGAGAATACGAAATTAACGAGGAAGTGCTTGAAAAAATAGAGTTTAAGCATCTTTGGGAAACTAAGTATAATACTCCTGAAGAATTAATAAGAAAAACCATGAGTAGCATAGAAAAAGAGGGAGTTCATATAAATGATCCGAGAAAAAGAACCATATGGGGCAGAAATGGCGTTCTGGTTATCTTAAGCGAGCATGGTGAAATAGAAACTGCTTATAAACCAAGCGCCGGATTGAGAGCTTACTTGAACACTACAGGAGAAATATACTATAATGAGGTTAGAAAAAGCCTCTTAGAAAGGGTAATAAAATGGGTACAAGAAAGTTAACGATTAGAATCTATCAAGAGGGGGACTGGTTTATAGATATTGGAATAGAGAAAAAAAAGAACCATTTGCATACTGCTCTTGAAACTCCATTCGCAACTTGTTATAGGGACGAAAACGGACGCATAAAATATCTATTTGACGTTATTATTACAGAAGCGCAAATGAAAGTTGCAGAAAAAATGAAAGAGTTTTTAGAAGTTTGTGAATTTTCTTGCAACAAAGAAACATTTACGGGCGATTTTATAGATGCTCTTATTTTTATTGCACACAAGCTAAAGGCTGAAAATGGCAAAGACAAAAAAGCTTCTTGACGATTTAGCCCGCACAGTTGTAAAAGAGGCGCAAAAACTTGCGCCGAAAGTAACAGGCGAATTAAGACAAAGCATAGAAGTGGCAAGCGTAACAGATGAAGAGGCAACCGTAAAGCACGGGAACAGTGCCCGCCTGACAGTTATTACCGCCAACCATGAACATATTATATATCCTATCTTTGTTCATGAAGGTACTGCTGCACACACAATAGAACCGAAAAATAAAAAGGCACTGGCTTGGGGTAGAGGCGATAATAGAATGGTACGTCGAAAAGTTTTACATCCCGGGACAAAAGCGCAACCTTATTTTTCTAATGCGATTAAAAGCCCCGAAATAGACAGAGTAATCTCTGAATATGGAGATGAGGTTGTAAAAGATTTATCGATATCTGTAGAGGGGATATTTAAGAAGCTGATATAAAAATAATATTACCTATTGCAAAGGCGGGGCAATATGATATTATCAAACACACTTTTTACTATATATGCGCATAAAAGACTACCCGTAATAACAATAACATTTTTGATGTTTATCTGAATATTAGTAATATTATTTGTAATATATGTGTTGTTACAACAATTATTATCTTGCTTAAAATTTGCTACTCTGCTATCTACATAATTACTTGTAATGCTATTTCCTATTTCATAATCATAATTTATTTGACTATTGTCTACAGTATTATTCCCATATCCGCTATGCTCTTGCGTAATCATAATTTTACCTCGTTGTTTCCTATGCCAGTGTGCATTTGTTTTAGACTATCAATATTATTAGTATTAATTTTGATATTTATCCGTCTGATTAAAAACAAGCCAAGTACCGACATTATAAATCCAAAAATCCCAGCTAAATCGGCAATCAAACTTAATATTTCCAATACGCATATCCTAAAAAATTTTAGGATATTATATCAAAAAATGTTTAATATTGTTTAGAAAAATTGATATAATATACGAAATAATAAAGAAGGATGAAAATATGACTGAAAAGAGAGAGAAGTTAAATCTATATATAGCAAAAGTATTAGCATATCTTTATGATAATCCTGTTATAGCAAATATGAAAACACATAACATTGTTGAAAAAGAAGATATGGATAAAGAAATATTCGAGACATATTATGACCCTGAAAGTTTTAAAAATTTGCAATTAGGCGAACCTAATTACGAAGATAATATCGTTCCGCAAGATAGGGTTTACAATATGCTATGTGCTGGTGCAATATGGTGGCTTAAGGATGAAGGTTTTATAACTTTTACAAAACCTGACGAAAAATCAACAACCAAATACGGTGGTGTATTTTTTGAAGTAGCAATTACAAATAAAGGGCTTGCGGCCTTAGAAAAAGAGGTATTAAATAACGGTAAAAATAGACGCGCAATTGATATAATAAAAGAAGCGGCTATTAATAATGTCGTAGGTACACTTATGAATTTACCAATTATGCTTTACCCTGCTTTGGCTTAAATAAGATAAGCTCTGCCGCCGCGTTTTACCTGCAGGATTTCCGCATGGCTGGCAGCAAGTGCCATAGCCCAGTATCTATCCGCATGTCCGTGTTCGTTACGGTCGGCATCATAAAGAAATCCTTTTGCTCCCGCTTTGCGTTTTATAGCATGTATATCTGCGATGAGCAACGGATCATTGGGGATAGTTATTAATTTGTCTTCAAACATCTTCTTGAGGTTAAGCGACATAGCTTCCTTTTGCACGGCAGTAAAATACACTCCCTGCGCTCTGCTCTTATATTCTTTCGTTATATCTTCCGTTAAATTCATACCAATACCTGTCTTATCTAAACGCAGCCTTGCAAATACATTCGTACTCATAAATGCTTTTAAGTGCATTTTCTGCTCATCGAACTTCGCTTTTCTTAGCACATCTAAAATACACAAATCATACTTGCCGCCATCTTTCGCGCTCAGCACTGCTAATGCGCTGGAGTCTTTTATTCGTCCCACATCGTAGCCTGCGATTAACGGCGCAAGATGGTGTGGCGTATAATAACGCGCCTGTACATCTACACAAGATTTTATCAATGCGATTGAGAATAATGCAGACTCATCATCAATGAATTGGCACTCATAAGCACTTGCCCATGTGTCCGCATCGAACAGCGCACGCATAATCTCCAAATCAAATTTTAAACCATCCCGCATTGCAGTATAAATATCTACGCGGTGGTGGCTGAACATATAATATTTCGCATCGTCCGACCACAAATTATGGAACAGTGCAGCCTCTTCAAAGGGCGTGCTAAGAATTGTAAGGCGTCCTTGTATTGCGCCAATGGACGGAACAAACGCATGCCAAATCTTTTTAGGGTTCGGATACCAAGCGAACTCGTCCATCCAAACATCCCCCGTGAAACCTTGTACGGTTCTGAAGTTATGCGCAAGTGCTTTTATGACTGCACCGTTTTGTAGGACTTTTTCCGTGTCTGTATTCTTCTTAAACGTTACTCCGAACTTGTTTGCCCACATCGTTAGATAGGACATGAGGATTAACGCTTGTTCCTCTGAAGCTGATAAAAATAATTGATTGCGCCCGTTATCGTGCGCAGCACAAAGAGCGTCCAGCGCGGCAACATAAGAAAACCCGATTTGTCGGGATTTTAAAATAATACGAAATTGCGCCTCGTCTTTCAGGAAAGCGGATTGGTAGCTATATAATTCTGCTTCTTTTAGCGCCCTCTCTCTTAGTCCTCCTACTACTTCTAAGGCGATATAAGGCTTAGGAGTTTTTGCCTTTTCCTCTTTTGTCTCTATCCTCTCTTGCGTTGCTAAGGCTTTGCTTATCATCGCTATTTTGCGAGATACTGCTTCTGTAGGGTTGCGTTTGCTTAGGATTGCAAGCTGCTTTTTAAGATTTTTGATAGTCGCTCGAGTATCCTGCTGCTCTATCGTCTGTTGCTTTTTCCATCTTTGCACCGTTAAGCGCGAGATTTTTAGTTCTTTTGCTATCTCCGTAACGGGTATAGCAGAATTGATTAAGGCTAATACTCTTTGCTTTAATTTCTTAGAGTACATTTTTTGCCCTACAATCAATTTTTTTGATAAAAAGGTAGTTGGATAGCACCGAGAGCCTTATCGTGAAATCTAAACGCTGTCTAAACATCTTTATTGCCGTTATTAATGCCCGCGATGTTTTTCTGCCACCCGAGAATTTCTCTCGCTTCAGCTACACTTAGGATACCTGCCTGAATAAGATTAGGCAGTACCTCGCTGTCATCTTTGAAGTTTGTAATGTCAAAGGGTTTAAGTACAAGCTTTACGCCTAAACTTCCGAAATACTCTTCTATCTCCTCCTGCTTCGGCTTAATAACTGTTTCGTTAAACAGATGCAGCTGACCTATCAGTTCGCTCTGTCCGCCCCAACCTCCGGTGTTTACAATGCCAACAAGTCTTGGAGGCACGGAATGCGCCGCTATTATCTCATTCCTGCTTATCTCCCGCAACTTCTCAAAACTCAAATCATCATCTGCAGAGAGCTTCTCAACTCTTATCTTTGCATCCTTGCCCTCTAAGTTTGTTCCGGAGGAGATAATAAGAGTTTTGTGTGCATTCTCCACGCCCCTGAAAGACGAACCGAAAAACTCGCTGAATGCATCTATTTGTTCTTGAGTTGGTTCTGAATTTTCAAATATGACCGCAAGTCTTGGCGTTGCGCCGTTTTTGAAAAAAAGGTTGTTATAAAGGTTAATATCCTGAACTGTAAGTATTTGATTAATTGAAGCAAGATAATCGGGTTCGCCGTAATGGCGCGACATGGGAGAACTGTAACTGTAGTAAGAACCCGGAATCTCCTTTTTTTTGTATCCATTAACCTGATAGATTTTGAAGTCGTTATCAAGCCTTGCTTCTCGCGCCGGCATATAATAGAAGGCTCTGTATTTACCCGCCCCCTCTATCTCTGTGAACATATTTCCGAATATCTCAAGGTCTCTTATGGAATCCCTTAAGAAGCGTTTTACTGTAGAGTTCGGCAGATATTTCTCAAGGTCGCTCTCTTCCGAAAGACTAAGAACACGGCTTTTTATATTTATGCAAAGCCTGTGATACGGGTTTGCATAGTAGAGTTTAAGCACCTTATCAAAGTCAAAGAAAGGTTCTATTATCCCGTTAAACGAGGCTAATTTGTCTACTGTTACAATCTGCTCACTTGATATGCCTTTGATAACTTTTGCACTTTCCATCATCTGCCTTCTGAAGTTTTCTGAATGATAAATCAAATTTTTTTTTAAAACACTCTATATATGTATATTTTGAGTGATTTTAAGAAAGGGAAGTAATAAGATTTGGGCAAATTTTGGAATGGAGTTAAAACATGGCAAAAAAACTCAAAAACATAGAGATAACCCATATCTCTCTTGTTAAAGCGGGAGCTAACAATAGGACTTTTATTTATAAGTCTAAAGCAGCTGATCCTGCGTACGAAAACATCGTGCAGATTGCAAAGCAGGATGTAGAAAAAGGCATCGTGTACGGAATCGTGTACGAACCTGATACAGTGGACGCGCAAGGCGATTTCGCAACGGCGGAAGAGATACAAAAGGCAGCTTACGGATTTATGAAAGCTTTAAATAACCGTAACGTTGACAAGAATCACGCTTTTAAAG
The DNA here is from genome assembly GCA_031263195.1 of Campylobacteraceae bacterium. Taxonomy (GTDB): domain Bacteria; phylum Campylobacterota; class Campylobacteria; order Campylobacterales; family Campylobacteraceae; genus JAIRKW01. Next base: position 42,819 of record JAISGD010000022.1, on the reverse strand, counting down.
GTGTGGATGCCTACGTTGCGGAGAGTTGGATCGTAAGAAAAGGCGACACATTATTTCCGGATGCAAAAGAGGGAACATGGGCTGTAGCCATACAGTTGGAATCCGACGCGATTAAAAAGTCTGTTAAAAACGGCGAGTTTGAGGGTTTGAGTATGGCGGGAACAGCAATCAAAGAAGATGTGCAAAAAGCTGCCGATGACAAAGGTGTAGTTGAAACGATTAAGAGCATCTTTACATCTATTGCTAAGTCCTTTGCAAGCGAGAAAAACACGGCAGGCGAGCTGAACAAAGAGGAGATAGAGAAAGCTATCAAGGAGCAGCTCGAACCTATCCTAAAGGAAAAAACCGAGCTTCAAACGAAACTAACAAAAGCAGAGAGCGATGTTACTGTGCTAACGAAAGAAAGAGACGAGCTTAAAGTTCTGCTTACTAAGTCTAAACAGGCAACTGAACCGTCTCCGGACACAAGTAAGGTAGAGACGATTATAAAAGCAGCACGCGAGTATATAAAAAAAGAGGCTGAAGAGGGCAACACCGTAAGCGTTGCCGAAGCAGTTATGAAAGTAACTAAAGGAGAATAAAAAATGGCTGGTAAAAAAACGGTTTTAATCTCTGCATATACGGCAGGGGCGAATATAGAGGAGTACAGGTTTCTTAAGGTCACAGGCGATTACACATTAGCGCATGCAAGCGCAGGCTCTTACGCTGTGGGTGTTAGCGAAGGTACAGCAAAAGCCGGTGAGCGAATAGACGTAATGCATTTAGGCATTGCGGAGGTAATTGTAGGAACCGGGGGAGTAAGTGCCGGAGGTGCTGTAGAGAGTGACGCAAACGGTAAAGCCGTCGCGCTGGATGAGGGGATCGCTTTAGGTATCGCGCTGGAAAGCGGCGCAGTAGGCGACATTATTTCAATACTGATTAAAGGATAAAAAATGAATCACAAATTTCCCTATACGGAAGAATACACAGCTATCGCGATAGCATTCAAGAATCTTGTTTACATAGCGGATAACGTATCTCCGCGCGTACCGGTGGGATTGAGAGAGTTTAAGTGGAGCGAGTATCCTCTTGCGGAAGGTTACACAGTGCCTAACACACTCTACCCTAAAAAAGGGCAGCCTAACGAGGTAGATTTTAACGCGATTATCAGGGCTGAAAAAGTAGAGGATTACGGCTTGCAGGACATTATAAGCAATGATGACATTCTAAACGCTCCAAAAAGAATAAACCCTCTGGCGTTTGCAGTGCAAACTCTTACGGATTTGGTCGCACTGGATAGAGAGAATAGAGTGGCGCAGTTACTCTTTAACTCTGCATCTTACGCGAGCAATAAGCAGTTAGCCCTAAGCGGCACGAGCAAATTTTCCGACTATACAAATTCACACCCTGTAGGCGTAATAGCTGAAGCGTTGGATACGCCTCTAATTCGCCCAAACACAATGACAATCGGGCGCGGCGCATGGAGCAAACTTAGCCGTCACCCGGAAATTATTAAATCTATTAATAGGAACTTGGGAGACAGCGGTATCGCGACTGTACAGGCGGTAGCAGAACTGTTTGAGCTTAACGCTATTTACATAGGCGCAAGCTATATAAACAGCGCTAAAAAAGGACAGGAAGCTACGCTGCAAAGAGTCTGGGGCAACCACATTTCCCTTACGTATCTTAACCCTCTTGCTACAACGCAGGGCGGAATTACGTTTACTCTTACGGCGCAGTACGAAGATAAGAAAGCAGGCGCAAAAGAGGTAGACGCGGGCATCAACGGCAGTATGCTGGCTCGAAGCGCGGAGAGTGTTAAAGAACTTATAGTCGCAAAAGACGTAGGTTTCTTGTTAAAAGACGTAATTTAAAGGAGATAAGATGCCAATAGTAGTGTACGCGAATGAATACAAGGTAACGGCTGGAGTTGAGAGTATAGACTCTCTTGATTTTTCGGATTTGGAAAAAGAGGAAAGTTATAAAAAAGACGGCAGCTTAAGGGCTGACGTAATAACGGAAATAAAAAAACGAATTGACGCTCTTGTGCCGGCAGAGAAAAAAGGGGGCGCGCCAACTCCTCCGATAACAAAACCTGCAAAGAAGTACATTGTTGAGCAATCAGTACTTCACTCCGGCACTGTGTACGCCACAGGTGAAGATGTAACGGATAAGATAGAGCAAGACGCTATTGATCTGCTCTTAAAAATCGGCGCGATTGTAGAGGCGTAATTATGGTAGCGGTAGCGGATGTAAGGAAATATCACCCCCTCGCAGGGGTGGAAGATACGGAAATTCAGGCGCACCTTGAGAGCGCGCTCAGGAATTTTACATCTTCAAATTTTGCGTCTGCTGCCGATTATGTGGAAGCCGTTGCGTGTCAAACGATTATTAATGTTGCACCTATACTATGGGCAAGAGGCATGACAAACTTCCCCGGATACGAAACGATATACGCAAGATATTCGGACATGGATAGTTTTTGTGAAGCTTGGCAGAAAAGACTTGAGGGAATACTTGAGAGAAACGATACGACTGCAAAAAGTAAAAGCGGATTTGCGAAGTGGGGAGCTGTCTAATGTATATACGCGAGATAGACCTGATAAACGACGTAAAAGCAAAGCTAAATACGCCTGACAAAAGAAGCTACGAACTGTTTGTATCCGAACGAAATTTCCCACGCGCGGGCGAATACGTAGCGACAATTGTTTTAAGGGTTTTGCCTGAGACAAATATAGAAGCCTTGAGTAAAGAGCTTATGAAACTTTTTATTCAAGGCGAAGAGGTAAAGCTTGTAAGAAGCTACCTGACAATAATCCCCGAAAAGCAGCTAAGAACTGTAGATTTTGAGCTGCAGGCAATAATATGTTTGGAGTAGAAAAAATGAAATTGACGGCACACTTTGATAACAACGAGTTTACCTGCAAATGCGGGTGTGGGCTTAATAATATAAGCAGATTATTAGTAGAGAAATTAGAACGCGTACGCAAAGCCTGCGGGGTTAAGTTTGTTATTACCTCAGGCTGCAGATGTGCAAAGCATAACGCTGCAGTAGGCGGAGTTGCGAATAGCTCTCACGTGAAAGGTTATGCGGCGGACATTGCGCTGACCGACTATAACAGAGTGATTATTATCCAAGCGTTGCGCAAAGAATTTAATCGCATAGGTATAGCGAAAAACTTTGTACATGTAGATGTAGATCCCGACCTATCGATAGCGGAGTGGAGGTACTAAATGAACCTTATAAGCAAAATATTATCGGCTGCATTGGTTTTATCTCTTGTAGGCTGGGCACTTACGAGCTGGAGCATGACGAGCAAAATTAATGCGCTTGAAAATCTAAACAAGAGTTTAGAAATAAAGTTGGAATTAAAACAAAAAGAGAGTGCGGGATACGAAGCGGCTTTGAGTTTGCAGAGCGCACAGATAAAACAGTTTGAGCTGGATTTAGACAGTGCCAAGAAGACGCTGCAAGCAACAAACAAAGAGATAGATAGGAAGTATAAAAACATAAAATTGGCAGCCGATACGTGCGAAAGCAAGCTGGAAGCGATAAAAGAAGTTGTGGAGGTGTTTTATGCAGAAAGCGATTAAAATGAAAAAGTGCTGCGCAGGAATGGCTAAAGCGATACTCTTTGCGCTGCTCTCCCTTGTTATTTACTCTTTCCTTTCACTGCTTATAACAGGCTGCACACAGACTGTAACAATAGAGAAACCTGTGCCTTATCTTGTGCCGCAAATATGCGCGCTAAATTTGACAAACCGCCCCGAAAAGAACGGCGAAATAGTAACGGATGTAAAAAACATTGCGCAGTATGCAGAAAAGGCAGAAGCTGCAGCAGTATTTTGTGGAGCGAAAAAATGAACCTTGACAAAATAACGGCAATTTGGCTTTTAACTGTTGCAATTATAGGCGGGGCGTTAAGGCTTATGAGCAGGAAAGAAAAACCTAAAGACGCGAGACAGCGTATTACGGAGTTTTGTATAGGGTTAATCGGCAGTGTTTTTACTGCCTACCTAACATTTGAGTTCGTTTACGGCTATTTCGAAAATGTCAGGGTTGCAGTATCTGTTGCCGGCATTGCGGCGTGGATGGGAACAGATGCACTAATCGCGCTTAAGACAATAATTTTTGAATATCTAAAAAGAAAAACAGGAGTATAAAAAATGGCAAGAGTACTTAGTAAAGTAGGAATAAGGATAACGAAAGAGACGGTGCCGGGCACTTATGTAACCCCAACAGTAGTAGTAAAAAACGAAGGTATAGTAATTCCGCAAATAGAATTTGATAACCCCGAAACGCCCAACTTCGGCTTTCTTAGCGGCACAAAAGATAGCATAACGATAGCGGATTGGGGACGCGGAACGTTTGACATAGAAACGTCTCTAACCAAAACCCTTGCGCAGTTCGAAACGCTGTTTGCGATTTGCAATCTTAAAAAGGCTGCGATTACAACGCCGGCGGCAGGGTTTAAGTTTACCCCTACAACAAATATGACAGACACGGCAAGCATAGATGTGCTATTGCCTGACCGCAAATTTGCATTTAAGGGTGCGAAAGCAAATTTGAAATTAACGGCAAATGTAGGCGAAATAATCAAGGCAACGTTCTCCGCAAGCGGCAGTTTTGACGCACAAGCTATTGCAAACCAAACGCTTACTATGCCCTCTGCAGAAGAATTTATAGTACTTCACAGAGCTACAGTTACGACATTAGACGGCACAGCTTTGAATGTGCAGAGTATAGAGTTTGACATGGGAAGTACAATTAGTTATGAAAAATTCACGAATATCGGGGAATATCATTTAGCCGACTTTGATCCGAAAATAACTCTTAAAGTGAGACTTGAGGCAGGTGCAGAAGATGGGTTTGCTAAGTTCCAAGCGGGCGAAGCTCTGTCCTTTGTAGCTACTTTTATAGATGGCGGCGGCGATGACAGATGGGCTTTAAAATGCCCTAAACTAAAACTCTCCTCCTCTCCTTCATACGAAGATGCGGAGGGAATATTTGTCTTAAGCAGAGAGTTTGCCGCGCGTGCGACAAGCGGGGACGATAACTTTAGCCTTGAGCATTACACGGTGTAAGGACAAAAAAATGATTACAACAAAATATAAAGTAACGATAGAGATAAACGATAAAACCTATGTCGTAAATGTTAAAGACCCGAGCGGAAGCGAAAAAATTAAGCTGGAGAAAGAAGCTGAAGATAAGTTAGCTCCTCTTAAACAGAGAGTGGAAGAGGAGAAGAAAAAAGCCGAAATTGACGCTGAAATAGAAGAGTTGGCAAACGCGCTCGAGATTAACAAAGAGTTGATTAAGGAAAGCAAGATAACCGACAAGCTCTCTTTGCTCCTTGAAAACAAGTCATTAAACAAAAGAATAGCCGAATTGAAAAAAGAGAAAGCGGGTATAAAAGAGATAGATATAAGGCTTGCAAGCGACACGCTTGAGAAGCTAAACAGATATAAATTTGACCTGCTTATAAGCGGAGATGATAAAGAGGCTTTGAAAACTGCTTGCGAAAGCGAAGGAGTAAGCTTTACGACGCTTTGGGAAGAGATAAGCAAAGAGGCTAATAAGGAGTACGAAAAAAAATAGCGCGCCTTGCAAGATGGGCTTTGTGCGTAGTAAGAAACAATGAAGCCCCGCCGCGCCGAAGCACGCTTGATGAGCAGGGCATAGCACTATACGAAGAGCGCGGCATAACGATACTGCAGGATAATTGGGAAGATTTTATAGCTTCTTTATTTTTACGCTCAGTTGAGAGCGGCGAAAACGCACTGAAACTAAACTTTAGATTAGTAGAACTTTGGTGCGAAAAAGAGGAGATAAATATCCTTGAGACGCATGATGTGCTAAGCGCAATGTTACAAGAAGCAAATAAAGAGAGTTTAAAGAGATGGAAAAAGAGTTAAGCGTACGAATAAGGGCAAAAAACGAAGCTACAAGCGAATTTGACGCATTCCGTGCCTCTGTTATGCGTGCAGAAGAACAGCTTGCAGAACTCAAAGAAGAAGAAAAACAAAACACTGCAGAACTTAAAAGATTAAAAGCCGAACTCTCAGGCGGCATATCAGGGCGAAATCAGATAAAAGCCCAAATAGACGAGATAAACACAAGCATGCAAAGGTTAAAAACCGAACGCGCCGCGCTGAATAAAACGCTCGAGGGAGGAGTAGCAAATAAGTTAGGTATATTAGATACAAGATACGCAAATAAGCTCATAGATAACTCCGATTACGGTAAAGAGTACACAAACATTATAAATAAGGGTTATATTACAAAAATCAAATCGCAATTAGATGCAGCCGATAAATCCACAACGAAACTCACGAAATCTACAAGCGCATTTGGCAGCATACTAAAAAGGGTATTCGCTTTTGTATCTGTCGGCTATCTTGCAAAACAATACACAGAACTATCCGATACATATATACTTATGGAAGGCAGATTAAAACTTGTAGCCAAAAGCGAAAACGAACTTATCGCAAGCGAACAGGCGCTGTTTAGAATCGCGCAGGATACAAGGCAGAGTTATGCGCAGACGGCAGACCTATACGCGCGTATCGCAAGGGTTACCGCCCCTCTTGCCAAATCGCAAAAAGATAATTTGCAGGTAACAGAGGCAATAAATAAGGCTTTAATTATATCGGGAGGCAGCGCTGCAAGCGCATCAGGCGCCTTGATACAACTTGGACAGGGATTTGCTGCAGGCGCACTAAGAGGACAGGAGCTAAACTCCGTTATGGAGCAAACCCCGCGCCTTGCGCAAATGATAGCGGAAGGCATGGGTGTAAGTATAGGACAGCTAAGAAAACTTGGAGAAGAGGGAAAACTTAGCGCCGAAGCCGTTTACAACGCAATAATAAAAGAGAGCACAAAAGTAGATGCAGAGTTCCAGAAAATGCCTAAAACTGTCGGGCAAAGTATAGAACAGGTAAAAAACTCTATTTTAGATTTAGTAGGATATACGGAAAAAGCAACAGGCAGCGCAAAAGGAATGTCAGACACAATAACCTACTGGTCTGAAGCTATTAGCAACAATAAGGAGATAATAGTAGAAGCAGGCAGAGATGCATGGCGCGCTCTGGAAATGATGGGGCTTGGCGTAATCTATTATGTGGAGCTTATATACTCTAAATTTTTAGAAATAATACTTATGTTCCCTGAACTTATTAATGCTGCAACAAAAGCAATGTCTGATGTGACAAATGCGGCAGTGCAAGGCACAGCGGCTGGCATAAACAAGATAAGAAGTCTGCTTGGTAAAGAAGAGATAACAGTAGGAGAGGTAAACTTCGGAACAAACATAGCAAACGGTGTAAAAGAGCATTACGAAAATGTACAAAAAGAGATGCAAAACACTGCGGCAGCAATGTCAAAAACGCTTAAAGAAATATGGGAAGATACAACGCCCAAAGAGTTAAAAATAGATGCTTCAAACGCGGTAACAAACGGCGTAAAAAAAATAAGCGAAGAGGTGCAAAAAATAATAGAAAAAACAACAAAGACGGTTAATAACTATCTTACTGATATGCATAAGGACGGCATAGAAGATAGATTTGATAAAGAAATTTACACAGAAACCGAAAAATACGCAAAGATGCTTGAACTTGAGCAGTTATCTAATGTGCAAAAAGAACAAATTACAAAAGCCTATACGGAAAAGATAGAACGCATACAGCTTGAGGCGCAAAAAGAGCTTTTGAAGAAAAAAGAGGATGCGGAACTAAAGTATTATAAGGCAATAGGAGATAAGGAACAGACAAGAGCGATAGAGCAGAAACGATTTTTAGAAGAGATAGAGAACTTAAATTTATCAAGCGCGCAAAAACAGGAATTAATAACTAAAGAGCAATTTGACTACGAAATAAACGCAAAAATAGAGAGTCTGAAGCACTGGGAAAAATACTATAAAGCTATAGGCGACAGCGCAAGCGCGAACCTGCAAAGAATACAAAGAGAAGTGTTGGAGCTAAAGCAACAGGGAGTCGACAAAGAGGATATAAACAATATACTACAAAAAGGGAACAATGACACACTGCAAAGCGGCATAGGTGCAACATCTTCTCTTGCTACCGAACTGACAAACAGACTTAGCCTAATAGAAGCGTTTAAGAGTGCGGAACTTGAGAGGATAAAAGAGTATTACGATTTAGACGAACAGGCAGCGAGAGAAAACGCCGAAGCAAAAGCAGAGATTTTAAGAATGCAGTTTAACTCCGCTGCCGCAACTGCGAGTGCGGGGTTCGGGACGATGGCGACTCTTGCAAAAATGTTTTACGATGCAAGTGGCGGCAAAAGCAAAGAGGCGTTAAGAGCATACCAAGCCCTCGCGATAGCGCAGGCGACAATGAATGCTTATCTATCTGCATCTAATGCGTATGCAGAAGCAAAGAACCCTTATCTTGGTGCGGTAATGGCAGCTCTTGCTATTGCGCAAGGAATGGCGCAGGTGGTGCAAATCAAGGCGCAGAAATTCCACACAGGCGGTTATGTCACGGGTGCATCCGACGAGGTGCCTGCAGTACTGCAAAGGGGAGAATATGTAGTATCCCGTCAGGGTGTGAACGCGCTTGACAATATAAACAACGGCAACATAGGCGCCAATACAAGCGTGGAAGTTGTATTGCTGGACGATAGACAGGCGTTTGAGAATTATGTTAATTCGCGTAAGGGTTCCACCCTTATAAAAAAAGTAATCAGGGAGGGATAAAATGATAAAAGACGGTTTTATAATTCTTAATATCCTGCCTGCAGATGACTATACAGAGGGCGAGAGTTTCTCAACGGACATATTTAACGCTCTTGATGGTACAGAAAAAAGAGCAAAAAAGACAAACACTCTGAAGCGTACGATAAGCTACAGCGCATACACAACGGAGGAGCAGACGGCAGACACGCTCGAGGAGATACTTACATACGCACTGAAATACAACTGCCTGCACCCGCTCTGGTTTAGCGAGGCTAAAATACAAAACGCCGGCAGTGCAACCGTAATACAGTGCGACACAACAAAAAGCGATTTTAAAGTCGGCAATTACGCGCTTGCACGCCGCGACTTTTATACTTTTTACTGCGAAAAAATTACGGCGATAACAGATAATAGTGTAACGCTTGAGAACTCCGTAACGCTTGAAGAGGGCATGGTTATACTGCCTCTTATAAAAGCAACGCCTGACAAGTCTTTATCTTACAACTTTACTACGAGCAGGTTTAGCAAATGGCAGTTGAACTTTAAGGAGTTATTATGAAGTACCTTGAAAAAGAGATATTTGATAAGACGCCCTTGAGCGAAAACGAGCAGGCTATAAACAATAACTATGTCCTTGTCGGCAAGGATTATAAAAAACAGGAAAAATTCATTTTTGAACCTGCGGCTCGCAAATTCAGGTGGACATACGCACTAAAAACAAGGGATGAGGCAAGGGAGTTAAGAGCGTTTTTCAGGGCTAATTTCGGACGCTTCGGCACTTTTTGGCTGCCGAGCCACAAGCGCGACGTTGAATTTATTTCTTATCACCAAAACAATATTAACGCCTTTGTTGCGAAATACGCGCAAAGAGGAGAAGGCACATATAACCAAATAAGACATATTTATATTCCAGCTCTTAATTTTGCTGCGAAAGTTACCTTCACCCAACTCCAAAACGGCAGAGAAATCATAACCTTGAATAAACCTCTGCCGGACGGATTGGAACCCGATAATACAGAGTGGAATAAAATTTTTGAAGTTGATTTTTACGACCTCTTTTATCCTTTTTTGGATGCGATTCTTATAAAGCAAAAAACAAATTTGATTATGAACCTGTTCCTTGTCCGCTTTGCTTCGGACGAATTTAATTTATCTAAACGCGACAGCGTCTGGATGGAAAGCTCTCTGGAATTTGTAGAGCTGCAAAAGGAGAGCACATAAATGGAACTGTACGAATTTACATATAACAATAATACATACAGATACTCGAGCGGCGAGAGTGTTACTTTAGGTGGTAATCTCTACAGCGCGCAGAGTATTACGCGTAATGAAATAAAAAAAAATTTTAACTACGACGAGGCGTCTATTACCGTTCCGCAGCACTTGGAACCAGCACCGCAATTTCGCATTATGAATCCCTCCTCTGTAGTTGGCATTACAATAATGAACGAAAACGGCATTAAACTCTTTGCGGGTAAAATCGGAAGCTGCACGTATAACGTAGATAAAGCAGAGGCAACGCTGAAACTTATATCTATACAAGGTATTTTAAAGACACAAATCCCTAACAGAACCTACAGCCGCTCCTGCAGTTTTTCTCTGTTTGGGGAAGGGTGCGAAGTAAATAAAAACGCCTATAAGTTAAGCCTTACAGCATTTACGCTTAATGACACAAAAACGGAACTTACAGCATCTGCCTTAATGGCAAAGACAAGCGGATACTATACGGGCGGATACATAGAAGCTAACGGAGAATACGACTACATAAAAGAGCATACAGGCAATAAGCTTAAGCTTTTGTATCCGTTTCAAACCGCTGCCGGAACAATTACAGTTTATCCCGGCTGCGATAAAATAATTGATACTTGCAGAGCTAAATACAACAACGAGCGCAATTTCGGCGGATTTCCATATATTCCTGCTAAAAATCCGATGACGGAGGGCTTCTGAAATGCCGACGTATATTGTTTGGGCGATTGTAACTATCGTTATGATGGTCGCAGCGTATATTTTCGCACCTACCCCTAAAAATGAGGGAGCAAAGAAAGCCGGGCTGGACGAGTTTGATTTTCCTACAAACTCTTCTGCGCGCTGCATCCCAGAGGTATTCGGCACAGTGGAAATACACGGCAATGTAATAAGCACAGGTGTTTTAACCTCAAGGGAGATAAGGCAGTCAGGCGGCGGTAAAAGCGGCAGTTATACGGTAGGTTACGCTTACTTTTTGGATTTAGCGTATGCCCTCTGTTCCAAAATAGACAGCTTTATTGCATTCTGCATAGACGGAGAAGTCGTAACCTCTCTGCGTAACGTCCAGTCGGGAGATGAATTTTATGCTAAGACAGGCACAAGCGCGGTAGTCGCAGGCAGCGGCAATACTACAAGCAAGATAAAAGTATATTTCGGCACGCAAACGACTGTTGATACGGATGTGAGCGCATGGAGAGGGAGTCAGATAGCCTATAAAAATGTAGCTTATATCGTCATGCCACAGGTGTTCATAGGTGATAATGTAAGAACGGCGCCGAATTACTCAGCAAGAGTAAAAAGAACAAACTTAATGGAAAACTGGAGTTATGCAGACATAAACGGGGACGCTAACCCTGCGCATATACTCTACTACATTTTAACAAAACACGCAAAAATGCCTTTGGATGCGCTTGACATAAACTCTTTTCAAGCTGCCGGACATGCGCTTTATCAGGAGGAGTTGGGCATAAGCATGACCATGAGCGGCGAGCATGAAGCAAAAGACTGGTGCGAAGAGATACTGCGAACGATAGACGCCGTATGGCATATAAACCCCGCCACCGGCAAGCTTGGCATACGCCTTTTGCGCGATGATTACAACTTAAATCTTGTGCCGCAGGTCAATGACTCGCATGTAAAAAATGTAACCTTCGAGCGCAAAAGCTGGGAAGATACGGTTAATCGCATTACGGTTAAATATACAGATACATTTGCAGAGGCAAGTATCACGGGCATAAACGAAGCCGCTAAACTCGCACTCGGATATGAAAAAAGCCAAACGATAGAGTACATGTCTATTACCTCCGCAAAGACGGCAAATATGGTTATGTCCCGCCTCTTTCAAAAACTCTCTTACCCGCTTGCGTCTGTAAAATTCAGTGTAAGCGTTAAAGACTTTCCTAATTTAATGATAGGAGATGTCCTAAATTTCTCAAACACCTCTTTCGGTCTGCAGAACATGGGAATTCGTATAGTCTCTTTAGGAGCGGACAAAGAAGATGAGCAGACAGTAGAAATAGAAGCGGTAGAAGATGTATTTGCGCTCGGCAACATGGTTATAAGCGGCAATCAACCTCCGTTGGGCATTCCAAACGATTTAAACATCGGGGAACTCCTTTATTACGATATAAAAAATGCAAAACCCGAGCAAGCAACGCTGCGCGCAGTTATCCCTCTTGTCGCATTCCCAGAAGGCTTTGTGCAAAGCGTGGAGGCAAAAGATGGGCTTAGCGGCAGAGCAATAGAAGCGTCGGACTGCTTATTGGGAACACTTAAAGAAAATTACAATCCAACACTTGTAAAAGGCAGCGTGATAGATATGGGAGACGGATTTACGGTAACTCCCGTAACTGTTATGTGGAATGTTGCGGGGGCTTACGAAGCATGGACAAGGCTTAAATATGTGGCTTACATAGGAGACGAGCAGATAGGCTACAGATACAGACTGCTGCAAGCGGACGGCACTTATAAGGTAAGAGAAATTATAAGAGGCTTAAATAACACTCCTATTACCGCGCACACAGCAGGAGAGAGGGTTTGGTTTGCAACGGTAGACGGTAACGATATGCCCATACTGCCTATTATCTCTCCAAACCCAACAATCCACCTAACACCGAAAAATTTTAGCTTGATAGGCGATACCGTAAGTGTAGACCACACCTATGACTACTCTGTAGAAACCCCCTATCTGCCCGCAAATATAAAAGCGGCAAGAGAGGGCAGCGACATAACGATTACTTGGCACGCATGCAAAAGGCTTGCAGGCGCAAATTATCGCAACGCCGATAATATCTTGTGCGGCGAAAACGAGGGAGAGTATGAGGGACGGTGGATAGTAAGCTGGAGCGGAGGAGAGACGATAGTAACCGAACCAAAATTTATAAGAACGGACGCTGTAGTAAGAGAATACAGCATTAAATCCGTCATAGGTGCTTACATAAGCGCGAGCGTAAAAATAACAATATAAAGGAATAAAAAAATGGCAGCAGAGATATTAGATTTACCCTTGGGCGTTACAGCATGGAGGGAGATAATTAATTATAACTTTGCTCTTCTTAACGCTCAAGGTGGAGGCATACCGGTATATGCTACCGTCCCATCCACCAAACAGGAAGAATTAATTTTTGTCGTGGGCGTTGGCTTTATGGAGTGGAAAACAAACGTAAATCCGGCGGCTTACGTTAAAAATCTTATTCTAACAACACAAGATCTAATAGCTTTTGCGAACGGAGCGATACCAAACATCCCGTCAATACAATATCCTGTGCTGGGTGGCGTTCAGCCGGGGATTTATCCCATATTTCAGCAAAATCTCGCAGGCGCGCTGCCGGGATACAACCAACCTGTTGGCACCATCGCGCATTCTTATAGTATTCGCACTGGTTACGGAAGTTATACGATGCTTGTCGGGGGCAAAATAAGGGCAACCTTTAGCGCAAGCAAGAATGGGCAATCCGGACAATATATAACTACACAGTTGCGCCTAAACGGGACCAACCTAACATCTGCTAATAATGCAACCGCAAAAAGCATGGATATAACAGTAATCGCGGGAGATGTAATAAGCATTTATGACGGGGGCAGTACCAGCGGCGGCGAATATTATCCGCCCTCTCTTATGCTTTACGTGGACATTAACAGCATTATTATGTTTTCGCGCATAGCCGTGCCAAGCTCAACTCCTTATGTTATACACGACTATAATTACTACTACGGATAAAAGGACACTAATGCTATATGCAGTTAAAAATATTTTAGGACAGGTTTCTTTGTTAGAAGCCGATGTGGACTATATAAAACAAGAGGGCTATGTAAAAATAAACAGCATGGCAGACCTGCCCGATACAGACAGCGAACTATGGGACATCGTGGACGGAAAATTGATTGTCAAAACCACGCCCGAAATCCCCCTTGAAGAGTTAAAAGCGCAAAAAAAGGCAGAGATAAACGCAAAAAAAGAGGCTGCGGAACATGCGGATATTACATATCTAAACAATGTTTATCAAGCTGATGCCGACAGCCAAAACAAACTAACTTCCGCCGTTCTGCTTTGTCAGGCGGCAGGATTGACAACTTACGATTGGTGGACGGCAGATAATAAGCGCGTAACCTTATCTGTAGCGGAAATTGTGGGTTTAGGTGTTACGATAGCGCAAAGAAGCAGTGCGCTTGTTGCAAAAGGCAGAGAAAAAAAAGACGCGATAGATAAAGCTAACAAAGCCGCGCTTGAGAAAATCAAATGGGAGTAAAAAAATGGCAGACTATAAGATAAAATTAGTAAAAGACGCTAACGGCGACAACATGGCTTTAAGCGTTGTGGACGTTACGGACGGGGAGAGTTTTGCGGCGCATATTGTGCCGGGCGGCGAAGGTAAAAACCTTGCGGTCCCGACAATAAATGTAGGCAAGCTTACGAAAGATGGAGAGATAATACTCCCCGACAGTAACCTCGCGAATTACTGCGCAGGCAGTACTTCTACTGCTGCTACAACAGTAAACAAAGTGGTGGACGGCATAGGCACAGGCTATGTGCCGCAAGCGAGAGATTTCCTTGCGGTTACATTTTTAGTTGCAAACTCTGCGGCTAATATAACGTTAAGCATTAACGGCGTTGCATACCCGGTCAAATTTGCGGGTGCGAACATAAACACAACGACTGCAGGGTATCCGATTAATACGCAGGTTTTATATGTTTTTGACGGAACGAATTTTAATCAAATCGGTTCATACCGTAATACAGACGCTAACGATGCTGCGCAGCATATCCATTTGTCGACCATACAGTTGACAAATGGAGCAAACCCTATCTATGGTTATAAAATAGTTGCGGAAGGTGCAGACGGCAAGCTGTATCCGCTTGTATTAGAGAATAGTACAGCGACGACAAAGTCGGCACAAACGCAGCCTCTAAAATTTAACGGTAAACTGTTTTGCTGGAGTTCCAGCACAACTATTGCCTCAAACGCCAATACAGCATCTAACTTGTTGCAATTACAAACGACTCAAAACAGTGCGAATATATTTACTTACGGATTTAACGGTTTCGGCAGTATTACGGAAAAGAGCAATATCTATCTTGTAGGCACTATTAACACTGCCGGCGATTTTGTATTGGATAATACAAGCGCAACAAGCTGGTATACAAATGCAATCCCGACAGTCGAAAATGGCAAAGTATACAGGCTTATAGGCTACAGAGGCACGGGTAATTACGTAAGCTTAGGGCTTGCGCATGGATTACTATACTATTATTACAAGGGCGGTAAAGTAAAAGAGTATATACACTTTATAAGTCCAAAATTAGACGGTATAGCAGAGGGCGCAAACAACTACACACACCCTACCACTGCGGGTAATAAACATATTCCTGCAGGCGGCGCATTGGGGCAGTTTTTAAAATGGAGCGCAGACGGCACTGCAGTGTGGGGAACTATAAGCACAAACGACACCGGAGGCATTCCTGCAACGCAAAAGGGAGCGGCAAACGGCGTTGCGTCTCTTGGAACAGACGGAAAAGTCCCTGCGGCGCAACTTCCCTCGTATGTGGACGATGTCCACGAATACGCCAATTTCGCCGCCTTCCCAACGCCCGGAGAGAGCGGAAAGATTTACATTGCGCTTGATACGAATAAGACGTACAGATGGAGCGGCAGCGAATATGCGGTTATATCCGAAAGCCTTGCAATAGGAGAGACGGATTCTACTGCGTTTTCAGGCAGCAGAGGTAAAACGTTAGAAACAGCTATGGGTGTTCTTAGCTCCCTCACAACAAACGTAAAAACAAGTATAGTTAATGCTATTAATAGCATTGTAACTGTGCTTAGCAACAAAGTAGACAAGGTAACTGGCAAAGACTTATCTGCAAACGATTTTACGGATACGTTAAAAACAAAGTTGGACGGCATAGCCGCAAATGCGAATAATTATACACACCCCACAACCGCCGGCAATAAGCATGTGCCCTCGGGAGGAGCAACCGGACAGGTATTGGGGTACGGAGGCAGTTCCGGCACCGCCACGTGGCAAAACCTTAGACCGACTGTATATTACGGCACGGTGGCAACTGCCGCGGCTACGGTAAATAAGGTAGTAAGTGGTCTGCCCGCGGATTATACGCCCATGATCGGGGATAGTCTGCAGTTAAAGTGGACAGTCGCAAACAGCGTTGCAAGCCCAACACTTAGCATCAACAGCGTTACGTATCCCTTGCAATTCAGGGGCGCTAATTTAACCGGCAGCGCGTATTACACTATCCCGCTTAACCAGATAACTCTGCTTACATACACGGGAACAGCATGGGAGTTCCCCTACAACGCGGATTGGACCGACAACGATACTATCGCAAACACGAATATCGGGGGCAATAACCTTATCGCAGGCGAACAGATAACAAGATATAAAATCTGCATGAAAGGCTTGGACGGTAAACTGTATCCTTTGTGCGTGGGTGATGTAACTACTGCAACAAAAACGGCAAGCACAAGGGTTTTTGATCCGTTTTTTCCTGTGTTGTGGTGGTATAACTCCGGCACGCTTGCCGCAGCAGCAAAGGCGACAAATGGTATGTATATGCAAATATACTTTGCATCCGGAAATATACAGTACGCCTTTAACGGTTTTACATCCGCGGATTTTAACAAGCCGGTTTTTTTGGTCGGAACGATAGCGGGAGGCGGTTTTATGTTAGACAAGACAAATGCAACAAGCTGGTATACAACCGTAACTCCAACCACTGTAGATAATAAAGTATACATTCCAATCGGCGTGGTAGGCGATAACGCGAATACGATTAATTTTATGAACATAGGCGTTCCTATGCAGTATCAAAACGGCATACTTGCCCCCTACAGCGCAAGCTCTGCAGGAGACGTTGCGAACCAGAATCCGGAGGAAAACGACATAAAAATCTGGAGAGGTACAGCAGAGCAATATTTCGCGCTTACAAATATTAATCCAAACGTTCTCTATTTTATTAATCAAAACAATTACATCTGGACGGGTAACAGTACGGTAACAACTGCACAGGGCGACATAGGAATGTACGTAAACAAGAATGCTTTCCGGCTAAAAGTAGATCCGACAGGGTATTTCGAACCGGGCGCAATTGTGTACAAAGACGGCGCATTTCAGGGCAGCATTACGATAAAAAACACCTTTGTTCTTACAGGTAGAGGAGCAGTAATAGTGTGTTCTGTCTTAGAGGGCGCGCAGATTGACCCGGACACAACCGGCTACGAAGGGGAGATTTTGCTGAACGTCGGGTATGACGGATTAGGATGGGAAGGAGTACTCTCTATTTTTTGGAATGAAAATGGCACGCAACAAGAAATAGAATTTGATGATACCAATTCCGGTTACATGCGCTTTAATGCAAATAGCACACATGGTGCCGGGATAACATTAATACAGGAGTAAAAATGGCAATCATTGGTTTCTTTGTAAAATGGTTCAGTAAACCTAAAAGACTTATTTCGGTTTCGCCCGTAATTCGTCCTTATGTGCATCAAAAACAAATTTTTTACGAAGTCGTGGAGGATTTTGTAATACATGACTTTTTAGTTAAAAAGGGTGTAAAAACGGATGGAGGCAGCATACCTCTGTTTTTATGTTCGCTGCTTGGCGTGCATCCGTTCAGCCCGGCTATTATTGCACAATGCATTGGGCATGATGTAAAGTATAACGCTGCCATAAAAATATTTCAAAGCGCAGTAAAAAACCGAAACAAAGTGCTTAAAAACGCGGCAATGGAAGCGTTTAGGGACGCAGATAACTGGTTCTATGATGCTCTGCGAATAAATAACAGGCGATTGCGCTGCAAACTGTTTTTCTTAGCTGTAAGGCTCTATTCTACTATCTACTTTGGATTTTTCAGATACTACATTAGAAGAAAATAAGGGGCAGAACGGGCGTTAGCGCGCCCGCCCCGTTGTTTTATCCACGTAAGAACAAAACGCGAAAACTATATCTAAACTTTTCTAAACATTTGTTTAGATTATTTTACATACCACAAAATAGGCTTTTCCAGCGCGCAAAAAAGTCAAAAAAAGGAACAAAATGGGAAGTGCAGAACATGTACTTAAGGCATTAAATGTTGCCGCAAAAAATGCGGTCAAACCGGAAGAGGAAAACTTTTATCCGCCTCTTCCGGAGAGAGCAGAGAATTACCGGCGTAATCCCCGCAAGCCCGCGTTCGGTTGGGTAGGCGGCAAGAGTAAACTTGCAGACAGGATAATATCCGAATTTGCGGAGCGAAAAACTAACACCGAGAAACGACATAGAGAGGGCAGCCTTTTATTTCTATCGAACCGTTTTATCATTCGGGAGCAAGGGAGATAATTTTGCTATGCCAAAGAAAAGGCGCGCCGTGAGGAATATCTACGGCAGTTTTAAGCCGTTTCATGACCGCTTAAAAGGCGTCTGCATAGAAAACATGGACTTCTCAAACCTCATCAAAAATTATGATGCGGACACAACCCTCTTTTATGCAGACCCACCTTACGTAGGCACAGAAAACTACTATAAAGGTTCGTTAAAAGGCGGATTTGGTATCAAGGATCATGAGCGTCTTGCAAGCGATTTAAAGGGCATAAAAGGCAAATTTGTGCTTTCCTATAATGTATGCGACGTCGTAAAGGACTTATATAAGACTTACAACATGCAGGAGATAGATGTAACCTACGGCATTAACGCCCCTCGTCAAGTAAAGACAAAGGAGTTTATAATCAAGAACTTTTAATCAATCTTGGGGAGCAATCCCCCTCGCAATTTGCTAAAAAATGTCAAATATTTAATCAATATGCTAAAAATATCTTGACAAATATCGCAAAATGATATAAAATAGCAGCATAAAATTATAAGGAGTAAAAGATGCCGGAAGAGCAAATTCCCCTCGAGTACGAGGAATTTATTGCAAAGCTTAAAGAGTTAAAACTCTCTAAGCAGGATTTTGCCGCAAAGAGCGGCTACAGCTATACAACCGTACTGAATTGGAAATCAAAACCAATTCCGGTGTGGGTGGAAAGTTGGCTGGAGCTATATGAAATCTCGCTTGATTATAAGGAAATAGTTAAGAGCGTAGAAAAACACATAAAAAGGTCACAGTTTATTTAACTACAAAAATATCGCAAAAAGCGAAAAAAAGTAATTATTTTATAGCATATTGCTATAAAAATGCTTGACAAACTTAGCAAATTGCGATATAGTTATCACTGTAAAGAGTTGAAAAGCTTTTTACGAGTTCTTTCACTTTTTACAAAATCCAACCGCGAAAGCGGGAAAGGAGAATCCGGCATGACAAGAAAGAAATGCAGGGAGATGGCTTTTAGGCTTGTCCGAGAGGGTAAGATAACAACCATCGGGGAGTTTGCAAGATTATTTCACTATGCGAACAAACTCCCCAGACAGAAACCCACGGCGAAAGCTTAAAGCTTTCTAAACAAAGGGCTGGAGCGCAAACTCCAGCCCGCATTATACCATATAAGAGGGTAAAAAATGGCAAAAATTAATGTTCAACATCAATCTTATCACTTTGAAAAAATAGACGGTAAGTGGGAAATAATCAGCTATTGCTCGCATGGAGTTGTTGTAGAAAAAATACAAAATTACCTTAATAAAATTTGGGATTTACGAAACGATGATGAGGTCATAGTCATTGATGAATTAAATATTCCAACAGGAGAAGCCAAATGAAAGCAGGAGCAGGGAAAATAGGCGCATACTGCGCCAAAACTATTTGCTTAACATGCGGATTTGAAAGTAATATAAACATAGCGCATAGTTGTATCTGCAGACATTGCAATGGCACGCTTGCATTAGTAAGTAATGTGCAAAAAAGCGAACTTACGCGCTTAAGAACACAATACAGAATAAAAGACGGCGCAAGAGTCAAGTATTCAAAGACTAAATAGGCAGGGGTAAGACCTCTGCCTGCTATATTATTATCCCCCATAACAAAATACCCATAATCTTACATTGCTTAAGTGTTGCATAAGCAAACAGTATCATAATTTTTGCGGATTTTTAAGGAAAAAGTATCATAATTTTTGCGGTTCTACACAAAGATATCAATTTTTCCGCCGTTCGGATATATGATAGAAATTCCATATAAGAGATATTATCTGTATGATAAAGACAGGAATTTGATTTTTGGCGATTTAAGCAGATTTGCAAAAATAAATGAAAGTCGTTTTTATGTGCAATCCGTTAAAGACCACAAACTAAAACAAACTGAAGCCTTTTTATATGACGCAGATAACAAAAAAATTCTATTTACGGCTGATGATATACAGTCAGACAACTTATTTTCTGTCAACAATAAGCATGATTTATTAGTAGTTATCAAGGACGACAAAAGCGGATTGATTGATTTTGATGGAAATATCGTTGTAGATTATCAAAGCGAATATGATTTTCGCGGATCATACAAGGGATTTGTGATTGGCTACAACAAACAAGATCATAAACATGAACTACTTGATTTGGAACTAAAGCCAATTACAGATAACTTCCACAAAGTTGATTTTCAAGATAATCTTTTCGTTGTCTACCAGATAGATAGGGTAACGGTTTTTGATTACTCCAAGAAAATATTATTTGATTTGGAAGCTAGTAAGATTAAGTTTCACGATAAGTTTTTTATCGCAAACTCAAGAGGCAATGGTACATTGTATGATTATAACGGCAATAAGTTATATGATAAAACATACAATAATTTAAAAAGTATTGGCGACGATCTATTTTCCCATCAGATAAACGACAAAACTGCTCTCATGGATATCAACGCCAAAGAGATAATTCCGCCTGTTTGCGATAAAATAACGCTGAACTCTTGCAATATCATAGAGTGCGTTACTAATTAACAAATATGTTTAGGAGCTGCATGAAGGGGTTGATTTTGATTTTCACGCTCTACTGCTTTGCAAACGCGTACAGCAGAGATTCCCAATTACATTGCGGGCAGACGCTTTGCCGATGCGGAAACAGAAGAATGGGTACAATCTTTTAAAAAAATCAAAAGGCGGGGATATTCAAGTGCAGTATGAGCTTGCGAAAAAATACGAAAACGAACATATAGAGCAATGAAATAAAGAGGCTCTAAAATGGTATCTCAAAGCCGCAAAACGAGGAGCATCCGATGTACAACAATCTGGGCATACTTTATATCGACGGTTCGTTCGGCGATTATGCGCATGGATATATATTTAAAAAATCCCGATAGTAGAATGTACGATTATCCTTTCGGCAAAGTGACGAAGACAAAAATCTTTCAGATTACGCAAAAGCTCAAATAAGAAAATCTTGTAATAAAGTAAAACCTCTACGCAAATTAAGCTTTCTCATGCAAACTCTTGCGCTCATTTGAGAAATTAAGCTGATATGCGAATTGCCGCGCCCCGCCGCCGATTATTATAAAATAAATTTACGCTATAATACGATAGATTAAGAATGTTCAAGAAGTTAACCCAACTATTTGAGAAATGAGATAAGTTTTGTTTTTTAACATGATGAGCGAAGTTGAATGTAATCAAGGAAATGAAATATGCAGTTTTATGTTATAATCCTTTTTGAAGTAGAATATACACCTTCCAATGTATCCACTGAACTTGAGAGGACTTTTGTCCTATGAATACTCAAACTACATATCTTAATCAATTTGTAGATGCATTTCGCTTTTTAGCAAAATTGGATAAAGCATATCGAAAAACACAACCTGACTTTGACGAGATCAAAAGAGTATTTATGTCCAACATGATAGATCTTAAATCGGAGTACGAAGTGCTACGAGGAAAGTTAAGACTTTTAGCTAATTCCTACCTTGACCACTTTGACGGTCCCGAAGTATTTGCTAACCAATGTCACTCTCTATCGCAAGAATTTCTGGATATATGGCAGGAAGTAGAACTCGCTAGAGCATTCCCGCTAACGGTAACAATTGGAAATATATTCTATAAGGGCGAAAATATTTTCAATATTTCCAAATCTTCGCTAAAGAGGACGTTAAATGAGGGAATGGTAATTGATAAACCCTTAAATGCTCATGTTTGGCTGACTTTGGATGATGCTACTGTTATAGACCTTTCAATTATTTCTACCCTTATTAGGCGCGAGAAGATTATTTATTCAAAGGAAATGCCACTTGCTTTAATATGGAATGAGAGCGAGCCTGACGACTATTTGTTTGAGCCGTTGCTGGTAGACAACAATTTCTTTTGGAAAATAGATAAAGTGGATCCTGCACTTTTCTAGCCTTTAAATTTTGATCTTTCCCTCTACCAGATAATTGAACAGATTTATGCTAAAGCTCTCCGCAATGATGATTATTTAAAAAATTTTTAGATGATAGTCAATTGGGTATTCACACTATCGTAATGCATTATTATAAAATAAATTTATGATATAATACCGCAATTAAAATGTCAACAAAGCTAATCTAATAATTTGACAGTGGACATGGGTTCAATTCTCCTCACTTCCACCAAAGACAAATATATCAAGGAAATGAAATATGCTATTTTTTATTATAGCTTTTTTGAAAGATAATTATATGCTTACCAAAGTATACATTAAGTGTTAGGTGATAAGCCGTGGCTATATTGCGATCAGGAGATTTGAGTTTACAAACTTTGAGTATGGCTGGATTCGATACCAATTTTTCTTTTTATGGAAAGATGAATCTATTATCAAAGATGAATCTATCAAAAAATGGAATGAATATCGGAATAATCACTCAAAAAGTGCATTTTTGGCAAGCTCATATGAAGAGGATGGTCTTCTGCTGTTTTTGAAAGAGCTTCTTGAAAGTGATAAAGCTGATTATTGGACACCAATCGAACCTGACATTACAATAGCGATTTACCCCGATAGTTATTTTCCGTTTTTAAAGTCTCACGCAACCATTATATATGAGAGTGAGAAATTAAAAAGAGAAGAAGAAGTCAGAAAAAAATTAAAAAAAGAAAAAGGCAAGCTTCCTGATGATGAGTATACATTTATTGTCTTTGTAGACGCATATAATTTTAAAGAAGCGGATGCGTACTACGGACAGGGGTTTTTGCTACAAATGATAGTAAGTCGTCAGGATTTAGAAATTTTTGCCAATGATTTGGAGCGCGAATATATAGAGTTTAAGAAAATATTTAATATTGACCAATGGAACGAGGAAAATGCCTAACAAATCATCCAAGCATTAGGAGCAAAGTATGCAAAAAGTCATTATACCTCTGAGCAAATCCAAAATGATTCTCCTTTTCACAGTATCGGTTCTATTTATTACTATCGGTTATTGGGTATTTGGTCTGGACACGGCGTATATCGAATCCAATCGAAGATTTAATAACCCTTTTTTAGTACATGGTATCGGGCTTATGTCGGCGATATTGGGCGTATTTTGTGTCATTGCGATTGTCCGTAGGCTTGCCGATCCTGCGGCAGGTCTCATCATGGATGAGTTTGGCATCACAGACAATTCCGCTGCATTTTCCTTAGGTCTAATCCCTTGGTCTGATATATCGGGCTTTGAAATCTGTCAAGTTCAATGGCAGCGTTTTTTGTGCATACTTCTCAAAGATCCCGATGCGTACATTTCCAAACTCGGGATAGTTAAACAAGCGCTTCTAAAAGCCAATCGGCGAATTGTTACCAGCCCAGTCGCAATCAACTCTAACTCGTTGTCAATCAGCTTTGACGAACTTGTGACGCTTATAGAGCAGTACTTTGCAGCTTATAATAATTCATCAAAGCCGACTCAACTTAGCAATACAACTCAATCAAAGGATTAATCATGGGGAAGTTCCTGCTTTATTTGATCGCATTTTTGTTCCTCTCTGTCAAAGGCGCTATAGCAAGCACTCAATAGGAGTTGCAGGAAGTTTGTGAACTTACAATAGATTAAACATTCTGGATAGATATTTTCATGAAGAGTTGGCGGAGAGAAAACATTTATTGATACTGAAAAATACATATATTGAATTAGAACCCCCCCTTGTTAAATTCGGCGAAAGCGTTCAATATATCTCTCGCGAAGAACTTGAAGCAAACTAACGCCCTTATCTGGAATTTTCAAAAATTATAATGAAGGGGTTGAAGGTAGGGTGAAACTTTTTAAAGACGAACATGACTGGCACATCAAAAGTCATAAAATTATAGAGAGGTAATTATTATGAAAATAGATCAAACCAGTCACATAGGAACTGTGAATGGATTTTACGGAAAAACAATAAAAAATCTGCTTGCTATGGTTATATTGTTTACAGTTGTCACACCATGCTTTTCGGAAAATTGTTTCGATTCTTCCGAGTACAAAAACAGTAGTGCGGACTTTCAAGCCTCAATGTCTGAAAGTGCTGCTCAACTTGAGAAGATAGTGGACTTTTTAATAATGATTAAAGGGCTGAATTTTGACCAAGCCCTTAAAGAAGTCATGGACTTTTCTACGCCGGAAACAATAGCGTATGACAAAGCGCTTGATGAAATTGGTAAAAAAATTAGACCAATGGACCCGCAATCGCCTGAAGAGTGCCTTGAACTCATAAAACTGCAAAAACAACATAGGGATATCGGTAAAGATAAAGTGCACTTCATCGTAAATAAAATCACTGAACAGGCAGGAATATCTAACTCTACAATCAACACGGACGCTTCAAAATAGTAAGCGTAACCTATGGTTCATCACCTGTTTGCAACCAATAGATTAAAACTTATAATCTTGCGCGTCCATTGAGCATATTTATTTATGTTACAATGTTACATTAAAGCCTATCAACAAAAAGCTTGATGATGCTTGAAGCCGTTATATTAAATAGAGGTGCAAATGCGGTATACGGAATTTATTATTTTGCTGATAGTTTTGGTACTAATACCAATAACGGTAATCAATGGATTTATCTATGCTTACAAAAAGCTTTCCCGCCCTCATTTCTTTTTGCTGCTTTTCTCACTTATTGCAATTCCTTTCACCTTTTTCAAAATATATGAAAGAGGCTTTATGCTGGATGCTGTTCCGGATGCTCTGCATGTAAATTCAATCTCATATAGCAAAGAAGAATCTTGGGGGTTTGGACCAAGCGGTAATGAAGCCGGTATCAGGGTTTACCCGCTTCCGGCAAATGTCGCAGATGAAATATTACGGCAAGGCATCGAATTTTTTAATAATTTACCGCCAAATAAAAATCAGAAAAATCGAGGATGGAACGGAAAGTACGAAAAGTGGTATCAAACGCCGACAGGCGTAAATGACCGATGGCAACCAAAGGAAGAAACGGGCGCGTTAGATATTTATGATTACATTTGCGTTTATGGATTTTGTATTAAAATCGACGATGCGGTGGTGAAGCAGGCGACGGAGATTGTTAATAGCGAGGGCAGCTATTACGCTTACGGACGGATTGGTTTGATTGTCGTAAGTCCTGGCAAAAAATTAGTTTTGTATATGTATAATGGATAATGCAATATCTAATATTTTGATTAGGAGAGATGCTTGCCGACAAGATAGAGATAACTATTCAAAAAAATATTTTACATAGTTTGAAAGCAAATAGTATTACGATTGTTATATTATGTCATTAAAATATAAAGTTAAAAAACAGAATAAACTCTTTGATAAATTATATAAGAGTCTAAAGCTACTTGAAAATAATATATTTGTTTATGTTATTAATGATAAAATAACTACTGTGAATGCAAATGATAAGGAGATAATCCAGACCGTTTGAGATAGCAATGATATCAGAGGTCGCGTAAAGAGTGCCGAATTTTGGTAATATAAACGCTTTCGGGCTGTATAAAATATCGCCTATTTGGAGAAAAGAATGAGTATTTATACATGTAGATTTGAAACGTCGATTGGCAATATGAGAGCTGCAGCAGAGAATGACGCTATAACGGGGCTTTGGTTTGAAGGGCAAAAATATTATCCCGATACAAGCAAATGGATAGAGACAAAAGAGTATGATGTTTTTAAAACTCTAAAAATTTGGCTTGATGAATATTTCGCGGGTAGAAAAAAGACACATAATTTTACATTATCTCTTGCCGGAACACCTTTCCAGATGAGAGTTTGGAATATACTTGCCGATATTTCATACGGACATACAACTGCTTACGGCAAAATAGCTAAGGAGTTGGCACATAACGGTGCGCGCGTCTCCTCTCAAGCAGTTGGTGGCGCGGTAGGGCACAATCCCATATCCATACTTATTCCATGTCATAGAGTTATAGGAGCAGACGGTACACTTACAGGATATGCGGGCGGACTTGATAAAAAACGATTTTTACTGGAACTTGAAGGTGTAGAAATAGACTGAAACTCTTTATTGTCTAAACAAAATCATCAGTCTAATCGTAAACATTGCGGTGAAGTTTAACAAAACAATTTTAACAACACGCAAATTCTCTTTTTTTTGTTACTTCTCAATGGCGATATGAAAAATAAAGCAGTTAATTACAGACTTATACAATACTGACAAGTATTTATAAATTACTGAAATAATTTTAAAAGGAATTATGACAGTAACAAAAATAAACATAATAAAAACACAACTATTTGCTTTTTCAGTGTTTTGCATTATTGGATTTTTATAGATAAAAATGCAAAATAAATAAAAAGTGAATTATCGCACTTCGCCAATAATAAAATACTATTAATATGCCAAGTAAAAGCCTGTCATGTATTTGACAGCTGAGATAATGAAAAAATTTTTATGGAAGATTAAATATCAAAGAGGCTTATTTGACAGGGCTAAAGCAACTAAACGTAAACGGTTGGCAGGTGCAAAAATGATACACATTATATTGGATGCGATCTATAACAATGAACTAATGTTTGCTATTCAAGCCCGATAATTTAAATATTATGTTGGAATTTGATGTAGAGCTTGAGCCGGGATTCGCGCTCAAGCTCTGTATTTGTCACTTATAAAATGCTATGCACACTATCCGGATTGTCTAATGTATGTTTAAATTTTTTCATCTCTATCTGTTTGTCCCATGCTCCGATGACAACTGCCGCAACAGCATTTCCGCAAAGATTTCCAACAGCTCTCATCTCGCTCATAAATTTATCCACGCCTAAAAGTATCGCTACTACTGCCGGTGCGATACCGGAATCCACTGCTTGTAAAGTTCCTGCCAATACTATAAACCCAGAGCCTGT
Organism: Campylobacteraceae bacterium; assembly: GCA_031263195.1. Classification (GTDB taxonomy): domain Bacteria; phylum Campylobacterota; class Campylobacteria; order Campylobacterales; family Campylobacteraceae; genus JAIRKW01. Next base: position 15,747 of record JAISGD010000022.1, on the reverse strand, counting down.
AACGCCCACCGCACCTTTAGATGTAATCATCAAAATCACCAAAATAGTCAGTTGCTGAAACAGTGTGAGATTAACGCCGGTCGCTTGTGATAAAAAGATGATAGAGAGAGCCAAATAGATATTTGTACAATCAAGATTGAATGAATATCCTGTCGGTATGACAAGTCCTGTTACACCCCTGCTAATACCAGCTTGTTCCAATCGCTTCATCAGTGGTCCCAAAGCGCTCTCGCTTGAAGAAGTTGCGAACACTACAAGTACCTCTTTGTGGATATAATACATGAATTTAAAGATACTTATTTTAAAGAAAATATGCATAATAAGTCCAAGAATCACAAATATAAATACCAAACACGAAATAAGCATAACTAACAGCAGCCATCCCATATTGATGATAGTTTCCACACCGAATTTTCCTATCAAAAATGACATTGCGCAAAAAGCGGCGACAGGACTAAACCACATTAAGACCTTTAAAATGAAAAAGAAAAAATCCTGTGCTACCCCAAGTGGTTTTAATATTTTTACCTTAATTTTTCCGGCAAATGCAGATATAGCTATCGCAAAAGTCAGCGCCATCACTAAAACTTGTAATGTTTTGCCTTCCGTAAACGGATGTATTGGGTCGGGAATAATCCACCCTTTAACAAGCGCGCCGTCTTGCATAAAATTAAACCAGCCGTTTTCGCTTGCCATATAATAGACCGGCATAGCGTTTTTAAGTATCATTTTTACTTCAGCCCAAACGCTTATCTCGCCGCTTACCCCTGATACGGCGATTGATGTGTCAAGCGCGCTCATATTTATGTCCATACCGGCGCCCGGTGACAAAAGATTGCCGAAAAGTATGCCTATAGCCAAAGCGAATGTACTTATAATCTCGAAATAAATAAATGCTTTAAGTCCGATAGAACCAACTTTTTTCAGACTCTCAAGTCCGATAATGCCCAATATTATTGTCAAAAATATAATCGGTCCTACTAAAAGTTTCAATACCCATATAAATAAGTCTATACCTTTTTTGACTTTTACGCCGATACCAAAAGCATCGGTAGTATTGTGCGAATAGCCATTTTGCGCATCATTGGTTTCAAATCTATCAACATTGCCGTTTGAACCGAAGGTTACATGAAGTTTTGCTTCGCTTGGAATAGTGTACAATCCATCCTTTTGAGTATTTTCATATGTGGAATAGATGATTTTTTCAAGAGTTGTTAAAGTTTTAAAACTATAAGCGTATGTTACTGTCGCTTTACCAACTTCTTCGGAAGTTATAATTGCGCTGTAAGTGCCGTTTTTGTGATCTATTGTACCGCTGATGCTACCTGTTGAGTTTTCGGTTAGAGATAGCTCTACGCTTTTTTGAGAATCCTTTGGCAGTATTACCGTAACTAAAGCACTATTATTTGAACTTTTAAAAGCGGCAATATCACTCTTTTGTCTGTCGGTAAAAAAATACCCGCATAATACGCCTGTGCTAATACCTAAAATGACCCAAAAAACTAAACTTTTAACAGTATAATCGCTCCATCTTTTTGTCTTTCTCATAAAATCTTATTCCTTACAAACTTAAAAATCTTTACCCTTTAAAAAGATTTATTATAGATAAGAGAAACGATTTCAATATGACATAGTTACAAAAAAGCATTTTTTAATTTAGTGAAGTTACTTTTTGTAACAAACAAATAAAAAATAGTATTATTTTTAAGCTATATTTAAAAATATATGATATGAGAGTTGCTCCCATATCATATTAAGAACTAAAACAATCCGCCTATAAACTGTTTAAAAGCTTCAAGATGTTGTGGAAACTCATATGGAAGCCATAGAGAGATACTTGGTATATAAGTGATAAAAATAAGTCCTATAAATATCGTAGCAACCCATGGCAGTGATGCTACAACAACATCTTTAAGACTAAGCCCTGTTATCGCGCTTGCAACGAATAGGTTGAGCCCTACAGGCGGTGTTAGCATTCCTATCTCCATATTGACTATCATAATAACACCAAGATGCACAGGATGAATACCAAGCGCAACAGCGATAGGAAGCAGCAACGGCGTTGTTATCATGACAACAGATGATGGTTCCATAAACTGCCCCATAATCAGAAGCAGTATATTTATGATAATTAGAAATGTGATAGGTCCGACACTGGCGTCTAAAATCATTTGCGTAATCTGATGAGGAATTGTCTGGTCAGTCAAAAAGTGTGCAAAAATCATAGCATTGGCAATAATGAAAAATATCATAGAGGTGGTCATTGCCGAATCAAGCACAATGTTATATACATCTTTTAACTTAATATCTTTATATATGAAAAACGAAACTATAAAAGCATAAACAGCGCATACGGCTCCGGCTTCAGTTGGCGTAAATATACCGCCGTATATACCGCCGATGACTATAACGATAATCAAAAGCGCCCAAAAAGCATCTTTAAAAGCTTTAAGTCTCTCTTTGAAACTTAGTGGCTTAGTTCCTTTAAAACCAAGTTTTTTTGCTCCGAAAAAGGCAACCGCCATTAGCATGCAGCCAAGCATAATACCCGGAATGATACCTGCTATAAACAGATCCCCTATGGATTGCTCAGCAGTTACGCCGTAGACGATAAAAACGACGGAAGGCGGTATCAAAATACCCAGGCTCCCGCTTGTCGCAATCGTTCCTATAGCATATTTAGCGGGATATCCGGCCTCTTTTATAGCGCCGTACATAACCGAACCGATAGCAACTACCGTTGCAGGAGATGAACCGCTTACAGCTGCGAATACCATACAAGCAAATATCGCCGATATGGGAAGACCACCCGGAAGATGCCCTACTATAGCTTTGGCGAAATTCACTATCCTGTGCGCCGCACTTCCTTTAGAGAGGAACGAACCCGCCAAAATAAACATCGGTATAGCCATAAGTGTATATGTATTAAGTCCGTCAAATACATGCATTGTAAGGCCCATAGCGTCTAAATCCGTAAACATAAGAGCCGTTATGATCGTACTTGCGCCAAGCGCAACCGATACAGGAACGCCGACAAGCATTAAGGCAAACAGTAAAACCAATAGTGTAAATATCATCATAGTTTTATCCTACTCTTTCACAGCAGAGTCGTGTATCAACTCATCTTCGCTTGTTTTTAGTATCTCATTGGCAGGTGTTCTTGCAAATTCATATACTTTTTCACCTGCTCTAAATGACGCAGCAGCAAACGATAGCGGAAGGACTATCATCGGTATCCACATAGGCATATTCCATAAATCCGGACTTACTTCGCCAAAACTTGCCGTAAGCAGTAAAAGCTCCCCTCCGTAATATGCCATAAATAGCAAAAACAGACACGAAAATGCACTTGAGAATATAACAAATAGTTTTGCGATTTTAATAGGAAAGAGGTGCAGCAATATTGTAACAGAAATGTGTATGCCTTTTTTAAAGCCATACGCCGCGCCGAAAAGTGCAGACCAGATGAATAGATAATTTGTCATTTCTCCTGCCCATGAAAGACTGCCGTCAAATACTGAACAAGGATAATTGAGAAACATTCCCAATATTTTACCTTTCAATGTTGTATCATCGCTTGCAATCAAACACAGATTGGTCCAGCCATAACGCAATACAACATTGATAAATGCCAGTAAAACACCTAAAACCATACCGCCTACAGCGATAGTTTTATTCATAGTAACTACAATGTTATCTACGAAATCAAATACTTTTTTAAACATAAAATACCTTTTAAAAGTTAAGGTGCAAAAGCTCTAAAAATGAACTCAGCACCTATTTTAAACCGTAAAATTTTAAAACTATTACAACACTAAAAAGATTATTTTGTATCTATAGTCTCTTTTATCAGATCTTCGCCGACTATCTTATAAAATTGAGAATAAACAGGCTGCATAACTTTTCTCCAATTAGCTTTTTGCTCTTCCGTTAAGGTGTATATTTTAAATTTGCCCTTAGAATTTGCTTCATACTCTTTTAAAAGCCCTAAAATTCTCTCATCGTCTTTGGCTGCTTCTTCGCGTTCATAAATAGTAGCATCCCTCATGGCCTGCGTGACCAATAGTTTTAAATCATCAGGGAAGTTATCCCAAAATTTTTTACTCATGATGACAAGATATCCTAAATAACCGTGATCGCTTATAGTATAGCTTGATTGTACTTCGTGAAATTTTGAGTTATAGAAATTTGCATACGGATTTTCAGCAGCATCAACAACACCTTGCTGCAAAGCGGAATAAACTTCTGAAAAAGGCAGTATTTGGGGATTGCCGCCTATGGCTTTAAACTGTGCTTCAAGTACTTTTGAACTCATAGAGCGAAACTTTTGTCCCTTGGCATCCCCAGGCTCTATAATAGCCTTTTTGCTTGATGAAAAGTTTTTAAAGCCTGCGTCCCAGTACTCCATAGCTATAAATTCTTTACTCTCCACTTTTCGTTTTAGTTTGTCGCCTACAGAGCCATCCATTACTTTATACAAATGTTCTTTATCTCTGAAGATAAACGGTAAATCAAAAAGCTGCATCTCGGGTGTTATTCTTGTAAAAACAGAAAGGCTCGGCATAGCAATTTGCACGTTTCCAATTTGAAGTTTTCTTAAAACATCTTCATCTTTGCTCAGCTGTGCGCTTGGGAAAACTTCAACTTTTACTTTACCTTCGGTCAACTCTTCAACTCTTTTGGCAAAAAAGTCAGCTGCTTTACCTTTTGGAGTGCCGGCGCTGACAACGTGTGATACTTTGATAGTGTATTCAGCTGCATTTGATACAGTCGCAGCAATAGCAATTCCTAATAAAATCTTTAGAAAACTTTTCATAAAACTCTCCTTTATATTTATTTGATAGATAATTATTATAAATTTAGTTGACAAAAAAGAGCATTAAACTATTATGCTTCTATCAAAAGAACTTTTTCATGTTACTTTATGAAACAGATAAAATTGTTATTTTAAAGAACAAAAAGGACAGACAGTCGCTATTTGCTTTTGAAGAGTACCAATTTAAAAAATAATACGCCTATGACAGTAGCCAAAAGCGAACTCAGCATAATTGCCAATTTAGCCTCTTCCAGAAGCGCACCTTTAAATGTAAGCGTAGAGATAAATATAGACATCGTAAACCCGATCCCACCCAAAAATCCGGCCCCCAATATATGAAGCCACGAAAGAGAGTCAGGTTTTTTTGCTACTTTAAATTTTTCGGAAAGAAACGTAAAAAGAAAAATACCTATAGGTTTACCGATAATAAGACCAAGTATGATACCAAAAGTAACATTATTTAGCTTAAATTCTCCGCCGATTGTAATGCCCGCATTTGCAAATGCAAATATCGGCATTATAAAGTAAGCGCTCATAGGATTTAGTGTACGTTCCAGTCTTATAAGCGGACTTGTGTTATCAGCTTCTTTCAATGGCACAGTAAATGCGAGCAGGACGCCTGCGATTGTGGCGTGTATACCGCTGTGATGAATAAAATACCATAAAAATACACCGACAAAAAGATAGATAAAAATATTTTTAAAACCGCATTTATTAAGTATAAACAGTATTAAGATTGTTATTGCTGCCAATATTAGATAGCTAAACGCCACACCACTTGAATAAAACAGGGCTATAACCACTATGGCACCCAAGTCATCGACAACAGCCAGAGTTACCAAAAAGATTTTCAACTCGAGCGGTACACGCTTTCCGAGCAGCATTAAAACACCGAGTGCAAACGCTATATCCGTAGCCATCGGGATACCAAAACCTTTAACATATTCTCCGCCGATATTCAGACTAAAATATATACAAATAGGTATAATCATACCTCCAAATGCCGCTATGATCGGAAACGCCGCCTTTTTAACGGATGCGAGATTGCCTATGAGCATCTCCTTTTTTATCTCAAGACCTATAGAGAGGAAAAATACTGCCATCAATACATCGTTTACCCACTCTTGCATTGTCAAAGATGCGTTGAATTCGCCGAATACTACTCCAAAAGAGCTTTGCCAAAATTTATGATATATATCGCCAATTCCTGTTATATTTGCCGCGATTAATGCTGCAATAGTCGTAAATAGCAACAGTATGCCGCCAAAACTCTCAAGCTGTATAAACTCTTTTATAAGATTTAATGCTCTGGCACTTGTTGTTAATAATTGTCTTCTCATTCTCTACCTTAATATTTAAAACAATGGATAATATCACATTTTAGCGCAAAACATTCTCACCTCTTTATCTATCATGAACAATTCGTCAAGACTAAGTGCACGTGTATTTTCAAACTCTATCATAGCTTTTAGCACATAAGAGGACATATCGGTAAAGGCTATTTTATTTTCCAAAAAAAGTTCGATAGCAACTTCATTGGCAGCGTTTAATACTACTCCCAAATATGGCTTTTGAAGCAGTTTTTCATGAAGCTGCCACACAGGATAACGCTTCAAGTCTATATCTCGAAACTCTATATTTTTTATTTGCGAGAGGTTCAAAGCCGGGAGTATTGGTTCGCTGATTTCACCCAAAAGCGCGAAAGCGATAGGCAGTTTCATATCCGCGTTTGCCAAATGTGCTGTTGTGCTGCCGTCTGCGAATTGCACAAGAGCGTGAATGATTGATTTTGTTTCTATAATCGCATCTATATCTTGAGAGCCAAAGAGCCAATGCGCCTCTAAAATCTCAAATAGTTTATTGACCATTGTCGCGCTGTCTATCGTTATCTTTTGACCCATTTGCCAATTAGGGTGATTTAATGTTTCACTTAAACTTACTCTGCTCAACTCTTTTAAAGGAGTGTCGCGAAAAGCTCCTCCGCTTGCTGTTAAAATTAGTTTTGTGGGTTTTCGTCCGCCCAAAAGATACCAAAGACCGAAATGTTCACTGTCTATAGGGCTAATGCATGAAATATCCAAAAACTCTCCGGCTATTACTAACGACTCTTTATTTGCCAGCGCGACTTTGTAACCTTTTTCAAGAGCCTTTATGGTTGGGCAAAGTCCTGAAAATCCAACAAGAGCATTTACCAAAATAGCATCTTTTTTATATGTGGCATCTATCATTTCTAAAATGCCGTTAAATCCAGCAAATACGTGAGGATGATTTATCTCTTTTGCTTTTGTTTCATCACCTATCGCGACAAATTCCGGTGAAAACTCCTCTATCTGGCGGTTTAAAAGCTCACTGTTTTTATTGGCACATAGAGCATCCACTTTGAGATTAAGCTTTTTGGCGATAAAAAGCGTATTGCGTCCGATAGAACCCGTAGAACCCAAAACTACCATTATTGAAGAGTTTTCAGCGCATCTTCCAATATTTGTATGACAGAGGTTGCGTCAACATTATCGGGAGTTACAACAGAAAATAGATTTAAAAGTATTACCATTATAACCGCACCAAAAAGATATCCGTCGGCTCTATCCAACATACCGCCATGACCCGGAAGTATATTGCCGCTGTCTTTAACACCCGCACTTCTTTTCAGATAACTTTCAAACAGATCCCCAAAAATAGACGCAGCAGAAACAAGTAAAGATATGAAAAGAGCGACAAAAAAACTCACATCTATAATGATGCCTATTATAACACCAAATATCGTGCCGGCAACTAATCCAGAATAAACGCCTTCCCAAGTTTTTTTCGGAGATACAGGCGAAAATGGTGTCGAACCTATCGTTTTCCCCGCGTAAAATGCTGCCGTATCAGTAATAGCCACGATAAATACGAGCCATACAAGATATTTCATACCAAAATCCTGAGGCAAAGAGAGGATAAAAAGCATGGGTGCCAGCGGATAAAGAAGCGGAAACAGTGATTTGTAGTTTATATTATTTTTAAATACCATAGAACTTATAGCTAATACCAAAAGTCCGAAAACAAGTGTTTGCGGCTGCACGCAAAAATATGCCAATATCCATGCAGCACCGGCGTAAACATATATCATCAAAGATTCTTCAATCTTCAATATCTTTACCGTTTCATAAATCGTAATGCCAAGTATCGCGCCAAGTATCGCCCAAGTTATAAAAGTCCAGTCAAGCCAAACTATAAATAAAGCGGCGACAAGCAGGACTAATCCTGTAACAAGCCGTTCATTGTGAATAAAATTATTGACCATTTTCATATCCTTTTTTAAACCTTATCATATCAAACTTGCGCTTGAGTTTTGCCTAAAGAACTATCCTGCGATTTAAGAATGGAGATAGTTTTGTAATTAGTATATGCTACATGTGCGCCGCTTATAACTTTCACATTGCGTCTTTGGGTGTAATCCACTTCATATACTCCTGTACCAAAAACGCTGAAATTCACACAAAGTTTCGCACAAAATTCGAGTACATTCGTCGAAACAGCGGTTTTGTCGGTTTTTAGTATCACGTGTGATGAAGGGATATCTTTCATATGAAGCCAAATATCATTTTTTTTAGCTGATTTTAAAAGTTGTTCATTGCCGTGCTCATTTTTGCCTACCATTACTTTGTAACCTTCAACAAAAAATACACTAAAGTCTGCTCCACTATCATTTTTTTTGTCTGCTGCGCTTTTTTTCGGCAACAATATCGCCGCCTCTTCTTTGCTTTTGGTCTCCATAAAAGCGCTTAAGAGGTGCTTTGTGAATTCAAGTTTTTCGGCTAGATTTTTCCTCTCTTTATGGAGTGATTTTGCTTTTTGTTTTAACTTTTTTGAAATGCCGAAAAGTTCATCTATTCTCTCTTGTACTCCTGTAGTAATAGTAATTTTATGACTTCTACCGTCAATATCTTTTAATTCGCATTCTCCCTCGTAATCTCTTAAAGAGTATCTGTGCATCATCAGCAAATCCGCTTTTTGATTTTCTTCATCTGCTCTTTTTTGCAACTCATCTTCGCTTCCTAATCCATCAAACAGATTTTGAAGTTTTTCTATCTTTTTTCGCAAAATACTTGACTTGGCAGTTTTAAAACTATCCAACTCTTTGTCTATTCTCTTTTTATATGCATCATATAAAAAAGCTTCTGTATCACATATATCCGTTGGTTGTTCTTTTATCTTAAAAGGAGGCAGATCGGCTAACTTCTCACCTACTTTAACTGCTCTGTACGAAACACTTTCATCTACGTGGCGCAGTGCTTCCGCTACCGTTTCTTTTTCATTTAAAATTATAGCATTCGTATTTTTTCCTGTAAATTCCAAAAGAAGCGTCGAAGTAGTTGTTTTATAGCTATTTTTTTGACAAACTTTTATTATCAGCACTCGATCGTTTGGGCCTATGCTTAAACTCTCCACCGCTGTATTTGTAAATCTCTTTGCCAGTATGGTATCAAATGGAGCGCGATATTGTTTAGCGGTAACAAAGTGACTACACATGAAAAGCGAACTTTCTCCTCTTTTGAGATTGGCATAAATCGCTAAACCCTGAAAATCTATTTTAATTGTATTGTCTTCTACCCTCAAAATGGAGTTGATATGTTTAAAATCCTGTAAAAATTGAGCGCATTTTAGTAGTTCATAATATTTCATTATAAGAAGCAGAAAATTTTGGAGATAATTCAGTGGCTTTTATTCACCGCCAATGTCATTCATATCGCCTTGACCTTCGTCGATATCCCGTAGTATTTGGGACTGTCTGATAGTCTGCGCACCTGTAAGCAAGGCTTGAATTTGCTCAATAAATCTCTTTTTCTCATCAAACGGCAAATCGGACACTTTTACTTGATCCAGCAGATTTTTCAATTCATGCGGTGTCCTGTTTTCAAGATTGATTGCCATTTGCACTCCTTTATGAAAAAATTTTGCACGCATTATATTAGAGTTTTTGAAATAAAGCAATATTTTTTTGCAATTTATGCAAATATTTTACAAAAATCTATTTCTTTACTTCTTTTGTAACTTTTTGTAATATTTTTATAGATATAAACTCACAATAAAATTTTTAGACTATCCAATAGTAAAAATTCTAAAAAATTATTTATATAATAGTTAAATAAAATATACGATATTGAAAGGCTTTAAATATATAATAGAATATTTTAATTTTACTTAAGAAAGATATTGATAGAACCTTTAACTATATTTTTTGGTAATTATGATAGCTTACAAAAGATATATTTTGAGATTTTAAATTTCCACCTACCCCAATAATCGTTATAATTATTTTTATGTCCTAAAAAGTTCAAATTAATGCAATTTATATTCGATTATTTATAAATTCGTGAGCAATGTTGCTCAATGTTTTATCTTTCAAATAGTAGCCATAAACTTGATTGCAAAATTAGCTTATTATTGTATCAAAAAAATTATTTATAAATATAATGGCCTATAATCTTATAACAAAATAGACAATCCTCGGCAACTTGCCCAAACATATAGTGTAAGTATGATTTTTTGACAGCTGAGTGACATTCTATTATCTCTTGAAATGTAATGTCACTTCGTTTTCTGTATTTGACGATTGGGGCGTCATTGTCGAATTCGGTTTTATCGATAATGTCATTTCTTATTTGATGGCAGTATGGTATATTTATACCATCGCTCTTTTTGTCGATACACACCTATTGCTTTTTACTATTTAGCTTGTAATTGATGTAATAAGTCAAATCTTTGTTTTCAAACCCTTACCTTATTTTAGATTACCCAATAGTTACTCTATATCATAATTTGAGGTAATTTAATGTCACATATGTTTTGTCGCTTTAATTATAAAGTGTGATTTTAAGGGGCTTTTGGTAGCTTTTGAAGTCATTTAAGTTTTGATGATTTTTGTATGGCAGAGAGGAAGGGATTCGAACCCTCGGTGAGTGTTACCCCACACACGCGTTCCAGGCGTGCTCCTTAAACCACTCGGACACCTCTCTATTAGTAAAACACATGCGTATTTTTATGCCATTGTGTAATTTGAAGATAGAAATATACCAATATTACTCTTGAGTTTAAATTAATTGATTAAAAAACCCATACTCTTTTCCAAAAAAATATTGAAACAGTGTTGAATTTACAGAATTGAAAGTGAAATTGTGAAAGAGTATTATTTGGTTAAATCCCACATTTTAGTACGAAACTAAAAATGTATCAATAAAACCTTTTAGTATTTTTTATTTGTTGTACAGAAAATCTTGTCTAGCTTTATGTTTTCATGCTGTTTATTGTGCAAATATAAGCGTTTACTTCGTAACTGGATAGGTTTCTGGTAATTATTCATAAAAGACTGCATGCTATTAGCTTAAATGTGAGATTATAATACGATTTAAAAATATAGCGGATTTTAAGTGCTTCACGGCTATCATTTTTAAATTTTATCATTGGAGTAGCATGAGAGTAGTTTTGAGTATCGCAGGTTCTGATAGTGGTGGCGGAGCTGGTATGCAGGCGGATATAAAAACATCAGAAGCATATGGAGTATTTGCTGTAAGCGCTATTACTGCCATAACGGCGCAAAATACTCAAGGGGTTAACGGTGTTTTAAGTATAAAAACAGAATTTGTAGTTAAACAAATTGAAGCGGTATTGAACGATTTTGATGTAAGTGCGATAAAGATAGGTATGCTTGGAAGTCATGAGATAGCAAACACACTGATGGGTATACTAAAAGATTTTAGAAAACCGATAGTATTAGATCCGGTAGCTATTTCGCGTGCAGGTTCAAGACTTTTAGACGATAGTGCAAAGGCGGCTTTAATAAAGCTTTTTCCGTTAGCTGATATAGTTACGCCTAATCATTTTGAGGCTGAATATTTTGGACTTAGTACAAATATAAATGCAAAACTTCCTGAATGTAATTTTTTGATAAAAAATATATTTTCTAATAGCGACGCTGCGGTGGACAGGCTTTTTTTAAAAGGTAACTTTGTAAGAGATTTTGAAACGCCATTCGCGCAAAAAAATAATACCCACGGTACCGGTTGCACATATTCTATGGCTATAGCTTGTAATCTGGCACTTGGATTTACACTTGAAGACGCGATACAAAACAGTAAAAATTATATTTATAATGCTATAAAAAATGCTCCTAATCTGGGCAAAGGAAACGGTCCCATAAAACATAAAGTAGGTGTAAATCGTGAATAAATTTTATATATGTGAATAATTTTTATTCGTTGAAAATGATTATGTAAAAGGAGTGATTTTATCATTTATAACTCGTAAAAATACATGAAAAATTATAATTTTTTTCAAGTGCGTAAAGTGGACAAATGGTCGGGGTGACGGGACTTGAACCCGCGACCTCTACCACCCCAAGATAGCGCGCTAGCCAGGCTGCGCTACACCCCGAAACCAAATGAGTATTATACATATAAAGGTTTAAAGTTTTATTTGATGGCGTGAAAAAATTTTTAAAGTTTTTCACATCTTTTTCACGCTGTGAAAGCGGGAATTAAAATTTTTTTGCAGCAATATATCCGCCCATTTTTTCGCGTTTATTGCAAAATGGATACTTGATATGCTATCAAAAATAAATTAATCAGCTCTTTAAGAGTACGATTTTAATATATATTTAAGTTTCACAGAATATATTTTTCTATAATTTTATACTTAATTTACTGTTTTTTATATCTTAAAACTGTCTAAAGATACAATTTTTTATATTATATAAAATTAATATATGCAATATAATAGTTAAGATCAAAGTATGAAGATTGAAAGTGTGATATATACTATTTTTATAGTTCTATTAGTAAAGAGTCTAAACAGAGGATACGTACTGTTGAGAAGCTTTTGTCTAGACGATTTTAAAAACAATTGCACAGAAGTGTTTATCTACAATAGTAGAAATTTTATGAAAAGTCTAGACTCTACATGTATAATATAGCATAAAGAATATCGACATTTCAATATGTTTTTTACTTTTACTAAAAAACATATTTACCCCGCCTTTAATATGAAGAGTTTGATATTTATATGCTAAAGAACCGATAACATCATAATATAATACCATTTGTTAAAACAAACATAAAAAATTAAGACCAACCTTTGTTATGTAAAAAATAGCTCACATCTTATAGCGCAAATGTATATGATAAGGTAAACAGATTGCAAGATAATGTCAATAAAAACATAACAAGGGCGCGCCAAAATAGAGGCGCGCTTCAAAACTAATTTACTTCCAACATCTGAATTTGTTCTACTATAGTAGGATCCTCTAGCGTTGAAATATCTTGATTTATCTCCTCATTTTTGGCGATGGAGCGCAAAATTCGCCTTACTATTTTGCCGCTTCTGGTTTTTGGAAGTCCTGGCACAAACTTAATAGCGTCAAGTTTTGCTATAGCACCTATTTGCTTAACTATTAATTTATTAAGCTCTTGAATCATCTCTATCTCTTCGCCTATATTATTGTTTGCATTTTTAAGCACAATATACGCAAATATCCCCTCGCCTTTTATTTGGTTTGGCTTGCCAACAACTGCAACCTCGGAAACATTTTCGTGATGCGCTAAAACTGCCTCTATTTCAGCAGTTCCCAGTCTATGACCGGACACATTAATAACATCGTCGGTTCGTCCAGTTATCATAATATATCCGTCTTTATCCATTATCGCGCCATCGCCTGAAAAATATACCGGTTTGCCGTCTTTCTTGACATCGCCAAAATATGCTTTCACAAAACGTTCAGGGTCGTTCCAAATAGTTCTTATCATTGAAGGCCAAGGTTTTGTTATGCAAAGCAACCCTTTTTCGCCGCGAGGTACAGAATTACCGTCATTATCCACAATTTCAGCGCAAATTCCGGGAAGTGGGAAAGTAGCGTATCCTGGTTTTTGAGGAGTAGCTCCGGGCAATGGAGATATCATATGTCCACCGGTTTCCGTTTGCCACCAAGTATCCACAATTGAACATTTATTGTTCCCTATGACTTCTCTAAACCATAGCCATGCGTCAGGATCTATCGGTTCACCCACAGTTCCTAATACTTTTAAACTGCTAAGGTCGTATTTTGAAGGTTCGTTAGGTCCTTCTTTGTGAAGCATTCTAATAGCTGTTGGTGATGTATAAAATTGATTTATTCTATGCTCTTCTATATTTTTCCAAAAACGCCCTGTATCAGGATATGTTGGAGTACCTTCGTATATAAAAGTCGTAGCGCCTATGGCGAGCGGTCCATATACCGTATATGTATGTCCGGTTATCCAACCTACATCGGCGGTGCACCAAAACGTATCATTTTCTTTTACGTCAAATACGTTTTCCATCGTATATTGCGCCCAAAGAATGTAACCAGCGCCCGAATGCTGCACACCTTTTGGTTTGCCCGTACTGCCAGACGTATATAGTAAAAATAGCGGATCTTCGCTATCCATAGGTTCAGGGTCGCAGTATTGGGACTCTTGCATAACAAGCTCGTTGTATATATAATCTCTGCCTCTTACGTAATTAACAGGTTCTTTATTTCTCTCTACCATTAAAACTTTTTTGCAGCATTCGCAACCTACGCTTAATACCTCATCAACTATAGGTTTTAACATGTAAGGCTTTCCGCGTCTAAACGCGCCGTCCGCCGTTATAACAAGTTTCGCTTCGGCGTCTATTATCCTGTCTCTTAAAGCTTCGGCTGAAAATCCGCCAAAAACTACAGAGTGAATTGCGCCTATTTTAGCGCAAGCAAGCATTGCAAAAACAGCTTCCGGAATCATCGGCATATATAAAACCACGCGATCGCCTTTTTTAATGTCAAACTTGTTTTTCATCAAGTTCGCCATACGATTTACGCGGTAAAATAGTTGCAAATATGTAATGATACGTTTATCGCCAAATTCACTTTCCCAAATAATCGCCGCTTTATTCTTTCTAACACCCAAGTGACGCCTCAAGCATTGATGAGTCACATTTAGTTTGCCGCCTACAAACCATTTATAAAACGGCGCGTTACTTTCGTCCAATACGGTATGGAATGGTTCAAACCATTCTATTTTTTCGCGCGCTAATTTCGCCCAATATCCCGTATAATCATCTTCAGCCTGCAAGCATAACTCTTTATACTCGCACATATTCTTAACACGCGCCTCTTTACTGAAAGCGCGATTTGGTTGATAAATTAGTGACATTTTGTAACACTCCTTATAAATTACTTTCGTTGCTTCTTCTATTATAGATGCAAAATGCATAGCAAAAGAAATTTTAAAGGTATATGTAACTTTTGGTAATACTATTACTTTTCAAGTGAGTAGTTTTGTAACAAAATAGTTTTGATAATTGTAAAGTAAATACAATAGAAATATTATTTTTAAAAAAAGAAATACAGTTACAATAACTTATCAAGTATAATCTTTAATGCTGATTATGTATAACGATAGTAGAAATTTTATGAAAAGCCTAGACTTTATTTTTGCTTTAATTATGGCTATTGATGAGAAATATGGTGTTGTTAATATGTCTAGTGATATGTTTGACAAAATAAGGCAGACTAAGACAGCTCAAATAATCTATAAGTTTTTTATGAAAATTATCTACTGGTTTTTCCCACTATTGCTTTCTGTGTTTTGGGTATGGTTAATTATAAGAGATATTTTAGACGGACTGTATATAAAAATGTTGGAACAAGATGGTTATGGGATAACTATCTTGTTCGGTATTTTTACATTTTCTTTCTTAATAGTAATTTGGATAATGCCGTCTATTTTTTATAAAGGGTATAAAGAGATATGTAAAATAGAGTAACCCTAACTAATGTCCTACTATCTTAAGATAAGAATACTAATAGCTTTTATCCTTTTAATTGTTTTTTATCTATATTTTTATTTTCGCACTGTTTTTTGAGTTTGAGGTAAAAAGGTTTTAGTCCGGGCTCTTCC
>JAISGD010000028.1 GCA_031263195.1 Campylobacteraceae bacterium | reverse complement strand
TCAGGGATCTTTAAAACAAGTAACCGATATAAACAGACAAACGGTTAAAACCATAGTTTATTCTGCTTATGGTAATATCATGGAAGAGATGGATTATGATGTGAATGGGGGTGTTGTGAGAGACGTGAATGATATGAGTGGAAACGTACAAAAGATGGGTTATAATAATACAAATGAGAATGTTATAGCTGACAATATAAATGGAAACATTATTCAAAAGACAAATGGTGCGACAAACTCAAATCCAACTCTTAACATTCCGTTTGGCTTTGCAGGAGGTTTATACGACAAAGACACAAAACTGATCAAATTCGGCTATCGTGAATATGACAGTTATACGGGAAGATGGACAAGTAAGGACCCGATTGACTTTAATGGTGGAAGTTTAAATCTGTATGGGTATGTGTTGGGGGATCCGGTGAATGGGGTGGATGTAGAGGGGTTATTTGTAGACACACTTGATAACCCATTATCATGGATAGTTATTCCAGCAGTAGCCGCATACGTTTATTTTAATCCACCTCCAACGATTGATATTAATTATGCATTTGATCCTACAAAAGGAAGGCGAGTAAAAAATAATAGAGGAAAGATAGGATATGAGGATGAGGATGGTTGCATATGGTCAAAAGATAAAGACAAGCATGGTGGCAGTGAATGGAAAAAATTTAACAATAAGAGAGATTGGAACGACCAAAAAAGAGAAGGCTCATATAGCGATGATGGAAGAAGATTAAGGAAATAACATGCAAATACCCCTGCTAAAACCAATAAATATTGAGTATAAAAAGTACTTTGTGCCCGACTTTTCGGACGAAGATGATTTCTATGATATCGCAATCATAAAATATCCGCATAAAATCCTGGATGTTTTTGATTGTGTTTTGGATAGATTGGATCCAAGAATAGAACTTTTAAGCAATGAATATTTTAGATTGTCTCAAGAGTATAGATATCTAGGCTTCATTGAAGAGGTTTTTGATTTAAATGGTAAAAAGTGTTATGTGGATGCTATATTTAACGAAAACAGTCATCTGACATTTAGACGTGAACTGTGCTGCTTTGACGAGATTGACAAATTTATACTGTTACGTCAATTAACAACATTTTCTAATATTGGTCACAAGAAAGACTATTTAATCGACGATGTAAATTTAGCAAAAATGTTTATAAGGGGTATGTTAAGAGAATCTTGGCAATACAGTCTGTATTTTGATAAAAATCCTTTATTGGTAATGGGCAATTATGACCTGTCTTTACCTCTTATATTTAAAAATGAAAAAGATATTAAAATATATGAAAAGATTGCTAGTAAGTATGGGTTGTATGTTAGATAATTTTTTCATATATAACTTCAAAATAATCTAATGGAGTTCCTGTGTAAGATATGAATGCTACAACAAACCAAATTCAGAATATCAACATTCCTTTCACTTTTGCGGGAGGATTATACGATAAGGATACTAAGTTAATCAAATTCGGATATAGAGAATATGACTCACAAACAGGCAGATGGACAAGTAAGGATCCTGTTGACTTTAATGGTGGAAGTTTAAATCTGTATGGGTATGTGTTGGGGGATCCGATGAACTTTGTTGATCCGAGTGGGTTAGCGGAGATAAATTTGTTTAATACAAATACAGACTATGGTTATTATTTTTCTGCTTATTATACAGGTATATTTAATAGCAATTTCATAGTAAGCGGACATGGAAGTCAGGGTGTTATATTGTCATATGATGATAATTATATTGATGCGCAAAATTTAGCAGGATTAATTAAAGGACATCCAAAATATAAAGACGGTCAATCTGTTGAAATCTTGTCTTGCAATTCAGGTACTGATGTAAGAGGAGAAAAAGATAGTTCTTTGGCACAACAAGTAGCTAATAGGCTTGGTGTACCTGTTATAGGAGTTAATGGATACTATATGTATCACCCATTTTTTTCAATTTTAAATGGTCCGGAAGAGGGAGCAAGTATGCGAACATTTTATCCCAAATGACAGGATTAACCTATGATTTTATTTAGAAAAAGGGATTTGATATATATAGCGATATTGATTGCTATATTTGTCGGTTTATTTATTCTTGACTGGTATTGGACGCAAAATAATTATTATCCGTCAGCGGAAAAAATCAATAAGCTTACATCAGAAGCAGAGCAGGGAGATGCCGAAGCGTTTAAACTCCTAACCAGACATTACAGAGTTATAGAACAAAACATTAGCAAAAAGATTGATTTTTTTCATAAGCATCAAAATAAAGAAAGTATTTTTAAGAATGAATTATTGAGATATTGCGAATTTGCTGAAAAAGATTGTGAAATTGATCCGACGATAAAATACAAAGCAGGATTTTTGCTTGATTGCAAACTTATTGAAAAGCAATGTGAAGAATTTAATTGACATACTTATATAAATATACCAATTACACAGGATAAACCATGAAAGACTATGTAAACGAAATAAAAGTATCGATTAAGATACATGATTTTGAATGTGATGCATCGCAGATTTCTGATATCTTAGGCATTCAATCAACAGATATTTGGAAAAAAGGTGAACCAAGGCAGCCAAAAGCCCTTGTCGTTCATGATGCTAATGGTTGGGAATATGAAATCATCAAATTTGATATTATATATGTTGGAGAGATGGTAGATGAACTTGTCGGTATTTTTGAAGACAGATTAGAAAACTTCAAACAATTGCCAAAAGAGTGCTATATACAAATTTCCATAATTTGTTTTTTCAAAAGAGGTATGCCTTCAATTGCTTTTAACAAAAGAGCAATTGATTTTATACATAAAATCGGCGCAGAGATTGACTTTGATTTGTATGGGAAATAATTAATGGACTATCGCATATCCTCAAAGCAAATAAGCATATGCTAATCCTAAAAATATTGAAAATAATTTTATATATAATAACAGGATAACCCATGAAAGACTATATAAACGAAATACAAGTATCGCTTAAAGTATCTGATTTTACATGTGATGTATCACAGATTTCTAATATTTTAGGTGTTAGATCGACACATATTTGGAAGAAAAGTCCTAAAGCTATAGCGCTTCATGAGCCAAATTGCTGGATGCACAAAATCACCAAATATAATATTATCTATGTCGAAAAGATGATAGATGCTCTTGTTGATATCTTTGAAAACAGAATAGAGAATTTCAAACAATTGCCAAAAGGGTGTATTTTTGAAATTTTTATAACTTGTTTTTTCAAACGAGGTATGTCTTCAATTACTTTCAATAAAAGAGCTATTGATTTTATACATACAATCGGCGCTGAAGTTTATGTTGATTTGTATGGAAAATGAGTTAATATGCAAATACCGTTACTAAAACCAGTGAATATTGAGTATAAAAAAATTCTTGTATCCGACAAATCCAACTATCAACATTCCTTTCACTTTTGCGGGAGGATTATACGATAAGGATGCTAAGTTAATCAAATTCGGATACAGAGGATATGATAGTCATATTGGCAGATGGACAAGCAAAGACCCTATTGACTTTGGAGGAGGAGACTTAAATCTTTATGGGTATGTGTTGGGTGATCCGGTGAATGGGGTGGATCCGAGTGGGTTAGCTGGAATAAGCTTGTTTAACGATGATGACCCTGCTAGTTTTTCAGGAAGCGTTTCAACGTTATTCGGTCAATGTTATGTAGTAGCAGGACATGGTGGGTCATATGGCGGAAGTAGATATATATGCGATGAAAGAGGTAACGACAAATTTAAACAGTGCCCAAACAATCCAGAGACAAAACTATCGCCAGAACAGTTAGCCGCATTAATAAAAGCCGATCCTAACTATCAAGGTAAAAAATGTATAACATTAAATACTTGTCGTTCCGCAAGTGGCGATATAAATGGAAATAATTCTTTTGCAGAACAATTATCAAAAATATTAAATACCACAGTACATGGCATAGATGGGCTTTACGAATATCATATATTGTATCCCTTCTTAAATGGTCCGTCATCTGGCTCTACAGTGCGGACTTTTGGGCAATAAGAAATTATAAAATGACTTTAAAAAAGAAATATTGTTTGCTGATGATTATGTTTGTATGTGTTGCTATTGCAGTATTGCTCATGCCAAGAGTTTTATGTCATGATCGCCCTCATGGTTCGGATGATATTGAATGGTTTGAAAAACTTACCAGATATAATGATTTTACATTCGAAAGTTATTATTGCGAAATAAAGTATGATATTGATAAAAAAATTACCTTTTTTAGAAAATATCAAAATTTTTCCACTTGGACAAAATATAAATTATATGAGTTATTGATGCTTCGCGGATATTTTGATGATAATAATGAAATTTTCAATCTTGCTGTCGAACTTGCCGAAAATAGAGATTTCAAAGCACAAATAGATTTGGCTGATGCTTACAAAAAAGGTTGGTTTATTGAGAAAAATATAACTAAAATAGAATATCTAACTCGAATATCTGAATGTGAAGAAAAAGGAATAAATATCAAAGAGTGTGAGTTAGATAAAGAATTTAAAGAATGAATTTTTCAAATCATCACAACATAATAAATTACATAAGCCCAACTATCAACATTCCATTTGGCTTTGCGGGAGGATTATACGATAAGGACACAAAGTTAATCAAATTCGGCTATCGTGAATATGACAGTTATACGGGAAGATGGACAAGCAAGGATCCCATTGACTTTAATGGTGGAAGTTTAAATCTTTATGGGTATGTGTTGGGAGATCCGGTGAATTTGATTGATGTGGAGGGGTTAGCGAAAACCAATTGGTATAATGATGGCGGTGATGGTAGCAGAAGGGCAACAAATGGACCGACAAATGGAAATTGGGGTGGAAAATGTTGGAGCGGCGGACAATATTCGTGTGGTAGCCGTGGACCAGGTAATCTCTCACTTGTTGATAGCGGAGATGAATGCTATAAACATCATGATGAATGTTATGTTGAGTGTGGCGCAAATAATGCCAAGCAGTGTATAGCAAACTGTGATAGAGTATTGGTAGACGAATTGCGACAATTACCTGAAGATCCGCTTTATGGCCCATACCGCCAATGACTGGTACAGAAGGAGATAGTTCCAGATATAGGCGTAGTGCTATTGTATATTTTGGAAATCAGCATTATTAAAATGAAATTACAAATATATCTTTGGTTGCTTTTTATAAGCCTATTGTTGTTGACAGTGATATCATTTGATACTTTGTGGATGTTTGAGTGGTATTATATTTTGTTATTGTTGCTTGGTATCTTAAGTACAATTTTTGCTATTGCTATTATTGTATATTCAAGAAAAAAATTGTTACCGACAATAGCGGTAATCATATGTTTATTGATTGGGCAGTGGTGGTTTTTTGAGTTTATATTGATGTTATTATTTTGAACATTTGCAGGTTTTGCTCCATAATAATGAGGAGATAACATGAAAAGAAAATACGGTGATATAATACTTAGAGTTATATTTTATATATTGCTTACATTATTAGTCTTATTGGTATTTTTGGTTTTTTTGCCAAGTTATTTTAGTTGTGGTGGAAATCATGAATTATCAGAATCGGAATACAAAGAGATGATAGAGCAGGCAAAACAAGGAAATATTATAGCAATGGATAAGTTAGGATGGCATTATCTTAGTACTAAAACAGGAATGTACATGTTTTATCAATACAAATCTTATGAGACACAATATTTCCTCTCAAACGATAAATACAAACAATTATCAGAATATGTCAAGGCTGGAAATGAAACAGCCAAAGAAAAATTAGAAAAATATCAGTTATATTTAGATAAAAAGAAAGAGTTGCAAGATTTTTTAGATGGTATTACAATACTGCGGCAGTTTGTACAGATTTGTTCAGAAGACGACTTTTGCAACCATTCCGATATATACAAATATTATAGTCAAAAAGCTGATAATATGAGTGAAAATAAAACCCAATGAGTTTTTCCGCAATCCCCTCATATAATCATCAAGGAAGTTTAATATCCGTAACGAACCAAAACGGACAAACAGTTAAATCAATATCATTCGTCTAATAGATAAATGAGAGTGTTGTAACAAATCCAAATCAAGTGTTGAGTAATATTTTTTAAGCAAAATTCATAAGCATAAATTTATTTCATAAGTGTAATAATACCAAATCCATTTTAATATTATTTAATAGGAGTATACATATGAAAGTATTATTGCTTATTCTGTTTTTCATCTCATCGGCTTTTGCGCATTTTCAAACCGTCATCGTTGATAAAAGCGTTCTTAAACAAGAAAACGGAAATGAAATTAACATAGTTTATGAGTTTACTCATCCGTTTGAACAAGAACTTATGAATATGGCTAAACCGCAAGACGCCGGCGTGTTTATAGACGGCAAAAAGATATCGTTTCTTAGCTCTTTAAAATCCGCTAAAAAAAGCTCTCAAAACGTTTGGAGCGCAAAATATATCGTAAAAGAGCCCGGAGTTTATCAGTTTTATGTTGATCCCGTGCCGTATTTTGAACCTGCGGAGAATAAATTCATTAGACATCAAACAAAAACTATAGTAGATGCTTTTGGTTCCGGCGAGGGTTGGGATGAGCCGATAGGATTGAAAGCCGAGATTGTCCCGTTGTCGCGTCCATACTCTTTATATACGGGAAATATATTCAGCGCGCAAGTATTGTACAAAGGTAAACCCGCGGCAAATGCCGAGATTGAGATAGAGTTTTATAACGTAAAAGATTTAAAAGCCCCGAATGACATGTATATTACGCAAGTGATAAAAGCAGACCAAAACGGAGTTTTTCATGCGGCGCTTCCTTTTGAGGGTTGGTGGGGATTTGCCGCGTTGATAGACGATGATGAGAGTATCAAAAAAGATGGCAAAGAATACCCTGTGGAACTTGGGGCTGTACTTTGGCTAAAGACTGAGAGCGTTAAATAATGCATATAAGCGAAGGTGTTTTAGAACCTAAAATTTTGATTGCGGGAGCGGCTATTTCGGCGGTTGTCACTATATACGCTTTAAAGATTTTAAAAAGCGACGACATACCAAAAGTTTCAGCCTTTTCCGCGCTCTTTTTTTTAGCCTCGTTTATTCATATTCCGATTGGCATCACATCCGTGCATTTGATATTAAACGGGATTGTCGGGGCGGTTTTGGGAGTGAGGGCGTTTATCGCGATTTTTGTCGCATTGTTACTGCAAGGACTTTTATTTGGATTCGGAGGCATAACGACTCTTGGCATAAATCTTTTTACCCTCGCTACTCCGGCGCTTATTGGTTATTGGCTTTTTAGAATTCACTATAAAACGGTATGGCAAAAACAGATAATCTGGTTTCTCATAGGTTTTTTACCTGTCATTTTCGGAGCGCTGCTTTTATCTTTCATTTTAGCTTTAAATGGGGATGGAAAAGGTTTTTTAACCGCCGCTAAAATCGCGTTTTTAGCGCATATACCAGTGATGTTCATAGAGGGAATCGTCACGCTTTTAACTTTAAACTTCATCGAAAAAGTCAAACCGTCTTTTTTAAAATAAGGAAAATTTATGTTTCGCAAAATATCAGCATTATTAATTTTAACCGTTTGCGTATTGTCGGCTCACAAGATAAATCTTTTTATGTACGATGATAATGGTACGCTTTATATTCAAAGTTATTTCACAAAATCATCTCCTTGCAAAAACTGCGAAGTAGTTGTAAAGGATGAGAATGCTAAAGACATCGTAAGATTGCTCACAGACGATGAGGGTAAAACTTCCGTTCAAATGTCAAATGATGCGGTAATTGTGAGCGTTGATGGAGGTATGGGACATTTTAAAGAGACAAAATATATACTAAAAAGCCTCACAAAAGAGGACACGCAAAATCTTCCTTCCGATATCCCGTTGCCTAATCTTTTTATCGCTCTTGTGATTATGGCGGGGATTTTTTCGGTATTATGGTTTGTTAAAAAGAAAAAATGAGATCTATATCCCCTGTAATCTCTATTTTAGTGATATTTTTCTATAGTTTTACCATAGCGCTGCAAGAGCATATATACATATTTATGTTCTTGCCTGCGTTATTTTTAATTTTTATGAATTTTCGCGCTTTAAAGGAGGTGTTAAAAAAGCTGCTTTTTTTAAATATCTTTGTTGTTATTATTGTCATAAGCTTACTTATACAAGATGATTTTAAAACCGCTTTACTTATTTTTATGCGTTCAAATCTTATACTGCTAACGGTTCTTTTGCTTTTTTATCAAAAAAACGAGTTTGACATAGCCTTGGCGCTGCAAAAACTGCGATTTTCGCGCAAGCTTGTCTCTATTGTGTTTTTTACCGCTAAATCTATTTTTTTGATAAAACGCGAATTTGTGCTATTTAAAAAAACTCTACATGTAAGAGGATTTAAACCTAAAACGGATCTTTTAAGTTATAAGATTATGGCTGGTTTTGTGGGTATTTTGATTATAAAAGCGTATGAAAGAGCAAAATATATTCAAAAAAGTATGCTTCTTCGCGGTTTCAAGGGCGAGATTTATACGCTGGCAAATCATCAAGTTTTTAATAGCTGCGATATAGCTCTTTGTTTGATAACGTTTATATCGCTTGTATTAAGATGGGGAGTTATTTTATGAGTTGTTCGTTAAATATCAAAAATATATCTGTGGAAAGAGACGGTAAAGAACTTTTAAAAAACATATCGCTCAACGTCTCCCATAAAGAAAAAATCGCCATTATAGGACCAAATGGCTGCGGAAAAACGACTTTATTGGAAACAATAGTCGGATTTTCTCCCATAAAAGAGGGTAGTATTGAGCTTTTTCATCAAAAAATCAGTTGCGGCAACGATTTTAAATCCATTCGTCATATGGTCGGATATCTTTTGCAAGATTCCGATAATCAATTTTTAGCCCCAATTGTAGAAGACGATATCGCTTTTAGCCTTTTGGCGCGCGGCGTGGGCAAAAATGAGGCGAAAGCAAAAACGGATATGATGTTAAATGATTTGGGAATTTCGCATCTAGCGAAAAAAGTTGTCTATCATCTCTCCGGCGGAGAAAAAAAACTTGTCGCGTTGGCAGGCGTACTTATAACTGAGCCTAAATTAATGCTGCTTGACGAACCGACGTCGGGGCTTGATTTTTCCATACAACTAAAATTAACCCAGATACTTAAAAAAATAGACAAAAGCATAGTTATTGTCTCGCACGATAAAGAGTTTGTGGAATCCGTAGTAGATAAAATATATAAAATTTCTCCCGACGGTTTAAAGCGTATGTTAAATTCGGATACGGAATATACGCACGCTCATGACGGATTGCCGCCTCATACGCATCCGCATGAACATTAAACTAATTATCTACAGAATTTCATATTTTTTGCCAATATTAAAAAGCTTACGAGTAAAGCGACCATAAAAATTAAAGAGAAAAGAATTTAAATTAAAAAAATGGTAAAATTAAAACCTTTTTACTCTAAGCCTCAACGAATTTAATACGACGGTTACGGAACTGATACTCATTGCCGCACCGGCGATAGCTGGAGTTAGCGTGATGTTTACAAAGTAAAAGACGCCTGCGGCTAAAGGAATACCTATCGTATTGTAGATAAACGCCCAAAATAGATTTTGTTTTATCACTCTAAGCGTCGCGCGCGATAGCTCAATACTCTTTTTAACGCTAATAAGGTCGTTGTTTATAATGATGATATCGCCAGATTCTTTAGCTATGTCCGAACCGCTGTTCATCGCTATGCCTATATCGGCTTGCTTAATGGACAAAGAGTCGTTTATGCCGTCCCCTACAAATAGCACAAGTCCATCTTTTTGAAGCGATTTTATCTTTTCAAATTTCTCTTGCGGTAAAACTTCGCTTATAATATTTTCTATACCTATGTTTTTTGCCAAAAATAAAGAGGGTGCTTTTTTATCTCCCGTTAGTATTATCGGCTCGATATTTTTTGATTTCAAATAGTCTACTAACTCTTTTGCCCCGTTTTTTATCTCGTCTTCTAAATAAAATACTCCCGCTATTTTATTGTCAAAACTTGCCAAAATAGTAGTTTTTCCGTATTCCAGTCCCTTTTCATATTGTTGTTTGATAGCTTCGCTCATATCTATTTTTAACGCGTTCATTAAATTGGCGGTACCTATGGCAACAGTTTTATCTTTATGAACTCCTGTTATGCCAAATCCTGATTTTATCTCAAGATTTTGAATATCATAATTTTCGCTAATTCTGTTTTTTTTAGCAAAATCTACTATCGCGCGCGATATCGGATGCTCGCTTTTAGCTTCTAAAGAGGCGAATATGCCAAGCAACTCTTTATCCAAAATCGTGCTCTCAAATACTCTTATATTTCCTTTTGTGAGCGTGCCTGTTTTGTCGAAAACAGCGAATTTGATTTTTGATATTATCTCTAAAATCTCGGGATTTTTTATAAATATTCCCTCTTTAGCGCCGCGTCCTATTCCGGTCACTATCGCGATCGGCGTAGCAAGTCCTAATGCGCACGGACATGAGATAATGAGTACGCCAATAGACGATAAAATCGCTATTTGCATATTTCCCAAAATGCTCCACACAATAAACGTAATTAACGATATAACGATAACGATAGGTACAAAGATTGAGGCTATTTTGTCCGCAAGTCTCGCTATGGGCATTTTTTTATTTTCAGCGTCTTTTAATAGTTTGATAATTTCAAATAATATCGTATCTTGATATAGTTTTTCAATTCTTACATGTAAGTATCCGAACTTTAAAATAGTACCGCCTATGACTTTATCGCCTGTTTTTGTAAATTTAGGTATAGGCTCACCGTCTATCATTGAAGTATCAACCTCACCCTCACCATTTACCACAATGCCGTCTAACGCGATATTTTGACCAGATTTTACCTCTATGATATCTCCGATATTTAGCTCTTCCATGGCAATCTCTTTATTTTCACCGTTTTTAAGCAAAATCGCTTTTTTTGGCGTTAAAGAGAGTAATTCTTTCATAAAACCGGTAGCTTTTACTTTGGCTCTCGCTTCAAGATATCTTCCAAAAAGCACAAACGTTATAATCATCGCCGCGCCGTCAAAATAGATAAATCTTAGATTTTCAGGAAATAAATTAGGCAAAATCAATACAAAAGCCGAGTAAAAATATGCCGCACTTGTGCCAAGCACTACAAGCACGTTCATATCAAGCGTCCCGTTTCTCAAGGCTTTGAAAGAGCGTGTATAAAAACTGCCGCCGCAACCAAATTGAACTATAGAGGCGGCTATAAAAATGGCGATATTTGTTATTAGATGAGGTAGATTTAAATGATGGGCGAAGTGTAGAAAAATTGTCAAAATAAAAGAGAGCAAGACTTTTGCTAAGACTGTTTTTGCATCGTCCGTATTATCCTCTTGTTTTAAAACTTTATAACCTATTTTTTCTATTCTCGCTTCTATATCTTTTTGTGAGGTTTTGTTTTCGTCATAAGTAAAAATACCTTCGCTTGTGGCAAAGCTGACGTTTGCTTCTTGCACGCCGTCTATTTTTTTAACGGCTTTTGTTATGGCGTTTGAGCAGTTTACGCAACTCATTTCGCCGATTTGCAAAGATATTTTTTTAGACATTAACTTCTTTCCAACTCTTGTATTATCGGATAGCCTATATCGTTCATCTCGTCTTTGAATTTTTGTTCTTGTTCAGCTGTTAATTCCACGACAATCTCTTTTGGTTCTTTGTCAAGCAAAATCTCAATACCGTCAAATTCGTCGCTTAGCGAATTTAGTATTGTATTTACGCATTTTTGGCAATGAATGTTTTGCACCGAATATCTTACTTTCATAAATTCTCCTTTGGATGTTTTCCGGATATGATAATCTACCGTGGCGAAACTTTTGCTTAAAAGACGTTCCTATTTATTTTCATAATATGATATTAATAATCAGCATAGCAATTATATTTAATATATATTTTATTAGTCAGAATATATAACAAAATGTAACGTGTCGAAGTAAATTGAGATATAAAAATGTATATTTATTGTATTTATTTTATAGTTTAGATATGATTTAATCTATTAATTGATTTTTAGGAGATTTTTATGAAAGTTCAAAGTATAATTTTTAGCATAATATGCCTAATATCATTTGCCTTAAGTGCAAATGTAGAAGTTGCTTCAAACGAGACAATAAATGCCAATACAACTGTATCGCTCAAAGCGCCGCTTCCAAATGACGGAACCGCGCATACTCAAGAGACTCAGTCGGGTTTTGATACGTCTTGCTCTGATTGTGAGCAATAAAAATCATAATTGAAAAATCTTTATAAGGAGATTGATATGAAATTAAGATATAAAATATTAATCGCGATAGCTTTAATATCGGCAATATTTTTCGCATATGATTTTTTGGTAAATCCTCCGCTGAAATCCGCCTCAAACACATCTCTTGAAGGGTTTATATGTTCTAATGAGACAAAAACTTTGACAATTCAAGAAAAAGAACAAAGAGAGCAAAGAGAGACAGAACTTAGAAAAGCTTTGTCGGACACCATAGGTATCAGAATGGAAGGACACGGTATAAAATTGCATGGCATAGGTCCTAAGATCAAGAGAGTTTATGAGATGCAGACCAAACTGTCTATTGAGGATTGGGATATTTTATCTGAAGTATTTGTGAAAGATTATGAAAGGTGGTGGTTGGAACATAATGATAGAAGGGAAGCCATAATTAAATTGTTCGCCATACAAAATAAAGAGGCTATAAGTATTCTTAAATGTAAAATCAACAATATGAACATTGCTCAATCGGAAAAATCAGACCTTGAGCATGCAGTTGAACTTTATATTTTAGGCTTAACTGGATCCCCAGGATTTATTCTATCTTATGAAAAATATAAAAAGGATTAGTAAAGTTGAGGAAGGGTTGATAAACAGGGCGTTTCTTTTGAAACTAACAATTATATGAAATCTTCATAAGGAGGAAAATCATGACCGGTTTAGGCGTTGAACTTTCTATTGCCATAGCAACGATAATACTTTTAGTTCTTTCCGTAAAGGTAAAAACCGCAGATAAGGGCATCAGGACTATGACATTCATATATTCAGTGATATTTTTGATATATGCTCTTTTACAAATTGCCATGAAATATGACGGAAGCACATTTAAAGCTGCTTCAAATACATCTTTGGAAGGATTTGTATGTGAAGACAAGAACGAGATTTTAAACACAGAGCAAAAACAAGAGAGAATCAAAGAGATAGAAAAAGCTATCGATAGCAGTGTTGGACTTACTTTCGGAGGACATGACATACCATGGTTCAGCATACAACCAAGATGGAAAAATCTCTACAGACTGCAAAAGAAGTTTTCATTGGAGGATTGGGGACTGTTGGCGGATATGTATAACAGTGGTGAAAGATATAGTCATAAGAAAAGTGCAATATATGCTTTGTTTGTTATAGGAGGAGATAGAGCTATAGCTATCTTTGAATGCAAAGCCAATGCTAAAAATTTATCATCTGAGACAAAAAAACATGTTCAATATATGATAGATGACTTGAGAGGTGCACTTAATTCTTATGGTATACAACAACGCATAAGAGAGATACGAGCAAAGGAGGCAAAAAGATAACGGCAGATATTTGAGTAAGAGGCTGTTAAATTGCTTGTTGGCATTTTAGCCTATAGCGTAATTTTAATTTTTAAGGCGTTTCTTTTGAAACTAACAGTTATATAAAATCTTTATAAGGAGATCAGTATGAAGTTAAGATACAAAATATTTATTGCATTAATATTAGCGTTGGCGATATTTTTCGCATATGATTTTCTGGCAAATCCTCCGCTGAAATCCGCCTCAAATACATCATTAGAAGGATTTATATGTTCTAACGAGACAAAAACATTCACAGTTCAAGAGAAAGAACAAAGAGAACAAAGAGAGACAGAACTTAGAAAAGCTTTGTCAAACACTATAGGTATCAGAATGGAAGGACATGGTATAGAATTGCCGGGCATAGGTCCCAAGATTAAAAGAGTTTACGAAATGCAGGCTAAATTATCCATTGAGGATTGGGATATTTTATCCGAAGTATTTATGAAAGATTATAGAAAGTGGTGGTTGAATAGTGATGATATGGCAGAAGCGATAAGGGTGATTTTTGCCGCAGGAGGCAAAGAGGCTATCGCTATCCTTGAGTGCAGAATCGATAATACAGATTTTTCACTCCCTATTGACGAAATGTTTTTTAAAAATAGAGTATCAGAGATAGAACATATATCAGGGTTAAATTATATTATAGAGATAAAAAACAAATATAAAGAGGAGAAGTAAAATTGCCGGTATTTGAAGCAAAGGCGCTTTATAAAATAGAGCTTACATATTAAGTTTTGAAGGAGATTTTATGAACTTAAAAAGTAGAGTTTTTAGCGCGATAGCGCTGATATCGCTGATTTTTGGAACAAATGCAGAGGCTTTCATCCCCGACTATCCAAGGGCGGTAGCTCCGGGTGAGCATCATAAGAGGATAACGCTTGAAGCATTGGATGTGATTTATGCAGGGTACGGTTATGGACCTGAAGGTATAGCTTATACGAACGTTATGAAAGCTGTGAGAGAGACTATATCACAGTCAAACGCTAACGCCGACCATAACGATGATAAGAAAAAAGATCCTATTTGGCATTGCGACGGCGAGCAGTTGAGTCAGTGCAGCAATCTGGTCAAGAGCAGTACTGAGGAAGGGATTGGTCATATCTTATCTGAACAAATGGATGATGCCCGCAAAGCGATAGGCGCGGTCACGCATCCTTTGCAAGATTTTTACGCCCACTCCAACTGGGTAGAGATGCACGGCTCTGTCATAAATAACGAGATGGGATATGGCACTATAAGCAATGTAGCAGAACCGAATGAGAATACTTGCGAATATGCAAATATCCCTCCGTTTACTCCTCCGGCACTCGCTTGTTTGCTTATGAATGATAACAACATCGTTACAAGTAAGCTCACGAGCGGTTACTTTGAAGGGACATCGGGCGCGCCGCTTGCAGGCGTTAAAAAATGCTTTCACGGCGGTTCATTTGACGGACTTGGGAGCGAAGGTATAAACAAAGATTCGTCTGCTTGCAGTTTGGTGACAAGCGTCTTGGGAGCCGGTATCGTCGTGTCTCCTCATAATGATTTTCATAAACCGGCAGCCAATGCCGCCAACGCCGCTACCGTTAAGTATTTCAAAAGTATAAGAGATACGCTGATAGCCAAAAAAGGTGTGACTGAGGGCGACAAGGCATTTAAAAAGTTTCTCGGATTTGGTCCTGCGCTTGGATTTGCCATAGATACTACAGGCAGTATGAGCGAAGAGATAGGAGGAGTAAAAGCGGCTGTAAGCGCTATCGTCAATAATCGTATAGACAGCGGCGATGAGCCTTCGCACTATGTACTTTCTATCATCAATGACCCTAATGTGCCGGAGCCTTTAGTAACAACAGAATCAGAAACTTTTCTTAACAAACTTTCAAGTTTACGCGCCGGATACGGAGGGAACGGCGGAGATTGTCCGGAATTATCCGGACTTGGCACTTACAAAGCTGTCGCAGTTCTTGGAACGGGAAGCAACTTATTTGTTTACACAGACGCTTCCGTTAAAGACCCGAGCAACGCTAATCTGGCGTCGGTTATGGCTATATCTAAAAATATAAAAATAAACAATAGTTTGAGCGGAAGCTGCTCGCCCTATGATCCGTATTATTTTGAAATATCCGATATGACGGGAGGTCAGGTCTTTATCATCAACAGAGCGGAAGCCGGAGAGTTGGCGTCGCTTGCAGATATTATGATGAGCGGATACTATACCGGCATTATGAGTATCAGTGGCACGCTGACAGCAAGCGATGAAAAGTCATACGGTTTTAAGGTTGATTCAAAGATAGACAGAGTATCTATCTCCATAAGTATTGTCAGCGGTAGCGCCACAGCATCCATAGTGCGTCCGGACGGTACAATAGTTGATATTAATGACGCTGATGTGAAACGCATAGTTTTATCGTCTGCCGTTGTTTACGACATATCAAATCCTCAAGCCGGAGAATGGAAAACAGTTTTAGAGGGTAACGGCGAATTCAGTATCAACATAGCGGGAAACAGTCCGCTCTCTTTTGACAGTTTCAAATTTGTAGAATACGGCGGACGTTTGGCTCATGAAGGATTTTTTGAGATAAGCGGATTTCCTGTAGCAGGAACCGTTTCTGCTATAGAAGCTACATTATCAGATGTAACTTCAGATGTCTATTTTGAGCTTAGAGCAAAAAACGGCGAGTTGCTGGATACTTTAAATCTTGCAACGGTTGACGAATATCCGGGAGTAAAAACAGTTTTTCTCAAAGAGGATTTTGTTGTACCGAATGAGGATTTCATAGTTTACGCTTTTGGTAAAGATAAAAACGGCGTAGAGTTTCAAAGAGTACTGCCCCAAAAGGTTGCTCCTCAAACGATCCGCGTGATTGCTCCGTTTGGCAAAGAGTTACCGTTGGATACAAATACAACTTACACTTTTAAAGTTGTCAATTATGCCGAAAACGGGCTATTTGGTTTTATGGCGGTAGATGACAAAGGATTTGTTGTTAGTGTAAAACCAAACACTGTTGCAATTGATAACAATGAAAGCGTTGATATTAATGTTACGCTAAATCCTGGTAGCAATAGTGAGATGGGTACAAGAAGCACATTAACTTTTTTAGCGTATCCAATCAATGACAAAAAGGTTGGAAATTACGCTGTTGTTGAGAGTACAGTCGCAAAAGCCAAACCAAAAAGTACTATATCCAAATCCTCTCTTATCACAACCGGAACATTAATTGACGAAAACGGCGACGTTTATGTATGGGGCTTTAGAGGTTCCGCTCAACAAGGAAACGGGAAAATGATAGTTTCAAGCAATAAACCTGCTGCCAAAGTTGAGAGTCTAAGCAATGTAGTGCAACTTACGGGCGGAGCATATCATTTGATAGCTCTTGACGCTAACGGAGATGTTTGGGGATGGGGACAAAGCGGATACGGCGAAACAGGTTGCGAACATACGATAGGCATATATGTGGATACGCTTTGCAAAGTTATCGGCAATATAACAGGAATAGCCGCAGGCGAATATTTTACTATAGCTCTTGATAATGAGGGCAAAGTCTATACTTGGGGACACAATTTGTATGGACAACTTGGCAATGGTAACTCAAAAAACAGTCAAACTCCCGTGCTTGTAAATTTAAACGGAGAGAAAGCAAGACTTATAGGCGCAGCATATGAAGGGGCATTTGCGGTAACTGAGGAAGGACATGTTTACGCTTGGGGCGATAATGAAGCAAGCGGTTTAGGCTTTAAGGGAACTAATTATGGAGTGCAAAAGATAGTAAGAACGCCAACACATGTAACAAATCTTGATACATACGCGAATGATATCGTATATATAGCGGGAGGCAACGGTTGGGGCGAAGCGTTGTTGAATGATGGTACTGTTATAGGCTGGGGACTTGAGGCGGCTCTTGGCCAAGGAACGACAAAAACAAGCTTGAGCAGTCCTAACCCTGTTGTTATCCTACATAATGTCAAGCAGCTTTTTGCGAGATATGTAGGTTCTATAGCTTTAAACGATGAGGGTGTCATTTATACTTGGGGGCAAACGGCAGGAAGCGCGTTTAAGCATATTTATGGAGAGTACGCATCGCCTCATGAAATTAATGAAGAGGTTATAGAGATAGGCGGAGGAAAAGAGCATATATTCTATAAAACGACGGATGGAAATTTATATGGAGTAGGGTATAACGACTTGTATAAATTAAATCTTGACAAATTGGGCGGTATTATTAAATGGCCAGGAGTAAAGATAGAATATAAATAACAAATCAGAAATGTCCCGCTTTTTAGCGGGGCGTTTTTTATAGTATTTGTTTGCAATTTTTCTTAAAAAGAGATGAATATTGCTCTAAATGGCAATCGTCTTCCGATTGTTCTCGTGATGACTACTAAGTATTAAAGTCGCGCTGCATAGAGAAATAACCTTGCTTTTGCAAGGCTATTTGTGAAGTTTAAAGTGCTTTTGTGATGAGCTTGTTTAATCTTTTTGTAAATCCAGCCGCATCGTCTATTTTCATTCCTTCTTGCATTTTAGCTTGGTCTAAAAGCAAAAAGCTGATATCATATAGCGTTGTTTGGTCGTCAAGACTTGATAATTTTTGTAAAATCTCATGATTTGGATTTATCTCAAGTATCGGTTTTACGCTTGGCAGATTATTTTGTCCCATCTGTTTTAACATTTGCTGCATTTGAAAATCAGGGTCGTTTTTGTCATATATCAGACAAGACGGCGAGTCGCTTAGTCTTGAAGATATTTTGACGTCTTTTACCTCATCTTTTAATATCTCTTTCATCTTTACAAGTAAAGGCGCGAACTTATTTTCTTGCTCTTTTGTCTCCTCTTTATCACTCTTAATCTCTTCATCGATATCCGAATGATTGACAGGTTTTAGCGGGATTTTATCATATTCAAAAACTGTTGGAATAACTATGGCATCCACCTCCTCATCAAGCAACAAAACCTCGATATCTTGTTTTTTAAATTGCTCAATTAAAGGTGAGTTTTTAAGCATAGCCTCATTCTCGCCCGTTATATAATAGATACTTTTTTGCCCCTCTTTCATACCTTCTTTGTACTCTTTTAAGCTTACAAGAGTATCTCTTTTATTGGATTTGAAAAGCATCAAATCCAAAAGCGCCTCTTTATTTTCATAATCACTGTAAAGTCCTTCTTTAAGTACTTTGCCAAATGTTTTGAAAAATTCGACATATTTTTCTTTATCGCTCTCTTTTAATTTGTTAAGTTCGCTCAAAATCTTTTTCACAGAAGCTTTTTTTATGGATGAGAGAGTTCTATTTTGTTGTAAAATCTCACGACTGACATTAAGTGGCAAATCCTCGGCGTCTATAATGCCTCTGATAAAACGCAAATATGTCGGCATAAGCTCTTTATCGTCATCTGTTATGAAAACTCTTTTGACGTATAGTTTAATGCCCGGTTGATAATCTACTCTAAAGAGATCAAACGGCGCATTTTTTGGTATATAAAAAAGCGTAGTGTATTCAAGCGTTCCTTCCGCTTTTGTATGAATCCATAAAAGCGGGTCTGAGCTATCGTGTGAAATTTGTTTGTAAAAATCTTTGTATTCATCGTCTTTTATAGATGATTTTGGCAACCTCCAAAGCGCCGAAGCTTTATTGATTTGGGTATGTTTTATCTCCGTTGTTCCCTCTTTGCCTTCTTCTTTACTCGGAATGTACTCCTCTTTATCCATATAAATGCCAAACGGGATGTGGTTTGAGTATTTTTTGATTATGGATTCTAATCTGTAAGTTTCCAAAAACTCGCTCTCGTCTTTTTTGATATGCAAGGTAATAGATGTTCCATGAGACTCTTTTTTTGCCTTTTTGATACTATAGTCGCTATCCGCGCTGCTGCTCCATAGGTACGCGTCCTCTTCAAGAGCTTTTTTGGTTAAAACTTCTATTTTATCCGCGACCATAAAAGCGGAGTAAAATCCAACGCCGAATTGTCCTATCAAAGAAGAGTCTTTTTTGGCGTCCCCGCTTAGTTTTTCCACAAACGACTTTGTGCCGCTTTTGGCGATAGTGCCGAGATTGTTTATCAAATCCTCTTCATTCATACCTATGCCGTTATCTTCAATCGTTAAAGTACTTGCTTTTTTGTCGATTGAGATAGTGATTTTGGGCTCATACTTTAGGTTTTTATAATCTTCGTTTGTCAAAGATAGATAATTTAACTTATCAAGCGCGTCAGAAGCGTTTGAGATAAGCTCTCTTAAGAAAATCTCTTTATTAGAGTATAAAGAATGGATCATCAGATTTAGAAGTTGTGCGACTTCCGTTTGAAATTTGTGTTTTGCCATACATGTCTCCTATGATTTTTCTAGAGCGATATTTTAAAATTTTTTCATTTATATAAAAATAAAAAAATTCTCTTTTTTGTGTTTATACAGTATAAAATTCAGAAAGCTGTATATTTGCTCAAAGCAAACGCGAGAAACTAACTTTTGTTTTCCGAAAGCTTTGTTAATTCCTCTTGCATGTCGTTATAGAGTTTTTCATACCATTTTTCATTCTCACTTGGGTTTATCGGCTGAAGATATGATACTGTAACCGTTCCGCTTTTTGCTTTAAAATCTTGCGAATCAAAAACATTTCTGGCATTTGCTATAACGATGGGCTGGACCGTGAGATTAAGTTTTTCGGCGATGATTTTTGCACCGACTTGAAACTTCAACAATTTTTCACCTTTACCTCTTGTACCTTCCGGAAATATCGCGACAGGGCGGCCGTTATCAATCCTGTCTTTAACATCCTTCAAAAGTTTTACCATAGCTCTTTTGTTACCTCTGTCAAGAGATATCATATTTGAGAGTTTTGTCGCTTGCCCTAAAAAAAATATATCAAATATCTCTTTTTTGGCTACCCATGCAGTATTTAACGGATATATCGCCTCTATCACAACTATATCAAGTATGCTCTGGTGGTTGATTACAAGAAGTTTCGCGTTTAAATCAGGTTTGCCCCTGATGTCAATTTTAAATCCTATCAAATATTTTTGCGTATTTGCCCAAATGCGTCTAAAAAATTTATGATATGGTCTAAAAAGAAACATTAAAATTATAGTAATCGCAATAGTTAGGATAAATTCAGCCCCCGTATAAACAGATCTAATTTTTGATAACACTCTCTTCCTTTACCCAGCCGATTCTGCCGCTTGGGAGCAGTATTTTGACGTAGCCGTCTTTATAAGAGAGTATCTCTATCTCCAAATCCCCATCAGTGATGTGAAAAATGGAGGATTTTTGAGTTGGCAAAACGCGTATGATACTCTCTTCCACGACAGTGCCTTTGTTGAATGGGTTATTTGCGTAAAAGAGATATACAAAAAATAAAACAGAAATAATAAGAGCTATTTTATACCTTTTGAAGATAAATATAATAATTCCCAAAACACCAAGAATAGTAAAGAGTATGTCTTTATAAAGTTTAAATTTGTTCTCTTTCGGGTTTAAATCCGTATGTGTACTTAAATCATCGCTTTTGATATTGAGCGGCACCAAGATGGATTGAAAATCGCCGCTTATAGTGTTAAAATATGTAAAATCAATACTTTTTGTATAATTTGGAACGATTATAGTGTACTCTAGGGATTGGAGCGACGGACTCTCTTTGTAGTCGCCGATACTGCCGTTGTGGATGCTAAAATCTTTTAAGTTACCGTATGCGGACTCTATTACGAGCGTCACTATGAGGGATTTATCGTCAAACTTGCTTGTTGCTTCGTTTTTAACAGCAAGACTCTGTGCTGTTACATGCGAAAATTTAGCATCGCCTTTTATTTGTGATACTTCTATGCCGATACCGTCTAATGTTGCTCTTTCTACAACATTATCAGCATCAGTGAGTTCTATGATGAATTCCGGAAGTTTGGAGTTTGCATTTAAAGCTTGAAGATAAAAAGTATTTGTGTAGTATTCGCCGTTTTGGTCTTTTTCCCATTGGGATTTTAAATTAAAAGCGCGAAATCCTTCGGAATTTGCTAAGTTCGTCACTATCTTTTCGTAGTCATCACGTGTTATGACGGCTTTTAGTTTTATTGGAAAGATTTCACCAAGATATACTCTTTGAGGGATAGCTACATATGACAAAAATAGCGATTGTTGCGGTTCTTCATCAACAACGATCTCTTCCTCGTATGTCTCTTCTTCACCTATTGTAGCTTGATATTGTTTTATCTGCTGGTTCAAGTCAAAGTATTGTGCGTTTATTGTATTTGTAAAAATTGTAAAAAATACTGCTATTAAAATAAATTTTTTCATACGCTTTTTATAAATCCTTGCAGCATTTTTATGCCGTCGTCGCTCCCTAAAAGTTTTTCTACGGCACGTTCGGGGTGGGGCATAAGTCCGAAAATATTTCTGTTTTTATTGCAAATTCCGGCAATACTTTCAATGGAGCCGTTAGGATTATCGCGGTTGCCGTTTTTATCGCAATAATTTAGCAATATTTGGTTGTTGTTTTTAAGCTCTTTTAAACCGTTATCGTCGATAAAATAGTTTCCTTCTCCGTGCGCTATGGGAACATTTAAGATATCGCCGACTTTGAAACGTCTTAAAAAGGCGTTGTCGTTATTTATAACTTTTAAATGCTGATACTTTGATACAAAATGAACATTTTTGTTTTTTATCATAGCGCCCGGCAATAACTTTAATTCAAGCAGTATCTGAAATCCATTGCAAATACCAAGCACAAATCCGCCGTTATTAGCAAAATTTATCACATCTTTCATAATCGGAGCAAATTTCGCAATCGCCGCGCATCTCAAATAATCCCCATAGCTAAAACCGCCCGGAAGCACTACAATATCAATATCTTTTGGCAATTTTTCTTCTTTATGCCAAAGCATAACGACATCTTGTCCTAAAAGCTCAAACGCATATTTTGTGTCATTTTCGCAATTTGTGCCCGGATATACAATAATAGCCGCTTTCATTATTTAAGCTCAATTTCATAATCTTCTATTACGGTATTGGCAAGCAACTCCTCACACATAAGTTCCGCCATTTTTTTGGCTTTTTCTTTATCGGTTTCGTTTACATGTAAGACTATTTGCTTGCCTATTCTTACATTTTCAACTTCGTTAAATCCTAAAGAAGTAAGCGCATGGTGAACGGCTTTGCCTTGCGGGTCAAGAACGCCTTGTTTTAGTTTGATATTTGCTATAACTTTCATTTTCTAACTCTCAGTGGTAAAATCAAGTTTTTCAACAAAATAGCGCGATATTTTGGAAAAACTAAAAAAATCAAATCGGTTTTAGTCTCTTAAAATTCTTTTCAAAACCTCTTCATAAGCGACTTTTACTTCGCCTATGCCTTGTCTGAATCTGTCTTTGTCAAGTTTTTCATCCGTTTTTGCGTCCCAAAATCTGCAACTATCAGGACTTATCTCGTCGGCTAAAAGAATATTTCCATCCTCATCAACGCCAAATTCCACTTTAAAATCCACAAGTTTTAAGTCTCTTTTTGCGAAAAATGGTTTTAAGATGTCATTTATCTTTGTCCCCAGTTCTCTTAATTTTTGCAAACTATCTCTATCTTTTACGATATTTAATATCAAACAGTGTTCGTCGTTAACAAGTGGGTCGCCAAGTGCGTCGTCTTTATAATAAAACTCAATCAAAGTAAATGGCAATACGGAACCTTCTTTAATGCCAAGTCTTTTTGTTAAAGAGCCTGTGGCGATATTTCTTACAACAACTTCAATAGGTATAATGGAAACTTTTTTGATAAGTTGCGAGTTTTCATCCAGAGTTTTTACCAAATGCGTTTGTATGCCTTCTTTTGTTAAAAGATTAAAAAGCTGCGTGCTTATTTTGCAATTTAACTCGCCCTTACCTTTTTCATTACCTTTTTTTTGGGCGTTAAAAGCTGTTAGGTCGTCTTTAAACTCGCTGATTAGCAACTCTTTATCATCCGTAGCGTAAAGCTTTTTACCTTTTCCTTCGTATAAAAGCTCTTTTCTTTGCATTTTTATTCCTCTATTTTTTAGTTGTAATATTCAAAACTTTTATGATGTCTACAGCTGTTTTTAGCTGCAAGTCTCTCAGTAAATCATCTTGTGAAATCGTCGCCTCTTGCCTTTTTGTGTTATTCACATCGGCGCTGTTTTTTGTATTGTTGTCGATTTTGGTAAGTTCGCCTTCAAGGTGTTTTTTCAAATCCGACTCTTTAAGTGAAAATTCGTTTTCGTTATTAGGCACAGCTGCGGCATGTACTACAATATCCGGTTTAACGCCTACCGTTTGTATTGTACGTCCGCTTGGCAGATAATATCTTGCTACAGTTAGTTTTACCGCTTCGGTTTGGGATTCGTTGAGCGGAATTATCTGTTGTACGCTTCCTTTGCCGAATGTATTTTCACCGACTATAACCGCGCGTTTCAAATCTTGTAACGCTCCGCTTAATATTTCACTGGCTGATGCGCTGCCGCCGTTTACCAAAACAACCATCGGAGCTGTTGTCAATACTCCTTTTTTGGCTTTATAGATTTTATCGTCGGCCGCATTGCGCCCTTTTTGTGAAACTATCGTACCGCTATCCACAAATATGTCAGTCAGCTTTACAGCTTGGTCAAGCAGACCGCCCGGATTATTTCGTATGTCCAAAATAACGCCGTTTATGTTTTTATGTTTTTTTAGAGCTTCTTCAGTCATTTCGGCTACATTTTTATCAAAGTTAGTAACTCTTATATAGAGTATCTTTTCATCTTCTATTATTTTAGTGTAGACAGATTCGACCTTTATCATATCTCTTACGATATCAAATGAGAGCGGTTTATTTTCGCCTTTTCTGACAATTGCGATTTTGACGGCAGTATTTGGCTCGCCGCGCATTAAAGATACCGCTTCATCAAGCGTCATACCTATTGTTGAACGATTATCGATTTTCAAAATAACATCGCCTGATTTTAGTCCGACTCTATCTGCAGGAGTGCCTTCAATAGGTGCTATAATTGTAATAGCTGTGTCTTTCATACCTATTGTTATGCCAAGTCCGCCAAATTCTCCTTCTGTTTGCGTTTTAAAATCTTGAAAACTCTTTTCGTTAAGATAAGCCGAATGAGCGTCAAGATTTGTGAGTAATCCTTCAAGAGATTTTGTGATAATTTCATCAAGAGTCAAATCATCTACATATGCGTCTTCAATAATGCCCAAAACTCTTGAGTATTTGACTAAGGATTCAAGGCGATTTGTATTTTTTACCGTTGAGCTGTTGTCGCTATCGGCCAAAAGCGAACTCGTAAAGGCAGATATCGCTAT
Source organism: Campylobacteraceae bacterium (assembly GCA_031263195.1). Taxonomy (GTDB): domain Bacteria; phylum Campylobacterota; class Campylobacteria; order Campylobacterales; family Campylobacteraceae; genus JAIRKW01. The sequence continues at coordinate 36,154 of JAISGD010000028.1, read as the reverse complement.
AAAAGTAGCGAAAAAGCCCAAAGCGAATAGTTTTAAATTTTTCATAGACTTTGTAAACTCCTCGCGGAATGTGAGATTTTTAGGAAATAAAAATTATAGGGAAAATTCCCTAAAAATTAAGTTAAAGAGAAGCTGTTTCAAGATAAGTAATTTTATACTCTTACAAAATTCTTGCAATAATCTTGACATAATAACACTCAATGTTGTATAATCTTTGGCAAACAAAATTAAGGAGAAAATATGCAATCAATATTTGAAAAATTGACTCACCAAATGACCGCTGCACTGGAGGGCGCAATATCCCTTTCGCTTTATGCGAAAAATGCCGAAGTAAAACCTTTACATGTGATATGGTCGCTTTTAACAAACTCAAATTCCATTTTAAATCAAGCGTTTAATAAGATGTCGATTGACAAAAACGCGCTCGAGCTTGAAGTAAAAAGCGCGGTTGATAAGTATCCAAAATCATCTGCTCTTACAAAAGAGAGCATCAAGCTTTCCCGCGAACTCGTAAACTCTTTGCAAAATGCCGAAGGGTTAATGCGAGAATTTGGAGATAGCTTTTTGGCTGTGGATACTTGGCTTTTGTCTTCGCTAAATATCAGCGAGATAAAGGACATTTTCTCAAAATATGTTGATTTAGTTGAGCTTAAAAAGAGTATTCAAGCTTTAAGAGGCGATAAAAAAATAGACAAACAAACGGCGGATGAAAACTTGGAAGCTTTATCAAAATACGGCATAGATTTGACCGCAAAAGCGAGAGAAAATTTGTTAGATCCTGTTATCGGCAGAGACGAAGAGATTCATAGAATGATGCAGATACTGATTAGAAAGACAAAAAACAATCCTATACTTTTAGGAGAGCCAGGAACTGGAAAAACGGCGATAGTAGAAGGCTTGGCGCAACGCATAGTCAAAAAAGAGGTGCCTGTTTCTCTTCAAAACAGACGCGTTATAGCCCTTGATATGAGCGCGCTTATCGCCGGAGCCAAATACAGAGGCGAATTCGAAGATAGACTAAAAGCTGTTATAGAAGAAGTAAAGAGTGTTGGCGATGTGATACTTTTTATAGACGAAATTCACACTATAGTGGGCGCAGGAGCAAGCGAAGGGAGTATGGATGCGGCGAATATCTTAAAGCCGGCACTTGCAAGAGGCGAACTTCATACCGTTGGAGCGACAACACTTAAAGAGTATAGAAAGTATTTTGAAAAAGACGCTGCTTTGCAAAGAAGATTTCAACCTATAATGGTGAATGAGCCGAATATCAACGAAGCTTTGCAAATTTTACGCGGTATAAAAGAGAAGCTTGAGGCACATCACGGAGTTTCCATAATGGACAGCGCGTTAGTTGCGGCGGCAAAACTTTCAGACAGATATATAACGGATAGATTTTTGCCTGATAAAGCTATTGATTTGATAGACGAAGCCGCCGCGGAGCTTAAAATGCAAATAGAGAGCGAACCGACCGAATTAAGCGCCGTTAAAAGAGAGATAAGCTCTTTGCATGTAGAAAAAGAAGCTTTAAAAATGGAGGAGAGCGAAAAAAACGCAAACAGATTAAAAGAGATAGAAAAAGAGTTATCAAACGCCGAAGAGAAAAGAAGGCTGCTTGAAAGCCAGTTTGAAAGCGAAAAAGAGGTGTTTAATAAACTCTCGTCCATAAAGTCCGAAACAGATATCGCTAAGAGAGAAGTAGAGCTTGCCGAAAGAGAGGGCGACTACAATAAAGCGGCGAAAATCAAACACGGAACAATTCCGGAACTTAATAAAAAAGAGAATGATTTAAAGCAGATGTGGGAAAAGATGGTGCAAAGCGGAACACTTCTTAAAAACCATGTGGACGAAGAGATGATAGCGGGAATCGTGAGCAAATGGACGGGAATACCGGTAAGCAAAATGCTAACAAGCGAAAAAGAGAAAGTTTTGGCGGCAGAGGAGCATTTAAAAGTCGAAGTAGTAGGACAAGACGAGGCTATACGCGCCATCGGACGAGTTATAAAAAGAAACAAAGCAGGACTTAGCGAAACAAATAAACCTATAGGAAGCTTTCTGTTTTTAGGACCGACAGGCGTAGGAAAAACTCAAAGCGCGAAAGCATTAGCGAAGTTTTTATTTGACAGCGAAAAAGCGCTTTTGAGATTTGATATGAGCGAATATATGGAAAAACATGCCGTAAGCCGCCTTGTCGGAGCGCCTCCGGGATACGTCGGATATGAGGAGGGCGGACAGCTAACAGAAGCGGTGAGGCGAAAGCCGTACAGCGTTATTTTGTTTGACGAAATAGAAAAAGCGCATCCGGACGTGTTTAATATATTGCTGCAAGTATTGGACGAGGGACGCTTAACCGACAATAAAGGCGTTACGGTCGATTTTAAAAATACGATTGTTATTTTGACGTCAAATATAGCGAGCGCTAAAATTATGGAAACGGAAGGCGATACGAGACGCGCGGCGGTTTTGAGCGAATTGAAAAACTATTTTAAACCCGAATTTTTAAACAGACTTGACGATATTATCATTTTTAATCCTCTAAACGAAGACGGTTTGCGCGAAATAGTGAACATAATGTTCAAAGAGATAAATAGAAAGCTTGAAGCAAAATCCATTGAGGCAAGTCTTACGAAAGAGGCGGCAAATCTGATAGCGGAAGCCGGATTTGATAACGTTTACGGCGCCAGACCTCTAAAACGCGCTTTGTACGAATTGGTAGAAGATAAGCTCGCGCAAATGCTGCTTGAGGAAAAAATAAATGAAGGCGATAAGTTAAAAATTGACGCAAAAGACGGAGAAATAACGATAGAGAAAGTCTAACAGTTAGTCTGTGTGAAATTTATTTCACACAGACTATTTATGGTTTTATGTATTTTTTCGGTAGCTTTTTTGGCAAAACAGAGTTTCTGTCACGACTAAAATCTTTTATACTGTTAATTTCTTTGAAAAAAAGAGTAATGCAATAGTTTTATTTATAAAAGCTACATTTAATATAAGTTTTTGTAAAATTTTACAATTTTTTGTTAAAGAAGACAAAATGCTTAATATTAATTTAAGAAAATTTGCAGAGAGAGAGAGAGAGATTACCTTAATAAAAGCTTAAACTATATTCTAATTTTTATAAATTTTCTTTTAAATTCCTCAAATACCGTCAAAATACCGAAACTTACGATTTTATATCTTTTTGCAGTAGAGCAAAATAATAGACAAACTTTTTATACAACTCCCCACCCTTTCATAGCGGAAAATAATCGTATTTCAATATCTAAAATATCAAAACTTTTCGCTTTTTCTCTGCATTTATCAAAAAATCTTTTTACAAGGAGTTTAGTATGAAATATTTACTAAAGTTGGGCTTAACGGCTCTTGTTATACTGTTTTTTACAGGTTGCGGAGGCGGAGGTAGCAGTAACAATGGCGATGCTTATCAAGAGGGGGACCATATAACCCAGTTTATGTCTGATTTTCCGACGCTTGATACTTCAGGATTTACTCTAATCAAAGAAGAAAGAGCGGTAACATACTACGATAACTCTTCCGCAGATTTAGCGGTAGCTATGAATATTACATTGGTAAATGAGAAAGATTTTAATATCATTAGTTGGAACTATGCTGATATTAATGATTTTTGGTATGGATATGAGCTAAATAATCCTACCTTTAAGGGTTTGGAATATGCAGAAGCTTATGTTGAATATTATAACCCATCATCATATGCATATATGTATTTGGAAGCCAACAGAACCATATCAAACAGTGAATTTGCGGATGTATTCGGAGATGTAGACGACGATTTACTTTTGCGTATGTATATTGATTCAAGATACGAAGGCGATATGAGCGCGAAGTTTACCGATTATTATACCGAAGTAACAAAAGTCGGGGGGTTTTTTGACATAAGCGACGCAAATGTACAATGTGATACGGATAGTTGGGGGAATGGTCCCGCTATCGTCTATTCTTGGTATTGTGAAAAGAGAGATTTAGAGGGAGATAAAACGATTTATTACTCTTTTTCTCTTCGGACTGACGGAATATTGTCTTATATTGGGTTTGATAAAGGTTTTGGATATTAAATAAGTTTTCAGCGTCAAGATAAATAAAAGGAGGTTTGTTGATGATAGTTTGGAATGTATGGAAATTATGCAAACAGAGCAAATTTTATTAGATTGCGCGAAATAAAGGATGGATTTGTAAAAAGCAAGATTTCAAAAACATGGCTGTTAATATCGCATTTTTATTGTTTGGCATATCGGAACGTTTTTGCTTAAATTTATATTAGCGCTTACATGTAAGCTGTCATATATATTATTTATGATATTTGCAGGAATTTTTCTATGATATTAAAACGGCGTGAAAAAATAGCGGCTTTTTAGCGCTTTTCTTCACGCCGTTTTATGCGGCGCTATTTAGACGCTAAGTAGTTTTTTAAGAATATTACAGTAAAATTCCACGCTAAAATTAATATCAAGGAATTTTATGAAACGCACATATCAGCCGCATAATACACCAAGCAAAAGAACTCATGGCTTCAGAGCCAGAATGAAAACCAAGAACGGTAGAAAAGTCATAAACGCGCGCCGCGCAAAAGGCAGAAGAAGATTGGCAGTGTAGGTTCTTACCGCTCGTTAAAGAAAAGCGGTGAGTTTTCAGTAATTTATAAAGTTGCAAATAAGTGGCACTGTAACGGTGCCGTGGTCTTTTACAAAATATCAGACGAGAAAAAAGTAGGGTTTACAGCCGGCAAAAAAGTTGGCAACGCTGTTCTTAGAAACCGCGCGAAAAGAAGACTCAGAGCAATATTTGCGCAAATAGAGCAAAAATTAAAAGACGGTATTTATGTTTTTGTGGCTAAAGAGGGCTTGAAAAATATGGATTATAAACAGTTAAAAAGCTCACTTTTGTGGTCGTTTAAACGACTTGAGTGCTTTAAATAATGAGAAGATTTGCGCTAGGCTTTTTAAGACTTTATCAGAGTTTTTTTACGCTTTTTAGTTTCGGAAGCTGTCGCTACTACCCAACCTGTTCGGAATACGCGAAGTGGCTGTTTGAGTATGATAATCTTATTTTGGCGTTTACAAAAAGCGCTTTCAGGATACTTCGCTGCAATCAGCTTTTTAAAGGCGGTATCGATTATCCTGTTGTAGGAAAAAGTGCCTTTAAGAAGCCTCTGCTTTTAAGAAAATCGTTTAGTGATATACGTATTGCGGTTTGGTTTATCCCAACTAAAAAGAACTCTTTTTGGATAGTGAAATCATTTCGTAATTTAAATAAATTTTAAGGATTTTTTATGATAGATAAAATGAGCGCGCAAAACAGAGTAATTTTAGCTACGGTTTTAGCGATACTGTTTTTTGTTTTTTACTCATACTACTTTTCCCCGCAACCTCAAATCGACGGCAATAATACTACGGAGCGCCAATCCAACGAAGCTCCGCAAGTGGTCCAAACTACGACTCTAGCAGCTCCTGTGAGTACACAAAGCGTCAATATGGATGAGATCATAGCTAAAGTCGAGGCGCAGGATTTTGAGATATATGTAGATAAACTTGGGCGTATTGCCAAATATTTTTTGAATGGTGATGATTTTAAAGATGAAAACGGTGAAAGGATACAACTTATAGACTCGTCGGTTTCACCGCTATTACCGCTGGAGATTAGGTTTAGTGACAGCGCTTTGAATGATGAAGCGTTTTTTAAAAGTTCTTATACCGCCGATAGAAAAGAGATAGTTTTAGGTGATAAACCCGAAACTTTGATATTAACGCAAGAGTTAAGTGGCGTAACTATCACAAAAAAGATAACATTTACGCAAGATAGAGGTTACAATTTAGAGATATCGCTCACAGATCCGAAAGTCTACTTTGTATCGACAGGTTTTCGTCCGAATGTTTTAGCTGATGGATATGCATTTCATGGGGCTATTATCAAAAAAAGCGATGATTCCATAGAGACGATAGAAGACGGTGACATTAAAAAAACAGTGACATTTTCCGGCGCCTCATTTGCCGCTGCGAGTGATAGATACTATACAACTCTGCTGGCTAATTTTGATGAAAAAATGAATGTAGTTGTGAGTCCGACTAAAAAAGATGAAAATCCCAATATCTTTATAGAAGGCAAAGAGGATTTAAAACTTACAGGTTATATAGGGCCTAAGTCAAAAGCCAATATACACGCTGTGGATAAAAGGCTTGACGATGTTATAGAATATGGCTTTTTTACATGGATATCGAAACCGCTCTTCTCATTTTTGTACTTTATTCATTCAAAAGTCGGAAATTGGGGCTGGTCAATAGTTATCATCACAATAATTATAAGACTTATTTTATATCCGCTTACGTACCGCGGAATGGTATCTATGAACAAATTAAAAGATCTTGCACCGAAGGTTAAAGAGCTTCAAGAGAAATATAAAAGCGATAAGCAAAAATTGAATGCTCATGTTATGGATCTGTATAAAAAACACGGTGCAAATCCTATGGGCGGATGCTTACCGATACTTATACAGATACCTATATTTTTCGCGATTTATAAAATGCTGTTTAATACTATAGAACTTAAAAATGCAGAGTGGATTTTTTGGGTGCAGGATTTGGCGGTGAAAGATCCTTACTATATACTCCCTATCGCTATGGGACTTACTATGTTTTTACAGCAAAAAATGACGCCGACAACTTTTACCGACCCAACGCAAGAGAAAGTTATGAAATTTCTGCCGCTCATCTTTACACTCTTTTTCTTATGGTTTCCTGCTGGTCTTACGTTATATTGGTTTGTCAACAATCTCTTTTCTATTTTTCAACAGATGTATGTTAACAGGCACTTTAAACGCCTCAAAGAGCAAGAGAAGGAGAAGATAAAGCAATGAGAGTAGAAGCAAGCAGTCTGGAAGAGGCTTATTCAAAAGCGGCTAAAGAGTTATCCTGCTCTGTTACGGAGCTTGATTTGCAGGTTTTGCAGTATCCTAAAAGCGGATTTTTAGGTATTGGTAAAAAAAGCGCTATTGTAGAGGTCAGGCGAAAGATAAACGCTAACAATCAACGTTACGAGCGAAACTTTAATAGTAAAAACGATCGTTTTGAACAGCGCAAAAAATTTGATAAAAAAGAGCGCAGGACAAGAGAAGGGGTGATCGTTCAGGAGCCTAAAAAACAAGAAGTTGTAAAAAAACAAGAGGTGCTCATATCTAATGAACGATCTGTTAGTAAAAAGGGTACATCTATTACCACTCCTTTTGACGATAAATTTCATAAAGACAAGATTAATCCAAACGATGTTATTTACGAAGTGCAGGATAAAATAAAGATGCTTTTTGCAAATCTCTGCTTTGAGATTAAGGATATCAGCGTATCGGTTTATGATGATGAGACGCTTTTGGTAAAGATTGATGGTCCGGATGCCGCACTTTTGATAGGAAAAGACGGATGCAGATACAAAGCGCTCTCATATCTTTTTTATAGTTGGATAAATATCAGATACGCTCTTGGTGTTAGACTTGAGATTGCGGAATTTTTGAAAAATCAAGAGGAAATGATAGGGCGTTATTTGGAGCCGATTATGGAGCGTATACGCATTCAGGGCAGAGGTCAGACTAAGATACTTGACGGTGTGCTCATAAAAATAGCTCTTGAGAGATTACGAGGTGAATTTCCGGAAAAATATGTCGGTATCAAAAATGGTAAAGACGGCGGGAGATTTATCGTCGTAAATGAATTTAACAGGAAAAATACATAAATACTATCGCCGCTGTCGCGACTGCGTATGGAGTAGGCTCTATCGCGATTGTGAGAGTAAGCGGAGAGAGAGCCTACGAAATAGCTCTTCTTTTGAGTGGCAAAGAGGTTTTAGTCCCAAGATATGCCGCTCTTTCTTACATTTATAATGAAAACAGTGAGATTTTAGATCAGGCCATTATTATCTATTTCAAAGCACCGCATAGCTATACGGCCGAAGATGTCGTGGAATTTCAGTGCCATGGTGGTATTGTTACTGCAAATATGGTATTGGAGTCTGTTTTAAAATGTGGCGCCAGATTGGCCAATCCTGGTGAATTTACAAAAAGAGCTTTTTTAAATGGACGTATAGATTTGAGTAAGGCTGAAGCCATAGGCAAACTAATTGAGACAAAAAGTGTCAGTGCGGCAAAACTGTTATCGCGGCATTTAAAAGGGGAATTGAAAGAGTTTGTGGAAAAAGCCCGCATCGACTTACTTGAAATTATAGCTTTTACGGAAGTTACGATTGATTATGCCGAAGAAGATTTGCCGCCGGATTTGGAGAAAAAAATAGAGGAAAAACTTTGCTTTTTATCTTTACAAATGGAACGTATTTTGGAAAACTCCAAACAGCGCGAGGGACTTATAGAGGGCTTTAAAGTGGCGATTGTGGGCAAAACAAATGTTGGCAAAAGTTCCATTCTGAACAGGCTTTTATGTTACGAGCGCGCCATTACAAGTGATGTTGAAGGAACAACGAGAGATACTATAGAAGAAGACGTAAATATAGGTACGCATATAGTCAGGTTTGTAGATACCGCCGGTATTAGAGAATCCGATAATAAAATAGAGCGCATAGGGATAGAACGTTCTTTAAAAGCGGTAGAATCAGCTGATATTATTATTGCTGTTTTTGATAACGCGAGATTGGCTGATAATGAAGATATGACTATTTTGAAACTTTTGAGACAAGATGGCGAAAACAAGAAAATCTTTCATGTTTTAAATAAATGTGATCTTGAAAGCAGTTTTGATAAAAAACTTTTGGACAGCCCTATAAATCTCAGTTGTATACACAATATAAAGCCTTTAACAAATGTGCTAAACGAATATCTGAACACACTTGACGCGGGCGATGAGATAATACTCTCATCATTAAGACAAATTAACGCTGTAAATCTAACAATGGATAATCTTAAAATAGCGCAGGATTTGATAAAGGAGAATGCACTGGAATTGTTTGCGTTTCATTTGAACGAGGCTATAAGCGCGCTCTCATCGATTACTGAAGCTTACGAACGCGATGAGATACTTGAAGTGATGTTCAATAAGTTTTGTCTTGGCAAGTAGATTTGTCTTTTTTTATCAATTTGGCATGAAGCCATAGAGAAAAAAGCATGATTGCCGTACCGATAGTTAAAGTTATATAATTTTCCACTTTACTCCATATAACGATGTTTACGATAAGTCCCGCCGGAATTAACGCATTATTCATAATACCCAAAATCCCGGCGTCTACCATTGTAGCGCCTTTATTCCATAAAAAATATCCAATTCCGGAAGCTGCTAAGCCAAGCCACAATAGAATAAACCACTCTAAAGGCGAAGGACTAATCTTTTCAAAATCTCCGAATGCGAGAAATGCAAGAGAGGTCACAATAAGCGCGCCGAAATAAAAATAACCGAAAATCTCCTCTTGCTTGAATCTATGCTCTTTTTCAGCCATGTATTTGTATGCGCTTTGTCCCGCCGCGAAACAGATATTTGCAGCTTGTACCAGTAAAAATCCCGTCAAAAATTCATTGCTTACATTATCATATCGTATGATAAAAGCTCCAAGTACGGCAATTGCAGCACTTATAATATATAAAAATCGAAACTGTTTGGCTAAAATATCATATATAAGCGTTACATAAAATGGTGTAAATATTGTAAAAAGCAGTATTTCAGGCACACTTAAAAAGTTGTAAGAGTGGTATAGCAGCAGATACATTACACCCAGTTGCACAGAACCTATGAGTAGCAGTTTAAACTGTAAAGTTCGCGGTATATCTCTAAATCTCGTAAATGGTATAAAAAGAGCTGCGGCTAAAACTATACGGATAAAAACTAAAAAATATTTGTCCAATCCCATCAAATATTCGCCTATAAGGCTAAATGAAAAAGCCCACAGTATTGTTACAATGATTAGATAAAACATTATACAATCTCATACGAGATAGGCAGGATAAATAGTAAAATTCTAGATGGTTTAGGGAAGTTTTTGGAAGCTTTTTGGATAGATTTTATCGCGCTTTGGTCAAGCATTGAAAAGCCGGAACTCTCGGTAATTTCCAATAATGTAATCTTGCCTTCCTGATCTATCCTTATCTTGATTTTAGCGATTCCCTCCATACGCATTTTTTTTGCTTTTGAAGGATAATCTTTTTTTGCCTCTTTGTCTATAGCGGCTCTGATAATTGCCATTATATGGTCGTCTTCGGTCATAGAAGATGAGACTGCTTCAGCTCCGCTGTTTTGCGCTTGTATCGGTTGTGTGATCGGAACATTGTTTTGCTCGCTAACATCTTCTTGCTGTTCTTCGACGGGTTGTTCTTCCACGGGAATCGGGACAGGAACGGGTTCTTTTTTTATAATCTCATGATGTTTTGGTTCGGGTAGTTTCGGTTTTTTTACTTCGGGCTTTTGCAGCTCTTCTTGTGGTTCTTCTTTGGGTTGCTCTATAGCAAATGTTGTTAAAGCCATTTTGAGCGGCGCTTTGAGATCTTCTCGTAACGCTATCACATCTTTTTCATTATCAATAAAATGGTTATAAATAATATAAAAGAAACCGCCGTGTATAATGCATGAAAACACAAAACCGACCAGCAGTCCAATAAGACTATTTTGCTTTTTCATACTTTGTTACTATCTGTATATTTTCATGTCCTTTGTTTTTAAGGACATCGATAACATCTATAAAGCGTCCGAAGCTGCTGATTTTATCACCCATGATAACAATTTCATCGGAGTTTCTAAGCAATATTACTCTGGCTTTGAATTGTTCAAGCGTAACCTCTCTATCATTTATATATAATTTATCGTTTTCACCTATAATTAATTCAAGCGGCGGTGTATGGATATTTTCAATGATTATCGCACTTGAGGCTGAAGGTAAATCGACCTTTATCTTTCCCTGCGCTATAAATGTTGAAACGGTTAAAACTATGGAGAGCAGTACCAGCATAACGTCTATAAACGGTACTACATTCATACCGTCCGGTCGTTTAAGACGCATCTTTACCCGCTTTAAATTTAGCTATTCCAACATCTACCTGTCTCAAACACATAGTGTATATCATAAGAGTTGGTATCGCCACTAAAAGTCCGGCAGCTGTGGCTTTAAGTGCCAAAGATAGTCCGATAAGAATGGAGTCGGTGTCAAATGTCCCTTTACTGACACCCATATCGTAAAAAGTTACCATAACACCCACAACCGTTCCCAAAAGCCCTATGTAGGGTGCGTTTGAGCCTATAATAGATAGTGCTGTAAGATTTTTTGTTAAGTCGTTCTCAAGCTCATTTTCATTAGTATAGTCTCTTACTTTATATCTTTTATAAAAGATAGCTCTTTCAATGGCGAACGTAAGAGATAAAATACTCATCAATCCAAGTATGCCGAATATAGCGTAATCCATATATTCTTTTACGAGTTCCATAAAAATCCCCTTAGTTTTTTGATACTAAAGTTATAATTATAGCATTTTAACTTTTATAATAGCTTTATTGAAAATGACTATCATATTCTATTATGATATTTTATGGTTTTTAAGTCTTAGAATATTACTAAAATTTTAGCTAAAACAGAGTATAATTCACTCTACTTTAAGGAGTCAATATTTTTATGTTTAAGACTGCGTGGACGACGATAAATAAAGCCCAAAATATAGTACTTATGTCGCATATTAATCCGGATTGTGACACGCTTGGCTGCAGTTTAGCATTGTATAGTATTTTGCAAAAAGAGGGCAAAAATGTTTTTTTGTTTAATGCCACTGAGAATTTACCTAAAAAATTGCGCTTTATGCCATATTTTAGTGAAATACATTCATATCTACCGTCTGAATTTGATACTGTGATAGTGTGTGATTGTGCAAATTTTGACAGAACCGGTTTAAATATAGAGGCGATAAAAAAGCGCGCGCGTATAATCAATATAGACCATCACCTCACGAACTCAAATTTCGGTGATATAAATCTTGTTATTAGTCCAAACTCAAGTGCTAGTATGGTTGTATATGAGATGTTAAAGCAAAATGGCGTTAAACTCACTTCTCAGGCGGCTTCATGTTTGTATACAGGTACTATTGACGATACCGGTTTTTTTGCTTACGGCGCAATGAATGCCTCAACTTTTTCCGATATGGGCGAACTTGTAAGTCTTGGCGCAGATCCGGCGTTTATCTCAAGGCAATTAAAACAGAGCGTTCCGCTGGCTAGATTTCGCCTTAAAGAGTATGCTGCCAGGAGTTTTGATTTGCTTCGAAACGGTATGGTTGGATTGCTATTTATATGGCAGCAGGATTTAAAACGTACAGGGGCAAAAAGGGAGGATACTGAGGATATTATAAATCTCATAAGAGATATTGTAAGCGTTGAAATGGCAGTGATGATTTTAGAAGAGGAAGACGGTAGTTTTAAAATCTCTTTAAGAAGTAAAAATTATCTTGATGTTTCTAAAATAGCTTTGAAATTCGGCGGCGGCGGACACTTCGGAGCGGCAGGCTTTGAAAGCTCTATAACGCATGCGAAAGATATAGCGGAAATGATACTTAATGAATTTGATAAAGGAATGAGAGAATATGGCACGCAAAAATAAAAGTTCAAAAAGGACACTTTTAATTATATCGCTTGTTGCTATCATGCTGATGGCGTTTATTTATAATTCAAAAATGTTTGAGAGAGAGCTTCCGCAAATCTTTATAAATGATATTATTTACTGGAATTTAAAAAAGCCTTTGAATGTTAAAATAAGTGATGAAAGCGGCTTTAAACGTGTTTTAGTACAACTTAGCGACGGCGAGAACAGTATAACGCTGTTCAATGAAAAACATAGTGCGCAAGACAAAGAGCTTGAGTTTAATATAACTTTTCCGAAAAAAGGTTTTTACAGCAAAAAGAATCAATACACGCTTAGTTACGAGGTAGTTGACCATAGTTTTTGGAATTTTTTCATGGGTAATAAAGTCATTAAAGAGTCGGTTATTATAGTAGATAAACAAGATCCGATAGTTTACACAGTCTCAAACTCTTATAAGATAACAAAAGGCGGCGTCGGAGCTGTGATATTTAAAGCGGAAGACGTTAATATGGACGAGGTGTATGTTCAGACAAATTTCGGCAAAAGATTTAAAGCGGTCAGATTTGAAAAAGATGGATATTATATAGCACTTGTGTCGTGGCCGAGAGAACAGAAAAATCTCTTAAATGCTGAGATAATAGCGACTGATCTCGCAGGTAATATAGCTAGAGAAAGGATAAGATATTACTTGCAGGATAAGAATTACAAAAGCTCTAAAATTACACTTAGTGACACTTTTTTGAATAATTCCATAGCCTCTTTGGCACGTGATATAGCTGACGATAAAACGCAGGATATGAACGCTTTGGATAAATTCATGTTCATCAACGATAGTTTGAGAAAAGAGAGTGTCGAAACGATTGGGGCAGTCACGGATAATATAAGTTACATCCCGTACTTATCGCTTGAGCCGTTTTATCCTTTGAGAAATGGTGCGGTTGTGGCAAGTTACGGTGATTTCAGAACATATGAGTATGGCAAGGAAAAAGTAAGCGAGTCATATCATTTGGGACTTGATTTGGCTAGTACGGCAGGAGCTAATATCACTTCAAGCAATAGAGGCAGAGTTGTATTTGCAGGCGATAACGGCATATACGGCAAAACAGTTATCATTGACCACGGTTTGGGTATATATTCGCTGTATGGGCATTGCTCAAGTTTGCTGGTACAGGAAGGAGATGTTGTAATCGCAGGACAAATGATAGCTAAAACAGGTAAAACGGGCTTTGCGTTTGGCGATCATTTGCATTTTGGTATAGTTATACAGGGTATAGAGGTAAGACCTGAAGAGTGGATGGACGAAAAATGGATGAGAGATAATCTATTTGAGGTCATAAATAACGCAAAAAGCTTGATAAACGGCGAAAAATAGCGATATTAAAGAAATAACTAACTAAAAATATGGTATAAATACAAATTAATTTTGTAGAGTTTAAAGAGAGGTAAAAGATTTGAATCAAACAACCATCCTGAATAGGGTGGAGGGTATAGGTATCGGACTTCATAAAGGTGAGCCTATAAAGATTATTTTAGAACCTTTGGAGTCTAACAGCGGCATTGTTTTTTATAGAAGCGATGTCGGAGTGACTATACCCGCACTCCCGCAATATGTTGTAAATACGCAAATGGCGACGGTTATCGGCGCGGGAGAGAATAGTTTCATCTCAACTATAGAGCATCTGCTTTCTGCTGTTAATTCTTACGGTATAGATAATCTGCGTATTACTGTCAGCGGTATGGAAGTACCTGTAATGGACGGCAGCAGCGTGAGTTTTTGTATGATGCTGGACGAAGCAGGAATAAGGGAATTGGACGCACATAAAAAAGTTATCGTTATTAAGCGCGATGTTGAAATGAGAGAGGGCGATAAATTTGTACGCGTCAGCCCTTCAACAAATCCCGTGTACCATTTTATCATTGATTTTGCACATCCGGTTATCGGCAGGCAAGAGTATACATACGAATTTAGCAGGCAAAATTTTTTAGAGCATATAGCAAGAGCAAGGACTTTCGGATTTTTGAAAGACGCGCAAGTTTTACGCAGTATGGGACTTGGGCTTGGCGGCTCTTTGGATAATACTATCATTATGGATGAGAAAAAGATATTAAATCCCGAAGGGCTTCGTTTTTCAAATGAATTTGTGCGTCACAAAATTTTAGACGCTATCGGCGATTTATGCTTGCTTGGTATGCCTATGCTTGGTAATTATGACTCTTTCGCCGGAAGCCATAAGTTAAACCACTTGCTTACAAAAGAGATACTCAAAGACCCGCAAAATTACGAGGTTAAAACCATCAGTAAAGCCGTTTGGTACGAAAAGGCATTCGCATAAAAATCAAAATAGATACGCTTGTGCTTGCGCTCTCATCACCGTTAATAGTGGGAATTTACAATCAAAGCAGCCTTATCAAAACGTATAGAAGCAACGAGCCATCAAGCGAGGCATTACCGAAAATATTCGATGAAATTTTGCGCTTTTACGATATTGGCACACTTTTTTACACTAATGGTCCCGGTAGTTTTATGTCTATCAAAGTGAGCTATGTTTTTTTAAAAAGCCTCTCTATAGCACTTAAAATACCGCTTTTAGCATGCGATGGGTTTACTTTTAACGCCAACTCTCCTATTAAAGCTCTTGGTTCACAATGGTTTTTTAAAGAAGAAGAGGGTATTGTGCTAAAACCAAATCCGAAAAATGAAGCGTCTCAATTTATTTTACCTTTGACTTTAGACAAAAGTCTGTTTGAAAATAAAAATGAGCCGCTCTATATTTTACCTGCTGTTTAGGAGAAGAGTTGAAAATCAAAATAAGAGTTCCTGCTACAAGTGCAAATTTAGGACCGGGATTTGACACTTTAGGACTTGCTTTAAAACTTTATAATGAAACTATTATAGAAAATTCAAGTTACTTATCTATATCCATAAAAGGCGAGGGCAGCGAAAAGCCTTATGTTAAAACAAACAATACATTTGTGAATATTTTTTACGATATATATAAAGAACTTACGGGCAGAAAGGATAATTTTAGATTTTCCTTTTACAATTCTATACCGTTTTCAAGAGGACTTGGCAGTTCATCATCGGTTATAGTAGGTGCGATAGCATCCGCTTATAAAATGGCGTGTTTTAAAGTAGACAGAGATTGTATCGTAAATCGCGCTCTTGTTTATGAGGCGCATCCGGACAATATTACACCCGCGGTTTATGGGGGATTTATATCTGCCATTATTGATAAGGGTAAAGTCGTCAAAATCAAAAAAGAGCTCCCCGATACGTTAAAAGCCGTAGTTGTGATACCTAATATTGCGATGTCGACAAAACATTCTCGCAGTATTTTGCCACAGCAATATAAGATAAAAGATACTGTTTTCAATCTGTCTCATGCCGCACTTCTAAGTGCTGCTTTTATGAGTGAACAGTGGGATATGCTCAAAGTCGCTTCTCAAGATGCAATGCATGAAAATATCCGTATGCAAGCTTTGAGTGAACTTTTTGATGTAAGACGCGTAGCCTATGAAGAGGGCGCACTTCTTAGCTCGCTCTCCGGAAGCGGTTCAAGTTTTTTAAATTTAGTCTGTGACAAACACTCTAACAACCTGCTAAATGTACTAAAAACAGCATTTTCAAAGTTTGAAGTTATTAAACTCGGACTTGATAATGATGGATTTACTATTTTAGAGAGTTAAAAAAAAGAAATTTTGGTATAATATGAACGGAAAAATCAGCCCTGTGCGAATGTGCGTAGTATGCAAAAGTCGTTTAAGCCAGCAAATCCTCTATCGGTTTCAGGTAAAAGATGGCGTTTTAAAGCCGTTTTGCAAGAGCGGAAGAAGTTTTTATATCTGTAAAGTATGTCTTGATGGAAATCAGCAGAAACTTATAAGAACACTAAATAATAAATACAACCTAAACTTACCTTATGCATCGACATATGGTGAATTTTTGAAGGAGATACTGTTAAATGGTTGAAAAGGTAACAATTGCGCAAATAGCCAAAGAGTTAGGCGAAGCGAATAAAAGGATTATTGAAAAAGCCTTAGAACTCGGACTTGATGCTAAAAGTATAACCGCTGAAGAGGCGGATAGATTGGTAAATTACATACTTACAGGCATTGATAATGCGCCGCCGAAAATTGAGTCGAAAGCTTTGCATAAAAGAGTTGACAATAGTCAAAAAACTCAGATAAATCAAAAGGTTGCCGCAAAACCTACACAAAACTTAAAAGAAAAACCAAAACAACAAGAAGAAAAGCCTCAGAAAAAAGAACAGCCAAAGCCTGTAGCCCAAGAAATTAAAGTTGTTGAGACTCCAAAAGAAGTAATTATACAGCCTGCTGCTCCAAGTGAATCTTTAGCAGAGGTTAGCCTTAAGCAGCGCAGAGGATTGGTATTTGTAAAGAAAAAAAGAGCTGAAGAGCCGGCTCCCATATCACAAGAAGGCATAGATGTAAAAAAAAGTATGCGTTCCGTCCCGTCTTTGGAAGATATGTTTTCCAATATGGCGGTAAATATGCAAGAGATGCGCCAAAAACGCAAAAAGCCTAAAAAAAGCTCTGCCGTCAAAAAAGATGAAAGTGCAAAAATGGACCTTTTATCTGATAGAGATTTGGGGGATAGCAGTTACGACATGGAAGAGAATATGGTCGTGCTTCCCGACTTGACGATTAATCTTGGAACAAAAAGATTTGAGGATGAGAAACGCAAAATATCAAATTCGACACAAGTCAAAACCGTTAAATATAATCCATTTTTAGAACAGGGTATCCAGCGGAAATCTTTCAAAAAACATAAAAGAAGAGTTGAAGAGAAAAATGAAGAGGGCGTAAAAGCTGTTGAAATATCCGAAGATATAAGAGTTTATGAATTTGCCAACAAAATCAATAGACAGCCTGCTGAAATTATCAAAGTACTTTTTGCGCTTGGCGTTATGGTAACTAAAAATGACTTTTTGGACAGAGATGCCATTGAGATTTTGGCTGAAGAGTTTGGCATAGAAGTAAATGTTGTAAATGAGCAAGATGAGTTTGACTATGTTAAAGCTTATGATGAGGAAACCAGCCACAATTTAGAAGAAAGAGCACCCGTTATCACGATAATGGGACATGTTGACCATGGTAAAACCTCACTTCTTGATTATATTAGGAAATCCCATGTAGCAAGCGGTGAAGCGGGCGGTATCACGCAGCATGTAGGCGCTTATGCTGTGGAGCAGCACGGTAAAAAGATTACATTTATAGACACTCCTGGACATGAAGCTTTTACCGAGATGAGAGCAAGGGGTGCGCAGGTAACGGATATCGTTATTATTGTTGTGGCAGCTGATGACGGTGTAAAACCCCAAACCATTGAAGCTATATCTCATGCTAAAGCGGCAAAGGTACCGATGATTATCGCTGTAAACAAGATAGACAAACCGACAGCAAATCCCGACCAAGTTAAAAGTCAATTGGCTGAATTAGATATACTGCCTATAGATTGGGGAGGAGAGTACGAGTTTGTAAATGTATCGGCAAAAAGCGGAGAGGGAATAGAGCATTTATTGGATGTGATATTGCTTCAAGCCGAGCTTATGGAGCTTAAAGCGGATGCTTCAAGGGATGCTAAAGCTACTGTCATAGAGAGTTCCATGGAAAAAGGCAGAGGTCCGGTTGCTACTGTGATAGTTAAAAACGGTACACTGAGAGTGGGCAATACTGTTGTTGCCGGCGTAGCATATGGCAAGGTAAGAGCGTTATTGAATGCCGCAGGGCAAAATATAGAAGTTATTCGTCCGGGAGAGCCCGGCGTTATCGTTGGTCTTAGCGAAGTGCCGCTGGCAGGTGAAACGGTGGTTAAAGTAGAAAATGACAAAATAGCTAGAGAATATGCCGGTAAAAGAGCCGAATATTTGCGCCAAAAAGAGTTGTCCAAGTCTACTAAAGTTACAATAGACGAGCTTGGCGCAATGATAGCGGAAGGCGAACTTAAAGTCTTGCCCGTTATCGTTAAAGCTGATGTGGGCGGCAGTCTTGAAGCCATCAAAGGAAGTCTTGAGAAGCTGCGCAATCAAGAGACTAAGATAAATATTATCCATAGCGGTATAGGCGGTATCAGCGAAAGCGATATCGCTCTTGCAAACGCCAGTCAAAACAGCGTTATTTTGGGTTTTAACGTGCGTCCTACCGGAGCTGTGAAAGAAAAAGTCAAAACACTTGGCGTAGAGATAAAGACTTATAATATTATTTATAACCTTATAGACGATGTCAAAGGGTTATTAAGCGGTCTCATGTCGCCTATTATACACGAAGAAAATCTTGGGCAAGCGCAGGTACGCGAAGTCTTTGTCGTACCTAAAATCGGAGCAATTGCAGGCTGTATAGTAACAGAAGGCGTTATCAATCGCGGTGCAAAAATGAGAGTTATCAGGGAAGGTGTTGTTATATATGAGGGTATTGTTTCATCTTTAAAACGATTTAAAGATGACGCTAAAGAGGTGGCTAAAGGCTTTGAGTGCGGTGTTGGTATAGAGAATTTCAATGATATAAAAGTAAACGATTTTATAGAGAGTTTTAAACATATTGAGGAACAAGTCGTTCTATGACGCAAAGCGAAATTAAACTGAAAAGAACCGAGAGCATATTGAAAGAGCTTATCCCCGAAGCCCTCTCAACACTTGAAGATGAGCAGTTGCGCGGTCTTGCAGTAACAGATGTGGTCTGTCGTAAAGGACGTTATAACGCGGATGTTTATCTTGATAAGATGGATTTCACAAGCGCTGAAGTATCTCAGATTTACTCAAAACTCAAAAAGGTTAAAAGTTATCTGCAAAACTATTGTGCCGGCGAAGAAGGGTGGTTTAGAGCACCCGACTTTGTATTTTATTTTGATGATTTATTAGAGGAACAAAACCGCATAGATGAACTTTTTGAAAAGATAGAAAAAGAGTTAAAGAATGAATGAGAGTATAGAAAAAATTATACAGGGCTGTGACGCAAAGTTGTATGATTTTGAAAGTGTGATGGAAAATGGCCATAGGGTTTTTCGCGTATATATCACGTGCGAAGGTGGTGTGACGCTTGAAAAATGCGAAGAGATAAGTAAAATTATCTCTCCCATTTTCGATTTGAATCCGCCCGTATCGGGGAAGTATTTCCTTGAGGTGAGCTCTCCGGGGATTGAGAGAATACTAAAACTTCCAAAACATTTCAAAGCATCCATTGGCGATAAAGTCAAAATAAAACTAAACAGTGGCGAGAGTTTACAAGGTATTATTATAAATGCAAATGATGAAAGTGCGGAAATAGACGGGCAGTTTGTTAATTACTCCGATATCAATAAAGCCAAAACTTACTTTGAGTGGTAATGAACGATAGATTTTATCTTTCATTGGCGATTAATGAAGCTTGGAAATATCAAGGTTTGACATACCCAAATCCGGCTGTCGGATGTGTCATAACAGATAAAAATGGTGCTATTTTGTCTATAGCAGCACATAAAAAATGCGGTTTGCCTCATGCCGAACTTGAAGCGGCAAAAGAGGCACTCTCCAAACTAAATCCCCTTTTGGTATTTCCGCTTGAACCGAATGAACTCTATGATTTTATTGGTAAAAATCATGATAATTTATTGAAAAACTCAACTTTTTATGTTACGCTTGAGCCTTGTTCGCATCAGGGTTTAACGCCGTCGTGTGCCAATCTTATCGTAACTCTTGGCGCAAAAAGCGTGATTATCGGTATGACAGATAATACAGATAATGCAAAAGGTGGAGCGCAAATTTTAAAAAGAGCGGGTATTGATGTAAAAACAGATATTTTAGTTGAAGAGTGCGGCGAACTTTTAGAACCTTTTTTATTGTGGCAGAATGGAAGTTTCTCATTTTTTAAGCTGGCTTTGAGGCTTGATGGGACATATGATAATGGTATTATTACGCCGCATGAAGCTAGAGTTTTTATGCATAAAATAAGAAGCGCTTGCGACCTGATTGTTGTTGGAGGTGAAACACTGCGCGCCGATGATCCGCTGCTTGATGCGAGATTGACAGATAGTAAAGCCCCGGATGCACTTATTTGTACAAAGAAAACAGTGCAAAAAAAAGCCAATGTTTTTAGTGTAAAAGATAGAAAAACAATTATCCAAAATAGCCTTGATTTTCCTAAAAAATACAGAAATATTATGGTGGAAGGCGGCAATAATTTTTTATGCGCTATGAGTAGCAGAGTGGATAGATTTTTGATTTTTCGTAGTTGTGATTTTAATCTGAACGGTAACAAAAAGATAGAAGCTGATTTGAAATTAAAACTACTTTATCAAGGTATTGTCGACAATTGTTCATTTGGATGGTATCGCAAAGAGCGATTATAATATCGATTTAATATAAGTATTTAAGCTTTTATCTGTTATCCTAATAATTTGATTTCAAATTAAAAATAATGGTTTCAATAAAGGGGCATTAAAATGAAAAGTATTTTATTAAAAGTAATTTTTGTTTTTGTATGTATAATAATGCCCTGTAGCTTTTTTGCACAAGAGATTGAAGATAATATGGGCGAGCAGATATTTAAAAAGATGTGTGCTGGTTGCCATGGAAAAGATGGCAAAACGCAAGCGTATGGCATCAGCAGAAAGCTTGTAGAGATACCATATGCCGAAATGAGCGATAGACTGACACTTTTTCATAACGATAAAAATCTCCAAAACTCCGGCGGCGTGAGCGGAGTGATGAGTAAGCAAGCCTCCGGTTTAAGTAAACAAGAGTTCAGCAGCGTATTATTATACATACAACAAAATTTTGCTCCCGATAAATAAAAACTCTTTTTTTTGCGCTGCTAAAATTTTACATAAGGCTTTATATTGGAAACTCATAAAAAACAGAGAAAAATTATACAAATGTTTGACGATATTGCTCCTACATACGACAAGGCAAATCATATCCTAAGTATGGGCATAGATATTTCGTGGCGTAAAAAAGCTTGTGATAAAACTTATGAGTTGATGCACATGAAAAAAGAGGTAGGATTGATAGTTGATGTGGCTTGCGGTACAGGTGATATGATAGGTTTTTGGCATAAGAGAGCGAAAAAAAAAGATATAAATATCAAAAGAGTACTTGGTGTAGATCCGTCATCTAAAATGCTTAGTTTCGCTGAGGTAAAATTTCCTGATTTTGATTTTGCGAAAGCCGAAGCTGTTGATTTACCTTTGCCGAACGCATGCGCTGATATTTTGAGTATAAGTTATGGCATACGAAATGTAATAGAGCGACAAAAAGCTTTTAAAGAGTTTGCGAGGGTTGTAAAAAAAGGCGGCTTTGTCGTTATATTGGAATTTACGAAAAGTGATAAAAAGAGCATTTTTAACTCCTTGAAACAGATTTATTTACATAAAATACTCCCTTTTTTAGGTGCTCTTATATCAAAAAATTATGAAGCTTATAAATATTTACCTGATTCCATAGAAGGTTTTTTAACCGCGTCAACTTTGCAAGACGAATTAAAGGATGCAGGTTTTAAAATGGAATATGTCAAAAGTTTCTCTTTTGACATATCAACACTTTTAATAGCCAAAAAATGTCTATAAGTGTAACCGAACTAAATCAACAAATAGGAGCCCTTCTAGAAAGTACGTTTTTGCATGTGAGAGTTGAGGGTGAAATATCGCGTCCGACATATCATGCTTCAGGTCATGTCTATTTTACACTCAAAGACAACGGAAGTGCGATATCGTGCGTAATGTTTAAAGGTAACACCAAAGGACTCAAGTTTGAGTTGGAGGATGGATTAAAAATTGTTGTAGACGGAAGTGTTACTGTATATGTTCCGCGCGGAAGCTATCAGATAAATTGCATCCATATAGAACCTTCCGGTATCGGTGCTCTTGCTAAAGCTTACGAACAATTGAAAGTCAAACTTGCAAAAAAGGGTTATTTTGAAAATAAAAAACCGCTCCCTCGCTTTCCGTCTGTTATAGCGATTGTGACTTCCGCTACGGGAGCGGCATGGCAGGATATGTTAAAAGTCGCTGATAAAAGATGGCCTTTGACAAAACTTATTTTAATTCCGTCTTTGGTGCAGGGAGAGGGTGCGGTCGCTTCCATATCGCAAGCTATAAAAAAAGCCGATACTCTTGGCTGTGATGTGATAGTGGTAGGACGCGGCGGAGGAAGTATAGAGGATCTGTGGGCATTTAACGAAGAGTTGGTTGCAGACGCTATATATTATGCGCGAACACCGATTGTATCAGCTGTAGGACATGAGATAGATTATGTGATAAGCGATTTTGTCGCGGATGTTAGAGCGCCTACGCCGTCAGCGGCTATGGAGATGATACTGCCGCAGCAAGACGAGCTAAAGCAGACGGTTGATTATATCGGGGTACAGTTCATACAGATAATGCGCAAAAAATTTTTACAAAAAGAACAAATTTTAACTCATGTCAGTGAATTGTATAAAAAAAACTCTTTTGATGCGCGGATAAAACTTCAACTCTCCAACATTATGGTATTGAAAAAATCACTAAATACTTTTTTTCACAATAAACTTATATTAAAAATGCAAGAAAAAAAAGAGATTTTACTGCTTTTAACGTCCTGTGCTATGCGCGTTTTAAACTCAAAAGAGAATCTTTTAAAGAGTTTTCAAAATATATATGCGCTTAGAGAACCCACGAAGGAAAGCAGAGATGGTTTTGCGCAGGTAGTTAAAAATAGCAAAAAAGTATCGCTTGAAAAGATAAATGAAGGTGATGATTTTGAACTTCAGACGCCAAAAATCAAACTTACGGCAAAAGCGTTAAAAAAGGTAAATATTTAACAATTTTGAACCGAGCTGCTTTTAAATATTGGTTGGTAATGTTCAGATCTATAAATTTTCTTTTTATACGAAGACAGTATTAGAGATAAGATGCAATTTATCCATTTCTTGCGTTATATTGAAATGGCATATCATGCAGTGTAAAGTCAGTAATTATTATAAAAATTTATCTTTGCTGGTTCATGTTAAGATGCTGATTGATGCTAATAATGACAGAGATTTTATTTTTGTAATGAAATTTTATTGCATAATCCTAGATGCAGCGATTATATCTTTTCTGAATGCAGGACAATAATCCCTTCCCTTCTGTAGGGTTATGTTTTTTTGGAGGCGTACCTGTTACGGTTGCTTTTCAAACTCTAAAGCTTTTATCGCTTTGGTATTTTTACAATTCTTATTTAATATCTTTTTTTGATTTATACAATAACTTAAATACTTGACTTTTTGTTTCTAATATTATATCTATTCAATGAATTTGACATATCAAATGATGATTTGATATTTTTTGCCGTTATTGATTTTGAACACTATTATAAAAACTATAAAAATGACAAAAAACAGACAATTTCAGCCTATTTTATTATATATTAATATAATATTAAAAAATAAGTTGCACTTTAAAGCATAAGCTCTATAAATATATAAGAGTAATATAATTAAGTAAATCTTTCGTAAGGAGGAAGGGTGAAAACAAACAAAGTGCTTGTGGGAAGCGCGATAGTTGTGTTTGTTGTAGCAATAGGTTTACTTATTTACATACTGAACATTTCCAAAGCATTTTCTTATCTCACAAGTGATTCCAAAGCCTGTATTAACTGCCATGTTATGAATACTCAATACGCTACTTGGCAGCATAGTTCTCATGCGTCTGTCGCGGGATGCGCGGATTGCCATTTGCCGCAAAACGGAGTTGTGAGTAAGTATATATCTAAAGCCAAAGATGGTTTTAATCACGCTATAGCATTTACTTTCAATAATTATGACAATGCAATAAAAATTAGTGATGACGGAGCCATGCGCGTACAAGATAATTGCGTTTTGTGTCATTCATCTCTTGTTTCCGCTATAGCGGCCAACGGTGATATAAATCATCGCTATGATGACAGACGCTGTTTCGAATGCCATAAAGAGGTGCCTCACGGTAAAGTGCGAGGCTTGAGTACTACGCCTTATAATCTTGGTGTACGGTATATAGAATAAGGAGTTTGAAAATGAAAAAATATATATTGTTATTGGGCTGTGCTATCACGGCGATTATTGTTTTGGGATTTTTAGCAAATGATATTAATGCGAAAGAAAACGAGAGAAAAGAACTTATGAAGAGAGAGATTGAGATTGTAAATCCCATATTTAGTTCTGAGTGGCAAAGGTATTATCCCAGAGAATATGACTCTTGGAAAAAAACAAAAGATAATAAAAGATTGGAAGATATGGTCAAAAAATGGCCGCAACTTGCGATAGTTTGGGCAGGGTATCCGTTTTCAAAAGACTATAATGCACCGCGCGGACACTATTATGCCGTACAGGATAACGTCAATACTCTTCGTGTTGCTGCTCCTGGAGTGCCCAATTCATCCGCGCAAAGTCCGCTTCCTACGGCTTGTTGGACATGTAAATCACCTGATGTTGTAAGACTAATGGAAACAAATGGTGATTTGGAGTACTATACGGGTAAATGGGATAAATGGGGTAATGAAATAGTAAATACGATAGGCTGTTATGATTGTCATAAGGCAGACACGGCAGAGTTAAAAGTCGGCAGAAAATATCTAAACGGTGGTTTGGAAGCAGCAGGATTGGAAACGTTTGAGCACTCTTCTCATCAAATAAAGAGAGATTTGGTATGTGCGCAATGCCACTCTGAGTACTACTTTAGAAGTACAAATTATGAAGATAGCGCAAAAGTACAAAAAACGGCGATGGTTGTAACGCTTCCGTGGAAAGAAGGATTAACAGCGGATGATATGATGAAGTATTACGATAACGGTTCGAATTTTCCTGATGGCGAACCGTTTAAAGATTTTGTCAATACAATTTCTAAAACTCCTATAGTAAAAGCACAGCATCCTGATTATGAACTTCATACAACGGGTATTCATGGCAAAAAAGGCGTATCGTGCGCCGATTGTCATATGCCTTATACGCAAGAAGGCGCGGTGAAATTTTCAGACCACCAAATCCAAAATCCACTTAGAACAATGGATAGAAGTTGTATGACTTGTCACAGAGAGAGTGAGACAAAACTAAAGGCTATTGTCAAAGAGAAGTATGATAGAAAAGAGGAGCTCTTTGCGCTTACAGTGGACAATCTGGCAAAAGCACACTTGGAGGCAGGCAAAGCTTGGGATAGCGGAGCTTCAGAGATTGATATGCAAAAGCCGCTTAATCTTATAAGGCAGGGACAGTGGAGATGGGATTATGCGGTAGCAAGTCACGGCGGGTTTTTTCACGCACCGGATGAGACGCTCTACACTTTGGCAAAAGCTAATGATTACGCACAGCAAGCGCGCGTAGCTCTTGTGAGCGTATTGGCGAAAAACGGCGTGTCAAACTATATTGCGCCCGATTTTTCTACAAAAGAAAATGCGCAAAAATTAGCAGGACTTGATATGTCAAAACTCATCGCCGAAAAACTGGAGTTTAAAAAGAGACTTGAAAAAGAGTGGATTAAACAAGCTAAAGATAATGGAATTTTAGATGAGAATTTGAGGGATTATAACGATGATGTTTCATCGTATTTTGGTAATCCTAAATAACTTTTAACTCAAGGGGGTTACCCCTTGAGTTAAAGCTTTTGAGTATATTTACGCCGTTCCAAGGGATATAGTATTTTGTTAAAAACTATGTATAAATAATTCTTTGCCAATATTGACTCAATGTAATTATCTGTAAAATTCAGCCGTATATATTCTCCTTAAGCTGAACGGTTCGACGGCAAGATACAAAGTTTTATTGAAATAGATGATTTTGTCGTATTTTAGCTTGCTATAAAACAGCGTCCAACTGTACAATCTAAAGAACATTAATGCATCTCAAAAAAGTTTTAGAGACTATAATAGAGTGCCTGTTAAGACAGATGTAAAACCTTTAAGCAAAAGTTAGAATTATGATAGCGAGCAGATAAAAGCTAAATCAAACTTCCTGTTTCGCCTATATTCTTATCTTTGACCAGAAGTGCAAAACTCTGTGCTAATATGAATTTGAATGACCTTGATAAAACTTGCCAATTAAAAAAACTTATATCTGCCAAAAGTATATTGCATACAATAATAGTGACAAATATCGCAATAAAAGCGAAGTATTTTTGGTTTTCATATATTGGTACTCTTTTGCCTTTTATCCCTAAAAGCAGCTCATTCTCAAGCCATTATTGGCGTTTTCATAGTATATCTTCACTATTTTTTTGCAAAATTACAACAAAACACCCTTCATACTTTTACCTACTATTTATAGCTATTTTTGTAAAATCCGTTTATGATTTAAATTGGAGGGGATTTTGCTTACTTTTAGTATTATGGCATCAGCGGTGATATTTGCCATAAATCTTTTCAGCTTTATATGCCTTTTTTGCAGAGTTGAGTTTTTTAAAGCAAGAGGACGTATTGTTATAGCCGTTATACTGCTTATCGTTACAGCTTTGGAAGTATACTATTTAACATCATTCAGACGCGGTGGAGACGATATATTTATGCTGCAATTTACAGCGGCTCTTATAGGCATCTCTTTTATATTGTTTTTCTTTTCGCTCTTATATTTTATTTTGCGTGTGCCGCTTTTTATTATACCGTTTAGCAAAGAGCGCAGACAGGCTTTAAAATTTATACTTGACATTACGATATTTATAGCGGCTTTTTCGTGGGTACTCAAAGGTTTAGCAGGTGGTTTTGGCAAACCAATCAGACGCAAAGTAGCTGTAAAGATAGACTCTTTGAGCACGCCTTTAAGTATAGCGCATATAACGGATGCGCATATAGGGAAAGTTTTGGGTAAAGAGTTTATGCAGGAAGTTGTAAACGGCGCAAATGAACTTGATGCGGACATAGTCGTAATTACAGGCGATTTGGTAGATATGTCTCCAAAGTATGTTAAAGAAAAACTTGAACCTTTAAAAAAATTAAAGAGTAGATACGGCGTCTATTATGTACTTGGTAATCATGAATATTTCGATAATGTCGCAGGCGTTGTAGAGTTGATAAAAAGCTTCGGCATAAGAGTATTGAATAACGAAAACGTTATTATTGACGGACGCATAAATTTGGCAGGTATTAATGATATTAGGGGCGAGAGATTTAGTGTTTTCAAGCCCGATATTAAAAAGACTTTAAGCGGCAGAGATATGAGTCTTCCGACATTGCTTTTATCGCACCAGCCAAAAGTAGTTGAAAAGATAACGGACGAAGATCGGGTGGACTTGATAGTGAGCGGACATACGCATGGCGGGCAGATATTTCCGTTTGGCTTTTTGGTGTTATTGGATCAACCGTATCTTTACGGGCTTTACCAGCATAGTCCTGTTACACAGGTTTTTGTAAGTTCGGGTGTTGGTTATTGGGGGCCTCCTTTAAGAATATTGGCCCCTTCTGAAATTGTAAAACTAGAATTAAAAGGATAAATTATGACAAATATTATCTCGAAAATTTTTGGTGTGTTTGCTGCTGTTCATTTTCCTAAAAAACTACAGATTTTTATCAATCAAACTTATATTAAACTTTTCAAAATTGATATGAGGGAATTTAAAGAAGCGGCATATTATGAGAGTTTGAGTAAACTTTTTACAAGAGATTTGATCAAAAAAAGAGATTTTATTAAAAGCGAAAACTTACTTATATCCCCATGTGACGCTTTGATAACAGAAATTGGCACGATAGATACAAATGCCATTAAAGCGTTGCAAATAAAAGGTTTTTCGTATTCGGTCAATTCGCTTTTAGGGAACTACACGTTAAAGCAGGATAAAGAGAGACTAAAAGGCGGACTTTTCATTAATTTTTACCTCTCCCCGTCAGACTATCATCACTATCATGCTCCATGCGATATGACTGTTTTAAAAGCGACTCATATACCCGGTGCACTTTATCCTGTTAATTTAAAGTGGCTTCATAAAAAAACGGAACTTTTTTGCGAAAACGAAAGGGTTGTCTTGGAATGCGAAACAACCTCAAAAAAACATTTTTGGCTTATATTTGTCGGCGCTTTAAATGTTGGCAAGATTCGCTTTTTATTTGATGAAAATATTGCAACAAATGCTGGAAAAGAGAAGGAGAGTTATCATTTATACAATGATTTAAAACTTTTTCAGGGCGAGGAAATGGGCTTTTTTGAGATGGGTTCAACCATTGTGTTTTTAGGTGAAAGAAAAGTTTTCAAACCGCTTATCAAAAAGAATGAAAAGGTAAAATTCACACAAGAGATTGTTGTTATTGAAAAATAATTCTTAAAAGCACAAGCTGCTAAAATATACCTTTTTATCATAATATTTCAAAACTTCTATACTGCATAATTTATTTGTTTCTCTTTATTAAATTTTTATATTTTTTTAAGTCTTTTTCATATATCATCAGCCCAAAATAATAATTGCGATAATCATTATTATTTATATAAATTATTAGGAGCAAAAATGAGAGAGAAGAGAGTGTTGTACAGCGTCATTGCCGCTTTGGTTTGTTTTGCATCATCGTCTTTAGCTAATGAAGCAACTGAATTAGATGAGATAAAAGTTGTAAGTGCCGCCGGACATGAGCAAAAGATTGTAGAAGCACCTGCGAGTATTTCTGTTATAACAGCCGAAGATCTTGCCAAAAAGCCATATATCACACTGCTTGATGCAGTTAGAGATATAGAAGGCGTGGATGTTGGAGAGACAAGAGACAAGGGGGGGGAAGGGACTATCAGTATAAGAGGTATGGGTTCTGACTATACGCTTTTATTGATAAACGGAAGACGTCAAAACAATGTGGGGGATTTGTATCAAAATAATGTCTATGTCGGTGCTCATTACAATCATTTGCCTCCGGTTACCGCCATAGAGAGAATAGAAGTTATACGGGGACCAATGTCCACGCTTTACGGTTCGGATGCGATAGGCGGAGTTATAAATATCATCACCAAGAAGATTACTTCTGAGTGGAGCGGTTCGGTGAGCAGTTCCTTGACAATGGAGGGAAATTCCGATTTTGGCGATGACAGGACGGCAGATTTCAATGTTATGGGACCCATCATTAAAGATAAACTCTCTATAGCTCTTAGAGGAAGTATTTACAAAAGAGAGGCCTCAAATCCACAATATGAACCGGCGATAGATCCAAATGGTGTTGCTCATCAAAGGGAGTTGGGTTTTGGTAACGGCGGACGTACTGTCGCTAATACCAATTGGGAAGCTGGAACAACTATTGTATTTTCACCTCAAGAAAATCACGAATTTACATTTGACTATGATATATCCAAACAAAAGTATGACAATGCGGAGTCGCAAGTGGGCACATTGGACTCCATAGCGTCTATTTGGCGCGCGCAGGGAGGCAGAGTTGCTCCAAGAGTCGGATATGCTGCTGATCAACGTTTTGAAAGAGAACAGTACGGACTTAGCCATACCGGTAAATGGGGTGGAGTAACAACCCAGACTTCAATCTCCGAGATTATTACAAATAATTATGGCCGTTCATTGCCGTTTTCTGCCGAAGAGAGAAGCAGACTTCAAGCGCTATGGGATGCGTCCGGCGGAAATATGGCAAGCTTAACCCCTGCCCAAAGAGATGAACTTAATGCATTTTTGCCGCGTCCGACAAGAACGCTTGAATCCAAACAGTTTGTGTTTGACCATACAAGTAAAATCCCATTAGAGTCAAACTATATAGTAGTTGGGGGTCAATTTATAGACGCCGGATTAAAAGATGGAATATACGCATTGGATAATAACGGTTCTTATACGGGAAGTGACGAATTTTCATTTAAGCAATTTGCACTTTTTGCCGAAGATACTTTTTTCCTTACCGATACTCTATCATTCACAGGAGGAGCCAGATATGACCATCATGACAATTTTGGCGCTAATGTGAGTCCCAGAATATATTTTAATTATGAACCTTTTGAGAGCTGGGCATTCAAAGGCGGCGTATCAACAGGATATAAAACTCCTAAAGCAACGGATTTGCAGTATGGGATCACAGGATTTGGCGGACAGGGAACTTCTCCGTGGATAGGAAATCCTGACTTGAAACCGGAAAAGAGTGTAAATAGTGAAATTGCCGTATATTATAATAACGCCAAAGGGCATAGTTTTAATTTTACATTTTTTGTAAATAAATTTAAAGACAAGATAGTAAACAGTGATACACTACAGATTTGTACAGCAAGCGTTACAACAAATTGTGTCGATATCGGCGAAGCTTGGGCAGATGTTTTGGGAAGTAATAACGGTCTTACGAGAAAACAAAATATATCCGAGGCGGAAGTAAAGGGTTTTGAAGTGGCAGGAAAAATTGTTTTCATGCCACAGCTATCTATGAGAGTGAATTATACTTATATTGACTCGGAACAAACAAGCGGAAGCGAAAAGGGCAGACCTCTTACATCAAGTGCGAAACACAAAGGAAATATTATGTTTGACTGGGATGTGACGCCGTCTTTTAGTACAAATCTGGCTATTGAACTGGAAGATAAGAGATATCGAGGAGTTGATGCAAACAACAATACTTTATACTACAAAGGATATGAGGTTGTAAATCTCGGAGCTTCATATAAAGCAAATGATAATATAGTATTTCACGCCAGAGTCAATAATCTGCTCGATAAGGATTTTACATCTTATAAGACGGTATTTACACCTGACGGTAGTGGCGGTTATACCGCGTCATTCACGGATGATTATAATTTAAAAGCCAAATCAAGAAACTTTTGGCTTGGTGTTACGGGGTATTTTTGATAATTTAGGGCATTTTGCCCTAAATTATATACTTATCGGCAGATGTAAAAGAGCAGCCAGAGCATGTATTGTTTCCAAGTCTTTAGCGTTTATCTTGCCATTCGATTTTAATAGACCAAGAGCCATTTCAAGTATCTTTTTTCTTAGCATAGGTTTGCATTTTTGTGCCTCGCGATATGCGTTTTCCAATAATGGCAGCGAGATATTTTGAAGCGGTACGTATCTTAATGTTTTTGCGTCGGCTATATCCGCCATTTTGTTAAATGCATTCTGCGCGCTTTGTTCATCGTCAAATTGACTGCATGCGACTGCTGATAACAGAGCCGATATTTCAAAGTTGATAGTAACCGGATTTGAGTATGTCTCGGCAGGTATATTTTGCAGACCAAATGAAATATCTAAAGGGTATAACACAAGATATTTTAGGTTCAACTCAAACCATGAGACGCTTTTGTCAGCTTCTATAAGATGGTTCGCGACCTCTTTAAATTTCAAATATTGCTCTTTTGTTATGGATTTTAATGTCGCCATGCTAAGATTAATTAGGTTAAGGTTTGCTTCTCTCTCAAGTTTTAAAACAGCTTCTTTTATCGTATCGAAATTCGCATTATCATCAAACTCATTTACGATGATATTTTCCTGTATTTTTCTAATCGTTTCGTTTTTATCCAACAGTAGCGAAAAGATGATTAATTGTGCCAAAACGGGTTCAGTCGTCCCCTCGTATAAAATCTGCGGGATTTGCTCTATCTTTTGTGCGGCATCGTTTAATTTTTGCGGATTTGGCGTTCCTATATTATCTATATCATTTAAAATAGCAGCGGCCGTTACGGCTTTTATTTTATTTTCATTACTGTTTTGCATATGCTTTTTCTCCTTATTTTTTGTCTGCTTTGGAATAATAAATTTACCATCCCAGTTTGGCTCAAGCGCACGAATTCTTTTCTCAAGCGGCGGATGCGTACTAAATGAGAAAAAGTTTTTAACTCCGCCTGAAAAATAGAGATGGCTGAATTCGTCCGCTTTTTGCGAACTGATAATCCCGCCCACAACGCCTATTTTTTTAAGAGCGCCTGCCAGTCCCTGAGGATATCTTGTAAATTGCACGGCAGAAGCATCGGCTAAATATTCTCGCTCTCTGTTTATAGTGGCTTTTACAAGATTGCCGAAAAACAGTCCTATATATCCTATGACATATAGCGCAATTCCTATCAAAATCACTCCTCCGCCATTTTTTTTACTGTTTCTGGAAGATGATCTTATTAAAAATTCGCCAACAAGACTTACAAATAAAATACCATTTAAAATACCTATGGAGCGAATATTAAGTTTCATGTCTCCGTTAAAAATATGGCTGAATTCATGCGCTATAACGCCTTGAAGCTCCTCTCTTGTCAATAATTCAACCGCCCCTTTTGTTACGCCTATAACAGCATCGTCATAACTCATACCTGCCGCAAATGCATTTATTGTATGATCGTTTTCAAGAATAAAAACAGGCGGCGAGGGAATACCTGAAGCTATTGAAATCTCATCCACGATATTCAAAAGCATTAACTCTTGAGCATTAGTTGTTCGTTTTGTTACGGATTTACCCTCAAGCGATTTCGCTATAAGCATACCGCTGTTACTTGAAAGTTGAGATATTTTATATAGCGAACCTATGACAATAAGCGCAAATGTCCCTCCAAAAAGGTATAAAAGCATATTATAGGGCATATTTTGAAAAACAACAATAGGTGAGAAAATCAACTCAACTTCATAACTGTGGAGTAAAATTACTCCCACAGTGTAGCATACTCCAATACAAACTCCAACCGTACCTGCCAAAAAGAGTAGAATTAAAAGTTTTGTATTTTTTTTCGCTTTCTCTTGCCGTTCAAAAAAATTCATCTGTTAAAACGCAATCTTTGGGGCATTTTGTATAGCAATATGGTCGTCAAACTCCAGCAGTGCAGCATCATTTGCATGTCCGAATGTCGGAGCAAAAAGATTTTGAGGGAATGATTGGCGATAAGTGTTGTAAGACATAACAGCGTCGTTGTATGCCTGTCTTGCAAAAGAGACTCTATTTTCTGTTGTTGCTATCTCTTCATGAAGTTTTATCATATTTTCATTTGCTTTCAGCTCCGGATAGGCTTCAACAACTACATTGAATTTACTAAGTGCGCCTGCGAGATTTTGCTCGGCAGTACCTAGAGCTTCAATATTTGACGGATTTGACGGATTTGCTTTTGCTCTTTCTAAAACTTGAGCGGCTTGATTTCTTGCTTTTACGACAAGCTCTAAAGTCTCTTTTTCGTGTTTTAGATAAGCTTTTGCCGTCTCAACAAGGTTTGGGATGAGGTCATATCTTCTTTTCAGCTGAACCTCAATTTGCGCAAAAGCATTTAAATAGCGGTTTTTAAGCGCAACCAACGTATTGTAGATGCTGATTATAAAAAATATAAGCAAAACAACAATCACCAAAACAACAATCAATGTTGTTTCCATCTGTCTCTCCTTTAGAATTAATTTTTAAAATTATACTACAAATTAGATATTATGTCAGCTTACTCCAAGCGGCAGGTGCAAAGCTTCGCTGATAGTATGCATAATAATCAAATCATCCGTACTTATTTCGTTGTCAAGTGTTAGTACGTATATCGCCGTTTCCATGATTTTACGGCGCACAAGCGGTTTGGAGTCCTGCATCTCGTCAATAGCTTTTTCAAATGCTTTTTGTGAAAAATCAGAGTGTGATATATATTGTAAAGATGTCAGTTTTGCCTTATTTCGCGCTTTATGAAACAACTCTTTGGCATCTTTGTCATTTTTTGATTGCGTATAGGCAAGAGAAGATAAAAGTATCTCAATATCGTCTTTTACTGCGCCTATGTGCGTATGTCTGCCGATAAATGGTTTTTTAAGAGCAAAATTAATATCCAGAGGATAAAGCACAAGATATTTTATACACCATTCAAAAAGCGATATATGGTCATCATATTCCATAAAAGTGTTTATTATAAATTTTAGCGTTTTGTACTGTTCAGGTGATATTGTTTTTAGTGTGGAAACGCATATATGAATAATATTAAGATATAAAGAGCGATTCAGTAAAATCATATCGGCATATATGTCGCTCATTTTATCTACTGCTGTTTTCTGTACTTTTTTATCATCGGGGAAGATTTTATCCGCTGCAAACTCCATCTGTATCTGTCTTGCTTCAAATTCTTTATCAAATAAAAGCGAATATATTATAAATTCCGACTCAAGAGGATTTGCCGCACTTTGTTTTAAAGAGACAGGGATATTTTCAAGTATTCTATGAGCCCGTTCTATCTGTTCTTTAGTGATGTTGCCGCTATTTGCAAGTTGATTTAACATGTAAGCGATACTCATTGTATCGACAACTCTCAACGTCTCTTTTTGTTGTGCTTTTTTAAATATCTTATCGCTCTGTTTTTTCGTGTTTATATATTTTCCGTTCCACATAGGTTCTACTTTATATATTCTATGTGAAATAGATGGCGATGACCAGCTTGCAAAAAATATATGATTAAAGTAGCCTATATTTGCAGAAGTAAGTCGATAACCGTAATGTCCTATTTTTTTAAGGGCATTTGCGATTCCGCCCGGATATCTTGTAAACTGTACCGCATAAGCGTCTGCGAGGTATTCTCTTTGATAATTGATAAAGAGTTGAATACAAGAGGCACATGCAGCTCCGGTAAAACCTATGAGAGCTAAAAATATACCCACAATAATACTGAGAGGATATAATATAATAAATAATATATCATACAAAGTTTTAGGTTTTTCATGCGAAGTGCTTATAAGTCGCACAGGCATTATAAGCTCCATACCTATAATAAAGATATACATAATGCCGTTTATAAAGCCTGAAATATAACTGTTTAGCCTCATATCACCGCTGAATATATGGCTGAATTCATGCGCTATAACGCCTTGAAGTTCGTCGCGATTCAATAGCTCTACAGCCCCTTTTGTTACGCCAAAAACAGCGTTATCATATGTTGTGCCGGCTACAAAAGCGTTGATATGTCTATTTTCTATAATATATATTGGAAGTACAGGAATACCGGCCGCTATAGATATTTCTTCCACTATATTTATCAAAACTCTCTCTTTTGCGGTTGCTTTGTCACTAAAAAGCCGTATGGCATAAAGCTCTTTTGCTATTGTTTCGCCGCCCTTTGACAGCTCTTCCATCTTTTTTAAAAATCCATACATTATAATTGCGAAAATAGTCAAAAACGATATGATAATAATATTAATGCCTGTATGAGTTAAGATATAAAAGGGTGATAATGTTAAAGGATGATATTGTTCGTCAAACAGATACATGTAAATCGTTATAAAAAACATACCGGCACTAAACGTAACTATCATTACGCTGATAGTAAAAAATGGCAATAGGGCTTTTGTCTTTTTTTGAGAAACTTCCTGCTCTTTATAAAAATTCATTAAAATTTCCAAAAAATATAATTTTAAATGAATTATATCATAATTTTTGTTTTATTGTATTAATTAAAAATATGATTTTATATACATATAAAGCTTTTGATTAAAACAATATGGTATTTTACAGGAATATTTATAATTTTAAAAACTCTTTATTGCTATTCAATAACAATATTTCTTTTATATTAAATTTCTGATATAATGTGCCAAATTCATTTTCATGAATAAATTTCAAATCAAAGGGGTCGCAATGTTGTCTTCAATGACTAATTTCAAAGCTTTATCTTTGTTTAAATTTAAAGCGTTCTCTCTCTCTCTCTCTCTCTTATTAACTCTCTTTTTTAGTTTTTCTTTAGTTGGTTGCGGTGGAGGTGGAGGAAGTTCGTCAAATGCAAATAACTCTCCGATTACAACTTACTCTGT
>JAISGD010000030.1 GCA_031263195.1 Campylobacteraceae bacterium | reverse complement strand
TGCCCAGCTCCAGAGGACGTATTTGTCACCGTCCTTGTTAAGGCTCCAGCTCCAGTCATGCGCGCCCTCGCCCGCGATTTTTTCGAAATCGATGGTGTTAATAGCACTTATGCTATTTTTTGCTAAGTAGGTGCAATCTTTTTGATAATCAAATTCAGACCAGGGGATAAACGTATCCCATTTTTCTTTCCTTGCCAAGAGGTCGGGGTTATCATCGTCCTCGTCCTCATGCTTGTAAACCGTAATATCCAGCCCGCTATTATCCCACTCCAAGTCTAATCTAACGCCTTCTACAACAACAATGTTGCGGTCTAACCATTCGTGTGCAATGCTGTCAAACATGCAATCCCTAAAATCCGCCTGATTGGCACTTTCTGCTATATCCAAAGCGTCTCCCTGTAGGCTACCCAAATCCTCCAAATTCTCTAACATACCAACCAACCAAGCGCGGTGGTTGCGAAGTATTAATTCTCTAAGTTCCATTTTTCCCATCCTTTTAGAGGTTTTACCTCTTTTTATATATAAATTATACCAAAAAATAGGATAAAAGTCAAGTGTTTTATGCGATAAAATACAAAAAATATGAAAAATTTATGTGTTTTTTATTATATTTTGGATTTTTTAAGATTGCTTAATGTTATTTAAATAGTCAGACCACCATTGCATAAGTGCTATTCTATCATCTAAGTATTCAGCGTGGTTATACGCCGCTTTTGATTTATTTTTTTCCGCATGCGCTAATTGTCTTTCGATAGCATCGGATTGAATTCCGTGAATTCGAATATTCTCATTCAGAAGTGTTGAAGCTATGCCTCTGAAGCTATGAGCTACTATCTCATCTCTTGTGTAATCAAGACGTCTGAGAGCCTTTACGAGTGTGCCATCGCTGATTGGTTTTAGATTAGTTACAGGGCTTGGAAATAGATATTTGCAATCGCCTGTTATATTTTTGAGTTCATTGAGTATTTCAATTACTTGATTTGATAATGGCGTTATATGCGGATTTCCTGTTTTCATCTTCTCTTTTGGAATAAGCCACATGTTATTTTCAAAGTCAAATTCGTCCCATTCAGCAAATCTAATGTTGAACGGACGCAAAAACACATGAGGAGCTAATTTAAGAGCGTATTTTGTGACAATATTACCATGATAATCATCTATAGCCAACAGTAACTTTTGTAATTCTTTGGGTTTTGTTATCACTGGAAAATGTTTTTCTTGCACCCTTTCAAAAACACTTTTTTTATCAATATCTTTGACAATATTATGTTTTGTATATTCCATAGAAACAGCATAATTGAAAATCTGGCTAAGCGTGTTAAGCGTTTTATGTAATGTTTCTATATGCCCTTCAGCTTCTATAACTTTACCAAATCTAATAATATCAGACACGCTTAAATCCTGAATATTATAGCTACCCAGTTTTGGTATTATTCTGCGATTTATAAAGATTAAGACATTTTTTTTGTAATTATCGGAAAATCTTTTTTGATTAAGTTCCCACCACTCTTTAGCTATTTGCTCAACATTACTTATATTTTTTAGTGAAGGGTCTATTTTATCCAAAAGTTTTTGTTTGATTTTATCCCTCTCTTGTCTCGCTCTTGCAAGCGATACAGTAGGATAAGTTCCCAAAGACATCAATTTTTCTTTGCCGTTTAATCTATATTTCATTCGCCACCATTTATAACCTTTAGTAGTGACGAGTAAAAATAGCCCTCCTCCATCAAATAATTTTTTGTCCTTGCTTTCAGCTTTGGCATTTTTGATTTGAGTTTCAGTGAGAGGTTTAACCATTCTTGCCATCCCAACTCCTTTAGGGGTAACTTTGTAAAATTATATATGGTTATCCCTATTGCTACCCTTAAATTTCGCAAAAAGGCACGAAATAAGTTGAAAGAGTATAAAAGAACAATATTACAAGAAAGCCTATTTATAGATACTTTTTGAAAGAATTTAAAAGAGTATAAAAGATTTTTTGGTTGCGGGAGGCGGATTTGAACCGCCGACCTCCGGGTTATGAGCCCGACGAGCTACCGGACTGCTCTATCCCGCGACACGTTGTGGATGGGGAGGAGGGATTCGAACCCCCGAATGACTGGACCAAAACCAGTTGCCTTACCGCTTGGCTACACCCCAATGAATGTTGCCCTTTTAGTCCAAAAACAAACATCAAGGTCGGAATTATAGTAGCTTTTTATCTGTTTGTCAAGGACTAGTGGTTATAATTCACCACTATATTTTATTAAAGGATGTGAAATGGCTGAAGAGAGAGTAAAAGCCGCCATTAAGGAGATACAAAGCGGCAAAATGGTTGTAATAGTTGATGATGAAGACAGAGAAAATGAGGGGGATTTAGTATATGCGGCAGATTTTTCCACTGTCGAGAAAGTAAATTTTATGATAACTCACGCCAAGGGTTTAGTGTGTATGAGTATTACGGAAGACATCGCTAAAAGACTTGAATTAACACCTATGGTAGCAAACAACAGTTCCGCTCATGAAACCGCTTTTACTGTTTCCGTAGATGCCAAAACAACCAAAACGGGTATATCGGCAATAGAGCGAGATATGACAATAAAAGTTATAACCAACCCGCAAAGTTCACCTAAAGACTTGGTGCGTCCGGGACATATTTTTCCGCTTATAGCTAAAAAAGGTGGCGTGTTAGTCAGAACCGGGCACACAGAAGGATCTATAGATCTTTGTCGTTTAGCCGGTGTAAAAGAGAGTGCTATAATTTGCGAAATAGTCAAAGATGATGGTGATATGGCACGAAGAGACGATCTTGACATGTTTTGTAAAAAACACGATATCAAAATGGTATCTATAGCAGATATTATCGGATATCGCTTAAAATATGAATCTTTTATATGCGAAACATCCCGCAATAACGTGCAATTTATGGGTACAAATACCAAAAAGATAGAATTTAGCGATCACTTAGGCAATGTTCATACAGCTTATATATTTGGTGCTGTTACGGATAGCGCGACTGTCAAATTTCACCATATCCTAAAAGATATAGAGCTTTTTTCGCTGGATAGGGCATATGATTCGCTTGTAAAATCAATAGAATACCTCAAAAAATCAAGCGGTATACTTATATTTTTGGATATCGCCAAAGGAGATAATGCCAAAGAACATGGTATTGGGGCGCAGATATTAAATGTCCTTGGTATTAAAAAAATCACGCTTTTATCAAAACAAGGCGGTAATGTCTTCTCCGCTATCGGCGGGTTTGGTCTGGATATTTTGGAAGAGATTGTCATATAATATTAGCCGATTTTATTTTTTGTATGTTAAAATAACACAGTATTTTACCAAAAAGGATACCCTGTGAAAAAGCTGTATTTTGCTGAAGATTGGGATGATGATTTTGAGGACGAAGATGATATTTATAAAGATGAAGATGAGTATGATTATGACAAAGATGAGTATGATGTGGATTATGACAGTGATTACCGCGAGTAGATTTAAACGGCTTGTCTAATTTTTATCAACTTTGAGCTCTTAAGCAAAAAATCTTTCAAACTTGCCATAAAATCGTACTTTTGGCATACTACAAAAATAAATATAAAAAAGTTCAAATTATAAACTAAATTTAAACTTTCTATGTTTATAATTCCGTTTGTTTTTTGCTTCGCAAGATTCGCCCGAGACATAGTCTGCCCGAACCTTTTGCGGCGAGGAATTATCCGTAATGCCAATACAAGGAACGGCGTAGATGCCAACCCTACAAATACTGAATTATGAATTGAGGCATTTCAATATGTACTCAAAACCTATAATGGAAAAATATCTCAAAGAGGTCAATGTTGACCTTAGCGACTACACATTTGCGGCAAATTATCTATGGCTTTCATCTGCAAGCGGTTTTTATACCATCATCAACGACACTTTTTGCTTGTTTATAATGCAAGGTAGCGAAATTTCAATGCTTCTGCCACCGCTTGGTAAAAAAGAGCAGGTGAACGACGCTATCGTAGAGTGTTTTAAGATTATGAATGAGAACAACACCGCTAGCTACTATTCGCGTATCGATTATGTGTATGAAAAGATTTTGGAGGGTTTCACAAACTTTTTAGAAGAAGGAACCGTGATGTTTGGAATGCTCACCGACTATATTGTTGAAAAAAAACTTGTGGATTATGTCTATAAAAGTGAAGATTTGATTGATCTTAAAGGAAATAACTACCACTCTAAAAGAAATGAGATAAATAAGTTCAAAAAAGCTTACTCTGACGTGCGCGTAGAAGAGTTGGAACCTGAAAAACACACCTATATGATACATGCGCTTTATCGCAAATGGACAAAAGACAGAGTCAAATATATGCCCAAAGAGGAAGAGGATGAATTTTTAGAGGGTATCTTATTTGAACAAAACGCTATAAAAAGACTTTTACTTCACTATAAAGAGTTGGAATTAACAGGTATTTGTCTTTTTATCGGAAACGAACTGAAAGGCTTTACAGTAGGCGAAAAGATAAATGATCACATTGCAAGTGTTATCATAGAGAAAACCGATTTTGAGATACTCGGTTGCGCTCAATTTCTCTTTCGCGAATTTTCAAAGATATTAAAAGAGAAGTATGCCGTGGAGTATATCAATGTCGGCGATGACATGGGTTTTGAGAATCTAAAAAAAGTAAAAATGAGCTATCGTCCTGAAAAACTTATCGCCAAATACACCATTTACCAAAAATGAGAATAGAAACTGCCGTCAAAAACGATTTAAATACTCTATGCGCGATAGAAAATGAAGCATTTGATGAAAACTCTTTTGCTTTAACGCGACGAAATTTTTCATATCATATCAATAAAAACAAACTATTTATATGCAAAATAGACGGCACAGCAGCAGGTTATATACTGCTCTTACAACATAAAAAATCGACAAAATTAAGAGTCTATTCCATAGCCGTCAAAAAAGAGTTTGGTTCGCAAGGGATTGGGCTTGCATTGCTCCAAAAAAGCTTCACATATGCCAGAGATATCGGCAAAAAAGGTATTAGACTGGAAGTAAACAAAGCTAATAGTCGTGCGATTAGTCTTTATGAAAAAAGCGGATTTATCAAAAACGGTATAATCCCACGTTACTATCCTGACAATACGGACGCTTTACTGATGGAAAAAACTTTTAATCCAAACCTCTAATATCCTGTTTAATAAAGCCATATTGTCCGGCCTTAAAAATGTTTGTATCGTACTCTATCTGGTTATAGCTATTGATATCTTCACTAAAAAGCTTTTCAAATTCGTCGTTAAAAAAGTTCACATTTATATACTCCACGCCGATAGAGATGGAGTAATTGACCCAATCATACTCCATATTGTTACCTAGAAACGCGTTAATACTATCAAGATGAGCATCTACCGCACCTATAGAGTTAGCAAGATACAGGTTTTTTCTATCCTCATATTGTGTGAGATTCAGTATATCCGGATGATAATTTATTTGAGTAGAGAGTAGTGCCAAAGGTGTTTGCTTATAAGCTCTAAGCTGTGAGGCAAGCAGTCCCGACATAAAGCGCGGCATATTAAGATACACTGATGATGAACTAAGCTTTTTATTATTCTCTATCGCTTTTTTAAAGTTATCTTTTAGGCTCGTGAAATATAGCGTGTCATCAACTGCTACATCTTGATTTTTCACCATATCATTTAGACTTAACTCCAACTTGCTCTCGCCGGAAAATATAATGATATTCTCTTTAGCAAAGTTATTTAGAGCTTCTATTTGAGCGTTATAATCAATACCGCCAAAGATAATATTATCAGACGCACTATCATAGAGCGATTTATGAAGTGTTGGAATAAATATGTACATACCGTAACCGTTTTTTATCAATGCATCAAGTCCATCCTGCGTTATGGGTGCTATAACATACAAATAGCCGCTTCTTCGTATTTCATTAAGTGTCAGTCTTATCGCCTCTTCACTTTCGTCTATACTATTAAATACAGCAAGTTCAAAGTCACCTCTTTGTCTCAGGAGATATGCCAAAACAGCGTTTACGGATGTAAGAGCGTAATTTTTGATACTCTTTTGCGGTATCAAAACGGCAAGTTTGATATTTTCGGAGTCATACTCATAATACATTAACAGATTGAACACTTGCGCGTAGTTGAGATAGTTTTCATCCAAAGCTTTGGTGGAGTACTCTTCATTGTATCTACTCATAAAGCTAAAAAGCTGACCGTTGCTGAGCAGTCTGTCTAAACACGTTTCATTGCATACTGCGGGATTGATATCTAAAAAGACGCTTTTTGGAAGCGGAATCGGCGATGGTTTATCACTGAAAGCGTATACAAACGCGTATAAAAAAATCAACATAAAAAGTATCTTTTTCATAATAAAGCCTTTATTCTTAGCATGTCTTGATAAGCCTCTTTTTTAGCGGATTCATTTCTTAAAAGATAGCTTGGGTGAAAAGTCGGTATAAGTTTTGCATTTTTATAATCTATTATCTCGCCGCGGACTTTTGTGATACCGCGCTCATCGCCTGTGAGATAATGATAACTTGTATTGCCCAATGCGACGATGATTTGCGGAGATATTATCTCTATTTGTTTAAAAAGATATGGTTTACACATATTTGCTTCATCCGGAGTCGGTACGCGGTTTTCGGGCGGACGGCACTTGACGATATTGGCGATATAAGCTTCGCTCCGTTTTATCTTTAGTACATTCTCTATCATTTTTGTGAGAAGTTCACCCGCTTTACCTACAAACGGTCTTCCTTGCAAATCTTCATTTAATCCCGGTCCCTCGCCTACAAACATAACTTTTGCGCTCAAATTACCTTCGCCGAAAACTACATTTTTGCGCGTTTTGCACAATGCACACAAAAAACAACCAAAAACATTTTTTCGCAATTCATCTATGCTATTCGGTATAGAAGTGATTGGTTTTTCAGACACAATATCACACTTCTTATAATATGTAAATCCGTATGAGCGGTATACATACAGCTCTTTTAACATCTTTAGAGTTTCAAGTTTAGACATAAGAGCAATAATAACCAATCTTGACTTAAAAATATGCAACAACAGATGGCAGAGAACAAAGTAAAACACAAAACGAATTATAAAGTATTTACTCCTAAAAAGTTTCAGTATTATTTAAAATAGTTACTTTTGCATAATTACTGACTATTACTTAGTTCACTCTAAAATACTTGCAAAGACTAAAAATTAAATTTTAAAAGAAAGACAAATCCCTAAAAATTTAGAGATTTGTTATTTTTCAAAGGTTAAAATATTCACACCCAAATCTCAATGTAGAATATTGAGAATTTGCATACTCTTTTTTTGTCACATTCCACGATATGGTTTTTTGTTTGTATCCAAATGCATAGACATTATCACCAACTGTTTTTTTGTAAAATCCATCACTGTATAATTTAAAACCATCAGATATAAGGTTTGACACATATGGAGCTATTTCACTTGTTATATCATCTGCATAGCATTTATCAATGCTATAATCTGTTTGGCATTTATTCAAAAAACTAGGAAAAATGATATCAAGCATATCGTTGGTTAGATATGCATCACCAATTATTGTTTCGCCTACTACATAGCCTTGATTTAGGTTACCGCTACTATCCAATGCTTCAGCTGACGCATACAATACATTTGCTATAGGATTATTTTTTTCACATTTTGCATAATTGCTATCTGTAGTACAAGTAAAGTAATTTAAGTCCAAATTATCTAAAAAGCTCTCAACTTCATGTGGTGTTAAATTATCATAGCCTGTTGTATATATTACATTTTTGTGTGGCTGGGTAAAATTTGAAATAATATTATTAAAAGAGGATAGATCGCTGTTACTATCATCCCCGCTTTATGTTTTTTGGGAAAATCGAAAAAGAGTTTTTTAGCATGAACAGCAGTTATTTAACTAAAACAATCCCGCAAGTGGGAATATTACCAATACTTATACCGCTTAAACTTTCACAAACGTG
The DNA here is from genome assembly GCA_031263195.1 of Campylobacteraceae bacterium. Taxonomy (GTDB): domain Bacteria; phylum Campylobacterota; class Campylobacteria; order Campylobacterales; family Campylobacteraceae; genus JAIRKW01. The sequence continues at coordinate 11,327 of JAISGD010000030.1, read as the reverse complement.
CGTAATAGTTGGATGATGACCTATTATAAAAACAGTTTTATATTTGTCGTCTATGTTTTGTATGATGTTTAGATATACGGCGGTGTTGCTATTGTATAACTCTTGCTTTATGGTGAGATTGACTGTATTAAGAAGTATCAAGCTCAAAAGAGCTTGATACTGACAAATCTACTCCGCTGCTACCTCAACGCTTACAGGATCACTCTCCCATAAACCGTGTTTTGTACAGTAGCTGTGAGCAACTAAATTTAGTTTTGAAGTCGTAGGAACTATATTGAAAGTTACCTCCAATTGTCCTTTCTCGCCCTGGCCACCAAGCGTACCCGCGACAAAATCAGCCCTTGCTAAAAGTGTTTCGCCATTGTATAAAGAGACATTGGCTATATAATGGTCAAAATCGTCCGGATGAGAGTACTCATTTCCGACTTTGACTGTTACGGCAAATTTTTCGCCCTTTTTCGCCTTTGCAGCACAATGAATAAACGGGGAGTGTCTATCTATATAATCCTTTTTGGACTCACGTTCAACTAAATCTATATCTACATAACGATTAATTTTAGGCATTTAATCCTCCTTAATAAAATTTACGTTCTAATATTACAAAATAATTGATTAGCGCAGTATTAAAAAAAGAGATTATTTTTGTCCTAATTAGATTCTTTTATATTTTGGGATAAAAATTCTTGGTTATATTATTTTTGTTTTAGTCATCAAAAAACAAATGATATTAATGATTTTGATAAGCTAAGTGTCCCGTACTTATACGCTACTTTTATACTTGAAAATATACGGCATTAAATTTTGCATATCAATAAAACAGACGTTACGGCTCTTTATTCGTCTAAACTTCTATGCAATATCTCTTCCAATACCACCGTGGCATACGCCCCTTTTGTGAGTGAAAAACTCATTTCAAACCACGCCTCTTCTTCCTTATATTTGTACTCAAAATCCTCCGCAAAATTCCACGCATAACGCCGCGAACCATTCATCTTATCTAAAAAGCTCGCAGCTTCGGCAAAAACTTCACTCTCTATCTCTCCTGCCAACCCTTGCGCCCTCATAGCGCGCTCTCCGGCTAAAAAACCGGTAATGATTATATTTTTATCCGCTATACGCGCACTCTCGGCATCCAAATCCTCACATAAAAAAGCTTTTCCATGCGGATAATGACAACAAACGTCACCGACCAACAGTTTGAAAAATTGCGGCTGCTTTATTACTTCTTTTACTGTTTCTTTATCCCATTTTAGCGCATTTTGGAGTTCCAATTGGCTAAAGTCTTCAAAAAATTTACTTATCCGTATCCTCTCAGCAAGCCATCGATTGAAAAGTTCGCTTTGATACGCACTAATCAAAAATTCTCTAAGTTTTGGATTTCTTTCTCGTTTTTTACCGCTAAGTATCGCCTTACCAAACTCAAAATTATCGCCGTCTTTACCGAACCGTTGATACCCAAAATAGTTCGGATATCCCTCTTTAGCTATTTTCAGACAGACTTGCGAGAGTTTCAAAGCGTCCGGAGGAAGAACTTTTTTTAATCTTATAAAAAAACGATTGCCTTTTAAATGCCCCGTTTTTATCTTATTGTCATGGTAGACTGCGCTTAAAATTTTAATATTCGCATGCGAGAAATTTTCAAAAGCTTTCGCATAATTTTTATGTATACTCACATATTGTGTCGTCATACCATCTTTGTCTTTTAGCCCTGCATAGCCAAAATCACGCATTTTCGCACCGCTTATATCGCTAAAAACACGCAGCATCTGCCAAGTAGTCAAATCTTTTTTGCGAATATGCAATACAAGATGCTCGCCTTTGCCGCTAAACTCATAAAGTGGTATCTCATTGACAACAAAATCGCTTGAATTCTTACTAAAATGGGCTTGCTTGATGGCTGTATGGTTTAAAAAAAACAGTCTATTCAAATATTATCCTTTAAAATGGTGTTCCTCGCATTCGCTCAAATACTCGCCCTCACAAACTTCGGCAAATATATTAAGCGGTGTTTCTGTCTTTTCAGCAATACGCAAAACTTTATCTTTGTTTTTCGGAGCAAATGCTACCAGCATTTCATACTCTTCGCCGCTGCAAATAATATCTTTATCAATCTTTTCGTAAAACTTCACACCAAGAGAATTAAGAGCGCAAAGGCGCGACAAGTCTTTACTTAGACCGTCTGATATATCAAGCCCACAACGCAGATATTTTGTAACTTTTTTTATAAATTCAACTCTCAAAATCGGCTGAACAAAACGCGAATCTTTTGAAATACTGCCGCCATTTAAGAGTTTTCGCAATTCATATCCGCTCTGTCCTAAAACGCCGGTGTATGCTAAAATATCACCTTTTCTTAGATTTGAGCGGTAAAGCGTATGTTTGCGTTTTTTAGCGATAATCGTTATGGAAATTACGATTTTATCCCCAGATACTGTATCTCCGCCGATAATTTTTACGCCGTATTCGCGAGCTGTTTCAATAAAACCTTGTGATAACTCTCTTATCTCTTGAAAGCTGAAATTTTTCGGTATACCAACGCCCAAAAGAGCATATTTTGGTTTCGCATTCATGGCTATAGCGTCTGATATATTAACAATCATAGCTTTTTGCGCGATTTGATAAAGACTTAACCAGCCTCGCTTAAAATGCGTATCTTCGCAAAAAAGGTCTTTTGAGTATATCCATTTACCGACAACTGCACCATCATCGCCTGTGAAAGCATTTTTAAACTGTGAAATGATAAAGGATTCTTTATCCAAAAATTCCTCCAAAAAAACAGAGTTTGTTATTATAATACAGCCTCTTTAATATAAAATTAGCTCCGTTTTGTTACTTTTATATGGTTTTTTTATCCAAAATTTTAAAACAAAAAATATATTAAGTGTTTTTGGGTTAAACTAACCAAACTTGCTTTTTCAGGAGGAGATATGTCCTGTCTTATTACCGTAAATCTGTTTCGTTTTAATGTGACAAACGATTTGCTGCCATACTATAAAAAATATGAAGTGAGCGTAACTGAAAACGGCACACTACTGGATATTTTAAACAGTATAAAAAAACAGGATAACTCTTTTGCATTTTCATCAAATAGATTCATGGGTATACGAGTGAATTCGTTTGTTGCTTCGCTAAATACGAGTGTCGAAACTATCGCCAAATTCCTCAAAACAGACAGCTTTACGTTTGAGCCTCTGAGTGAATTTTACGCTATGCATGATCTTATTATAGACACAAGCGTTTTTTTGCAACAATTAGACTACCTGAAGCTCTTTATGGAAGAGAGCGACAAAGAGAGGTATGAAGAACTTGTCTCGTACTACTACGCTTCTCCAACGATTGAGTTTGAACGTGAATATTTCGGTGATTCATTTATGATTTTTGCACTGTTTTTGGCTGAAAAATATCCGCAAAAAAGAGATGAAATATTACGATTATGCGCTGATGAAAAGCACGGTGTGTGGCTGCATACTTCTGTTAAAAATGCTCTGATTCTGTACTCAAACGCAACAAGCATAGAGGATAGAATAGCAAAATTGAAAATGGATATCGTGCGGTATGTCCCGGATACCAACTCCATGACAAAGCGCGAAGCAAAGCGTGCCAAGAGTTTAATTTTTTAAGGCAAAGCTATGACAAATTATATTATTTTTGACAAAATGCATAAAAAACTTGTTACGAAGCCTTTCAAAAATGCCGGCAAGACTTTTTTAAAAGAGTTTTATATAGCCCATTACGCTATAAATACAAACATCAGTGACATAGGCGCTGAAAAATATATACTAAATCCGAAGCTTTTCGCGAAAAGATTTATCGCAGTTTTGGCGCAGGCAGGCAAGAATGGTGAAACTATCGTCGCTTACGATACCAGTTCTTATTTATCGTTGAAACTTGCGAAAAACTTTATCATAAATAATGCCAATATAAAAGAGGAGATGAAGCAGATTTTAAATCCGCTTGAGCTTACAACCGACTTTTTGGCTGATACTTTACATATCAACGCCTTTGTCATAAATAAAGACATTGTACAGCGTATCAAAAGCCGCATTCAACATCCGTTTGACAGTTTTAAAGCTGCATTCTATTATGGAGCGGATATAAGAGCTGACGAATACTCAAATAGAGAGTTAAATAATTTTTTTGATACTGTAAAATTAAAGCGTGTGCGATTTAGCAGGGAATTTAAACCAAGCGGATATGAACTAATGCAATATGCGCCAAAAATCGCCTTGAAAATGGCGGGCAGCGTTCTTTTAGATGCATTTGACAATGGTGCGGATTTTTTAATAGTAAGTGATACGCGTATATTTTATCTAATGGACAGGAAGAGAAAAGAGATAGAACACGCGATGGGACGCGAGATACCTATCTATCTTTTGACACTGCCACAGGTAGCTTTAATGGCAACCGGCATTACCGATAAAAATGCTTTGGGTTTTAGCGCACATAAAATAAAACCGACTCTTTTGGGATAGTTTTGATTGTTTTCAAAATATACGCTTATCGCGAATTATTAAAATCCTTGATCGCGAGAATGAAAATTATTTCAATGTTTCGTCCATATCATTGTAAAAACCGCAAGTTTAGCGCCACTCTATATTATGTCAAATTGTTAAACTCTTAACAATGACAAAAGTCTGTCTTTACGTAGTAAATGCGACAATCCAAAAGTATGAAACGTTTTACATGTAAAGTTTGGAGCTAACATTGCGTCAAACTCCAAACCGGTGAAATGACCTTGAGAAATATATTTCTTAGGATTGCTATTTTGCTAAAACTTTTCACGATAATGTAAAAAGCTCCAAAACTTACGGTTTTTGCGTCTGCCAATAAAGCGTTGGATACGGGTAGTCGTCAAACGCTCCCCAAACCCAAGGATTATCAATGTTATCTCCGAATTTCCATCCAAGACCGCCTAAACCGTCGCCGTTTACCGCATCGCTGTAAGTCTCTTTTGTTTTTAGCTGTTCTATGGTTTTGTCTATTCCGTGATATCTTGTATCGTCGATATTTGCAAAAGTGCCAACTATACTGTCCAGCACGAAATTGTTTGAAACGATATTTAGATTGATGTCTGAACCGATAAAACCGACGACGCGACTTGCATCATTCTTTCCGGCAATCAAACCGTTAATTACAGCGTTATTTGAGATATCGGAATTACTAATCCATCCCATTATACCGCCGATATAAACATTAGCGCTATTAATATTTCCTCTTGAATAAGTATTGGTTATATTACCATGGTCAGCATACCCTACAATACTGCCTACAAAACTATTGCCGTTGACATCTCCTATTGAGTAAGTATTGACTATATTGCTATAGCGAGTACTTCCCGCATCGATATGGCGAGTACTTCCAGCTATGCCGCCGACATAACCATAGCCGCTAACATTTCTTGTTGAGTAAACGTTGGTTATAACACTGCCATTCATAGCCACTCCTACAATGCCGCCAATATCAAAATAGATGCCTTCGATGTTTCCTGTCGAGTAAGTATTAGTTATACTACCGTTGTTAATACTACCTGCTATACCGCCGACATGACTATCACCGCCAACATTTCCTATTGAGTAAACATAGGTTATATTAGTATTGACAACTTGCCCCACTATACCACCGACACTATCATTGCCTGTGATGCTTTTTCCCTCCGTTATCTCAACTCCGATATTTTTCATAGTAGCGTTTTCAGCATAACCGAAAAACCCGATACTCTCGGCAGACGGTCTGTTTATCCAAAGATTCGTTATCTTATGAGAATTACCGTTAAAGATACCTGTAAAACTATTTGACGGGTTTCCTATCGGTTTCCACCCATCATCGTCAAATCCTGCTCCGTTTTCGTCTAACTTTATATCGTTTAAGAGAATATATTTACCCGCCAGAGTAACGTTATCGGTATTGATATACGCTAAATCATTTTGAGATGTTATCTCCGTAACGTTTGACGAAGCGTAAAAGTTTACGCTTTTATTTGCTATGGTATAAAAGTCTACAGCCGTATCGTTATTTGCCAGATACCAATCGGTAATATTGTATGCCGTCTTGTTTGAGTTAAGTTCTACTTCGTGACCAAAGGAGAGATTGCCATATTTGGCTAATAGATTCAAATCGGCATCATAGAAACTTGCCGAAAGAGCATTGACCTCAATCCCAGCCGCATCGCTTACAACAAAAGCCCTTTTTTCTTTCTTGGCATTATCGTTCGTATTTGTAACAACCGCATAATAATAAGTCGTTCCGATATCTGAAGTTAGAGGAACATAACTTTGGCTTGTCGCTTCTGATATAATGCTTCCATTCTCATTAGAATTTATCCCATTGCTATACCATTGATAACTAAGCACTCCTCCGTCATTTACGTTTGCCATTATCTCAAGAGGAATAGCGGCATCTCCTTGAACATAAACGGCGCTTACTGGTTGAACGCTAATAATAGGTGTTGAAGCGTTTACCGGTGCGGCAGTAGAGTTACCTTTGCCGAAAAAACCTTCAAATCTGCAACCTGTTAGAAAAACAATACCTAAAATAGATATAAACAATAGTTTTAAAACTGATAAAGTCACCCCAGTCTTCATTGTGTGCTCCTTTTATAGAATTTTTATGCGGGAGCATCATACAAAAATTAGCGTATTAAAGAGATTATTTTTTTATATCTTATAGTATATATAAGTTTATTTTAATGTTTTTATATTTTAAAATCATAAAACTAAGAACAATAGATCCTCCTTATAATCGTAAACTACTAAAGACAAACCTCGCTTTATCATGTATCATATAAGCTTTGTTTTTTCTTATTTTTAGAATTAATAAAAGTAAAAGTGGAGATATTTGCTGTTTTTGGTGTAATAAATTATTGAAGAAATTCATTACCTTTGTTATTCAAACTATAAAAGGCAACAGCCATCCCAAAAAAAATTCAATATATTTCCATCAGCATAAAATAGTGTATTTTTATGCGCTTTTGAAAATTTATAAATTATTTTATACAGTTCTTGTTTGGTATTTTTTCTATGGGTTGTTACTTCGCAGTGAAGAAAGGTATAATTGAAAATTGCGTTATTTCAAAGCGATTTTCAATACCTCTTCTATCCGTGAGACGGGTACGATTTGCATATTGTCTTTTACTTCAGAGGGCAGTTCGTCCAAATCTCTTTCGTAATTTTTTTGAGGAATTATCGCCGTTTTGATTTTGGCTTTGAATGCTGCAATGAGTTTTTCTTTCAACCCGCCTATGGGCAGCACTTTACCGGTCAGAGTTAATTCTCCTGTCATAGCTGTATCGCTTCGCACCTTTTTATTTGACAAAATGGAAGCTATAGCCGTTGCCATCGTTATTCCCGCACTTGGCCCATCTTTTGGCACAGCACCTTCAGGTACATGCAAATGCAAATCAAACCGCCTATATATCTCGCTTGATTCCGGTGAAAAATCACCATTTCTCTCATTTTCGTTAAGCGGTATATCTTTGGTTTTTATCTTTAGCCTGCCCTCATCTATCAACACTTTTACAACGCTTTGGGCTATCTTGGCGGACTCTTTCATGACATCCCCCAAAGAACCGGTAAGCTGCATATTTCCTTTGCCTTGGATACGTACCGCTTCCACTTTTAAAACATCGCCGCCGACACTTGTCCACGCAAGTCCGTTTACTTGCCCGACAAAATCTTTCTCATCAGCTTTCTCTATTTCAAAGACACTTTTTTCTAAATATTCTTTGATATTTTTCACGCCAATCGATATCTTGTTTTCTCCAACAAGTAGTTTTTTAGCGCTTTTTCTAAGTATATCAGCGATTCTTCGGCGAAGATTTCTTACGCCTGACTCTCTTGTATAGTTTTCTATGATGATTTTTATTGCGCCGTCGGAAAAATTCACTTCGCTATTTTTTAAACCATGTTTTTTCATCTCTTGCGGAACAAGATATTTTTTAGCTATCTCAAACTTTTCCTGCGGCGTGTAAGAGTTCAAAAATATAAACTCCATTCTATCTCTAAGCGGCGCCGGAATAGACGATACGTCATTGGCAGTCGCGATAAATACGACATTGCTTAAGTCAATATTGAAGTTAAGATAATAATCTCTAAATTTATTATTCTGTTCCGGATCCAATATCTCCAACAAAACGGCTGTCGGGTCGCCCCTAAAACTTCGCGCTACTTTATCTATCTCATCCAAAACTACAACGGGATTCATCTGCACAGCTTCTATGAGACCTTGTACTATGCGTCCGGGCATAGCGCCTATGTATGTACGCCTGTGACCTCTAAGTTCATTGACATCTTCCATTCCGCCAAGCGCGATGCGGATTAAATTTCTATGCAATGCTTTGGAAATAGAGTTGGCAAGCGAAGTTTTACCCACACCTGGGGGTCCGGCGAAACAAAGTATAACGCCTTTACTCTCTTTATTTTTTATACCGCGCCTATCCAAAAGTTCCTTTACGGCAAAATACTCTACAATACGCTCTTTTGGTTTTTCCAGCGAATAATGGTCGGCATCTAATTGTTTTTGTACGTCATTTATATCAAGTTTTTTTATCGCGACACTCTCAAACGGTATCTCAAGTGTCCAATCCAAATAGCCCTGCGATATGTTAGCATCGGCAGAATCCGGATGCATTTTGGAGAGTCTGTCTATCTGCTTTTTTATCTCTTTATAAGCGTCCTCTCCCATAAAAAGCTTTTTTATCTCCAATTTCGCACGGAATGCCTCTATCTCCTCTTCGCGCTGCGAGTCAGCTCCAAGCTCTTGCTGTATCTGCTTTAACTGCTCTTTCAAAAAATATTCTTTATTAACTTTGTCTATGCGCGAATGTACCTTACTTTTTATCTCTTTTTGGAGGCGGCTGGACTCTATATCATTGTTGATATAATCCACCAACATCAAAATTTTTTTCTCAAGATCTGTCTCGATAAATAGCTTGTAGGCTTGATTTTTTTTGAGTTTTATTGCACTTGCGACTACATCGCAAATACGTTCGGCTTCGTTATTGTCGTTTATGGTTTTTAAAATCTCCGGCGAAATAACCGCGCCGGAGGATAGAGCTTGCACTCTCTCTCTCAATACCGCCAAAAGCGCGTCGGTTCTCAATGTGTCAAGTTTTTGCGTATGCAAAACCTCTATCAAACCTTTAAGCGGTTTCGTTTGGATATTTTTGACAATGCGCCCTTTTGTCATACCTTGAAACAGTATCTTTACGCGCCCGTCAGGAAGCGCGATTTTGCGCATAACAGAGCCGACAACACCCGCATCGTATATCCCTTCAAAATCCCTCGTTCCCTCTTCTCCCATTTTTGTCGGCACAACGACTAGAAGCGTATTTTTTTCAAGCGCTTCATTTACAGCCGCGATATTATCGTCATCGCTCAAAAACAGCTGTGTTATCATAAAAGGGTATAAAAAAAGTTCGTCCTCCGCCATAATGGGAAGTTCGGCGGGAAATGTGTTGTAATTACTAAGCTGCAAACGCTCTCCTTTATTCAAACCATCGGCGGTACCAAGGGACTTTGGGATTTATCACCTCTCCGTCGTCACTATAAGCTTTATCGCTCTTCTCCTTGTAAAATTCCGCCGCGCTGCCTTTGTTAAGTTTTTCATACAAAGAGGCGACATTTTCGCTTATGAGATTTTCTCCAAGCTCCATTTGTACAAGCATTGTCTGCACCATATAAAGATATGGCGAAGCAGGATATGTTTCAACAAAATGTTTCATATCCAATATCGTCATCAGTATAAGCTGCTGGTTTCTGTTTGGACGCGAGAAAGAGTCGTAATTTGCTTTAATCTTAAGATATCTTACATATTCGTTTCTGATACTGCTGCCGAATTTTTTAATATACTCGTCCAGATATTCGTTCGCCTTGATATAATTCTCTTCGTCCATGTAAGCTTGAGCCATTATCAACAGCGCTTCGCTAAGTAACGGCGAAGCTACATGTTCGCTTGATAGCGACGTATACAGCGAATCGGCTTTTTCCATATTGTTGTTGACAATAGCTTTTATCATTTCGCTATACCAATAATCCGCGCTTTTGTTATACTCAAGTACAGAATCTTTGGTAGAACAACCATAAAACAGCATAAAAGCAACAACTAAAACAGAGAGCTTTCGCATTATCAAATCCACTTCCTTATTAAAATCAATCCGTATTTTACGCAATTATAGTTAATGTGTAGCCTCATCGCAAAAATTTAAAGTATATATTTTACACTTTTGTTTGTTATTTCAAGTTTAAAAGGTATAATAATCCCAATTTTTCACCAAAAGGATTATTATGCTTTTGACGATATTTGGTAACGGCGTAATGGCAAACGCGATGATTTCAGGACTTTTAAAGCAAAGTTTTAAAATAGAGGTTTTCGGACGCGATGAGAAAAAATTGCAAGCCCTAAAAGAGCGCTACCCAAAGATAGAAGTATATACTTATAAAAAAGAGATTGATATAAGCGGTAAAAATGTCATATTGTGCGTCAAACCATATGCGCTCGAAGCAGTGACAAAACAACTCAAAAACAGAGCAGCCGCACTCTTCTCGGTACTCGCAGGCGTTACGACAGAACAATTAAAAGCCAACATACAATCAGAGTGCTATATAAGAGCAATGCCCAATATCGCAGCAAGTTTCGGCAAATCAATGACTACTCTAACGGGCGATAAAGAGGCTAAAGAGAAAGCTTTGAATATCTTTGGCGCAATAGGCAAAACGCTTTGGGTCGGAAGTGAAAAAGAGCTTGATACGGCTACCGTTCTTACAGGCAGCGCTCCTGCATTTTTAGCGCTTGTAGCTGAAAGTCTTATTGACGGCGGCGTTAAAGAGGGTTTAAAAAGAGACGACGCGGAGTTTTTGGCGCGCGGTTTATTCGAAAGCTTCAGCGAACTGCTAAACAACTATTCTCATCCTGCACTCATTAAAGATGCGGTTATGAGTCCGAATGGTGTAACGGCTAAAGGTTATGCGGTACTTGAGGATTATAAAGTACGAAGTGCATTTATCAAAGTCTATAAAGGTTAAAGAGATTGTTTCCTTATCCTAAAACAATGAGATTAATAACACTACCGTTACAATATCTTCGTATTCGTTCAAAGATATTATCGAAAATAACATTGCCTTTATAGTTACCTCTGAAGACGGAAGTATTGCAGACTTAAACGTAACGGTATTACTTTACAAAAACAGAGGAATATTATCTTATTTAATCTTAATTTGATACCGCCGCCTGTTAAGATGATTTCTTCCTCATTCTAAAACAATGAGGAAATAACATTGCCGTTATAGTTACCTCTGAAGACGGAAGTATTGCAGACTTAAACGTAACGGTAT
>JAISGD010000007.1 GCA_031263195.1 Campylobacteraceae bacterium | reverse complement strand
GATATAGAGAATATGACAGTTATACGGGAAGATGGACAAGCAAAGACCCGATTGACTTTGGAGGAGGAAGTTTAAATCTTTATGGGTATGTGTTGGGTGATCCGGTGAATGGGGTGGATCCTAACGGACTGTATTTAGATATGAACTTATTTGATTCTCATGAAAAAAATTATTGGACAACTGATTTGCCAACTACCGGAATGTTTAGTCCAGGTTTTACAATAGGTGGGCATGCAGATTCATGCGGTTTTATCAAATATGATACTTGTACCAACGATAAAGCTGCAGATAAATTAGCTGATGATATGAAAAATAATGGATATGAAGGTGGTCCCGTTAGTTTATTGGGTTGCAATCTAGGCAATGGTGACTTGCCACAGAAACTTGCCAATAAATTAGGAGTCAAAGTTTATGCACCGACAGACATATATACTTACCCATTTGGAACAACAGGAAATGGTCAAGGATTGCGTCCATTTTTTCCCGAGAAATAAAAGATGAAAAGAGCGATTAAAGTCATATTATATTTAATAATCGTATTTCTTATAATAATAAACATTTTCTTTTTGATTGCAAGGCAGACTTTTAGTAATATTGAAAATAGAAAAGATGAGCAAAAATACTTATTTATGCTTGAAAAAAATAGTTCTGAAATGTTCTATCAATACTACTATTATTATGACAATGTAGATAGAAATACAGATTACAATAAGCGATTAAATACTGTAAATTTTTTACTAAAATATTCGTATTTAAATAATGATGTAGTTTGTTTGTTATTAATAAGATTATATCCTATACCATCGTATAGGAAATTAGAAATATTAGAAGCTATAAAAAAATGTCAAGCAAAGTAAAGAGCGAAAAACTGTCATCATGTTCAGTTATGATAATCAAGGAATTATATTGAGAAATGTATTATAAATAAAATATATATATTATTATATTGGATTACAGAAATAATTGTATATATGAAACCTATTTTAAACATTCCAATACCCTTCGCAGGTGGTTTATACGATAAGGATACCAAGTTAATCAAATTCGGATATAGAGAATACGACTCTTATACAGGCAGATGGACAAGCAAAGATCCTATTGACTTTAATGGTGGAAGTTTAAATCTGTATGGGTATGTGTTGGGTGATCCGGTGAATTTGATTGATTTCAATGGACTAGAGTGGCAAATTTCTGGAGGAGTTAGCGGTTCTATGGGTGTTGGTATATTCGGTGGAGGCGGAACATCAGTTGGTATTACAAGTAATGGTAGATTTTTTATTAGAGTGACGGCTAATACTCAAGCTGGAGGCGGTATATATGGTGGAGTTGGTGCAAATCTTGGTATTTCTCATTCAGATTGTCCATCAGAATCTGGTATAAAAACCGAGACACAAGCAATAGGTTCTGCCGATATAGCATTGTTTTATTCCTTTGGTGGCTCAATTGAAGGTTCATCTCTCACCAATATAGGTATTGCTAATGGCATTGGAGGATATTTTGGCGTTGGCGGTGGGGTAAGAATATCTGGTGGAGTATCTACTACAACAACTATAACATCACCAACAATAGGTGAAATGTGGGAATGGGTTACATCTCCTTTTAGAAAGTAACTATCAGATATATTTCAATGGATATAAAATGAAAAATGACGGTTATGAGATTTCTAAAAAATATTATAACAGTATAAAACGAATGTTTATTGCATTTCTTTTTAGTTTAATAGGAGCTATTATTAGTCTTCTAAGCTGGCATATATTTAAAAATCCTATATTAGCGCTAATAGGCGCTATAGTCGTAATATTAGCTATAACATCTATGTTTATCATTTCTTTTTATGCCGCCTATCTTTTTATACGTTTATTGTTTGCAAAATGGCCACGAAGAGATTAAGTTTCAAGCATGGCATATATAAGAAACATAAATTAAGTACATTAATCAAAGTTGGGTTTATTACGTTATTTTATATTATGATGTGTGAATATCCATTTCTATCATCAGATCACAAATACGATAAACTCAAGCATATAGTTGGTAATGTATTCAAGTTAAGTTTAGTGGTATTGCCTATAATGTTTATACTAAGCATTTTACCGTTAGATAATCATCTACTACAAGGATGTTTTATTGTTGTTTATGGAGTAATTTTTGCTTATGGATTTTTATTTAGCATAATAGAGATTTTCAAAATATGGCATTTTTTCTTTAAAGAACGCTTAAAACAAGAAGACAATTAAGCATGAGTTTACAAAGATATGACGGCTACCCATTAGCTAAAACCTTTGCAGACGGATTATACGACAAAGACACAAAACTAATCAAATTCGGTTATAGAGAATATGACTCACAAACAGGCAGATGGACAAGTAAGGATCCTATTGACTTTGAGGGAGGAGACTCAAACCTTTATGGGTATGTGGTGGTGATCCGGTGAATGGGGTGGATCCTTGGGGGTTATTTGAATATACTTCAAGAGCAGGTACGCCTGCTGACGGAGCAACAGAAGCAGTAATCTCTTGCATGGATACTTGTATTGGACGCAATTTGGTAATTACCGGAGCTACAGAAGGCGGACATTCTCCAGGTAGCGCCCATGAAACAGGACAAGCTTGCGATATAGGGAAAAATTCTAATCCCGGGTTGTCGCGAAATGAAGTTGAAAGATGTTTTACTCAGTGCGCGCCGAACAATGCATATGGACAAGAAGAAGGCAATCATTATCATATACAAACAAGGCCCGGACGAAACAATTCAACTGGTTTTGCTCATGGAGTGCGTTAATGTTAAAGTCATTTTTTATCTTTACATTGATTATCGCTTGTTTGTCTCAAATATCGTTTGCAACTTGTCAACGACATATAGATCATAATGTTACAATAAGTGAAGAATGGCGTAATAATGATATCAATAAATATTTGAGTGTTAATGGCGATTTTAATGGTGATTATAGGGAAGATACGGCACAAATAAAAATTTCTGAAAACTGTGAAAAACTAATTTTAATTGCAATGCTCAATATTGGAGAAAATAAATTTGAGCATTACTTATTAACAGATAAAATAGATATCAATTATAAAGACGTTATGGGAATAAAGTTAATTCGCGCAGGAGCTTATCAAACGGCTTGCGGTAAAGGATATTTTGACTGTTATGACAATAATAGTTCAACTATAAATATAAAATATGACAGTATTGAGCTTTTTAAGTATGAAGGTGTTAGTTCGATTTTTTTCTGGGATAAAAAACCAATGAATTTAAACAAGTTTGGATTAGTGATTGACAATAGTATCAATAATATATATTACGGCAATATCATACATGATACAAATCCAACTCTTGACATTCCGTTTGGCTTTGCAGACGGATTATACGATAAGGATACTAAGTTAATCAAATTCGAATCATGTTATCAAAATATATGCTTTAAGAGTAATATCGCCGACAAAAGACAGTAAAAACTACTCACATACTTAAAAAATGGATTTATGAACCCGCGCTATTAACACGGGTTTTGAAGGAGTGTGTATATTGTTTGTTATAGTTTTTCTGCATTTTTAGCTAAATATTCCGCTACGCCTTGTGTATCGGCTTTCATGCCCTCATCACCTTTATGCCAGCCTGCGGGGCAAACTTCTCCGTATTTATTTGTGAATATCACAGTATCAACCATTCTTAACATCTCGTCAATGTTTCTGCCAAGTGGAAGGTCATTTATCACCGCGTGTCTTACAGTGCCGTCTTTATCGATCAAAAATGAGCCGCGAAGCGCAACGCTTTCGTTGAAAAGCACATCAAAATCACGAGCGATCTTCTTTGTGGCATCAGCTACAAGAGGGTAGCGGATATTGCCAATGCCGCCGTTTTTGACCTCCGTATTTTTCCATGCGAAATGAGAAAACTGCGTATCGCATGAAATGCCTATCACATTAACGCCGCGCGCTTTAAACTCATCAAGTCTTTTGTCAAACGCAATGATCTCAGATGGACAAACAAAAGTAAAGTCCATAGGATAAAAAAAGACTACAGCACCATTTTCGCCTAAATTTTTATAAAGATTAAAATCTCCAACTATCTGATTATCTCCCAAAACTGCTACTGCCGTAAAGTCAGGCGCTTTTTTTGTTACTAACATTTGCTTCTCCAAATAATAAATTTTATCAAGTCAGAAATTATATCATTAAAATCATAAGTTATTGTTTAATTTTTTAACGGATACGATATTTTTTATCTTATTTGAGATTATAAATTCTGAAAAACAAAATAGTAACACAAAAAGTTACATTTTATTTTCTCTAAGCTCTTTTAATAGCCATTTAAATAAGAGTTTGTTATAGTAGAATCCCATTTTTTTAAAGGAGAGAATATGTCGGTTAAAATTACAGATTTATGTATATCTTGCGGTTCCTGTATTGACGAATGCCCTGTTGAAGCGATTGTTGATGACAGTGATAATCCAACAGGAGATGGAATATATTATGTTTATGCCAATAAATGTGTTGAGTGTGTAGGTTACCATGACCAGCCTGCTTGCGCGGCAAGCTGTCCGACAGACGGCTGTATAGTATGGGATTTGGCAGTGGACGGTCAACCGTTTCGCTCCGAAATAGACATGGAGCAACGCAAAGGTGACACTTCAGCGGCTTCATAAACCGTGCGCGCTGCGATTTTTATAGTCACAGCGCACGATTTTATGTAAAATAAAAAAAAATCTGCTATAATTTCACCCTTTATTTAAAATATCATTGCCAAGGAACATCTAATCATGGAGCAAACGTTATCTATTATCAAGCCTGATGCAGTGGCGAAAAATGTCGTCGGGAAGATTGTTGACAGATTTGAGAGTAATAATCTTAAAATAGCAGCTATAAAAAAATTGAAACTATCCGAAGAAGATGCAGGTAAATTTTACGCTGTGCATAAAGAACGACCTTTTTTTAAAGATTTGGTTCAATTTATGACAAGCGGAGCCGTCGTCGTTATGGTGCTTGAAGGTGAAAATGCGGTAGCTAAAAATCGCGAGCTTATGGGTGCAACAAACCCCAAAGATGCAAAAAAAGGCACTATTCGCGCTGACTTTGCCGAGAGTATTGACGCAAACGCCGTTCACGGAAGTGATAGTTTAGAAAATGCAGCAACGGAAATAGCATTCTTTTTTTCAAAAAGAGAATTGGCTTAGAATTGTGGAGATAGCTTTTAAAAAAATCGCCAAAGAAGTTTTAAATTTTGAACTTTTAAATGAAAATATGAAACTTTCAGGCGCAGTTTTTAGAAAATCTCCTGATTTGGTTTTACTCAAAGCCGATATGTTCGGGCAAGTCAGCCATATATGCGATAGATGCGGCAATGAGTTAAGTCTGGAAATAAATGAACCGCTTGAGATATTTCTTTCAGACGGTATTTATAAAGGTGAAATAGATAAGATTGATGTCGTAGAGTTTTACGGCGGAGTTATCGATTTTAATGAAATTTTGCAAAGTGAAATAGAGTCTATCAAGAGCGGCTATCACTATTGCAGCAAATGCAAAAATTAACAAGGAGAATACAATGGCAGTCCCAAAAAGACGAGTGAGTAAAACAAGAGGTGCAAAACGCAGAACTCACTATAAAATCACATTACCGATGCCTGTGAAAGCAAGCGACGGTACTTGGAAAATGCCTCATCGTATCAATAAAAACAGCGGCGAATATTAAGAAGATATAGATGCTAAAAATCGCTATTGACGCTATGGGCGGAGATTTAGGCTTTGCCCCCATTATAGAAGGAACTATAAAAGCTTTGGCGGAAAGGGACGATTTTAAGGCGATATTGGTAGGTAAAACAGACATTATCAAACCGCTTATTTCACCGATTATGCAAGATAGAGTAGAGTTTATCGAAGCTGACGATGTGTTTGATATGCACGAATCTGCCACTGATGTCTTAAAACGCAAGGAATCCACTATATATAAAGCAGTGGATTTGGTAAGAGAAGGTAAAGCCGATGCAATTGTATCGGCCGGGCACAGCGGTGCGACTATGAGTTTAGCCACTCTTCGCGTGGGACGGCTTAAAGGCGTGTCAAGACCTGCTATCGCCACTTTAATGCCAACCGTACACAATAATGTCTCAACGCTTGTTTTGGATGTCGGCGCAAATGTTGACTGCAAAGCTGAGCATCTATTTCAATTTGCCATAATGGGCGAGTGCTACGCTAGAAATGTAATGGGTATCAAAAAACCGAAAATCGGGCTTTTATCAAACGGCGAAGAGAGCAGTAAGGGTAATGATATTACTAAAGAAACATACGAGATGATGGCAAAACTCAACTCATTTGTTGGAAATGTTGAGGGTAACAATATCTTTGATGCTTCTGTAAATGTAGTTATTTGCGACGGTTTCGTGGGCAATATTTTGCTAAAAGCGAGTGAAGGCGTAGCAGAATCCATCACCAATATCATAAAAATGAATGTCAAAAAATCCCCACTTGCGATTGCCGGTGCGGCTTTGATGAAAAAAGTCTTTAAAATACTCAAAAAACAGGTCGATTACGCCGAATATGGCGGCGCACCTTTAATGGGTGTGAAAAAATGCGTCATTATAAGCCACGGCAAAAGTAATGCCAAAGCTATCAAAAATGCCATTTTTCAAGCTCTTAAATTCGCAGATTCACGTGTAACACAAGCTATAGAAGAAGAGATCGCGGAATTTGAATAAAATTTATGCCTGCTTCAAATCTATCGGTGCTTACGCTCCAAAAAAGATTTTAAGCAATAGTGATTTGGAGAAAATGGTCGAAACCACAAACGAGTGGATAGTGCAACGTACAGGTATAAAAGAACGCAGATTAGCTTCTGAGAGTGAATTTACAAGCGACCTTGGACTAAAAGCCGCCAAGATAGCTATCAAAA
Organism: Campylobacteraceae bacterium; assembly: GCA_031263195.1. Taxonomy (GTDB): domain Bacteria; phylum Campylobacterota; class Campylobacteria; order Campylobacterales; family Campylobacteraceae; genus JAIRKW01. The sequence goes on along the minus strand of JAISGD010000007.1, from coordinate 37,139 downwards.
GAGCAGGCATAAAAGCAAGCGATATTGACGCTATTATTTGCGCTACACTTACACCTGACTTTTTATGTATGCCGGCAACTGCTTGCATTATGGCCTCAAAGCTTGGCATTAAAAATGTTCTGGCATTTGACGTTAGTGCGGCTTGCAGCGGATTTGTTTACATACTCTACCTCGCCAAATCTCTCATAGAATCCAAACTTCACAAAAATATACTTATTATCGGTGCGGAAAAATTGAGCTCTGTTATAGATTACACCGATAGAAACACTTGCATACTATTCGGAGATGGTGCGGGTGCAGCAGTCATAAGCGCAACAGAAGATAAAAACGAAGCGATAATAGATATACAAATAAGCGCGGATGGAGACTACGCGCATCTTTTAGTAGCTCCGCGTTCAAGGGTGATGTATCCGAAAGACGACAGAACGCTTGAGTATTTGCAAATGGCGGGAAATGAAGTTTTCAAAGCAGCAGTTAAGACACTCACAAATGATGTAGTGGAGATTTTGCGAAAAAACCATATATCCTCAAACCAAATAGACCATTTCATACCTCATCAAGCAAACTTACGTATCATAGAAGCTGTACGCGAAAAGTTAAATCTTCCACATGACAAAACTGTTCTGACTGTACAAAAATATGGCAATACATCAGCTGCGTCAATCCCTATGGCAATGAATGATGCTTATGAAGAAGGCAGGATAAAACATAGCGATTTGATACTGCTTGATACATTTGGCGGCGGATTTACCTGGGGAAGCGCACTGCTTCGTTTTGGCGGCAAATAACGGCAATTACGAATTATTCTCCACGAGTATCTTTTCACACTTTTTTATCTGCTCATCAACAACTTGGATAATCTCTTTTAACTCTTTGACTTTTTCCTCTTCGCCGGCTTTTTCATCAAGCTCCGCTTTTAACGCGACTCTTCTGGCGTGCAACTTATCTATCAAAGAGGAGAGATTTTCATTCTCATTTTTTTGAAGTCCAAGCATGTTTTTAAGTCCTTCTAAAAATCCGTTTTTATTTTCCATCACTGTTCCTTTCCGTCAGATAGCACCGCCTGCATTGTTTCCTTTTGTTCCATGTCTTTATGAATAAATATGATTTTAGCCGCCTGTATAAGAGATTTTGATATCTGCGCGGCATAAGCGTTATCATTCATCAAAGAACTCCCCATAAGCGGCGATATACTCCCTGCCCTTAACAGCGTACCAAGCGTTAGCAAAGCGTTTTTATCAAACTTTTCGCTAAGCATTTCAAGCTGCGCTATAAGCACAATGATAAGATCTTCCTCATCGCTCTCAAATACTTTTACCAATATCCTAAATTGTGTCAAAAGATACTCTCTGATAAGACTGTAACTATTTTTAATGCCTTCATTCGGGCTTGCCATATATTTTGTCAGATTCTTTTGCAAATGCTTAACATCTTTGAGCGCTTCAACGACACCGTGAGTAGCTTTTTGCAACTGCGTCAAATCTTTAACTATATTCTCGCTCTCACTCATACTTTGCGAAATGACTATAAAGTTTACTATCTTGCCGTAAATAGTTTTTATCTTTTTTTGATACATCTGTTCATAGTCAAAATCCAGCAATCTGGAACGAAGTCTTATCACCTCCTCCGTACTTTCATCAGAACGCAAATCTTGAGGCGTGACATGTATGCCAAGAGCCATTATATTCGCGGCATTTTGATAAAGATGGCAAATCTCCTTGCGTACCGCCTCGCGTATAGCTTTTTCGTGCATAATGGAACTGTTTAAGTACAAAACATCGTCTTCGGCATTAGTCTTTTGGCGTATGAACTTTTGCGTGATAGCAGCGATATTTTCTATCCACGGATACAAAAATGCTACTCCAAAAAAATTAATATTAGTGTGAAACAGCGCCAATTTTAAAGCGTAATTATTCTCACCTATACCAAGCGCAATAGCTTCGTATTTGATAAGTGTTACAAGCTGATAGATAAACACGATAGATAAAACGCATATAAATATATTAAACGTCAGATATAAAAACGCGAGCCGTTTACCATCTACATTAGAACCAAGAGAGCTGATTAATCCCGTCATGGTCGTACCAAGATTTGCCCCGATAACAATACCCAAAGCGTTTATATAACTCACTTGTTCGGCGTTCAGCGCCGCTATAGTCAATACTATCGTGGCAAGAGAAGATTGCGTAACGACAGCGATAAGAGCGCCTATAGCAAAAAATATAACCACTCCCGTCATACCGTCTATAGAATACTGCGCGAGGTTAAAATCATTCCCTATCGCCTCAAAACCGTCTTTTATATAAGCTACACCCAGAAACAAAAAACCGATACCGATAAGCACCTGTCCAATACTTTTAAATCTTTTAGAAGACTGCAATAAAAATATAACACCGAAGATAATGACAGGCATAGCGTATTTGGCTATATCTACTTTAACGCCAAGACCGGCTACAAGCCACGCACCGGAAGTCGTGCCTATTTGAGAACCGAACAGTATACCGATACCCTGCGTAAGACTAATAAATCCGGCACTCAAAAATGAGATACTAAGAAGTGAAACAAGTGTGGATGATTGCATAATAGCAGTAGCCACTATACCGAAAAATATACTTTTTAATTTTGTAGACGTTTGACGGCGTAAAAACAGCTCCAATGCGCCGCCGCCTGAACTTTTAAAGCCCTCCCCCATTATTACCATACCAAAGATAAAAATCGCGATACCGGCGCTTAAAAGCAATATATTTTCACTCTTAAAAAATAGATACGCAAGGAGCGCCAATCCGACTATCAAAAAGACTTTTTGCACTATTGCATTCCTGATTTTTCATTAGGATAACATATTTTTTACCAAACCATGCTTATTTAGCCTTATTATTCATCGAGATGCCCTCTTCTTTCAATAATATATTAAATATATCAGAATACTATTGTATATCTATAAAAAATACGCTACAATTACTTTTTCGTTTGAGGAGCGAAAAAATCTCAAATTTTTTTGATAATTGGTACTATAATAAGCGGGGTTTCAGCTTTTTTATTTATAATAATCATTATCAAAAAAAGATATTCAAGAGGAGGAAGTTATGTCCGTACTTGTCATAGGCGCCGATGAGATAAATCCGATAAGAGCAGTTTTAAGCGATCTTGGAGCAGATGAGGTTTTACATTGGGACGCTAGAAAGAAGAGTAGCGTTAATAGAAAGATTATTCCGCAAAATACCGAATGCGTCGTAATGTTGACAAGTTTTTTAAATCATAATACCATGAAGCTATTCAAATCTCAAGCTAAAAAACGCAATATTCCGGTAGTTTGCGCGAAAAGAAGCGTGAGTTGCGTATACAGCGAATATTGCAAAGTATTTGGTTTGAACAAAGAGTATGACTGCGACGAATGTCAAAAGAGTTTTTAAAATGCTTTTTGGTTTTGAGAGGATAAACGGAAAGTGGATTGAGAGAGTTCCGGCGCTGTTTCAATCATTTTCGCCTAAAGAACAGCGTGAGTTTTTTATCAATCAGTATAATTGTTGCGTAAATGACAGTGAGAGAATCGCCGTAAAAAACGATTTTAGCTTTACTCTTTTTGAGATTTTTCAAAATAAAATTTTATTGGGACTGAAAGTAAAAAACAGACTTCGCGAAAATAGGCTTAAGATGTTTGATCCGTATTCGGCTCTTTTAATAGCGCTTTTTGCAAAAAAGGATTTTGACAAGCTTAGAATGATAATAAAAGCGAACGCACTTTTGCCTAAACTTCCTCAAGCAATGCTGATTTTTCGAATATTCTCATCTGAAAATTGCGGAATAATATTTGACGCCAAAACTCTTTTTTCGGAGTTTGTATTGGAAAAAATCGCGCGTAAAAACCCGGATAAAGACGTCTATTTTAAAGACGGTTTGATTGTTATTGAGAAAAATAGCGAGTGTTTGCTTAACGTAATGCTGTGTTTTAAAAGGTTTGATAAAGATAAGATTTATCTCGTGAAAAAGGAGATAGATGAGGCTTGGAGAATGGTTGCAAAGGGCAATATTAAGTCTTTGTATATCGTTTTTCCTAAAAATAGCGCGTTTAGGCGTCATATAGAGGTTAAAAACCCGTGCTTTACCGATTCTTTGGTAAAGCTTGTTCCATATACCATTTAATTTTAGGAGATAAAAATGTCAATAGCTATTGTTTACGGAAGCAGCGGCGGCAATACCGAAAGTGTTGCTAAACTTATTCAAAAAAAGCTTGGTAAAGAGGTTGATTTGGTAGATATCAGCAAAGCTGATGCGGATAAAATAAACGGTTACGATAAGCTGATTTTAGGCACGTCAACTTGGTATGAGGGCGAATTGCAAGATGATTGGGATTCATTCAACAAAGACGCTCTTAATCTTGAAGGCAAGACGGTAGCGCTTTTTGGTCTTGGCGATCAAGACGGTTATGGCGGCGAGTTTTGCGACGGCGTTGGAACTTTGTATCAGTTAAGCTTGGAAAAAGGCGCTAAAATAGTAGGAGATAAAAATTCTATCGAAGGATATAGTTTTGAATATTCAAAAGCCGTAGTGGATGGAAAATTTGTGGGTCTTATCGTTGATGAGGATAATCAGGGGGATTTGACTGAAAGTAGAGTTGAAAAATGGGTGGAGAGCATAAAATCCGCTTTTTAATCGCCAATCTTGGGCTGGTTTTGCTTTCGCAAACTAGCCTGCCTTATACATATTTTTTCCTTCCGAAATAAGAAGTTTCTTTTTTAATCGTTCATTATTTTTGGTCTGTTTTTTGTGTCAAAAAACAATTTATAACGAAAGCTTATAACGTGATACTTGAAATTGGGGTTTTTCCCAAAAAAACATAATACCCGTATGGATTGCCATGTGTTTCGCTTGCAATAGCAAAAACAGGACATAATCAAACATCTTAAAAGCATGCAATTCAAATGATGAAAACAATATCAACTACTCTATCATTACATGACAATTAATAAAATATCCCCTACTCTATCACTGTTAGAGGTAAAATATCAAAGCAATCCATAGAAATCAAAAATATTGAATATCTAAATTTAGTGATTTATGGATTATTGTGCTGTTTTAATAGTAATATGATAAAAAAGCAGATACTTCTTGCCTCACTTTTTAACAAGTTATAATGTAGTTTTTAGATAAAAATGTGACAGATATACTTATTTGTATACCTCATAAAAACTCATAATGACAGAAAGCAATGTGAGATAGTGTTTTGCAGTTGTGAAGAGTGAAAGCAGCCTAGAGAAACACTAAAAGTCAATATTAATTTGAAATTGCTAAAATTATCTAAAAAACAAAACTTTATCGTATTGTTAAAAATAATTTGGATTTTTAAATGTTTTAGATTTTACCCATGTAATTGCCAGCCGTTTGACGTGTTAAATATATTACTGCTGTATTTGCGACAACAAAGGTATATAAATAAAAAACCCTAAGAGTGTTTCAACTCTTAGGGTCAAGAAAACTTAACTAATCTTCAAATTAAAAAGCGTATTTAAGCTCTAATTGGATTTGGCTGTTCTCATAATCGTTATCTATGTCAAGATATGAGTAGTATAACTCTACAGCAAATTTAGGAGCGAATTGATAAGAGACAAGTCCGTAAATCTCACTGGCATCGTCATCGCCATCAAAATCAGCAAGACCATAGCCTAACTCAACGCCAAATTTATCAAACGTAGCGCCGGCTTTTGCAAAAATCGTAGCTACATCAGGTATATTTGTCGTTTCATAGTATAGCTGCTGACCGAATTTGATAAAGCCGTCATTGTCATCATCAAGCGCATAAACAGGTTGATCTTTATCTGTCTTTGTATAGCCTGCGGTTACAAAGAATTGATCATTTTTATAACCAGCCTCAACACCATAGAATAAACCTGCATCATCAGCAACAGGGAATGAAGCTACGCCTGTATCTCCAAGTTTCAAGTAGTTAACTTGTGCTTTTACATTAAAGCCTGCCTGTGCAAAAGCAGCTTGAGCATATACTGTAGTGTCTATGATTTTTTCAAGACTTGCTGCCCAGATTTGCAAATCAACAGGACCAGCTTTACCAAAAGCGCCTACAGCATATAGATTCTCATGTCCTACAGCATTACCTAAAGGAGTTAAGAGATTGGAGTCAAGAAAACCATTTGTTTGAAGATACAATGCGCCGGCAAATGTCCACTCAGGTACGCCTGAATACAACGCTACCACACCGTTACCTCTGGCACCATCAAAACCTGACTCAGCCCATGGAGCAGGGATAGTATATTTACCTGCTATAACTGTCAAATCTTGAACGCCTGAATATACGAAGTAGTATTTATCAAAATAAAATGATCCTGAACCGTCAACCACCGCAATACCAAGGTCACCTGTCGGAGCGCTTGCCTGACTATCAGGAAAATTCCATCCATCCGTAGCCAAAGTCGTACCGAAAGCCAATCCATCACCTACCGGAGCTACTATATTTAACTCGCCTGATACTCTAATCCCTTCGCCTGTTTGATCATCACCACCTTGTGGACTAAAAGTATCATGTTCATATCTTAATCTTGCAAAACCGCTTACATCAACGCCTTTGATAGCCTCTTCCAGCGGAGTAGCGCTCGCGAATGAGCCTAAAGCACCTACCGCGACTATCGCGGCTAAACTTAACTTAGTCAATTTCATTTTTGCTCCTTAAGCATAAAATTTATGAGCAACATTATAAGTTTATATAACTTTATTTTTTATAAAACAGTGGTGTTAAGGGTAAAATTTTCTTTGAAAAGAGGATTTAAGGAGTAGTGATTTTTAGGGTAAAAAGTATCTTATTTGTCAAAATATTTATCATATGTTTATGGTTTAACGGCTTATATACCAGTAAATTATTAAAATGACATGTTTTTGTTTTACTTGTCATCACAAGTTGATTTTACTTGGTTTCACTCTCATTTTTTTAATCTTCGCAGTTGAGCTCTAAAAATATACAACAAAATACAAACGAAATTATATAAATCATTTTTTCGCATCATGATCAGTTGCAGCTTACAGTGACAAAATAGTAAAAACTATTGCATCGCTATAATGATAGAAGATAGGAACGGTTTTAGTCTTTGACTACACTTTCCATCTATTGTGCATCCAAAACCACTGTTCCGGGGCTTCTCTTACGGCATGCTCGATGATATCGTTATAGTATTGTGTGAGAGAGATTATCTTTTCATCTTTGTCCGTTTTATCTTCTGCCTTGTAAGACGCCGTACTTTCAAACATAATGGTATACTGCCCGTTTTGTTCACGCTTGGCAAAAATGGGGATAACCAGCGGATCATATTTTAGCTTCATATTTGCAACGGAGGTCGTACTGTAACACTCTATACCAAAAAATGTCCCCTTCGCGCTATTTGTCCTGCCCACTTTTTGATCTATCAAAATCCCGATATTACCGCTTGACTTGAGCGTTTTTATCATTTTGCTCATGGCCTCTTTTTTGTAAATATTTTTACTGCCGTAACGTTCGCGGAAATGTTTTGTTAGATTGTCTTCTATATATTTGTTATCGCCTTTACGTCCTATGACGATGAGAGGATAACCGCAAAGCGCGACAAAATGGGATAAAATCTCCCAATTTCCAAAATGCGCCGTCATAAATATGATACCGTTTTTATTGCCGTCTGTTATTTTGCGCAACTTAGCGGACACCTCATTTTTATTGAGTATAAAATCCTCTAAGCGTTTTCTGTCGGTGAAGAGTAAAAATATTTCAGCGGCTGTTTTAGCTACGCTCTTAAAGCAGTTTTTGGCTATTAAATATATCTCTTTTTTACTTTTATCGGGATAGGCTAAGGTAAGATTTGAGATAGTTAAAACACGCCTTTTTTTGAGTATATGAAAAGATAAAAATGCAAAAAAATCAAACATACCGTACACAAAAGATACAGGCAAAATCCTGGATAGTTTTAGAAAAAATAGAACGGTTAAATACTCTATTCTTTGCATTTTTGAAAGCCTTAAGCTGAAGATATGAGGTATAATTGTACACGAAAAAAACCAAAAGGATAATTAATGATTTGCGTGTTTGACTGCGAGACAGTTCCTGATTTTGACTTGATACGGGATGTTTTTGGTTTTGAGGGAAGCGACGCGGATGTAGCAACTCTTGCTATGAGCGAACAAAAAGAGAGAAGCGGAAGCGAGTTTTTGCCTGTAGCATTTCATCAAGTGGCGGCTATCTCTGCAGTAATCGCGGACGATTTTGGAATGTTTATAAGAGTCAATAGCATGGACGGCAAAAATGAAGAGGAATTAATAAGCTCATTTTTGTCGTTTATAGACAGGAAAAATCCAAAACTTGTGAGTTTTAACGGACGCTCGTTTGATATGCCTATGATTTTGACGCGTGCTATGCGTTACAATCTATCGTGCCCTGCGTATTTTGACACGGATAACAAAGAGCTTGGTAAAAGTAAATGGGATAGCTACAGATATCGTTACAGCGACAGGTTTCATGTGGACTTGATGGATCATATAAGTGATTTTGGGGCAGTGAGAGGGCTAAAGCTCGATCATCTTTGCGTTATGATAGGACTTCCCGGAAAATATGACGTAAGCGGCGAACAGGTGATGGGACTATATCTTAAAAACGAGATCGAGAAGATAAAGGAGTACTGCGAAAGCGATACTTTAAATACATATTGGCTTTATCTGAAATATGAGCTTTTGAGGGGAAATTTGACCATAGAGGACTATAAACGTTCTATCTTTATGATGAGTGAGAAAATGCCTAAAAATAGAGAGTACTATACAATATTTGCTGACACGATTAAAAAAGAACTTGATGGTTAGGGGTAATCATAAAAATCATTATAAATGAAAATTTCCACTCCGAATTGTCAAAGACGATGCAGCAATACGGTAAATACAGCATCAAAAAAAGTAATTGCCAATAGCTGAAAAAGGTTGTAACATTGTGGACAATGCAACAAAAAACGGTTCTATTGCATTTAACCAAAACAAGTGTTGTATTGAAATACCTGACGATGTACGTGATAGAGGCTATCGAAAAAGTTGAACTGATACAAAGGTTGTATTGAAATGTTAAGATGAACCATAGGAATAACCTGCTACTATTATTGAACTGAAACAAGTGTTGTATTTAAAAAAGTGTTTTGTTTTTGAAGAGTCAGTGGCTTTTTAAGTTGAACTGAAACAAGTGTTGTATTAAAATCATTGCAGTATATCCTAACAATAGAGTAAATATTGCAGTTGAATCAATAAACCAAAACATGCTTATAGCTTAATAAAGCATTTATTTCAGTTCAATATTTTTATATATAAATGTAATTTCTATAATTTTAACATATTAACGAAAAACATCTCGGCAATACGTTTACTGTATTTTAATATAACCTTTGTTTTGGTTCAACTTTATATCCTCAAACACTTGTGATTTGATTTCAAAGTTTCGATCTTATGCAGAATAAAATTTCAATAATACTTTTTTAGCTTTATTATAAATTTTGTAAAATAAGCAACTTTATTCGATTTATAAATGCCATACTCATCTTCACGTTAAATAAATGAGAAACTTGTGGTTTCAAAAGTCTTGTCTGCCAATTAGCAATCCAGTTTCATTCCAGCCGCCACCCAAAACTTTGTATAGCGTAACAACAGCATTTAAGTGATTTAATCTTTGTACGGCAAGCGAATCGCGTGATGAAAAATATTTGTTTTGAGCATCTAAAAGTGTGGTCAGATCTGCCGAACCATGTCTATATTGTATACTAGCGATATCCAAAGAGCGCAAAGACTCTTCGGCAATCTGCTTTTGCAATGTCTCTTGCGAAGTTTGATGAGCTACATTCAACAATGCATCATCACTCTCTTGCAAAGCTGTCAAAATAGCTTTATTATAGCTTTGCACCGCTGATTTGGCTTTTGAAATCTCCGCATCCGTCAAATCATTCAATCTTCCGCCATCAAAGATAGTATATGCAGCATTTAGAACTAAAGAGAGTATGGAAGTAGGATCTTTAAAAGACAAAAGAGCATCGCTTGAGAGACCGCCGCTACCGCTCAATGAAAAACTTGGAAATCTATCTGCACTGGCTGATTTTATTGCCGCATTTGAAGCTTCCAAATTAGCTTTGGCATGAGCTATATCAGGTCTGTTTAACAAAAGTTCCGAAGGCAATCCAGCTTCAACCGTCGGAATACTCAAATCCCAAAAAGAGTCCAATACCGTATCAAATCCCTGCGGCGCGCTACCCGTTAAAACCGCTAAAGCGTTTTTTGCCTGTGCTGCTTGGAGTATAAGAGAGTCTACGTTTGCTTGCTGTGATAAAAGAGATGATTTTTGACGGCTCACATCCAAAAGACTTACGCTACCGCTTTTATATTTCGCTTCCACGATTTGCATAAGCTGGGAACTTATATTGAGATTATCTTTTGCTATTTTAAGCCTCTCATTTGTACTTAGCAAGCTAAAATAACTCTGTGCAACAGAAGCATACAAAGAGAGTATAGCCGCATCCGTATCATGTTTTGTGGCGTTAAACCGCGCCTGTGCCTGTTCATTGTTCGCGGCTATCTTGCCCCACAAATCTATCTCATAACTTATCCTAAGCGTTGCACTTGTTGATCTGGAAGTACGAGCATCGCTACCTGAAGCTTCCGTTTGCGAACCGCCGGTATTGCCGCTTGCAGAAATTTGCGGCAAATATGCATCTTCACTTATGCCAAGCTGTAAGCGTGCTTGAACAATATTTTCATAAGCTATCAGAATATCAGGATTATTTTCAAGCGCTTGTTCCATAAGTGAATTTAGAGTCGGCGCATCAAAATTTTGCCACCAGATTTTTGAGATATTACTGCTGTTTGATGTCGCTAAACTAAACTCCTTCGGCGGCTCAAAACTACTCTGAAGCGCATCAGGATGTATGGAGCACCCTCCAATAAAAATCACAACTGTTACCATATATATATACTTCATTCTACTCTCCTGCAAGCGCGGTCACGGGATTTAGCCCCGCAGCTTTTCGCGCCGGTAAATATCCAAAAATAAGCCCTGTGAAAAAAGCGCAGCTAAACGCTAAAATCACGGGCAAAACATTATATTCTACAGACATTCCAAAATAATTTATCACAAAACTTGCACACAGCCCCAAGAGCATTCCCAAAAAACCGCCAAATGCCGATACTATTAGAGCCTCTATTAAAAACTGCTGCATTATATTTCTACTTCTTGCTCCTGTAGCTACTCTGATACCTATCTCTTTTGTACGCTCGGTAACTGAAACAAGCATAATATTCATCACTCCAATACCGCCGACTAAAAGCGAAATAGCCGCTATAGAGCCGAGTAATATCGTAAATGTATTTTGCGTCTGTTCCATATTTTCTATCAAAGAGGTCATATTTAACACGCGAAAATCCTCCATACCATGCCTTTCTATCAAAAGCTGTTTAATATTTTCTTCCGTTTGGGCGATTTTATTTGTATCCTCTACGCCTATTCTAATATTGCGCAGATACTTTTGCCCTATGATATGTAAATTGCCCGTAGAGTACGGCGTAAATATGACATCATCTTCATCATCTCCCATCGCGGACGCTCCTCTTTTACTCATAACGCCTATGACTTGAAACATGATATTGTTTACCAAAACATATTTTCCTATCGGGTCGGCTTCCGCAAATAACTCTTTCGCCACGCTATCGCCCAAGACTACAACTTTAGCATAATTTTGCTCATCTTCTTTTGTAAAAAACACGCCGCGTGCAATACTCCATTCGCGCACTTGCAGATACGCCCATGAATTGGCGTTAAGCGTTGTGCTTCTATCATTGTTATTAAAGCGCAAAGTAACCGAACGCCTTGCTTCCGGCATTGCCGCTATAATATTAGGCAACGAATTTATCGCATCAGCATCGCTTAAAACCAACGTCTCTATAGAAGCACCGCCATGCCGGCTATTTGGCATACCCGGAAAAACCATAATCATATTCGTACCCATAGAACTTATACTGTTAAGTACGTCTTTTTTTGCGCCGTCACCGATATTAAGCATAGCTATAACAGAAGCCACACCTATAACAATACCAAGAAGTGTCAAAACAGTTCTAAAAATATTTGTCCTAAGCGAACTTATAGCCATACGGATAGCCTCTGTTATCTCGTACATAAATATATTGAACGGCATTTTAGCAGATTTTTTCTGTCTAAAAGATTGCTTTTGTATGGTATTTTTATCACTATTGCTATCCTTCATGCATTTAGAGGTGGGATTTGATAAAATTTTGCCATCTTTTATCTCGATGATTCTATGCGCATTAGCGGCTACTTTAGCATCATGTGTAATTAAAACGACAGTATGCCCCATATCGGAAAGTTTCAATAAAAGTTTCATTACATCTTCGCCGCTTTTACTATCCAGCGCGCCGGTCGGCTCATCGGCTAAAATGATTTTTCCGCCGTTCATCAAGGCACGTGCTATGGAAACTCTCTGTTGTTGTCCGCCGGAAAGCTGTGAAGGGTAAAAATTAAGCCTGTCGCCAAGCCCTAAAGAGTTTAGTACGGAAGCAGCTCTTTTTTTTCTCTCATCTTTAGGTGTAAACGCATATACGGAAGGTACTTCAACATTCGCAATAGCCGTGAGTGAATGTATCAAATGATAATTTTGAAAAACAAATCCAAACGACTCGCGCCTAAGCTTGGATAACTCATCTTTTCTAAAATCGCTTATATTTTTACCATTAAATTTATATACACCGCTTGTAGGTTTATCAAGGCAGCCTATGATATTCATTAAAGTAGTTTTACCGGACCCCGATGCACCGATAATAGCTACAAATTCGCCCTCGTCTATTGTTAAATTGACATCATCTAAAATTGTAACCCGATTCTCATCGTTACCGAAATGGCGATATATATGCGATAACTCTATCAAACTCATCTCATCATACCAAACGATAAACGGGAGTTAGTACGATTAGGTTGAGCGCCAATCTTTTTTGCGCCTTCAAGCGCCATGAAGTTTGAAGCTATCACATCTCCCTCGTTTAATCCTGATTTTACCTCAACCTGCACACGATTACTGACCCCAATCTCAATCGGCACGGGAGCAAATGTACCATCTGCTTTTCGAAGCATTACTAAAGCATGCTCATCGTCCGTTTTTGATATCGCCGTTATAGGAACAAGAAATACATCTTTTGCGGATGAAATAACAAAAAAGACTTGAGCTGTCATGGAGTTCATAAGTTCACCCGAACTGTTTTCCACATCAAATATCGCCTTATACAGAACAACATTATTAGTGACGGTAGGCGTCGGTTCTATTTTTGAAAGTTTCGTACGCCATACATTTTGGCTGCCTAAAGTCTTAAAATATACATCCATACCTCTTTTCAGTTTTGCCACATCAGCCTCTGATACTTCCGCTCCAATAGTTACCGTAGAGAGGTCTGCTATTTGCAAAATAGTAGGAGTATTCATATTTGAATTTAATGTTTGCCCTTTTTTTACACTCATAGTCGATACCGTACCGCTCATGGGAGCGTATATTTTGGCATATTTTAGATTGGCTTGATTCTCTTTGAGGGATGATTCTGTCTGTTTAATTTGAGCTTTTATCATATCAATACTTGCTTCAGCCGAAAACAGTGCAGCCTCAGCATTTTCATAAGCCTCTTTACTTGTGGCGTCGCTCGCTAAGAGCTCTTTTTGCCTCTCAAAAGCAAGCTTAGCCAATGTGAGCTTGGACTCTCTATCTTTTAACTGCGCTTTTTGGTAGACAAGCTCGGCTTTACTTGATTCTACTTTTGTTTCAAGTACCGTCGTATCAATCTCGACAAGTAAATCACCTGTTTGCACGATATCTCCCGCTTCAACATACAGTTGCATAATCTGCCCCGATACCTGAGCTCCGACATCAACATATGATTTCGGGCTAACCATGCCTGTAGCCGTTACAGTATTTTCTATATCACCTTTTACGACACGCACAAGAGTTACACTGTTATTTTCAGAAGTTGATGAGAAGAGTATCTTATAGCTAAAAAAAGCTGTGCAAAAAACTATCGCCGCCACAAAACCAAAGAGAATTTTTTTCTTCATTTAAAAAGCCTTATTTATATAATACAAAACAAAAAGACGAATGAAAGTATAAAATGCAGCTGTTAATGGGCTGTTAATTTCGTAGTTTAAAAAGCTAAAACTTAGACTGTTTTTAGAGTCAATATCTAAAAACAGTCACTTTATGCTTTATATTTCATTTGAGTAATCGGCTTGCGCTAAACGTTTTAATTGCCTGTATCTGCGTTTCGCGTCTTCTCTGTTGCGATTAAAAAGCTCCTGCGCGTGCGCTGGATTTAACTTTTTCAACGAAGTATATCTCACTTCGTTATTTAAAAATTCTTCATACAATGACCAATCTGGCTCTTTACCGGTAATCTTTATAGGGTTTTTACCCTCTTTTTTAAGTCTTGGATCATACGTATATAAAGGCCAATAACCGCATTTTGTGGCAAGTTCGGCTTGATTACCTGATTTACCGAGTCCGCCTTTTATGCCGTGAGCAATACAAGGAGAGTAAGCTATAATCAAAGACGCCCCGTCATAATTCTCCGCCTCTTCAATGGCTTTAATGGTTTGAGCGGCGGACGCGTTGGAATTTATCTGCGCGATATAGATATTTTCATAAGTCATAGCTATATAACCCAAATCTTTTTTCTGCACCGCTTTGCCTGACGCCGTAAATTGCGCTACCGAACCTACTCTTGAAGATTTTGAGCTTTGACCGCCGGTATTTGAGTAAACCTCCGTATCAAGCACCATTATATTTACATTCTCACCACTTGCCAATACATGATCAAGCCCGCCGTAACCTATATCATAAGCCCAACCGTCGCCTCCGATTATCCATTGAGAGCGTTTGGCAAGATGCATTTTTAGATTTAGTATCTCTTTTACTTCAGAAATTTGCGTATTTTTTTCCAAAAGCGGCACAAGAGCGTTTCTAATTTTTAAGCTTTGAACTCTATCGTCTCTAAAATCAATCCACTCTTTAAATAGCGACGATAATTCGCTTGGCACTTTATCTTTCGCGCTTTCCATCAAATCCAATATGCGATGTCTTATCGTCTCAGTGGCGACTTTCATACCAAGTCCAAATTCAGCATTGTCTTCAAAAAGCGAATTTGCCCATGAGGGTCCTCTGCCATCAGCGTTTTTGCGATATGGCGTTGACGGAGCCGACGCACCGTAAATAGACGAACAGCCTGTACCATTGGCTATGCTCATACTCTCTCCAAACAGCCTTGTCACAAGCGTTATATAGGGAGTCTCGCCGCATCCAGGACACGCGCCGTGAAATTCAAATAGCGGCTGAGCGAATCCTATGCCTTTCACGCTGTTTTTATTTAAAATATCGTCTTTATAAGTAACTTTTTTGAAAAGATAATCCGCGTTTTCTTGTTCTTGCGCGTCAAGCGACTCTTGCAAAGGAACCATTTGCAAAGATTTCTCTTTGGTAGGACATGCCGCTACGCACAAATCGCAGCCCGTACAATCAAGCGGAGATACTTGAATCTTATATTTAAGTCCCTCGACGCCTTTACCTTTAGCGTCTATAACATGAGTTTTTACGCCTTCCGGAGCCGCCTCAAGCTCTTTATCATCTAACAAAAATCCCCTTATAACCGCATGCGGACATACGAATACGCATTGGTTACATTGGATACAGTTCTCCTCTATCCATTCCGGCACGGTAACGCCAACGCCTCTTTTTTCATATTCGCTTGAACCGTGCTCCATCGAACCGTCTTCGTAACCTTCAAATACCGAAACAGCAAGCGAGTTACCTCTGGCGGCATTCACGGGTTTGGCTATCTTTTCTACATATTCCGTGCCCTTATAGTTGTCATTTTTCAAGCCTTTCTCATCAGGCAAATCTGCCCACGCTGGATCAACGGTAACTTTTACCAACCCTTCCGCACCTGAATCTATAGCTTTATAATTCATCTCAACTATCTGATCGCCTTTTTTGCCGTAAGCTTTATAGGCTTGCTTTTTCATATACTCTTGCGCTTTTGCATAATCAATGATATCGGCTAATTTAAAAAATGCCGATTGCATAATCGTATTGCTACGATTTCCAAGACCAATTTCACGCGCTAATTTGGTAGCATTGATAATATAAAAATTTACCTCTTGACGCGCTAAAATCTTTTTAACTCTATTTGGAATTCTCTCGATTGTCTCTTTTGCATCCCAAATAGAGTTTAATAAAAACGTGCCTTTTTTTCTTATGCCGTCGATAACGTCATACAGATCCAAATACGCCGCGACAGAACATGCGACAAAATGCGGATTTGAAACAAGATAGGTAGAGCGGATAGGTTTTTTACCGAATCTCAAATGCGATCTTGTAAAACCGCCCGATTTTTTAGAATCGTACGCGAAATAAGCTTGCGAATACATGTCGGTTTCATCGCCGATAATTTTAACGGAACTTTTATTCGCTCCAACCGTTCCGTCCGCGCCAAGCCCGTAAAAAAGACACTCTTTAGTATCCTCATCGCTCAAATCAATATCGCTTACAGATTCGAGCGATTTAAACGTAACATCGTCCGTTATGCCTATAGTAAAATCCATTTTAGGATTTTTCTCGTCTAAATTTCTAAATACCGCTAAAATATGAGAAGGATTCACATCTTTTGAAGCAAGTCCGTATCTGCCGCCAACTATCAAAGGCGCATTTTCTTTGCCGTAAAACGCGGCTTTTATATCCAAAAACAGCGGTTCGCCTATAGAGCCGGACTCTTTTGTTCTATCAAGCACAGCTATCTTTTTAACGGTTTTTGGCATAGCTTCAAACAGATATTTTAAGCTAAAAGGTCTATAAAGATGAGGTATGATGAGTCCCACTTTTTTGCCCTGCGCCGTTAGATAATCAACAACCTCTTTAATACACTCGGTAGCCGAACCCATAGCTATTATGATATTTTCAGCCTCTTTGTGTCCGTAAAACACAAACGGGGCATACTCTCTGCCGGTTGCTTTGGAAATTTCGCGCATATATTCAGCGACAATATCAGGCAACGCTTCATAAATTTTATTTTGAACTTCGCGTCCTTGAAAGTATATATCGTCATTTTGAGCGCTTCCTCTGGTTTTCGGATTGTCAGGAGACAAAGCTTCGTCTCTAAATGTTTGCAAAGCAGCTCTATCCAAAAGCTTATCAAATACGGCGTAATCCATAACCTCAATTTTTTGCACTTCGTGCGAAGTTCTAAATCCGTCAAAAAAATGTAAAAACGGCACTCTGCCCTTTATCGCGCTAAGGTGCGCGACGCCCGCCAAGTCCATAACTTGCTGTACGGAACCTGTTGAGAGCATAGCAAAGCCCGTCTGTCTACATGCATAAACATCTTGGTGATCTCCAAAAATTGAGAGTGCGTGCGTAGCAAGCGTTCTGGCACTTACATGTATGACTCCTGGAAGCAGTTGTCCGGCTATTTTATACATATTTGGGATTTTTAAAAGCAATCCTTGCGAAGCCGTATACGTCGTAGTTAAAGCACCTGCTTGTAAAGAACCGTGCACGGTGCCGGCAGCGCCGCCTTCACTTTGCATCTCAACGACTTTAACCGGCATTCCGAAAAGATTTTTCTTGCCTTGCGCAGCCCATATATCAGTAAAGTCAGCCATTGGGGAAGAGGGAGTTATAGGATATATTCCCGCAACTTCAGTAAATGCGTAAGCGGCGTAAGCGGCAGCCTCATTGCCGTCCATTGTTCTCATAATCTTAGCCATAAATACTCATCCTTATAATCAATTTTTATCTATAAAAGTAGGTGATTTTACCTATTATTTTCTTAATTATTTAAAAAAAGAGAAAAGTATAGAATGTTTTACCAAATCATGCATGATAAGTGTTACTACTTGTAAATATTCATACTGTCAAGGTAGAGCAAACCTTCTTTTACGGCTTAATTGCGCATTATCCAATCCTAAAAACAGAGATTATACATATGGGCAAGATTCCATCGGATATGTCGGCTACAGCAAGACAACTCGTTTCCCAAATAGCACTTCGTATTATTTGCACAAAGTCAAATTCCGTAAGTGTATGTTTGTATTTGTGTTAAAGAACTCTTCAGACTACAAAAATCAATATTGTCAACTCAAACTCTTAACAATACCAGTATTTTAAACTACCTGGTATAAAAAATAAATAAATAACAAATATATTATTTTTATATTGAAAATTAAAACAAGAGTTTTTGAATATAAATAGTGAAAAATGAAAAAAAGAGTATTAAACAATATGGCTTTAATGACTTTAGGTCTAAAAAATCAAGTTTAAAAGCAAAATAGTTTAATTATTTTTAAGTTATATATATGTATAATTCATGTTTATAAAATTTATGTATATGGAGGTTTTTATGAGAAGAGTTTTGCTTCTTTTGGTGTTTTTAGTTGTCTCTTTGTTCGCGAAGATAGATATCAATAGTGCTGACGCCGAAACTTTAGCGTCTATTAAAGGTGTAGGCGAGAAAAAAGCCGAATCTATCGTGGAATATCGCGAAAAAAACGGGAAATTTACAACAATAGATGACGTCATAAAAGTCAAAGGCATAGGCGATAAACTTTTAGAAGTCATCAAACAAGAGGCTGAGGTCAAATAGACCTTAGCCATCGTCTTTATATAATTTGTTTTTTTAGTTATTATTAGTTACAATACCCCCTTTAGTCAATATTTACCAAAAGGATAATGCGGTATGAAATTCTCCATGGAACCTGCCGAAACAACAAAAAATATATATATATTTGCTCTCATCGCTTTTGCTTTTCTCTTTTCCGTGAGTGTAAGGTTAACTTGGGCTTACTGGGCTACCAATACAATAGACGGCAGCGCTTTTAAGTGGAATGATGAATTTATGGTAACAACCAATGATTCGTATTATTGGGCGGAGGGTGCGAGAGATTTAATTTTTTGCGACAAAGATAGTGCAAGTGCCGGCGAGTACTATCAGCAAAATTGCCATCAGGAAAATGACCTCTCTCCTGTAGACCAATCATTGCCAATAATAACGCAGGCACTTTACAATGTATTACCATTTTCATTAGAGACGATTATGTTTTATATGCCTGCATTCGCAGGTTCTTTACTGGTAATACCGTTTATTTTGATAGGTAAACGGCTACATCTACTGTTAGCTGGTTTTATCGCCGCATTAATCGCAAGTGTAGGCACAAGCTACTATTCACGTACGGTTTTGGGATACTACGATACTGATATTTTTAATCTCTTTTTTCCAATGCTGCTTGTTTGGTCGCTAACTCTGGCTCTTAAAACAAAAACGAAGTCATATATATTGCTGACAGGTATAGAGATAGCAGTATATAGATGGTGTTACCCGCAAAGTTATTCGCTGGAGTGCGCGTTTTTGGCTCTTGTACTGTTATATACGCTAATCTATGAACGCAAGAGCATTTTCCATTATCAGTTACTATCTATTATGCTTATCGGTATGGTAGATTTGCCGTTTGCATTTAGATTTGGCGGCGTAATAATTGTTTATCTTATTTCGCTAAGAGAAGAGTTAAATAGATTTAGTCTCTACATTTTGATAGCGTGCGGTATTATTTTCTTTTTAGCAGGGGGAATAAACCCTATAATGTATAGACTTAATGTCTTTATATTTCAAAGAGACGGCACTGTAGCGGACGGGGCGTTGCACTTCTATTCTGTAGCTCAAACAATAGTAGAGGCAAAAACTATCGATATATATGAGATAGCCTCAAAAATGAGCGGAGGTGCGTTGTTGTTCGTTATTAGCATCATAGGTTATGTCTGGCTCTGCTTAAGGCAGCCTGTTATGCTTATTATGCTGCCGCTTTTAGGACTTGGGCTTTTATCATTAAGCGGAGGACTTCGTTTTGTAATGTACGCTATACCTGTAGGTGCATTTGGAATGGGATTTTTTATCCTAAGAATCACAGAACTTATAAATGCATATGTGAACAATAAAAAAACCGCTTTTTTCACCTCACTGGCATTTGTGTGCGTGATGACTGTTTTGAGTTTGTATCCCCTTGTAAAAGTGGCGTGGGATTATAAATCATACTCTGTTTTTAATAGAGAAGAAGTGGGCTTGATAGAGAATTTTGGGGGGAATGTCAGTAGAGAGGATTATGTTATTACATGGTGGGACTACGGATATCCTATACGTTATTATGCCGATGTAAAAACGCTCGTCGATGGTGGAAAACATGACGGTGATGTTAATTTTCCCGTTAGTTTTGCACTTTCTCACGACCAAAAAAGCGCAGCGCAAATGGCAAGACTTGATGTGGAATATACCGAAAAAAGAGCCGAAGTTATCAAAAATAACCAGTCCATACCAAACAACAATGTCGCTTGGATAATGAACGAGTACAGTTTTACGGATTCAAACGATTTTGTACTCTCATTAAAAACAGATATACAATTGCCGGAGAAAACAAGAGATATCTACTTTTATCTACCGTATAGAATGCTTGATATTTATCCTACTATTATGAATTTCAGCCATCTTGATTTGATGAACGGCGAACCAAGACAACCGTTTTTCTATATATCAAGAAATTTCGAGGATACAAGCGCAACATTATTTTTAGATAGAAGCAGAGGAAAGAGTTATTTTTATATCGACAAGCAGCAAGGGAAACTAATCACTCCACCGCCGAACAACAATAGCATACCGCTTAAAAGATTCGTAGTTATAGGTTATGATGATAAAGGCGCGCTATATAAAAATATCCAAAATATGCATTTTAACGGAGTATATTCGCTCGTATATTTACGTACTTACAATGCCTTTTTAGTTATAGATGAAGCCATGTATAACTCTGTCTATTTTAAACTCTTTTATCTGGAGGAGTATGACGAAAATCTCTTTGAGTTCATTTCGGGTAACCCATACGCTAAAATATATAAATTAAAGATATAGCATGAAGCACATTTTTAGAGAGTATGATATAAGAGGCATTTTTGAAAAAGACTTGAATGAAAAAAGCGTAAAAGCAATAGGTTATTTTCTTGGGAAAAAGATTTTGCAAATCGGCACTCAAGTTGGCGTTGGATACGACGCCAGAACTCATTCAAAAAAGCTTTTCAGTTATCTTGTCGCAGGGCTTACTTACGCAGACGTGAAAGTAAAAAATATGGGGCTTGTACCAACGCCGTGCAACTATTTCGCTGGATTTCTTGAAGGCGAAGACAGAGTAGACGCGACCATTATGATAACAGGTTCTCACAATCCGCCCGAATACAACGGTTTTAAGATTACGATGAATCGCTTACCATTTTTTGGCGCGGATATAGAAAAGTTGGGTCTTGAAGTAATCAAAGAGTGCGAGAAGTTAAAAATTTGGGGCGATATGACTTGCGATAAGATTGATACTAAAACAGAGTATATAAATTTTCTCGTCGAACACTTTAAGCATTTAAAAAATTTAAAAACTAAAATTGTTATAGATTGCGGAAATGGCGCGGCTGGAGTTGTTGTCACAGAACTTGTTAAACAGTTAAATCTAAACGCTAAGATTCTTTTTGAGGAACCGGACGGCACCTTTCCAAATCATCATCCAGATCCCACAGAAGAGAAAAATCTTAAAGATATTAAAAAAGAGCTCACTTCCGGAAGTTACGATATAGGATTTGCGTTTGACGGAGACGCGGATAGAATTGCCGTTTTGACGCAAAAAAATAATTTCAAAGGCGATGAACTTGTTATTTTCTACTCAAAAATTCTTAAAAATCCGCAAATTTTAGGCGAAGTCAAATGTTCGCAAGTGATGTACGACGAGATAAATAAAAGAGGTCATGCTTACATGTACAAAACGGGACACAGCAATCTTAAGATGAAAATGCACGAGACTAAAATAGATATCGCAGCCGAAGTTAGCGGACACATATTTTTTAACGACAGGTATTTTGGATATGACGACGCGATTTACGCGATGTTAAGAACGCTTGAATTGTTGCAAAATGGGATTGATTTGGATGAAGAGTTATCCTATTTACCTAAAATGTATTCAACGGATGAACTGAAAATTCCAACCAAAGAGAGTGAAAAATTTCGTATTATAGAAAAACTCAAACTCTTTTTGCAAAATCCGCCAAAAGATTTCCCTAAAATAGAAAATATTATCACGATAGACGGCGTGAGAGTTATATTTCAAGATGGCTGGGGGCTGATAAGAGCTTCAAATACAACGCCCGTGCTTGTAGCGCGTTTTGAAGCTAAAAGTGAAGAAAAAATGCGAGAGTATCAAAACGCGATGCAAGAAGCGGTAACAAAAATAGTAGACGATTTATGACAAATATTATTTTATCAGGCGGCAGCGGCACAAGACTTTGGCCATTATCTCGCAAGTTAATGCCAAAGCAATTTCTAAAACTTTTTGATGATAAATCCCTGTTTCAATTAACAGTTGAGCGAAACGCTTCATTTTGTGAAAACTCTATCATAGTTTCAAATTTAGAGCAATATTTTTTGGCTATGGATCAACTTGAGGAGTTAAACATAAATAACAGCAGTTGTATTTTGGAACCCATAGGAAGAAACACAACCGCTGCTATAGCGTTGGCGTCTTTTGAACTTGACGAAAATGATATCGTACTTGTGACGCCAAGCGACCATTTGATAAAAAATGAGGAAAGTTATAAAGAAGCGTTGCAAAAAGCTGGGAATTTGGCAGAAGAGGGTTTTTTGGTGACTTTTGGCATTAAGCCCACTTATTGCGAAACAGGTTTTGGATATATTGAAGCTGACGGCTTACATGTAAAGAGTTTTAAAGAAAAGCCGGATATTAAAACCGCCGAAGAGTATATAAAAAGCTGTAATTATTATTGGAACAGCGGTATGTTTTGCTTTAAGGTTAAAACTTTTCTAAAAGAGTTGAAAGAACACGCTCCCAATATTTATAACGCGTCTTTAGAAGCGTTTAATAATGCGAAAATAGACGCAAAAACAGGTTGTTTTGAAAAACTTATTCGCATAGATATGCAAAGTATGATGCGTATAGATGACGTTAGTATAGATTATGCTCTAATGGAGAAAAGCTCAAATGTCGCTGTTGTTCCAAGCGATATTGATTGGAGCGATGTGGGAAGTTTTGAAGCTTTATCTCGCGAATTAACAAGCGATGTGTCAAATAATTTTGTTTTGGCAAATAAAGAGGTGGCTCTTATTGACGTTAATGATTTGATAATTATAGATACGAAAGACGCTCTTTTGGTGTCAAAAAAGGGAAGTTCTCAAAAAGTTAAAGATATCGTCGTATCGCTCCAAAAAAGTGAAAAAAAAGATTTAACCTCGTTACATGTAAAAGCCAATAGACCTTGGGGAACTTATGAAGTTTTGGAAGTCGGCGATGGATACAAGATAAAAAAAATAGAGGTTAAGCCAAACAAACGACTAAGTTTGCAAAAACATTTTCATAGAAACGAGCATTGGATAGTTGTGAGCGGAACAGCCAAAGTTACTATAAACGATAAAGTTTTTTTGGTTAGAGAAAACGAGTCTACATATATAAGATCGGGCGATATTCATAGATTGGAAAATCCCGGTAAAATTCCGCTCGTTTTAATAGAGGCGCAAGTTGGAAAATATACAGGCGAAGATGATATTATAAGGATAGAAGATGATTTCAAAAGGTGATAAAATATGTCAAAAGTAGCGTTAATTACAGGAGTTACAGGACAAGACGGAGCATATTTGGCGGAATTTTTACTAAATAAAGGTTATGAAG
This sequence comes from Campylobacteraceae bacterium, assembly GCA_031263195.1. GTDB lineage: Bacteria > Campylobacterota > Campylobacteria > Campylobacterales > Campylobacteraceae > JAIRKW01. The sequence goes on along the minus strand of JAISGD010000007.1, from coordinate 13,354 downwards.
TTCATGGTATTAAAAGAAGAGCATCTTTATTTAATACGGACAGAATAGACCATCTTTATCAGGATCCGCACGAAAAAAGATTAAATTTTATTCTCCATTATGGAGATATGACGGATAGTATGAATCTAACAAGGATAATACAAGAGATTCAACCCGATGAAATCTATAATCTTGCCGCTATGAGTCATGTACATGTAAGCTTTGAAACGCCGGAATATACTGTAAATGCCGATGGTATAGGCACATTAAGACTTTTAGAAGCTATAAGGTTACTTGGTCTTACTAAAAAGACAAAAATTTATCAAGCAAGCACAAGCGAACTTTTCGGAAAAGTTCAAGAGATTCCGCAAAGCGAAACAACGCCGTTTTATCCTCGTTCGCCTTACGCTGTGGCAAAAATGTACGCGTATTGGATAACCGTTAATTACAGGGAAGCTTATAATATATACGCTTGCAATGGAATTTTATTTAATCACGAGTCGCCGATAAGAGGAGAGACTTTTGTAACAAGAAAAATAACAAGAGCCGTTAGTAAAATCGCGCTTGGACTTCAAGATAAACTGTATCTTGGAAATTTATCCTCAAAAAGAGATTGGGGGCATGCAAAAGATTATATTCGTATGATGTGGATGATTTTACAAGCCGATAAAGCTGAAGATTGGGTAATAGCCACAGGAGTTACAACAGAGGTCAGAGAGTTCGTAAGACTTGCTTTCAGAGAGGTTGGGATTAAATTGGAGTTTATAGGAGATGGATTAAACGAAAAAGCGCTTGTAAAATCCTGTGCGAATCCTGATTATAAATTGCAAATAGGCAAAGAAGTTGTAGCGGTAGATGAGAGATATTTCAGACCTACGGAAGTGGATTTACTTATAGGAGATCCTACAAAAGCAAAAGAAAAACTGGGTTGGGTACCGGAATATACCTTGAAAGATATAATAAAAGAGATGATAGAAAGCGATATAAACTTAGCCAGAAAAGATTTGTATCTACAAGATAAAGGTTTTAAAACTTTGAGGTATTTTGAATAATAATGGATAAAAACAGTAAGATTTATGTAGCCGGACATAGAGGTTTAGTCGGAAGCGCGCTAGTTAAAAATCTGCTTGAAAAAGGGTATAAAAATATAGTTGTAAAAACTCACAACGAGTTGGATTTGACTAAGCAGCAAGAAGTTAGAGATTTTTTTGCAAAAGAAAAACCCGAATATGTTTTTTTAGCCGCCGCTAAAGTTGGCGGTATCTTAGCGAACAATACGTATAGAGCAGATTTTATATATGAGAATTTACAAATTCAAAATAATATTATTCACCAAAGTTATTTAAACGGTATAAAAAAGTTGCTGTTTTTAGGTTCAAGCTGCATTTATCCTAAAAACGCGCCTCAGCCCATAAATGAAGAGATTCTTTTGACAAGTCCTTTGGAGTATACAAACGAACCTTATGCTATAGCAAAAATCGCCGGAATAAAAATGTGCGAGAGTTATAATTTGCAATACAGCACCAATTTTATATCCGTTATGCCAACAAATCTTTATGGACCAAATGACAATTTTGATTTAAATACCTCACATGTATTGCCGGCACTACTTAGAAAAATACACGAAGCCAAAATAAACAACTTGAAATATGTAGAGATTTGGGGTAGCGGCACTCCAAAAAGAGAGTTTTTGTATAGCGAAGATATGGCGGATGCTTGCGTGTTTATTATGGAAAATATCAATTTTCAAGACTTGATCAAAGATAAAAACGAAATACGAAATACGCATATTAATATAGGAACGGGAGAGGATTTAACGATACAAGAGTTGGCGAATATAATTAAAAAAGTTGTCGGATTTGAAGGAGAGTTCAGATTTGACACGACAAAGCCCGATGGCACTATGCGAAAACTGTTAGACACGACAAAGCTCTTGAGTTTAGGTTGGAAGCATAAAACTTCACTGGAAGAGGGCATAAAAGAGGTATATAAAATTTTTAATGAAAAAAGATAAAATAGGCATAATTAAAAAGCTAAGAGTTATTTTAGATAAAAAAACCAAGATACTACTGCTTATTATGCTTTTTTGCACTATTTTATTTTCTATACTTGAAATGGTTAGTATTTCCGCCATTATGCCTTTTATCTCTATGGCATCAAATCCTGGTATCATAGATAGCGGATATTATAAAGTTGCTTACGATTTTTTTGAATTTAACAATAAAGAGAGCTTTATCTTATATTTTGGCGTTTTTCTTGTGATTTTTTATCTTTTTAGAGGCATGTACTCGCTCCTTTATACATATTTTTTAAATAAATTTTCGTTTGATAATTTCAGTAAATTTGCAAATAAGCTGTTTCAAAATTATCTTAATATGCCATATAAAAATATCGTAAAATACAACTCTTCTACCATCATAAAAATAGTATCCAGCGATACTCTGAATTTAAGTTTTTTAATACAAAATATTTTACTGTTATGTTCTGAAATTTTTACAATCGTTATTTTTTATATACTCTTACTGTATGTAAGATTTAAGATGACGTTGGGATTAACTTTAGTGATGGGAGTAAGCGTATTTTTTGTTATAAAGATTATTCATAAAATGGCAAGCGTGCAAGGAGAAAGACGAAGCAAATCACAAGAGAATTTTTTAAAGCTTATAACCGCGTCGTTTGGAAATTTTAAAATTTTAAAATTAAAAGGCAATGAAAAAGAGTTAACGCAAACTTTTTTTCAAGAGAGCAGCGATTTTTCAAAATCATATATAAATTCTTATACAATATCATTTGCTCCAAGATATATTATAGAATCCATAGGCTTTTCAACGCTTTTGGCGGCTGTTTTGTATCTTTTGCTAAGATATGAGAGTCCGGATATGATTATTCCCGTTATCTCAATGTACGCGTTAGCGCTTTACAGAATGCTTCCTGGGATTTCAAGAGTGCTTGGAAATTATAACCAAATCATGTTTTTTAAAAAGTCATTGGATATTGTACATAAAGATTTAAATAACTATACCGAAGAGTATGGAAATGAAAATATAAGCTTTAATAATTCGATTGTTTTAAAGAATGTTGATTTTTCGTATAATGATAAAACGAAAGTTATAGACAATGTCTCTTTAGAGATAAAAAAGGGTGAGAAAGTGGCTTTTACGGGTAAAAGCGGCAGAGGAAAATCCACCTTGGTTGATTTGATAATGGGTATAAATTATCCTTCAAGCGGAGAGATTTTGATAGACGGTACGCCTGTAACTTTGCAAAATATTCGCTCTTGGAGAGCAAAAATCGGTTATATTCCGCAAGATATCTATCTGTTTGACGGTACAGTTGGTGAGAATGTAATGTTTGGCTCGGATGTTGATGAGAAAAAAGCTATACATGTACTGAAAACAGCAAATATTTGGGATTTTTTAAGTGAGAAGGACGGTTTAAATACTATAGTTGGGGAACGCGGAGTACAGCTTAGCGGTGGACAAAAGCAAAGAATTGGCATAGCTAGAGCCTTATATAGTAATCCCGAAATTTTAGTATTAGACGAAGCAACGTCAGCTTTGGATAATGAAACCGAGAGTAAGATAATGGATGAAATATATAATATTTCCAAAGATAAAACATTGATAGTTATCGCTCACAGATTAAGTACGGTGGAAAAGTGTGATAGAAATATCAGATTATAATATTTAGATATAAAATTGAATTTACAATCGAATGATGATAAACAAAAACTATTAAAAGGGGATATTCATGAAATTATATTATAGACTTAAAAGAATCTATTTTATGTCAAAGTATTATAATGCTTTTCGGCAAGCTATTTACAGGTATATAATGAAAAAGCTATTTGGGCACAATGGATATGCTAAAGCTATTTCAAAACAGATGCAAAAGTGGCTTAAAACAGATGACAATAGCCGTTATTTTGATTTTAACGGCGCAAAACTTCCTGATATTTCAGATAATATAAATGATATGGTCATTTTAAGCACCATTTTTGAAGATACGTTTTTTATCAGCTGCTATCTTAATGATAACTATGATAAATCTATCGTTGAAGAACTTGATAAATATATGCCCGAGGGGCCATACGGCTATACCGATGGAAAGTTTGACGTAACTGTAAAAAAGGGTGATACGGTTATAGATGCCGGAGCATGGATAGGAGATTTCAGCGCCTATGCAGCCTCAAAAGAAGCTATTGCTTATGCGTTTGAACCTACAAGCTCAACATTTAAACTTTTACAAAAAACAGCAAAATTAAATAACAACGCTATTTATCCTATTCTAAAAGGCTTGAGTGACAGCGAATGCGAAAAACTGATCCATATCAATGAACATAACAGTGGCGGTAATACTATTTCGTTATTAAATGAAGTATCTGCAAATACAGTCACGGAGATGATACAGCTTACTACATTGGATAAATTTGCACAGGAAAACAAACTAACAAAAATAGATTTTATAAAAGCAGATATAGAAGGAGCTGAGAGAGATATGCTGAGGGGGGGGCTTGGGTGCTTAAAAATTTTGCTCCGAAACTTGCTATTTGCACATATCATTTGCCTGATGATCCGCAAGTACTTGAAAAACTCATTAAAGAAGCAAATCCTGACTATACAGTGATACATCTTAAGAAAAAACTATTTGCGATGGTCTTGAAATAATTTATAAAGTAACTTATAGTAGTCCTATATTGTGAAAAGGATATAAAAGTGTCGAAGAAATATGAAACAAACAGTAAAATAAAATATATCATATTTTACATATTCGACATTTTTTTATCTCTATTGCCCAAAAAAAAGAGGATTTTTCCTAAAAATATTCATAGGATATTGATCATCAAACCCGACCATATGGGAGATATGCTAATGATGACAGCAATACTCCCTTGTATAAAACACTGCTATAACGAGACCAAAATAGATGTAGTATGCGGGGAGTGGTCTGCTCCGATTTTAGAAAATAACCCGTATATAAATAATATTTTTATTATAAACAGTTATATTTTAAATAGAAAAAAAATATCGATTTTTAGTAAAATAGCAGAATTTTTCAGTACATCATACAAAGCATTAAAAGCAATAAATATAAATCATTACGATCTATCTATTTACGCAAGATACAGTAAGGGAAATCTTATACCGTTACACTGGTTTATGAAACCAACATATTCGGTAGGCTTCGGCACAAGAGGTAGAGGTGTACTGCTTGATTTGGAAGCTGACTGCAGCAGCATCGTTCATGAGGCAGATAGCTTTATATCATTGTGCAAAGCCATAAGTATAGAAAACATAGGTAAATTAAAATGCGAACTTTATACTACAAATGATGATCAAAATAGCATTAAAAATATCATGAAAGATAACAATATCATGAGTGGTGAATTTGTACTGATACATTTAGGAAGTGGGGATAAAAACAGGCTTTTGGATAGCCGCAAGTGGGACAATATCATAAAAAAAATAGACAATAGCTGCAAAATAGTTTTTACCGGCCTTAAGAACGAACAAGTATTGCTTGATAAATTAACAATCAATCGCGAAAATACAATACCATTGTTTGGCCTATTAAACGTTCGGCAGTTATATCTTTTGATGTGTCAAGCTAAAATGATATATACCGTAGAAAGTCTAGCAGCTCATTTAGCCGGTATGACAGGCGTTAAAACAGTATCTTTTTATGTTTATCCCTCTGAAAAATTTTCTCCGTTAAATGCCGCAAATGTAAAAATTATTAATGTATCAGAGTTAAAACAGTGAAAATTTTATTACTATCTTTTAGAAGTTACGGTGATTGCATTATAGCACTGAAATTGATTGAATATTTATCAAGCGACAGCAATATACAGATTGATATTTTTACGCGTCCGCAATTTGAACCGTTTTTTTATAATAATATCCACGTAAATCATGTTTTTTCAAATGAGTGTCTGCTTACAAGTAGAGGATGGACGGCTAAATTGTCGTTAATTTCACATTTTAGATTTTTAGCAAAAACTGCTTCTTTTAAAAAAAATGAATATGATATAGTTTTAAATAATATCGGCGATTTTAGAGAAAACGCTATAGGTTGGTTCTCGGGCGGTAAAACAAATATGAGCGTTCGTTTTGACAAAAAGCACCATTTTACTAATTTAATTAAACCGGGATGCAGTTTTTTGGTTGATAAATACATAAATATCCCAAATAATATTATCAATATATACGATATACAAAAATATATAGCCGAAAATATCTTGCAAGCAAAAATAGCTGCTAAAATATTGCCAACATGCAATAATCGAACAAAAACAGCGATTCATCCTGCAGCAAGTGTAAAGTGTAAATTTTGGGAATATAAAAACTGGGTGGAATTGATTGAAAGAATATATAAAAATGATAAAATCTTAATTTTTTGCACGAAAAACGAAAAAGCTGAGGTTGAAGCAGCTTTTATCAAAATCGCTGATAAAGTAGAGATAGTTGTTGAAGAGATTCAAGTATTTCTGAAAAAACTTGAGAAAGTAAAGGTTTTTATAGGGCTTGACAGTTTTTCCATACACGCGGCGTATTATAAAAATGTTCCCTATAAAATAATGCTTAATGGGGCAAATGATGCAAAAATTTGGGCGCCTCCCAATACAAAAGTTGTTGAGATGGGGTACAAATGCAAATATCATCCGTGTTATAACAAACCTAAATGTATTGGAAAATCGTTTGAGTATATATGCATGAAAGCTATAAAGGCGGAATATATCGCAAATATTTTTGATAATATCAAAACAAAAACAATCGACAAAAGCTCACCTTCGATAGCCATCTTACTTGCCGCGTATAACGGCAAAAAATACATCAAAGAACAGATTAATACTATACTGAAACAAGAGGATGTTAATACAACTATTTTTATTAGTATAGACACTTCTACGGATAATACAAGAGAGTATCTGGAGAAATTATATAAAAACAATCGTTCCGTAATTTTACTCAATGATGACGGACGGTTTGGGAATGCTACAAAAAATTTTATGCGGCTTATAAGAGATGTTGATTTTTCGCATTATGACTTTATCTCCTTTGCCGACCAAGACGATATATGGTATCCGAACAAATTAAGCCGCGCCGTACAGATGATCGACGAACAAAAATGTTTCGGGTATTCAAGTAATGTTTTAGCATTTTGGGAGAGCGGTAAAGAAAAAATGATTGTCAAATCACAACCGCAAGTAAAATATGATTATCTTTTTGAGGCAGCAGGAGCAGGATGTACATATGTAATGGCAAAAAAATTAGCTCAGGAATTTAAAAAATGTGTTATTAAAAATTTTAATAACGTCAGCGATTTATGGTCTCACGACTGGTTTTGTTACGCATTTGCTCGTGCAAACGGATTTAAATGGTATATCGACGATTTTTGCAGTATGAGGTATAGACAGCATGAAAATAATCAAATGGGCGCCAATAATGGATTTGCAGCATTTAAAAATAGAGTAAAAGCCGTTCTTTTTGATAATGCATTCGGACAATCACTTAAAATAGCAAATCTCACGGGGTTGAAAAATAACCGGTTTGTTATTATGTGGTCAAAGTTCAGCAGACTTGATATGGTAAAATTAGCTTTTCATGCTAATCAATGCAGAAGAAGATTAAGAGATAAGATTCTGTTTTTTACAGCATGTATTTTATTGGCAATAGTATCGAAAAAGGATAAAAAAATGAAAGTATGCGTTGTAGGCGGAGCGGGGTATATAGGTTCGCACACTGTTTATGAATTGATTGACGCGGGGCACGAAGTGGTTGTTGTGGACAATCTTTCAACCGGGCTCAAAGAAGCCGTGCATAAAGAGGCTTTGTTTTACGAAGGGGATATTACCGATTTTGCTTCGCTTGATAAGATTGTAGCGGATGAGAATAGAAAAAAACCTTTTGATGTGGTAATGCATTTTGCCGCGAAAATAGTTGTGCCTGAAAGCGTAAAAAATCCAAGCTTATATTATTACAATAATGTTGAAGGGGTAAGAACTTTGCTTGACGTTATGGTCAAACATAACATCAAAAACATAATATTTTCATCTACAGCGGCAGTTTACGGCGAGGCAAAAGACGGCGTTTGCAGCGAGGAGAGCGAAACAAAGCCGATAAATCCTTACGGCGAGACAAAGCTTACAAGCGAAAAAATGATAGGCTGGTTTGCTAACGCATATGGTATGAATTATTGTATTTTCAGATATTTTAATGTCGCGGGAGCTCATAAAACTCTTGAGATAGGTTTGTTACGAGACAATCTTACGCACATTGTGCCAGTAACCATACAAACGGCGCTTGGCATAAGAGAAAAGCTTACCGTTTTTGGCGCGGATTATGACACTCCGGACGGTACTTGCATAAGAGATTACGTACATGTAAGCGACATCGCGTACGCACATGTACTTGGAATGAAACATATCGTCGAAAAAAATGTGTCGGAAATAATAAATTTAGGTTCAAATCAAGGATTTTCCGTAAAAAATATTATAAGCGAAGTAGAAAAACACTATCCTGTAAATTATGAGTATGGTGATAGAAGAGAAGGCGATCCGGCAAAACTCATAGCTTCCAATGAAAGAGCAAAAGAGATTCTTGGATGGATGCCCAAAAGAGAACTATCAGATATTATTTTGAGTGATTTGGAATTTAGAAAAAGACACAAAAAATAAAATATAGTGTAAAATATGATTTTAAAAATAACAAAAAGGGATACATGTACCCCATTGCACCGTTAATTGCTTTTACTGTTTCATTTATAACGTGTCTTTGCATTATATATTTTACAAAAAAACACAGCATTTTTTTAGATTCTTACGACTCCTCAAAACCGCAAAAAGTCCACAATACACCCACATCAAGAGCCGGCGGACTTGGAATATTTTGCGGCAGCATTTTAATATGTGCATCCTATTTTCCGTTCACGCTGTTTTTTTTGCTTGCCGGATTTATAACATTTGCAGCAGGATTGATTGAAGATTTAAAAGGAACTCTCTCTCCAAAAAAAAGACTTTTGATACAATCTTTGTCTGCTGTTTTAGGTATGATTTTATTTAACGCCATTATAGTTGATATCGGTATATCATGGCAATTTCCGCTCATAATAAGCATCCTGTTTACAGTATTTGCCGTTGTGGGCTCAATCAACGCCATAAATATTATAGATGGCTTTAACGGATTGGCGTCAGGCATTTCCATTATGGTTTTGATATCGCTCTCATTTTGCGCTTATATAGTAGATGATATGCAGCTTTTATATATAAGTTTGATTGTACTTTGCGCGAGTTTGGGCTTTTTTGTTTTAAATTTTCCGAAAGGCAGAATTTTTTTGGGAGATGGAGGAGCCTATTTTTTAGGTTTTTGTATTGTAGAGATAGCGATACTGCTTAGCCAAAAACATGAACAAATTTCATCATGGTTTGTACTTTGTATCATGATATACCCTGTGTATGAAGTACTTTTTTCAGCATATCGCAGAAAAAGAAAAGGGTTATCGCCTCTGTATCCGGACAAAATGCATCTACATACTGTTATCTTTAGAAAGATTACTAAAAATAATTACAAAACTTCTATTTTAGTATGGATGATAGCCGCGCCGTTTATATTTATCCCATTATTATACATGTGGCACACAAAACTACTAATAGCTACAGTTTTACTGTTTGTTTTACTGTACAATTTTATATATTTCAGACTTATTAAATTGCGAAAACGCTAACCATTGACGCTGTCTATCGCTTGGCAGATAATGTGTCCTATCATTATATGCATTTCTTGGATACGCGGTGTATCCGAGGACGGTATCACTATATTTATATCGCAAACTTCATCCATAACTCCGCCGTTTTTTCCGCTAAGCCCTACACATCGACAACCTATCTCACGTCCCAATTTTAACGCTCGCACCACATTTGCGCTTGTGCCGCTTGTCGAGATACCTATAAGTAAATCGCCCTCTCTTGCTAAAGCTTCAACTTGTCTTTCAAAAATACTCTCATATCCGAAATCATTTCCTATAGCCGTAAGCGCTGAAGTATCCGTTGTAAGCGCGATAGCGCTTAAGCCCTTCCGCTTAGTTTTATACCGTCCGACAAGTTCTGCCGCTATGTGTTGTGCGTCAGCCGCGCTTCCGCCGTTTCCGAAAATCAATATTTTATTTCCTTTGGCTATGGTATCCGTCGCGATGACGCAAGCCGTGTAAATGTAGCTTTGTAAATCCTCTAAAGTTTGCTGTGCGGTTTTTATATGCGAACTTATCTCGCTTCTTATCATCTTCATCATTGTTTTTGTATCCTTTTGATTATATTTGTAGTGCTTTTGTTCTCTATAAAATCTATTAAAACAACCTCTTTCACCAAGTCGCTCCCAACAACCTCTTTACCTTTGTAATCAGCTCCTTTTACTAAAATATCAGGCTTTAATTTTCGTATTAATTCGTACGGGGTATCCTCTTCAAAAATTACCACATAATCGACAAATCCCAAAGAAGAGAGCACAACAGCTCTATCTTGTTCGTTATTTATCGGTCTATCGTCGCCTTTCAGTCTTTTAACGCTCGCGTCCGAATTTAATCCGACGATAAGCAAAGAGCCTAAATTTTTAGCGTTTTGCAGATATTTTACATGTCCTACATGTAGTATGTCAAAACAACCGTTTGTAAAGACTATCTTTGTTTTTTTGTCTTTATGTTCGAGCGTTTTTTGAAGTTCGTTTACGTTTAATATCTTACTCTCATAGTCAAAATGAAGCTTTTGATTTTCGTATCTGTTTATCTCGTCTACGGACGCCGTTGCGCTTCCAAGTTTTGCCACGACAACGGCGGCGGCGGAAGTTGCGAATAATACGGCTTTATAAATGTCAAATCCTACGCCCAATCCTACCCCCAAAGCCGCCAAAACAGTATCTCCTGCACCTGTCACATCATAAACTTCTCTTGCTATTGTGGGTATTTTTGTCATATTTTCATCAAAGATAGCCATTCCATCTTCAGACAAAGTTATAATGACAAAATCTAATCCCAACTCTTTTTTTAATTTTTCGCCGACTTCTTTTAGTGATTTATCGTCCGTTATTTTTATTTTGCCGGCTATTGACGCCTCTTTTTTATTCGGCGTGATAAGGGTAGCGCCTTTATATTTTGAATAATCCTCGCCTTTTGGGTCAATAAGCGTTAATTTGCCTTTTTCTTTTGCTATTTTTATGATATTGCTCGTAAACTCTTTAGTTAAAACGCCTTTGGCATAATCTGATATCAATATCAAATCGTACTTTAAAATAGTGTCGTTCACGGCTTTTAGCAATTTTTCCTGACTTTCGAAGCTTATATCGTTTTTTGACTCCAAATCGTATCTTATAATTTGTTGGTGAGACGCCATAACTCTACTTTTTTTGGCAGTTTTTCGTTCCTTTTCAAAAAGCAGCATGCCAGTTCCTACGCCTAGTTTTTTTAACATGCTTATTAGATCATTTCTGTTTTCATCGTCACCCACAACGCTCGCTACATCAACGCTTGCACCAAGACTTACGAGGTTTGATATAACGTTTCCCGCTCCTCCAAGCGCCGATGTCTCATTTTTTATATCCACTACTTGCACAGGCGCTTCAGGGGAGATTCGCTCGCAGCTTCCCCAAAGATAGTGGTCTATCATCAAGTCGCCTATCACTAAAATTTTCGGAATTTTTGATATCTTATACATTTTTTACTTCGCTCTCATATATTCTTTTGATTTCAGATGCATAATCTCTTATGCCATCTTCTAATGAAAATTTAGGCTCATATCCAAGTTCTTTACATGTAGAGGTGATATTTGCTTGTGTATGCGTTTGATAGGCTTTATACGGATTTTCAAAGTAATCTGTTTTATAGTCCGTCCCGAGCTCTTTTTGCAAAATATCAGCTATATCTTGAAAAGAGCGCGGTTCGCTTGTGCCTACATTGTAAACGCCGCTAACATTTGCGCCCATAGATAGAATATTCGCTTGGACAATATCGTCTATGTAGACAAAGTCGCGTAAAATCTTATTGGAGTTAAAAAACAGACGCGGAGCTTTGCCGCTTAATATCTGAAGCCCAAGTTGCAATACCATAGAGGCGGTTTTTTCTTTAAAATATTCGTTTTTGCCGTAGACGTTAAAATATCTAAGTCCGACTATGCTCATACCAAATCTTTTTATGTATTCTCTTGAGATATTATCCATAGCGAGTTTACTGAACCCATACACGTTTTGCGGATTTTCTACTCCTACTGTTTGCAGACTTGGCGTATCGCCGTAAGTGGCTCCCGAAGAGGCGTATATCATCTTAGCGTTTTTCTTTTTGGCAAATTCCAGCAAATCAACAAAAGCGTTTACATTGGTTTTTATCATTATCTCTTGATCTAAAACGGTTGTGTCTGAGATAGCGGCTTCGTGAAATATATAGTCAATGTCATAAGCTTCAAGACGTGACAGATCTTCTTTCTTTGTGATGTCACCGCTTATTATTTCACCCTTAAAGCCTATCAAATTTTTAAAATGTCCGAAACTTTTTAAATTCCCATTACTAAATCGTTCATCCGTTCTAAATATATCAAATGCCACAACGCGTGTTTTTGGGTAATTTTTTTGAAAATAAAAAGCCAAATTACTCCCTATAAAACCAGCCGCGCCCGTAATCAAAACAGTTTTATTTTCAAGCTTGTTATCATTTATATATTTCACAAAAATACCTTTAAAAAAATATCCAATTGTATCAAATTTACGCTTTTAGTATACTCAATATATGTCAAACTTTTAAATAGTATATTGTCAGACTATAAAATCCTTCTTTTTCTTAAATAATAAAAATATTTCTAAAATTACATTTTCATTCTTTCATATCTTCAATATTAATTCTAAGTGTCTTCTATACCAAAACTGTTTCTATAAGTAACACTTATGAAATATATTTCGCAAAACGACGGCAATGATATCATTGCGATTATTCAGCTTCTTCCTTCTTGTTTTTCAAAAACACAATTATATATAAACTGCAAAATTTCACGCCAAAATCTTAGCTTCATTTAGTTTATTTTTGTTTTTTATCAAACTTTTTAACTGAAGCCGGATTTATAATATAGAAGCTACTTGTAATTAGAACTACCGCTGCGAATAAAAATAATAAGCTAAATAATATAATCTTACCAATTATTATCTTTATATGAAGGTTTTTATTATTTTATAATATAAGTTTAGTTAAACTTGGTAAATTATTCTTATATCAAAAGGTCTTAAATGAAAAAGATATCATTACTTATTTGTATCTTTATAAGTTTATGCTATGGAACAATCATTTATCACGAACCGGGAGAATTTGGCAATAAATATTATTTTATTATCAATGAAGATTGTCC
>JAISGD010000001.1 GCA_031263195.1 Campylobacteraceae bacterium | reverse complement strand
GGCGATGACGTTATCCACGGAGGAGGCGGAGACGATATTATTTACGGAGGAGAAGGAAACGATACTCTTTACGGTGACAGCGGAAACGATACATTAGACGGTGGAGCAGGTAATGATACACTAAATGGAGGTTCTGATAGTGATGATACTTACATTTTCGGAAAAGGTTACGGCAAAGATACTATAGATGACGATAGAGGTAACGACACTCTTAAATTTAAAGATAATATTACGTCTGAAGATATTCTGATTAAACAGGTCGGATATAATTTAGTAATAGCCTTGAAAGAAGACGGCAAAACATTCTCTGAGCTATCAGATACTATTACCATAAAAAATTGCACATATCCTGCTAATACTAACGACGATTACAGCCGTTACAGTCGTTATGGCATTGAAAACTTTGTATTTGCAGATGGCACTGCGTGGAATATCCAAGATATATTCTCTCACATAAATACTGACGAAAATGATGTTATTTATGGACTTGATGGAAACGATACGCTAACGGGAGGCAAAGGCGACGATACGCTGTACGGTAGAAACGGCAACGACACTTATATCTTCAATCGCGGTTACGGTAAAGATACTATAGTGGATACTTCGGGCAACGATACTCTTAAGTTTGGAGACGGCATAACGGAGAATGACATAGTGTTTTGGTCGAAAGACGCTAACCTTACAATCGATACAGGAAACGGCGATGTTGTAACTATCGGTTCGCAGTTTAGCGCAGGAGCTGCGATTGAGACATTGTTATTGAGCAATGGTTCGTATGTGTCAAGCGTAATTATCGAAAAACTCATAGAAGACATAAAACTGTATGCCTTTGAGAATGGTATAACCATTAATTCCGCCGACGATATAAGAGCCAATAAAGAACTCTTTGCTTTAACTCGAAATATTTGGAAAGAGGATGATAGCCAAGTATCATATACTCCGCCTCTCGTGCTTGATCTTAATTCTAACTCAAAAACTTCTGTAGATATTGGAAGTAATTTTACATATTTTGATTATGATGGAGATGGTTTTAGAGAAAGAACGGCATGGTTTGAAGCAGAAGATGCTATGTTAGCGATAGATATAAATGGAAACGGTATAATAGATAATGGTTCTGAACTGTTTGGTTCTTGCACTAAATTATCAGATGGTTCTTTTGCAAAAGATGGTTATGAAGCGTTATCTCAATATGATGAAAACGGCGATGGTATTATAGATAAAAATGATTCGATATTTTCATCCTTAAAGCTTTGGAAAGATACAAATAGCAATGGTTTGACAGATGAAGGAGAGCTGACAAGCATACAAATAAGCAATATTGTTTCCATATATTTATATAGACCTGATGGCAGTGGTTTCGAGTCTCTTTATGAAAACGGCAATATCATATCAAACCAAACAACATTTAAAACAGATGACGAGCAGACAGGTATTGTAAGAGATATATGGTTTCAGATAAATAGCGGAGATACTATTACGAATAATGATATCATTAACGGTAACGGCGCAGACACTGTTATAAGCGGCAAAGATGGAGACGATACTTATATATTTGCTAATGGCTGCGGTAAAAAAGTTGTTGATGACAATGCAGACGGATTTGATACTATCAGATTTACAGGTTCAATTACTGCAAATGACATTCTTATTAAATGGGATAAGGAAAATAACGGAATTTTAGTAGGCATAAAAAATGGTAGTGACGACGATACTGCTCTGCTTGATTTGGATAATCAAATCTTAATCAAAAACTGGTTTGATGACAGCGGCAAAATAGAGAGATTTACATTTGAGAATGGAGAGATGTTGGATGTTCAAGCTATCTATAACAAGCTGCTAAGTACCAAAGATAACGGGTATCTTGATACCAGAGTTCTCAATAGCGGAGATACATTAAACGGCGGAACTTATGGCGATATACTATTTGGAACTGATGGGGACGAAGTATTGCTTGGCAATGTTGGAGATGATTATCTAAGCGGCGAGAAAGGAAACGATCGTCTTGAGGGTGGAAATGGAGATGATACGCTTGATGGAGGATTGGGAGACGATATACTGCTTGGCGGAAGTGGAAACGACTATTATGTTTTTCAAAAAGGAAGTGGTAAAGATACCGTATATGAAACATCAGGACAAGATACCATATTGATTGGTTCGGGACTTACCAAGGATGATATTATCATAAAATCTGCTGGTGCCGATATGATTATTGCCATTAAAGAAGAAGGCAAGTTATTTGAAGAGTTGAATGATACCCTGACTATAAAAAACTATATGAATGTAGGCTTTATTGTTGAAAAAATAGAGTTTGAGGATGGAACAAGTATGGATATTCCGCTTAATCGACCTCCTGTCCTTAAAGAAGATATATCAATATATAACCTTAATGCTGTTCCATTTGTTTCAGGAACTATAATAGCTTCTGATCCTGAAGATGATACGCTATCCTACATTGTATCTTCTCAAGGCTTACATGGAGAATTGATAATTAATGAAAATGGCGAGTTTATATATACTATAACAGATAGGTTTAACGGAGCTGATGAAGTAAGGGTTCAAATAATAGACGAGTATGGTTTAAGCGTAGAGAAAACATTAGTATTTAATGTAACTTCTACAAATAAAGCTACAAATAACCCTGATTATATATTACTAAATAATTCAGGCAATATTCTGCTTGCTAAAGATGGGGATGATCTTATTTTTTCAGGAGGCGGAATCGATATTGTATATGGTCAAGGTGGCAATGATACTATTTATGGTGAGGATGGTGCGGATATACTTTACGGAGAAGATGGGAATGATACTTTATTCGGCGGCCTTGGCAACGATATCCTACATGGCAACGACGGCAACGATATCTTACACGGAGAAGAGGGTAACGACACTTTAAGAGGAGAAGATGGCAACGACACTTTGTATGGAGGAAATGGTAACGATACTCTATACGGTGGGGATGATAACGATATACTTTTTGGACAAAATGGAGACGATACGTTAGACGGAGATAAAGGAGACGATATCCTTTACGGAGGAGATGGAGAAGATACTCTAAGAGGCGGCAGCGGTAACGATATATTGATAGGAGGATATGGAGACGATACTCTTAAAGGTGAGAGCGGAGACGATATATATGTTATAGGAAGGTATGAGGGTAACGATACTATCCATGATAGCGGAGGCAATGATATCTTGAAACTGGGAGAGGGAATAACTAAAGAGGATTTGATTTTCAGAAGATCCGGAACAACTCTAGTCATAGATATTAAAGATAAAAACACTAACGCTATAACAAACTCTATAAACATTACCTCATGGTTTATCTCTTCTGCCAGAGTAGAAACAATACTGTTTAATGACAATTTGTCTTTAGATATCTCTTTCATGTCAGGATTGGATAGTTCCAATTCAAACGTATATTACATTTTTGAGAATGATAAACTGACAACTTACGGTTCAAGCAAAGGAGAGACAATATACGGTTATGATTACGACGATATTGTCTATGCGGGAGATGGAGTTGATATTGTATATGGAGATAAAGGAAATGACACTATATATGGACAAGAAGGTAACGACACTCTAAGAGGAGAAGACGGTAACGATACTTTATATGGAGGAAATGGTAACGATACTCTATATGGAGGAGATGACAATGACATACTTTTTGGACAAAACGGAGACGATACGTTAGACGGAGATAAAGGAGACGATACTCTTTACGGAGGAGACGGAGAAGATGCTCTAAGGGGAGGCAGTGGTAACGATATATTGATAGGTGGATATGGGGAAGACACCTTAAGAGGCGAGAGTGGAGACGACATATATCTATTTAATATAGGAGATGGGAAAGACAGTGTATATGACACCGGAGGATACGATACTGTTAAATTTGGAGATGGCATAACAAAAGAGGATATAAGTTTCTTTAAAAAGGGTAGTATTCTTAATATCTCTTATGGCAACAGTGACACTATATCCGTTAGCTATCAAACCTTATCGTCTAATAGGATTGAGAGATTTGAGCTTGGTAACGGAAACTACATGACAAACCAAGATATAGAACTAATTATCCAAAATATCAATGCTTATGCTAAAGATAACGGTATACAGATAACGTCAAACGACGATATAAGAAATAACCAAAATCTTATGCAAATAGTAAGTTCGGGATGGAATGGATAGTGATATTTTATCTTTAAGCATAGTAAAAGCAGCTTATTTTAGTTTGGCGATATAAAACTGAATAAAAGAGGTGGAGCAAAGGTTGTTTGAGAGGATGGTTGGACGGATATATATTTGGATTAATTACTTTAGATAACACAAAATGATATCTTTTTTACACAAGGATATCTTTTGGTTTTCTTATTTTTTATATCTACCTAATTGTATAATTTCATTTTTTTGGATATAATCTATACACTTTTTTAGGAGTTTACATGTTTGAAATAAAAAAAATACTACAGGTAATCTCATATCTTTTATCTCTTAATAATGGCAAAATGAACTTCTTAAAACTTATGAAAGAGCTTTATTTGATAGATAGAGAGTCAATAGCGGAAAGAGATACATCAATAACCGGTGATGTATATTACAGTTTACCTCACGGTCCCGTATTGAGTGCGACAAAAAATCTTTTAGATGATTTGAAGTCAGATGATATAGATGAGAGTAACCCATTAAAAGATTTTCTTCAATTTATTAAAAATCCAAAATATAATAGGATTTATGATATAGTTCTTGAAAAGGCTCCTGAATATGACCTTCTAAGTGAAAAAGATAAAGAGTATATAGAAAAGATATCAAAGCAATTCAAAAACTATTCGGCAAAAGATATAGAACAATATACGCATAGACTTCCAGAGTGGATAGATCCAAATGGCAGTAATGTTAAAATCAGATTTCAAGATATAATGAGAGCTTTAGGTAAAAGTGAAGAAGAAATCTTAATTGCCAAACAGGAATATGAGCAGATAACAAATTTAAATAAATATATTTCGGAAACTGCTCGTGGATTTTAGTGGCTCTTGTTTTTTTGCCGAAGATGTTCCAAATAGTAATTTTCCTCATTTTATAGTAATTATTTCTAAAGCTTCACCTGATAATCAAGCTCTGCTTGTTCCAATATCGTCTATCAAACCAAATAAATATTATGATAACGCTTGTGTGTTAAATGAAAAAGATATTGTCGCTGATAATGAAAAAAACGTATTGCATAAGCCATCATTTATAAGATACCAGTGGGCGCAGGAGATTGATATAAAATCTATTATAGATAAAAAATTCAATGGTATATATCATTACCAATGTAAAGTTTCAAAAGATGTGCTTTTGAGGATACAAAAAGGAGCTAAAAAATCAAAAGAGTTAGTGCCATATTTCAAAAAATATTTTGACTTTTTTTAAAATATTTAGACCACCATTGCATAAAGTTTTACATGCTCGTCAAGATGCTTTGCGTGATTGTATGCTGCCTTTGGATTCGTCTCGTTCTGAGTGTGCGAGCTGTTTTTCTATCACATCAGTGATAGTATCTTTTTCATTTAACATATAGGCATTATCATAATATTTATTTGGTTTGACCTTTGCAAAGTTCTTGCATGCTGAGAATCAAGTTTATTTTTTAGGCATTCTTTGTATTCGCCACTTTTAAGGACACTTCAGTATAAACACCAGCGGATATTATTTTGCTTACCTGCAAAGATGTAATTAAACCGCCAGTATTTAGCATCCGATGACTTATAACAAGTAAAATCAGTCTGCTGCCATCTGAAAGTTTGTAATCATTAGTTTTTGCTTTTGAATTTTTTATTTGTGCATCATTGAGAGGCTTTGCTATTTTTGGTATGTTTAACCTTTTTTATGGTCTTAGTTGAGGCAGTGTACCATAGAGACCATAAAAAAGTGAGATATATAGAGATTCATTGAGACGCAAAGAGACTTAGGAAAGTTCAGAAGAGGCTATTTGATAAGGGTTTTGAGACTTATTGAGATGCAAGGAGATTTAATAAATGGTACCTGAGGCCGGACTCGAACCGGCACGATATCGCTACCACCAGATTTTGAGTCTGGCGTGTCTACCAATTTCACCACTCAGGCATTTATAAAAACAGAAATGGAAATATATAAAAAAAAAGCTTAAGAACAAATTGTTCCTAAGCTTGACTGTAAAGATAAATAAGCTAAATTATTTTGATTTAGCTACACTCTCTTTCAATTTTTTGCCGACTTTAAATTTAACGGCTTTAGTCGCAGGGACGTTGACAACTTTAGTAGTGCCTGGAACTCTAGCTTTTCTTGCTGCACGTGTAGTAGTGCTGAAAGTTCCAAATCCAATAAAGCTTACACTTTCACCTTTTGTAAGTGTGTTTTTAATAACTTCAAGAGCAGCATCAACCGCTTTTTGAGTATCTTTTTTTGAAAGACCAGCTTTCTCTGAGACCGCCTGAATAAATTCTAATTTACTCATTTTTCATCCTTAAATCAAGAAATATGCGTTGATTGTACAATTTTTTTTTATAAAAGACAAGAATTTTTTAGATAAAAATGCAAGAAAATGCGAAAAAATGGGTGTAAAACGTGCTTTTTGTTATTTTTTAAGTTGGCTTGAACAAAAAAACGTGCTTTTTAGATTTTTTATTTGCAGAATAATCTATATTTTTGCACATTCAAATTTACTAAAAAATTTGCTTATAAAGCAAAGTTAGGTATAATCTTAACCTCTAAAGAATTGAAAAGGATACACCATTTTAAAAGAAGTGTTTTTGATTATTTGTATTGCTGTTTTGGTTTTTTTCGGCATAGCCACCATAGCTACGGATACATCTTTGGTTGGTTCATACGGTATGACAATAGGTGCTTGGAATCAAGAAATATTCGGACTTTTTGCATATGTGTATCCGTTTTTACTTACAGTACCAATATACTTTTTTTATAAACACCCTATAATCAATATGCGTAAAGTAGAGATTTTTTTAGCTATAGCGCTACTGTTTTTTACTGTTTTAATGCTTCAAGCGTCTATCCTGTCGGATGAAGTTTATAGGGGGCATTTAGGTTATTCTATTATAGGAACTCTTAGTCTTTTTATAGGAAAGTTCGGCGTTTGGGTATTTATTATAGCTGTTGGGATACTCTCTTTGAGTGTGATATTCGGCTTTGAGTTTGAAGATACTGTGGTATTTATGAGGGGAATTTTCAGTAAAATAGCTGGTAAATTTACCCGTGATTTGAAAGATAGAAGAGAGATTGCAGATAATCAATTTTTTGAAGATAAAACTCTTAATGTGCTTGATGACCCCACTATTTTTAGAAAACCTCCGAAAAAAACGCATTTGAAGAAGGACAGCAAGGCTCAATCGAATGAGAGCGAAGAAAACGACTCATTAAAAGCTCCTTTTGTTATAACCGAAGTGGACGAACATGATGAAACGCATAGCAGCGTAACACATGTTGAAGTGTTAAATGAGTTGGCGGAAAATAGAAAACTTTTATCGCAGATAGAACTTGGCAATGTTCCGAAACCAAAAGACTACCGCTTACCACAAATAAATTTTTTATCCGATCCGCCAAAACGTACAGCACATATCAATGAGAGTGAGATAGATAGAAAAATCTCTGACCTTCTGGAAAAATTAAGACGTTTTAGGATTGATGGGGATGTGGTAAGAACGTATGCCGGACCGGTAGTCACAACATTTGAATTTAAACCGGCACCGCATATAAAAGTATCAAAGATACTCACCTTGCAAGATGATTTGGCTATGGCATTGATGGCACAGACTATTCGCTTGCAAGCGCCGATACCGGGTAAAGATGTCATAGGAATAGAGATACCGAATAAACACATAGAAACTATATATCTAAAAGAGGTACTGGAGAGCGAGATATTTAAAAAATCATCATCTCCGCTTACCATAGCGCTTGGAAAAGATATAGTCGGCAATCCGTTTGTTACGGATCTTAAAAAGTTGCCGCATCTTTTGATAGCCGGAACTACGGGAAGCGGTAAAAGTGTGGGTATCAATGCTATGCTTATATCGCTTTTGTATAAAAATTCACCCGACACTTTGCGTTTGATGATGATAGACCCGAAAATGCTTGAGTTTTCTATATATAACGATATACCCCATCTATTAACACCTGTAATTACGAATTCAAAGCAGGCCATTATCGCGCTTTCCAATATGGTGGCAGAGATGGAGAGACGATATAAGATAATGAGTCACTCGAAAACTAAAAATATAGAGAGTTATAACGAAAAAATAAAAACTGATGGCGGCGAATTAATGCCTTATATAGTGGTTATTATTGATGAGCTGGCTGATTTGATGATGACAAGCGGAAAAGATGTAGAGGTTTATATAGCCAGACTTGCTCAAATGTCAAGAGCAGCAGGCATCCATCTGGTAGTCGCTACTCAAAGACCGTCTGTTGATGTGGTAACAGGTATCATTAAAGCAAATCTTCCGTCTCGTATAAGTTATAAGGTAGGGCAAAGAATAGACAGTAAAGTCATACTTGATACACAAGGAGCTGAGTCTCTGTTGGGACGCGGAGATATGTTGTTTACGCCTCCGGGAATAAGCGGCGTTATAAGACTTCATGCGCCTTATACAAGCGAACAGGAGATAGAGCGTATAGTTGATTATCTTAAAGCTCAGCGTCCGACAAATTATGATGAGAGTTTTTTAAAAGATAACAGTGAAACGATTAGCAGCTCATATAATGGCGGCGAATATACTGATAGCGATGAGATTGACGAACTTTTTGAGGATGCTAAGCGCATAGTTTTGACGGAGCAGAAAACATCTATCAGTTATATTCAAAGAAGACTTCAAATAGGTTACAATCGTGCCGCGCGAATAATAGAACAGCTTGAAAATATGGGCGTTCTAACTCCGCCTAACAGCAAAGGGCAAAGAGATATTGTAGTTTAGAGACGATGTAAAGATTTGATACACCATATCTCAAATCCGCCGAAAATAAAACAATTTCTGTCTTATTGAGAAGAAATCCTGATATCATATAGTAAAAATCCAGCAGTAAGGAAAAAGAATGTGTAATTTTATGAAAGAATATCAAGAGCATATTAATGAGCGTCAAATGGAGGGCATACCTCCACTTCCTTTAAACGCGAAACAGACTTTAGAACTGATAGAACTTCTGAAAAAAGGAGACGAAAGCGGCGAGTATCTATTGCAACTTCTTGAAAATAGAGTTTTACCGGGAGTTGACGAGGCGGCGTATGTTAAAGCTGTTTTTTTAAGCGAAATATTAGACGATAAAACCAAGTGCGCTTTCATATCAAAACTTCACGCGATAAAAATTTTAGGCACTATGCTTGGCGGCTATAATGTAGAACCTCTAATAAAGGCACTTTCGGATAAAGACGAGAACATAGCGCGCGCCGCAAGCGATGAGCTTAAACATATCATATTGGTTTATGACGCGTTTAATGATATAGAAAAACTATCAAAAACTAACAAATTTGCAAAAGACATTTTAATCTCTTGGGCAAACGCGGAGTGGTTTACCTCAAAAGAACCTCTCCCAAAAAGTATAAAACTCTCTGTTTTAAAAGTGGATGGGGAGACAAATACGGACGATTTAAGTCCGGCGAGTGAAGCATTTACAAGAAGCGATATTCCGTTACATGCAAATGCGATGTTAAATAAAAAAATGCCAGAAGCGTTAAATAAAATAAAAGAGTTGCGACAAAAAGGATATGAAGTCGCTTATGTGGGCGATGTTGTGGGAACGGGAAGCAGTAGAAAGTCGGGCATAAACTCTATACAATGGCATATAGGAAGAGATATACCGTTTGTCCCAAATAAAAGAACAGGCGGCGTTATACTTGGAAGCACGATTGCGCCTATATTTTTTAATACCGCTGAAGATAGCGGAGCATTGCCGATAGTGGTAAATGTGGACGGTTTAAAAACAGGTGATATCATTGAGGTATTGCCATATGAGGGTAAACTTTTAAAAGACGGCGAAGTTGTCGGGACTTTCAATTTGGAACCAAACACGATTGCGGACGAGTATCAAGCCAGCGGCAGGATCCCGCTTATTATAGGACGAGGATTGACGCTTAAAGCCAGAAACGCTTTGGGGCTGGAAGCTGAAAATATTTTTATAAAACCTATTCAACCCAAAGACGACAAAACCAAAGGATATACTCAAGCGCAAAAAATAGTAGGACAAGCTTGCGGCAAAAAAGGCGTGAGAGCCGGAATGTATATAGAACCTCTTACATTAACTGTCGGTTCTCAAGATACAACCGGTCCTATGACAAGAGATGAGATAAAAGAGTTGTCCGCTCTTGGATTTAGCGCCGATTTTGTTTTACAAAGTTTTTGTCATACGGCGGCGTATCCTAAGCCAAGCGATATAACGCTTCAACACACGCTTCCTAATTTTATCTCTTCACGAAAAGGCGTGAGTTTAAAAGCGGGCGATGGCGTAATACATTCGTGGCTAAACAGAATGGTGCTTCCGGA
Organism: Campylobacteraceae bacterium; assembly: GCA_031263195.1. Classification (GTDB taxonomy): domain Bacteria; phylum Campylobacterota; class Campylobacteria; order Campylobacterales; family Campylobacteraceae; genus JAIRKW01. Next base: position 129,923 of record JAISGD010000001.1, on the reverse strand, counting down.
TACTGTGGGAACAGGCGGAGACAGCCATACGAGATTTCCTATAGGCATATCGTTTCCGGCGGGTTCCGGACTTGTGGCTTTTGCCGCGGTAACCGGAAATATGCCTTTAAATATGCCAGAATCCGTACTCGTTAGATTTAAAGGCAGATTGCAAGAGGGTATCACCCTTAGAGATTTGGTAAACGCTATACCGTATTATGCTATAAAACAAGGATTGCTCACCGTTCCTAAAAAAAATAAAAAGAATATATTTGCGGGCAAAATTTTAGAAATAGAAGGGCTGCCTAATATGAAAGTAGAACAAGCGTTTGAGCTCTCCGACGCTTCTGCTGAGAGAAGTGCCGCTGCTTGCTGTGTGGATTTAGATAAAGAGCCTGTGATAGAGTATCTAAACTCAAATATCGTTTTGATAGAGTCAATGATAAAAGCAGGATACAAAGATAGCGTAACTTTGCAAAGACGAGCGAATAAAATGAGAGAGTGGCTAAATAATCCCGTTTTGCTTAAAGCCGATAAAAATGCCCAGTACGCTGCTGTTATAGAGGTTGATTTAAGCGAGATAAAAGAGCCGATATTAGCCTGTCCGAACGACCCCGACGATGTGGCGACATTAAGTGAAATTCTAGCCGATGAGAATAGAGAAAAAAGGATAGATGAGGTTTTTGTAGGAAGCTGTATGACAAATATAGGACATTACAGAGCCTTAGGAGAAATACTGAAAAACGAAGGACAGATATCTACTACTTTATGGATAGCTCCGCCGACAAAAATGGATAAAGAGCAGCTTATGGAAGAGGGTTATTACGCTATTTTCGGCACAGCGGGAGCTAGAATAGAGATACCTGGATGCAGTCTTTGCATGGGAAATCAAGCAAGGGTAAAAGATGGCGATATAGTTTTTTCAACCTCTACAAGAAACTTTGACAATAGAATGGGAGTTGGAGCGAAAGTGTATCTTGGAAGCGCCGAACTTGCCGCTGTTTGCGCGATTTTGGGGAGATTGCCCAGCGTGAAGGAATATTTTGATATCGTATCCAAAAAGCTTTTCGGCAAAGAGGGCAATGTATATAAATATTTAAATTTCAATCTCATAAGAGGGTATGAATTAACGAATTAGCAGAAATGACCTTTTGTATTTGACGCAAAAGGTCAAACTTCAAAAAACTTTTGTAAAATAGCGCTGTTTATTGGCAAAAATGGCATTAAAAGAAAGATAAATGATTTGTGAATATTTCGGCAAATGCGGCAGTTGCACGCTTTACAATTTAAATTACGAAGAGCAAAAAAGATTTAAGATAGATTATATAAAAGAGACGTTTAACTTTTTTGAGATGGAAAAGTTTGAATGGTTCTCTTCCGCAAAAGAACATTATCGCTCGCGCGCCGAATTTATGGTTTACCATAACGAAAAAAATATATCTTATGCTATGCATAGCTTAGATAAAAGCGGCAAACTTCCTATAGCAAATTGTCCGAAAACAGATAAAAAAATCTCCGATTTAATGCCAAAATTGCTTACATGTATAGAAAAGAATGATATTTTAAGAAAAAATCTTTTTGGTATAGAGTTTTTAAGTTCAACCGATGAGATACTTGTCACTCTGCTTTACCATAAAAAACTTGATAATCTTTGGGAAAGCGCGGCGGCAAAATGTGCCCAAACGTTTGATATAAAACTTATCGGCAGAAGTAAAAATGTGAAAGTACATGTAGGCGGCGATTTTGTAAAAGAGCGGTTACATGTAAGAGGCAAAGAATATTTCTACAACATTTATGAAGGTTCTTTTTCTCAGCCTAATAGAAGCGTAAATGAGCGGATGATAGAGTGGATTTCGCTTGGAATTTTAGACGCGCCAAGAGCGGATTTGCTTGAGCTTTATTGCGGACACGGCAACTTTACGATACCGCTTTCATCGCTATTTAGAAATGCTTTAGCGACCGAAATATCAAAAACTTCCATAAGTGCGGCAAAGCAAAATGCTAAATTAAACGACGCGCAAAATATAGAGTTTGCAAGACTTTCGGCAGAGGAGCTGACAGAAGCTTTGGAAGGCAAGCGAGAATTTAAAAGATTGAAAAATATAGAGCTTTTCTCATATGATTTCACACATATATTGATTGACCCTCCGCGCGCAGGATTGGACGTTGCGTCAAGAGAATTTGTGAAAAAATTTAAAAATATTATTTATATTTCATGCAACCCCGAAACTCTTAAGCGAGATTTGATAGAACTTACCAAAACGCACAAAGTCACTCGTTTCGCGTTATTTGATCAATTTCCGTATACGCGCCATATTGAAAGCGGAGTGATTTTAAAGGAACTATAATGAAAAAAATACATGGCTTTTTTTGGCTTATCTCTTTGCTTTTAGGTATTATTTCAAATATGTTTTTTTTAATGCCGATCGTCTACTATATTATAAAAATCAAAAGCTATGAGAGTGATAAGATAGAGTTTATAAATTTTATTGCCGGTTATAATGTATTTTTAGTACATTCCATCGCGGCCATTATCGCTTTTATAGCATTTTTATTTGCTATTTTGGCTTTTTTTCAAGAAAAAATGTATTATTATGCCGGCATTGCGCTTATGATATCGTTGGCTGTTATAGCGCCTTATTTAATGGGATATGAGAAAATTTTTCTGTTTTTATTTTAGTAAACGCGTATATAAAGATAGTTATGATATAATTTGCGATTATTTTTTTAAAGGGATAGCGTTATGGAAGAACAAAAGCATTCGGGGCTTGGGATAGCGTCGTTTATACTTAGCATTATAAGCGTAATTTGTATTTTTATTTTGCTTTTTGTAGCAGGCGCAATAGATGTTTCAACTCCTGGCGGCATGGATGAAAATTCTGTGACAGCTGTAGTAATAGGAGCGCTCTATTTTCTTTTTACCGGCTTTTCAGTTGTTGGCATTGGACTTGGTATAGCTGGACTTTTTTCAAAAGATAGAAAAAAAATATTTGCAGTTTTAGGATTAATATTTTCTGCTACCATGCTTTTCATCTCTATTGCCGTTATGGTAGTAGGTTTATCTATGTTAGACAGTGCAGCGTTATATTAACTAATAAAATGATACCTTTGCTTTTGGCATTTTTTGCGTTAGGATTTGTAATAAAAAGTCTATTCAGCAAGGGTAGTAAAAGAGTTTTTGGCGTGAGAGGCGTTATTATTTTGGCATGTAATTGATTTTTTCTATAGTATTTATAATATGCCTTATCAATTGATTAATTATTGACGGAGCTATTTTGTTAAATCACCATAAGTTAGTTAGTGAAATCTTTCGTGAAACAAAAACTATAGCCATTATCGGATTATCTCCAAATCTTGAAAAGTCAAGCCACAAAGTAGCGGTATTTTTGCAATCCAAAGGGTTTAAGATCATTCCTGTTTATCCGAAAGATGATTTTATACTTGAGCAGAAAGTTTATAAAACTTTGGAAGATATTGAAGAGAGAGTTGATATGGTTAATGTTTTTAGAAAAGCCGAATTTGTACCTGAAATTTTAAGACAGATTGAAAAAAGAGGCGATGTTAAAACATTATGGCTTCAACTAGGCATTGTTAATGATGAAGTTATTAGTATGGCTAAAAGTCTTGGATTGAATGCTGTTCAAAACAGATGTGTTATGATAGAATATAAAAAAATGGAGAATTTATGATACCTTTACAAAATATCATAGAAGCAAAAAAAAGAATTCGCGGAGTCGTAAACAAAACTCAGTTCGCGTACGCGCCTGCGTTAAGCCAAATAAGCGGCGCGGAAGTTTACATAAAAAAAGAGAATTTGCAATTAACGGGCGCGTTTAAAATCAGAGGCGCTTACAATAAAATAGCGACTCTTAGTGAAAATGAAAGAGGTATGGGCGTTATAGCCGCGAGTGCTGGTAATCATGCTCAAGGCGTGGCGTATAGCGCTCGAGAATTTGATGTTAAAGCCGTCATAGTTATGCCCGAAGCCACTCCGCTTTTGAAAGTTATGGGCACTAAATCTTTGGGCGCGGAAGTTATTTTGCACGGCGATAATTTTGACGAAGCGTTCGCGTTTGCCATTGATTACGCCAAAGAGCATAACTTAACGTTTATTCACCCTTTTGAAGACAGCGAAGTGATGGCTGGACAAGGAACTATAGCGCTTGAGATGATAGACGATATAAGTTCGCTTGATATTGTAGTCGTACCAATAGGCGGAGGCGGGCTTATAAGCGGTGTAGCGTCCGCCATAAAACAGATTGATCCCAAGATAAGAGTTATAGGAGTTGGAGCGAAAGGCGCGCCGGCTTTGCATAACTCTTTTAACGCTAAAAAAGCCATAAATTCAAAAAGCGTACGCACAATCGCCGACGGTATCGCCGTAAGAGACGTAAGTTCTTACGCGCTTGATACTATGATTGAGTGCGTTGACGAGGTTGTTTTGGTAGACGACGAAGAGATAGCGTCGGCGATTTTATTTTTGCTGGAACGTCAAAAACTTGTGGTTGAGGGAGCGGGAGCTGCCGGAGTAGCCGCTATAATGCATCAAAAATTTCCGTTTTTTCCAAAAGATAAGATAGGAACGATTTTAAGCGGCGGGAATATAGACGTTCAAATGCTCTCAGTCATCATAGAAAAAGGTCTTGTCAAATCAGCCAGAAAGATGACTTTAATAATAACCCTTGTGGATAAACCAGGAGCGCTTATGAGACTTACCGACATATTTAAAGAGACTAACGCCAATATTGTTAAGATAGACTATGACAGGGTTTCAACCACGCTTGAGTTTGGCGACGCCAACATAACCATAACGTTAGAGACTAAAGGTAAAGACCATCAAGAGAGTATAAGACGCAAATTGCTTGAAGCTCAATATAATTTTGAAGAGTTGCTGTAGAATACTCTACATATTTTCTATCATATAGTTGTTTTTTAATCTATCGTATGATATCGCAAGTTCTTCTCTTATCTCATCAGCCAATTCTTTACCGTTAAAAATCGACGTTGTAATGAAATTGTCAAGATTGTTTAGTATCTCAAAAAGTCCGTTTTCAGTGTTTGGAGAGCTGTTTTTCATACCTATCATTGTCTCAAAAAACACAAGTTTTCTTATCATATCAGATAGTTTTTCAAGAGCTTCGGAGGCGTTTACTCCATCTAAAAGCACAAATTTAGCTTCATTTTTAGGTGTATCTATATCAAGTCTTATGGCGCGGATTTTTTCTTGTACAAGAGAGGCAAAGTTGGCATACAAACGTGCCGGTTCTATAACTGGCAGGTTGGCGTCAACATTATCAGTGACTCTGTTTATCTGCTTTATCATGATAATGATAACTACCGCGACAATAATGATAGCTCCTAAAAGTTGAGGACTCATTTGATATTCCTTTTCTGTTTTTGTATAAAAGAGTCTGCTATAACAAATATCAATGAGAGCCAGATTAGCGCAAATGTTATTGCTCTGCTTATTGATAAGGGTTCATTATATACAAGTATCGCTAAAGATAAAGTTATAGTAGGACTCAAATACTGTATAAAACCAACCGTAGTGAGTCTTATTCTTGAAGCGGCGTTGGCGAAAAGTAGAAGCGGTATGACGGTAATGGGACCGGATAGAGCTATAAGCCAGATAGTGCTGTCAAATGAGAAATTGAGCTTGTTTGAAAAACCCAAATATATTAAGTAACCAACGGCTAATGGTGCAATGAGCAATGTTTCGACAAACAGCCCAGTAAATGAGCCAACCCTCATCATTTTTCTGATAAGCCCGTAAAATCCGAAACTAAATGCCAGAGTAAGGGCGATATACGGTATGCTGCCAAGTTTGATAATTTCAAGCGCAATAGCTAAAAAGGCTATAAATATGGCGATTTTTTCCAGTATACTGGTTTTCTCTTTTAAAAAAAGCATCCCCAGAGTGATATTTACAAGTGGATTTATGAAATATCCAAGGCTTGCCTCGGCTATCATATTATGCATTACGGCATATATGTAAGTAAACCAGTTTAATGTTATCAAAACTCCGGTGATGAAGAGTAGAGTAACCGTGCGCAGAGAACTGAAAACTATCTTTAACTCACTAAATCCTCTTGAAAAATATAGCGCTGCCAGCAGCAAAAGAACAGACCAAATGATACGATGGCATAGCATCTCAAAAGGCTGTATATAATCTACCATTTTAAAGTAGACAGGAAAGATACCCCATAAAAAGAATGCCGCAAATGCACAAATAATGCCTATACGGTGTTGTGAAAGTGAACTTGGCAATGTAAACTTCTTTTTTGGCGTAATTGTAGTTTTTAGAATGTTAAAAGAAACTTATATTTGCTATTGTTTCGCAGTCAAAAGTTAGTTTGATTGTGATTTTTTGCGAGTAAAAATGAATTGATAGTGATGAACAACAGTATACGCTATATTTTGGTAAAATACGAAAACCACTCTGTAAAATAGTTTTCCATAATCGATATGTTGATAGAAATTAACCGTAAAAATTTTCTTTTCTTATATTAAAACAATGGCGGATTGTAAAAACAGAGACTATAATCAGCTGTTTTTAAGGCTATTTATGGGTTTAAATGAATATAATTAAAACTTTTACACTTCAAGGATACAAGATGAATAATTGGACTAAAACGTCGTGGAGAGATAAGCCGATAAAACAGCAGCCTGTCTACCCAAATCTTGAAAAATTAAATAAAGTTGAGTTGGAATTAAAAAAAGTGCCGCCGCTTGTTTTCGCGGGTGAAGTTAGAAATCTCACAAAAAGTTTGGCTGAAGTTACAAAAGGAAAAGCATTTTTATTGCAAGGCGGGGATTGCGCGGAGAGTTTCGCCGAGTTTGGAGCGGTAAATATAAGAGATATGTTCAAAGTCATTTTGCAAATGGCGATAGTTCTAACATTCGCTGGAGGTTGTCCTGTGGTCAAAGTAGGTCGTATGGGAGGGCAGTTTGCGAAACCTCGTTCAAGCGACTACGAAGAGATTGACGGAGTAAAATTGCCAAGTTATCGCGGCGATATCATAAACGATATATCGTTTGACACTAAAGCCAGAATACCGGAACCAAAAAGAATGCTAAAAGCTTATAACCAATCAGCCGCTACAATGAACCTTTTGCGAGCGTTCGCAAGAGGCGGTTTGGCGGATTTACGGGAAGTGCATAAGTGGAATTTAGGTTTTATGAAAAACAGCAGACTTGGTGAAAAGTACGAGAAGCTGGCTGAACAAATCACGCAAACGTTAAATTTTATGGAAGCTTGCGGAATTACCTCAAAAAATACTCCGATGTTGCACGAAACCGAGATTTATACTTCGCATGAAGCGCTTTTACTAAACTATGAAGAGGCTCTAACAAGACAAGATAGTCTGACGGGCGATTGGTACGATTGTTCGGCTCATCTTTTGTGGATAGGCGATAGGACAAGAGACGCCGATGGCGCTCATATAGAGTTTTTGCGAGGAGTGCACAATCCAATAGGCATAAAAGCCGGACCCAAAACCGAAGCCGATGATTTGCTTCGCGCGATAGATAAGTTAAATCCAAACAATGACGTCGGCAGAATAAATATCATCATAAGAATGGGTTACGATAAAATAGAAAATCTATTTCCTCCGCTTTTAAAAGCTTTGAAAAAAGAGGGCAGGGAGATACTCTGGAGCATAGATCCAATGCACGGAAATACTATAAAAACGTCAAATAACTATAAAACAAGAGCGTTTGACAGCATTTTGTCCGAAGTAAACAGCTTTTTTGCGATACATCAAAATGAGGGCACATACGCCGGAGGCGTTCATCTTGAGATGACAGGACAAGACGTCACTGAGTGCGTTGGAGGCGCGAAAGCGATAACGGAAGAGGGATTGGAAAGCAGATATGAGACCATGTGCGATCCAAGACTCAATGCCGATCAAGCGTTGGAACTCGCGTTTTTATTGGCGGATAATTTAAAGAAAAGTCTTAAAAGATAAATATCGCATTTTCGCGAGCAGACAGGTTGTCCTGTTTTATTCTTCACAATGTTTTTTCGATGCCGCTTTCTAAAAAGACAGTATTTGCAGAATAGATGAGATTGATATCATCTTCATTTTTAAATCGCGCGATTATTTCTTTTGTAACTTCGCTTTTATGTTTTAGTATTTCGCGATAAGGTGATACGTACCACACACCCATCACTATACCGTTGCCATATATACTTGGATAGAAAAAGACTTTTGGGTATTGCGTCATATTTCTCAATGTGTAGTATTTTTTAAGAGCATCATACTGTTTTTTTGCCATTTCAGTGAATTTTTCCGTGATCGCATTTGCACTCTCAAGAGCTATCTTTTCAGCCTTGGCGATATTACTGTCAAATGATATGTATATTTCAACCAAATCCAAAATCGTTTTCAAAGATAAATGTGTATAATTATACACTTCGCCCATAATAAGATAATAATTTGGTACAAATATCACACGTCCCGCTTTTTTGTGTTCCGTAAGAGCATCGTTTGTTATATTTTCATAGAGTGTGATTTTTGTGAGGCTTATGTTTATAACGTCGCCTATAATGGAACGACCGTCTTTAGAGATTTTTATCCTGTCACCAAGTTGTATGGAGTTGCTTGTTATCAGTACAAACCACCCCACATAACTCAAAACCCACTCTTTCATCACAACGGTAAGTCCGGCGCCTATCACGCCAAATACTGCCAATGCCCGCGCCATATTATCGATATATGAAAACGCAAATATTAAAATTGTTATGATAACAAACAAGATATTCATAATCTTTTTGATTAAAAATAGGCGGCGGTCATTCTCTTCGCTTCTCTCTTTTTTAAGACTCTTTTTTAAAAATAGTTTTACAAACGTCATAACAGCAAATAAAAATATGATGGAGATAAGTATATAGGAGAGCTTTTTTATCTCTTTATACTTAAAATCGGTTACTCTTTTATTGTAAATATCATACTGTTTAATAACACTGTCAAAAGTTTTTCGCAGTGTATCAAGTGAGATTTTTAACAGACGCTTATCATTTTGGAAAGCTGATACAGTCTCTTTTGAAGTGTTTTGATTTTTAGCTTCGTTTTCAAAACCATCAATAATATCAAAGGCTTTTTTGTACTCATTTTCATAATTTTTCATCAGTCCATTTAACTCTTTGACGCTTTTGTCTATATCGTTTGAAAGCAATGAAACATGTGAAATATTGGCATTTTCAATGAGCTTTAACACATTTTCAAAAGGTTGAAATATCTCATAAAGCGGTTGGCGGTTTTCATAATTGTAGAGCTTGAGATTGCTTTTTAAGATATCTATCTCCTCTTTCAGTGCGATAGAGTTACTATCGTGTTTAAGTCTGTTTTGTAACATATCAAACTCTGAAACCGAACTCATATAGGAACGGTATGCTTGAAGCGATACGAGCCAAATATTATCTGTTTTGTAACTGTTTTCCGTTTTGACCTCTGCAGATATAAAACCGCATAAAATAATAAAAATAGCCAAAAATCTCATAAATCCCCCAATCTCACCGCGCTATCGGCACACCATTTGGCTAACGTCGTATCGTGTGTGATGAGCAGTATGCCGCTGAAACTCAGCATATCAAGCATATATTTTAAAACCTCAAGCTGTGTCAGACTGTCAAGTGCCGAAGTCGGCTCATCTGCCAAAAGCATCTCCGGATTTAAAAGTATAGCTCGTAAAATTGAGCATCTTTGAAGTTCTCCGCCGCTTAATTTATGCGGTTTTTGATATAGCAGATTTTCATCAAGCGCCAGTTTTTCGCAAAGCGGCAAGTATTCATCTTTTGTCAAATTTCGTTTTACGGTATCTTTTATCTGCGAAATAATGGAGTAAGTAGAATGGAAAGACGAGTATGGATCTTGATAAATTTGAGCCAATTTTTTGTGCGATATATAACCATCGTTTTGCTTTAAATTGCCGCATATAAGTTCAAAAAGCGTGCTTTTCCCGGAACCGCTGGGACCAAGCAGGCAAACAAACTCGCCCTTTTTCACGTTAAGCGAGAAGTTTTTATATAAAAAATCGCCGTTAGGATACGAAAAGGTTAGATTTTTTATATCTAAAACTACGCTCATTGGCGGATTTGCCCCTCGCCGTAAATTTTGTACTTGTAAGTAGTGAGCTCGTTTATGCCCATAGGACCTCTCGCGTGCAATTTATTTGTACTGATACCAACTTCGGCGCCAAACCCGAACTCTCCGCCGTCTGTAAAACGACTTGAGGCGTTCACATAAAGACAAGCGGCGTCGATATCTTGCATAAATTTTTCCGCTTTTGTGTAATTTTCGGTGATTATAACCTCAGAATGCAAAGAGCCGTATTTTGCTATATGCTCTATCGCCTCTTCCAAATCGTTAACTATTTTTATGCACAAGATATTGTCAAGATATTCGTGTCCGTAATCGTCGTCGGTAGCGTTTTTGACTTTTATGATTTCAGCCGTATTTTCGCAACCTCTAAGTTCGGTACCCATATCTACAAATACTTCTCTTAATTTCGGTAAAATCTCATTCGCTATATTTTTATGCACCAAAAGCGTTTCAAGAGCGTTGCAAGCGCTTGGTTTACTGCATTTTGAATTCACGGTTATGTCTATCGCTTTTTTTATATCCGCTTCGCTGTCTATATATACGTGACATACGCCTTTGTCGTGTTTAACAACCGGAATTGTGGAATTTTTGCTTATAAAATTTATGAGCGATTCCCCGCCTCTTGGTATTATGACATCAACATATTTGTCCATTTTGATTAGTTGCGCTACGCCCTCTCTTGAGGAATCGGGTAATAGCGAGATAGCTTCAAGCGGCAAATCAAACTTTTGAAGAGCTTCTTGAATGGCGATAACTATCGCTTTATTGCTTCTTTCAGCCTCTTTCCCGCCCTTTAAAACGCATATATTTCCGCTTTTAAAACAAAGCGCTGCGGTATCGCTTGTGACATTCGGACGACTTTCATAGATGATACCCACAACGCCTATGGGAGTCGTTATTTTTTCTATTCTAAGTCCGTTTGGCACTACCCATCCGTCCAAAACTCTTCCGACAGGCTCTCTTAAAGCGGCGATATCCTCAATAGCTTTAGCCATATCTTCCACACGTTTTTTATTTAGCATCAATCTCTCTCTTAGCGCATAGCTTAAGTTATTCTCTTCAGCTTGTTTCAAATCAAGCGCGTTAGCCTCTATAATATCTAAGGAATAATCTCTTATCGCGCTAGCAAACTCCATCAGAACGGCTGTTTTGAAAGATGGTTTTAAATTTGCTATTGCTCTTGTCGCTTTTTTAGCTTTTATGAGAAATTGTTCCATTGGTAATCCTTAAAAAATAAGATAGGCTAATAAAATTGTAACTATTTTTGCCTTTTAAGCGGTTTATGTCCGGGTTTTTAAAAACTCTTTTAAAAAAGCCGTATTTAACATTCCTTTGGCTAAAATAAAAACCTATTTTTTAAAAGATTTTACAATGTGCGAGAAAATAAAATGCAAAAACCCTTATTAATTGAAATCGGCGTAGAGGAACTACCGGCTGTCCCTTTTCTGAAGGAATTTCCAAATATAAAACCCAAATGGGATGCTATTTTGGAGCTCAATGAACTTAAGAGCGATTTTGAGTTTTTTTACACACCTCGCCGCCTTGTTTTGTGGCATAAAGAATTTTTGACCAAACAACCCAACCATTTTGAAGAATTTTTTGGTGCGCCTGAAGAGAGTGCTTTTATTGACGGTGAACCAACAGCGGCAGCTATAGGTTTCGCCAAGAAATGCGGAGTTGGAGTAAATGAACTCTTAAGAACCGAAAGAAACGATAAAATCGTGCTTTATTATAAAAAAGATATTGAAGGTAAAGAGTCTAAAGAGTTGATAGAAAATATGCTTAAGAATTTTTTAAAATCTTTAAATTTCGGTAAATCGATGCGTTGGGGAAATTGCGAAGAGAGTTTTATCAGACCTGTTCGCTGGGTGACGGTAATGCTTGGCGATGAAGCTTTACAGATAGAGGTTTTTGGTGTTAAATCAAATAGTTTTACATATCCTCACCGCTCGCTCACAGCAAATAAATTTACATTCAGTACACCTGAAAACTATTTTGAAGAGTTAAAACGTGGTTTTATCGTGCTTTCACAAGATGAGCGCAGAGAAAAAATCCTTTCGCAAATGGATGCTATGGAAGCAATAAATGATGTAACTATAGAGCACGATGCGAGACTACTTGATGAAGTTGTCGCCATTACCGAACATCCTACGGTTTTAATGGGAAATTTTGACGAACTGTTTTTAAAACTGCCTCCGGAAGTTATTATAACTTCAATGAAAGAAAATCAGCGCTATTTTCCCGTTTTTGAAAATAACAATTTAAGCAATCACTTTGTGGTCGTTTCAAACGCCGTTAGCAACGACTATATTTTGATAATCAAAGGAAATGAGAAAGTCTTACATGCAAGACTTAGCGACGCTCTGTTTTTCTATGAAAACGATTTGAAAAAAGGGTTACAAACCGAGGGATTAAAATCTATCGTTTACATTGAAGGTTTGGGTTCGCTTTATGATAAATCGCGCAGAGAAGAGCGTATAGGGGCGTATCTCGCGAACGCTAACAAAAAGGCGTTTTTGGCACAAAGAGAAGATTTGAACGAGGACGGGTTAAACGCTCTGCTGGCAAGAACTTTGACTTTGGCGAAGGCGGATTTGCTTAGCGAAATGGTGGGCGAATTTCCCGAACTTCAAGGCGTTATGGGATACTACTATGCTTTGGAGGCTAAAGAGGATAAAATGTTAGCGTTGGCTTTGAAAGAGCAGTATTTGCCAAACAACGAAGAAAGCGCGCTTCCAAGCACTCTTTTTAGCGCGATTGTAGCTCTTAGCAACAAAGTGGATTCTCTTATGGCTCTGTTTAGTATAGGTAAAATTCCTACAGGCACAAAAGATCCATTCGCTCTGCGCCGCGCCGTGAACGGCATAATAAAAATCGTTTTAAAATACAACCTTAATTTTAATATAAGAACCGTTTTTGGAGAGCTTTGCGCACTTTACTCTCCTTTTGATATATTGCAGCTTGAGAGCTTTTTTATCGAAAGACTCTATCAACTATTCGATAATGTGAATTCGTCTATCATAACCGCCGTTATTGAGGGCGGCGAAAGAGATATAGTAAAGATTGCACAAAAGATTGAAGTACTGAAAAATATCTCTCAAGAGGAGAGTTTTAAAGAGGTTTTCTCAACGTTTAAAAGAGTCGCAAATATCATAAAAGATATAAATTGCGACGCCGAACACGCCGTATACGAAGTGCTTTTGCAAGACGAAGCCGAAAAAGCGCTTTTTGAGGCGTATAATAAAACGCTCTCCAAAGAGTACAATAATTTTGATGAAAAATTAAAAGCACTTTTTGCCTTAAAGCCTTTTATCGATACGTTTTTTGATAATGTTATGGTTAATGTCGACGACCAAAAAATCAAGCAAAATCGCCTAAATATCATAGCTTCTATCTATAAAGCGTTTAAATCGATAGCGGATATTAAGGAAATTAGTGTATGACGTCGCGGTTGTTGGCTGCGGAATAGCCGGCGTAACGGCGGCATATCACGCTAAACTTGAGGGATTAAATACCGTTATTATCGAAAAAGATGACCCCGCTCTTAACGCAAGTTCGGCAGCGGGGGCATTTTTATCTCCGAAATTTGGTCCCAAATCTTCATGGCAGTATCGTGATAGATGAGCTAAAAGCGCAAAATATTTTACAAATCAAAATAGTGAGATAAAACTATCAAGAGCTTTTGCAGCACATGCAAAAAAGCTAAAATCCAAGCCACGCGAATTTATCCGAATAAAATATTTCATTAAGTAGTTTATATTAATTTAATTCTAATCTTTATATAATATCCAAAATTTATTTTTCATGAATATATCTCAAACTACAAGGGGTCTATATGTTGTCTTCGACGACTAATTTTAAAGCTTTATTATTATTTAAGTTTAAAGCGTTCTCTCTCTCTCTCTCTCTCTCTTATTAACTCTCTTTTTTAGTTTTTCTTTAGTTGGTTGCGGTGGAGGTGGAGGAAGTTCGTCAAATGCAAATAACTCTCCGATTACAACTTACTCTGTAAGTTTTTATGATGAAAACTTGGATTTGTTAGGTAAATATGACAATCTGCCGTCAGGTCATGAAATATTGTTTAACCAAGCGTACGGCATCAGCAACTGGTATTTTGCAAATAGCAGTTTATCGGTAACTTCTTATACTCTAACAGATAAAAGCGTAAACTTTTACGCAGTACCAAATGTCATTGAGGTAACTTCTCAAGATGATTTGGCAGCTATCAGTACCGACCTTGCCGGAAACTATATTCTTTTGAACGATATAGTATTAAACGAAAACGAAGCTGGTTTTGACAGTGACGGCTGGATACCGATAGGAAGTTATCCAAATGTATTTACGGGTGTCTTTAACGGCAACAGATATAAGATAACAAATCTTTGGATAAATAGACCGCTTAATACTTATGTAGGGCTTTTTGGTTATACTACTTACAAAGCCAAAATAAGCAATCTTGGAGTTGAAATAGCGGAAGGAAAAAGCGTTAGAGGTGACAATCGTGTTGGTGGTATCGTAGGATATTTGGAAGATAGCTTCATAACTAATGTTTACTCATTAGGAAATATCAATGGAATAACTCATGTTGGCGGTATTGTAGGAGGTACTGAGTGTGTCAGTATAATCAACGCTTACTCAATTGGAAATATTAATGGTAGTGGGGAAGTCGGCGGTATTGCAGGGCAAGCTGCCGTCTATAGCAATATAACCAACACTTACTCAATTGGAAATATCAGTGGCAACAAGTATATAGGCGGTATAGCAGGGTATATTGATTATGGTTCAAATATCTCAAATAATATCGCAATCAATAGTTTGGTTAATGGAAGCAATTATACAAGTCGTGTTGTAGGTTATATTGGTACCAGTAGTGTAAACTCTGTTGTTTCAAACAATTTTGCGTTAGATAATATGACAGGAGGAGTAAATTACGATGGTGCAACAAACAGTTTTTCAAACAGTGGCAATATAAGTTATCATGGAACAGACAAAACAGAAGCCGAACTAAAAATACAAGAGACTTATAGCGACGCAATAGAGGGCGACGGTTTAGGCGGTCTTGGCTGGCAGTTTGGAGATAACAACACGGCTCCTTGGAAAATAGAGAGCAATAAAAACAATGGTTATCCCTATTTTTATTGGCAAGAGTTATAGGGTATAACTTGTTTATCTGATTTGGAGTTGACGCAATGTCGGCTCCAAGCTTTACATGTAAAGCGTTTTTAAGCAAGTGTTGCATTGAAATAAGTAAGCTTCGGCTTGTTCATCCGCCCAAGCTTTGTTGAATTGAAACAAGGATTGTATTGAAATGAAAGAAAATCCTTGACAAACGCTCTTATCCTTTTTGTTGAACTGAAACAAGTGTTGTATTGAAATACATGTTTTTAACTCTTGCATGTTAATGCTTCGCACAAAAGAAACAAATGAAGAATTTAAACACAATAATTGTTTTCAGCTCTTACATGTTAGTTTTTTGCAAGAATAAAGTAGCCTTTTATTATTCATATTAGCTTCTCAAGCTCTTACATGTAAGAGCTTGTTATGTCTTATTTTTTATATTAAATGCGATGTTGTTTTGTTCCTTAAACTTTTACATGTAAACATTTACATGCAGGTTTCGCACACTCTTTTCGAGCTTTTACATGTAAAATATTTCACACTTTAGATTGTCGCTTCTCGTTCACGATGACGAAACATATAAAAATGCGGTTTAGCATTTGGCGTTTTATTGATTACTATGCCGCTTTATGAATAGAAAGAATTTGTCAATTTTACTACGTATATTTTGTATTGGCAAAATCGACGGTTAGTTTTACAAAAAACACTCGTAAAACGGCTTTTGGTTAGAAATCCAAAAAAAATAACGATAATTCTTAAATTTTTGGCGAATTGTCCACATTAAACCATAAAATTTATTTGAAGTTTGGAAGCTAGTTTTAAACGGTTTGTTTTTTACTTTGTTCTACTTTTTGCGGTTGATTTAGTTTATAGTGCCAATAAGAAAATCCTATAAGCGCGACGCCTGCCGTTACATGCAGTTTTTTAGCGGCTCTGTTTTTTAGCATAAACGCGCTTATGGTTAAAATACCCAAAGACGCCGTCATGCCGACTTTTGCTATCTCTTGTTTTGCTCTTAAACTGTTTTTAGTTTGCATTTTTGTCATTTTAACTCATTTTAAGTTTTTTCATTGAATTTAAAAGAAGCGAGATTGTTGTGCTGTTGTGCAATACCGCCGTAATTATAGGCGTAAAAACCCCGGTACTCGCGCCAAGTAAAATCGCGCTGTTTACGCCTACTGTGGTATTGAAATTTTTATGAATTCTCTCGATAGCTTTGTTTGCCAATGTTTTTATCTGCGTTAAAGCCTCGATATCGTCTTTCATAAGACTTATGTCCGCTGTCGCTTTTGTTATATCAGCACCCTTAAACATACTAATTCCCACATCGGCGCTCATAAGAGCTGGCGCGTCGTTTATGCCGTCTCCTACAAATACTACTTTTGAACCTTTGCTTTTTAGTTCGTTAATGATTTTAGCTTTTGAGCGCGGAAGCATATTGGCGTATACTTCATCAATCCCCAACTCTTCTCCTATGGCTTTCGCGCGCGAACTAACGTCGCCCGTTAGCATAACTATCTTTTTCGCTCCTAAAGTTTTTAATCTCTCAATGACGTCTTTCGCATTTTGCCTTACTTTGTCAAACATCTCTATCATACCCAAAAGTTTACCGTCGTATCCTACGTAAAGTATCGTTTTTCCCTCTTCTAAACTTTTGTTGATTTCGTTTTCGTACTCTTTAAAGTTTATTCTTTCATCGTCTTCCAAAAAGTGTCGGCTTCCTATCGTGACGTCTTTGTTCGAGACTACGGTTTTAACCCCATGCGCAACTATAAACTCAACTTCTTCATGATGCATATGTATAAAACCAAGCTTTTTGGCGGCTTTTACCACCGCTTCTGCCACAGGATGAAAATAGTGTTCTTCCGTACTAGCCGTTAGATTTAAAATCTCCTCTTTAGTCCAATTTTTATCAAACGAAGTAACTGAGATAACTTCAAGTTCGCCGTATGTCAAAGTTCCGGTTTTATCAAAAACAAAAGTATCGGCAGACGAAAGCGCCTCAAGGACTTTCGCGCCTTTTACCAAAATGCCGTTTTTGCCCGCTTGCGCTATAGCGGACTTAAACGCTACCGGAGTAGCCAGTCTAAGAGCGCAAGAGTAATCAGCTTGCAATACAGAAGCTACATTTTGCATATTTTGCGTGACAAGATACGATAGCGCCGATAATCCCAAAGTAACGGGAACTAATTTGTCGGCTAATTTGGAAGCTTTTAATCCTATGGCGGATTTTTCTTCAAGAGAACTTAGGATATAGTGTTTAATTCTGGCTGTCGCGGTATTGTCGCCTACTTGCTCCGCCCATATTTTTATTTGCCCCTCTTTTACGATAACGCCGGACATTATCCTATCGCCGCGCTCTTTTTTAATCGGTTCGCTTTCCCCTGTCATAGAGGCTTGATTTACCATAGCTTCGCCCGCTATCACATGTCCGTCTACGGCTACCGTTTCTCCCGCGCCTATCACGACTATATCTCCAACTTTAACCAAATGTGAAGATATCTGTTTTAAAACTTTTTGACTTTCAACCATCTCCTCAACCCAAACTTTATCTACATTCGGTTTTCCAAGTTCTTTAACCAAATCGTCGCTTTTTTGAGCGGTAGTCTCCTCTATGTATTCTCCAAGTTCTAAAAGCGCGTTAGTGCTGTTAGCGGCAGTATAGTCCTTTCTCGCGAGCGACACGCTAACAGCCATAGCTTCCAATACTCTTGACGTAAGACCGTTTTTTATCAAATCGTCAATCCCTCTAACTAACAGCGGAGCGCAACCGACAGCGGAGATGGTAAATTTTACGCCATTGTTCGAGCTTACAGGCGTTAAAGCTAAAGCGGCAATAGAGCGTAAAAGTCCCGACATATCGGGTTCGTTGGTATTTAGCCTGTTTTTTGAGGTTTTATTTGAATTTGCGAAAGACCCAAAATCTATTTTTGAAAGCTCTTTTTCTAAACTCTTCACATCCCACGATCCGTCCGAATAGAGCGTAAAAGTACGCGCTTTATCGTTTACTTTCGCTCTTTTTACGCCGTTTAAACTCTCAAGTCGTATAGTAAGCGCGTCAGTATCGCACTTACTGTTTATATCAAAAGAGCCGTAACGCCTTCTTAGAGGACTTTGATGTTTTAGAAAAATGCGGCTCAAATTTAGCTCTTTATCTGCGCTTCGGCTTTAGCATCCTCAAAACGCTCTTTTAGTTCTTCAAAGCCAGCTTGCAAAAAGTTTGTTCCCTTAGCTACCGTTTTTAAAAGCGCCGTGCTCGCCTTTTCGTTAGTTAAAACGTAAGTTACGGCTGCGCCTATCAATGCTCCGACTACAAAATCTCCGCCGGTGAAACCAAAATTTGTATCCAATAAAGATGAACCGTTTTTGGTATTTTTCTGTTTTTTACCTGTTTTTTTATTTTTTTTGCCCATTTTTTTTACCTTTTTAAAGAATTTTTCAAGTATATAGACTCCTCCTGCACCTACGCATAAAGAGCCCGCCGCATTTGTGTATTTGCCTTCGCCGATATTATTTGCCGTCGCAATTGCACTCGCTGCCGCTATAGCGGCTTGAAAAATCTTTTTAAAGACTTTGCGTTTTTTGTGAACATTTGCGGACATAGCTCCGCTTGCGGCCAAAGCGCTTATGAAATGTCCCATTACAGAACGCGGAGCGCCGGTATCAAGAGGCATTTTTGTTCTCTTCCTCTGGTTTCTTCTTTTTGCTTCTCGTGCGCTTTGGTTTTTGCGGTTTTAATTCCTGTTTAACTTTTGCAGCAAAATTAAAAGCCTCATCCAACTCTTTACGAGCTATTTTTTTAGCTTGTTTTACGCCTTTTTGAAATTCATCGGCTATTTTTGTCCTATTGTTGAAAGCCACTATGGCAAGTCCGCCTACAGCAAGACCTGCTACAAAAAAAGGTAACGCCATATTTATCCTCCTGTAATATTGAATATAAATGTATTTATAAATTCTGTTATCTGTTTCATATTTTTACCGTTTATAAAGTCTTCTATTAATTGCGCGTTCAAAATATCGCTGTCGTAAATAATCGTTACAGTTCCCAAAAGAGCGATAAATTTAAACTCTTTTATCCCGTCAATCTTTTTGATAAATTCTTTTGCTTTATCTATAGAGAGTGTTTTATACTCTTTTAGTATTTTTTTAATATTCGGATTTATAGCAAGTCTGATACGTCCTTTGGTATGATGCAGGATAGTAAAATACTGCGATAGCTCTAAAACTCGCTGCTCAGAGATTGTTGTCATTTGTCGCCTTTCTGATATTATAGTATAAAATATTAAAATTTAAATCATTTTTTTTATCTTTTATTTTTTACACAATTTTGTTTAATAGCACAATACGACATGTTATTTTTTAAAAGTAATTTGCAAAGAAGCGACGCGTTGGAGGTGCGGATAGTATAAATTAATGAAAATGATCCATATTTCTCAAGTGTGTTGTTTCTATACAGTCTGTTTTAATTTACTGATTTAAATCTTAGCGTCAAATCTTATTCTCTGAAATCATATAAAACGTAGCGCCCCAAGTCATAAAATAATGTTTGTTATGCTTGCATATTAGCGTTTCTAACTTATTTTATAATGCGTCGAAACCGTTATGGTGCAACTATATCAAAATCATTTGACGTTGGACGATCAAGAAACGAGAGTATCTCATTAAACAGCGGATATTTGGGCGCTTCAAAAGTAATCGCGATAGCGTTTAATTCGTCGCGAACAAGCGCATATGACGCTTGCGCTGGGTTACTTGCGCCCTTTTGCGCGCTTATAACGCTGTTAGAGAGGCGAACATTCCATATCTCATTGTCAATAGAGATGTTAATAACAATCGTTTTGCCATCCGCATTTTGCGGGTTTAACCAAACGGCGATATAGTCAAATAACATTCCGATCGGCACAAATTTGATAATTTCTTTTCCCAATGTGCTTAGTCCGCCATGTTTTTTCGTACCGTCTCTTAATTCCAATGCGCCCGTTAGATATAAGTTGCGCCAAGTTGCGCTTTCTGCTTGATAGCCAAGCTGTTCATACGCGCATGCTAAAAGCTCTTTTGCAGCCTCATTTTGCGGATAGCCGAAAATGATGTGATTTAGAACCTGCGCCGAAAATCGATATTCGCCGTTTTCATAGAGTTTTTTTGCTTTTTGTATGACTTCGTTTACTCCGCCCATCAACTCGACAAATTTTCTTCCACTCTCTTCGGGAGGTAGTGGATTTAGGTTTGAAGGGTTGCAATCAAACCAGCCCAAATAACGTTGATATGTAGCTTTGACATTATGGTTTAGATGCCCGTAATAGCCGCGTGCATGCCAGAGCTTAGCAAGAGAGTTGGGAAGTTCTAAGGATTCGGCAATTTCGCTTGGAGTATAGCCTTTATTTGCCAGCCTTACGGTTTGATCGTTTATATATTTATATAGATCGCGCTGTTCGGTAAGTAATTTTATTATATTTTGCGTACCCCACTGCGGAAAATGGTGCGTTAAAATAAGCGCCTCGCTCTTGTCGCCAAAAAGATATAGCATATCATCGATATGTTTTGACCATGATAACGCCGATCGAGCCTGCGCGCCGCGAAACGGTAATATATTATGTTGATGATACGTTACTATCTCCGCTGCGCACAAAACGCTAAAATCAGGCAGATAAAAACACATCTCCGAAGGAGCTTCCGCATCAGGCGTAAGTAAAAAGACGAACTTTACGCCGTCAATCGCAAACTCTTCGACTTTATTTTTGATGATAGTATTTGGCTTTAACGGCATAGAAATGCCAGTACTTGTGCCTTTGCCAAGTCCGCTTCCAATAAAGCCTTTGGCGTCTGTTTTAAGCGCATTGCCAAATTGATAAACAGATCTGCGATTCATAGCCGCGCCGACAAAGATATTTTCACTTACAAGCTCTTGCGTAAATTTATCGGGAACTATAAGCGGCACAGCGCCGTTGTCTATATCTGTTTGATTTGTCAGCGCGCCGACTCCACCAAAATGATCCCAATGACTATGCGTAACGACGATTGCGGTGATTTTTATATTGCCTAAACTCTTTTCAGCAAACTTAATCGCCGCTTTTGCTGTCTCAACGCAACCAAGCGGATCAATAGCGATATAGCCGTTTTGCGATTTAATCAGCGTAAGATTTGCCAGATCAAAACCGCGAATTTGATAAATACCGTGCGTAACTTCAAAAAGCCCCGCTATTGTATTTAGCTTTTCATGCCGCCATAAACTTGGATTTACCGTGTCGGGAGTGTCGCCTTGCATAAGATTTTCCAGCTCGTTTAACTTCCATACGATTCGTCCGTTATCGTTTTTTATGACCAAATTTTTAGCCTTAGCGATCAACCCTCTTTTTGCGCGTTCAAAATCCTTTGTTTCTTCAAACGGCAGACATTTCAGATATTGCTTTTGTTTTATTAGTGTATATTTAGTAGCTTTGTTTGCCATTATTGCCCCTTTTTTTATGCGAATTATACAGTAAATATTATTAAACCAATCTGTTTACTAAGTATTATTATCGCTATCCCTTTTTAAAAAGCTTTTTTATAAAATTCATACTTATCATTCCTGATCTAATTAAAACACTCGCAAAATTTTGTGTTTGAGACATTGAATTTTTATATTAAAAGGTATTTTTATCATATTTATTTTATAACTTGCATGTTAAAACAGTTCTCAAAAATAGCGATAAATTAAAAGATTGACTTGTTGCAAATTATCAAAATTTAGATAAAATAACATGAATTCTGTCTTCAAAATCTCACATGAGCGGATTACTAAACATAAGGATATTCATGAAAGCATTATCTGAGAAAAAAATGGTATTGGTTTTAGCGGCTTTGTCGGCTATTACGCCGTTGGCCATAGATATGTATCTGCCTTCTATCACGCTTATGAGTAAAGAATTAAATTCAACCGAACCGTTAATCTCTATCTCTATCAGTATTTTTTTTCTCGGACTTGCTTTGGGGCAGCTCTTCGGCGGACCCATATCGGACGCTTATGGCAGAAAGCCGATAGTTTTAACCGGGCTTGGCATATTCTGTGCGACAAGTTTTTTGATTTTATTTGTAAATGATGTGTATATGTTGTGGGCTTTAAGGTTTTTGCAGGCATTTGGAGGAGGTGTAGCGACTGTGAATGTATCGGCTACGGTAAGGGATTTCTTCAATGGCAGCGAGAGCGCCAGGATTTTCTCAATGATAGGTTCTATTACCATTCTTGCTCCGCTTTTGGCTCCGGCTATGGGACTTGGTTTGGTATCGCTGTTTGGAAAGTGGGAAAGCATTTTTGTCTTTTTATGTATATATTCACTTTTGGCTTTTGTGTTGTACAATGTATGTTTTACTGCGCCGAATAATAAAGAACGCGCTAAAATTACTCCTATCAAAAACTACCTTGAGATACTAAAAAGCGGCAAACCAATGATACTTATTGCTGCGCTTGTCATCAGCGGAAGCGGCTTTTACGCGATATTGACATCATCATCGGTTATCTATATAGACTATTTTAAACTGTCGCGATCTATGTTTGTAGTCTGTTTTTCCGTCAATATCATAAGCCTTATGATAGCTACAAAAATAAATGTGAGGCTTGTTAAAAAGATATCGCCTTTAACATTGCTTAAGTTCGGGCTTTTTGCACAGATAGTTTTGAGTATTTTAATGATGATTTTGCATAATACTACACAAATTATTTTTATGGCGCCGCTTATAGCTCTATTTGTAGGGACTTTGGGCTTTGTATTCGGCAATGCTTTATCTATAATCTTGGAATATTTTCCCAAAACAAGCGCATCGACTAATGCCGTTATCGGCGTTTTGCAATACGGCTTCGGTGCAGGAGCAGGAATGCTGGCTAACTTTTTTCATGAAGACGGTTCGCTATTTGCGCTGATGTGCGTTATATTACTCTCATCGCTTATCGGGACAGCGATTTTGATTTTTGGTGTGATTCGTAGTAAAAATTTAGTATAAAAGTTTTATAATAACACGCTTTGTTTTAAGGAGGCCGTTAATGATAAGATACTATTTGCAAGGGGGACTTCGCCTTGAGGCTCTTGATAACATAAATGAATTAAGCAAAGACGACAGACTTCAAGAGATTATTTGGATAGACATGCTAACTCCTACTATTAGCGAGATACGTACTGTTGAGAAACTTTTCAATATGAAATTTCCGACAAAACAGGAGAGCGAAGAGATAGAGATAAGTTCGAGATATTGGGAAGAGGGTGAAAGAATAGAAATAAACAGCTATTTTCTTGTAAATAATGACGAAAATCCCTACAATGAGACGGTTTCGTTTATGCTGCAAGATAAACTTTTGATATCCATTCGCTATAAAATATTGAAAAGTTTTGATGAATTTGCAGGCAAACTTTTTCTTTCGCATAAAGAGCTTAAAGACGGATTTGATATTTTCACAAAGATAATAGACATCAGAATAGACGCCGATGCTGATACTATAGAGGGTTTGGCGCGCGAGATTACAAAGGTCAGACGCCAAGTGTTTGCCGATACGGTAAATGAAGAAGATGAGGAGATATTGGAGAAGATTTCTGTATTTGAGGATTTGAATATGAAAATACGAGAAAATGTTACCGACAAACAACGTATCTTAACATCGCTTTTAAAATCATCTAAATTTCCGGAAAATCTAAAAAAAGAGATAACGATAATGTTAAAAGACGTACGTTCTTTGATAGAACATACGGATTTTAATTTTGAGAGGCTTGATTATCTGCAAAATATATTTTTAGGAACTTTGTCTATTGAGCAAAACAAGGTCATCAAAATATTTACGATAGTCAATGTTATCTTTTTACCGCCGACTTTGATAGCAAGTATTTACGGTATGAACTTTAAGATCATGCCGGAGATTGGTTGGCAGTATGGGTATGCTCTTTCTATAGTATTGATGATACTTTCATCCGTGACGCCTCTTGCGATATTTAAGAAAAAAGGATGGATTTAGTGAAAGAGGTGTTTTTGTGTTCCATATGCAATGTCTCCAATGGAGGATGTAAAGAGGATTGCGCGTACTGTACGCAAAGTCTTAAACATAATACCGGAGTGGAAATTTATAAAGAGAAATCGCACGAAGATATAGTAAAAGAGGCCAAATTTTTTTACGAAGCCGGTGCGCTTGGATTTTGCCTTGTAACTTCAGGACGAAGTTTAACATCACGCAAGACCGAATATATCAGTAAAGCCGCCCGTATGATAAAAGATGCAGGATATAATTTTCATTTGATAGCTTGCTGCGGCAGTGCAGATAAAAAGTCTTTGCAGGAGCTTAAAAATAACGGTGTGGATAGTTACAATCACAATCTTGAAACATCAAAAGAGTTTTTCCCAACAATCTGCCGAACGCACACTTGGGAGGAGCGTTATCAAACTTGCGAAAACGCTGCAAGTGTCGGACTTATGCTGTGTGTCGGCGGGATATTAGGTATAGGCGAGACTTGGGAAGACAGGGCGGAATTTTATAAATCCGTAAACTCGCTTCAACCTTTTACTTCCAATATCAATTTTTATATACCGCACAAAGCTTTGCCGATAAAAAACGATATTATGCAAAGAACAGAGGCTATAGAATGTATAAAATTGGCACGCCGCTATCTACCGAATACCCGACTTATGATGGCCGGCGGCAGAGAGGCGGTATTCGGTGATGACCAAAGAGAGATTTTTGAAGCAGGGATAGATGCTGTTGTCATCGGCGGCTATCTAAATGCTAAAGGCGGCGAGATAGAGAGAGATAAAAATATGCTCTCTTCATATGGTTTGGGTATTGCTTCAGCGTGCCATTAAGACCGTTTCCCAAAACGATATCGTGCCTTTATCCTTTTGTAAAACATCACAAAGCCGCTTATTATAAACAGCGCCATAGCGGCTGATGATATGCACCATAAAAATTTGCCTGTTTCTCCAAAAAAGTATCCGCTGTGCAGTGGGTAAATATTAGACATAAATTTTTCGCCCAATGTTCTGTTGGCGGATTTACTATTGGATACAATTTCATTTTTTTCTATATCTACTTGCACTCTATTTGTATCGCCTTTAATATTTTGATACGAGATAGAATATGTGCCGTTTTGCGCTAATGTATTCAAAGTTGAGCTTGTGTAATCTTCTCCAATATTATCTTTAAATACCGTATAAACCGTATCAAGGTAACTCAAATCATTGACGCTCTCTATTTTTGACTGACGCTGCATATGCATACGTACAGGCTGTTCTACCCCCGATATCTTATATAACATTGTTCTATACCAGCCGTAACTCCAATAAAGTCCGGTCAAACACATTATCAAGACAAATATCAGCGTATAGACACCAATAACGATATGCAGTTTATATAAAAGTGCAAACCAGCCTCTTTTAAAATTTATCGCCATACTTTTCAAAAAATTTCGTCTTATGGACGGCAGATACAGCCAAAGTCCGCTTATGGATAGAATGATAATAGCTACAGTGGATATGGCCACTATCTGTTTACCCGTTTGACTCATGCCTTGAAAGCCTTTAAAAGTCATCCATCTATGCAAGCTAAGCATAATATTGAAAAACTCGCCGCCTTTCATTTCGGGCAATATTTCACCTGTGTAGGGATCGATAAGATACGATATGCGTCCTTGTTCGCTTATGGTATTTACCGATACAGACCTTGTTTCGTCTGTATATATTGTAAGCGAACTGATTGAGACGTTTGCGCCTTGTTTTGAGATTTTTTCTACAAGTTCGGCAAGACTTAACAGCGTGTCGGTCGATTTTGACACATGTAAACTCTTGGAATTGATAAGAGCCATTATTTCAGGTCTATATGAGAGTAGAGCTCCTGTTACTCCTACTATCATAATAGTAATGCCCAATAAAAGCCCAAGTATCATATGGATATTAAACCACCAACTTTTTTTAAATATTCTAAGCAAGCAAATCCCTTCTAATTTTATATATGTATTGATATTCAGTATCAAAAATTGGATTGTACATCTTCTTACCTTAAAAAAATATTGATTTGAGGAAAATTATTATACATTAAGAGGTACCCTAAAAAATGGTATTTTGTAAATGGTGTGCAACAAAATGTCGATATTTTTTGATAATGATTACTGTTTTATCTAAGATTATTTTTATCTTATTTTGGATAACATAGCCACTTTTATAATAATAGTTATCAATACTATTATTATTTAATAAATTAAAATTTGCATAAGAGAGGGAGTTTAAATGAGAAGAAGTCTTTGTGTCGCTTCTGTTTTGTTGTGCTGCGAGGGGGGGGCGTTACTGGCGGCTCCGGATAATAACGCTACGGAAGTAGAAGCCATAAAGGTTATCAGCGCAACGGGTTATGAGCAAAATATCGCTGATGCGCCTGCGAGTATGTTTGTCATCACAAAAGAGGAGTTGGAAAACAAATCTTTTAATGATTTGACGGAAGTTTTAAAAAATGTTCCCGGTATTTCCATAGAAGGCGGAAGTGTCTTTAAGGATATATCTATTCGCGGTATGAGCAGCTCCTACACGCTCTATCTTATTGATGGAAGACCGGTATCCGGAAATGAGGCTCACAGTCCAAACGGGATGTCCGGCGGCGTGGCGATAAATTCGTTGCCTCCTGTGTCTATGATAGAGAGGATAGAGATCGTAAGAGGTCCTATGTCGTCACTGTATGGCTCCGAAGCTATGGGCGGCGTTATCAATATCATTACGAAAAAAACTCCGCAAGAGTGGGGCGGCAGTTTTAAAGGCGAATATACAAAATCTATCAACGATATCAGTGAAGACGGCTATCAAGGCAGCGTCAATGTCGCCGGTCCTGTCATTCGAGATTTGTTATCATTGCAGGCTTATGGCTCTGTTTTGCAGCAGGATGAGAGTCGTTGTTTGGATGCCGGTACGCTAGGAGCAGATTGCGGCGATAAAAGTTCGGCACCTGCACCGGAATTTAAAGTCAGACGATTTGGTACAAAGGCTACTTTGACTGTTGATGATTACAACAGCTTATGGGTGAATTACGATTATTCCAAACAGGAAAAAAAAGAGACTGAAGGTGTGTCATATGCGGCGAATGCCTCTAATCGTGTAAACGGTTTGGCTGTTAAGCAGGGCATATCCGGAGGTCACGACTTGAAGTTGGAGGATTTTATCTTAAATACTTATATTCAAGACACTTCAGCAAAAAATCCTACACGAGGCAACGGTATAGACTATTATGTTTTGACGGCAAACACGCAAGGCACTTACTTCTTTGAGAGTAACGCTTTGACAGCGGGCATTCAGTATAAGAATGAGAAACTTGATGACCGCGCCACAAACGCGATGCCAGGTAATCCGCCGGTTGTCATGGAAAGATACTCTTATGCGCTTTTTGCTGAAGATGAGTGGAATATTATAGATGATTTATCATTAACGGGCGGACTTAGATGGAACGAGGATGAGAACTTCGGAACATATATAAATCCGCGTCTTTATGTCGTTTATAGCGGTCTTGGCGATTTCACATTTAAAGGCGGCGTAGCCAGCGGTTATAAAGCACCTACCTTAAGACAGGCAGCGGATGATTTCGGTGGTGTTTCCGGCGGCAATATACCGGGTAATACCGTGATGATGATAGGAAATCCTGATGTTAAACCGGAGACAAGTCTAAGCTATGAAGTTTCAGCCGCATACTCTAATATAGATATGGGAGTTGACGCCAGCATAACCGCTTATCATACGGATTTTAAAGATAAAATCACAACCGTAACGATTTGCAATATTCCAAGCCCGGCGCCTATGAGTTGTGCGTATGGCGGAAATATGTACCGTAGTCTCAGAACGTATGACAATGTGGACAAAGCTATCATAGAAGGACTTGAATTTACGCTTAACTACGATGTTTTGCCCAATCTTGCGCTTGGTTATACATACACGCACACAAAAACGGAACAAAAAACAGGAGCGAACGCCGGAGCGCCTTTAAATAATATCCCAAAACATATGCTAAATGCAAATATTGATTACAGACCTACAAATAAATTTAGTTTATGGGGACAATATAACTATAAGAGCAAATATCCTGAGACTAATGAATCTGTCAAAAATAAAGGATATTATTTTGTTGATGTGGGAGCCGTATATAAACTCAAAGAGGACTTAAAGGTTACGGCAGGTATCTATAATATTTTTAATAAAGAGATAACGTTTGAAACTCATGGAAAATATATAGAGGGCAGGCGAATCGCTTTAGGTTTTAATGCGGATTTTTAATGGTTTTAGCCGCACATAAGCTTATGTGCGGTTGACTTTTGAAAGACAATATTAATTTACGTGCGATGATTTTATGTTATATATGAAAATAAATATTTTTCGGATATTTCATTATTGACGGAATGCGCTTTTTCTCCATGCTTCACATCATTTTGTCATTATGAGATCCGAAAATGTTATATGGATTCAATACCGAATTGCCCTTTATTGATAAAAGCAAGACTATTGACTATCAGTTCTAAACTTGATCACTTTAGTCATAGAAAAAAGTATTAACGATGAAGTAACCGGAGAAAATTACATTAAATAATTTATAAGTTACAACGAAATCTAATTATTACTTTGCATTTATCGTATTGTTGCATTTTGCTCGCAGTGATAAAATATGTTCTATTTAAATAGAATACTTCCGAGTCTTATAATATTTGCGCCGCATTTTATGGCAAGCTCAAAATCCGCGCTCATTCCCATGGAACAGTATTTTGCGCCAAAAGGCAGAGCAAGCTCATAAATCTCTCTCGTGGTTTCGAAACTCTTATGTATCGCGCTGATGTTGTTGGTATGCGCTCCGATACTCATAACGCCTTTTAATTTCAAGTGTTGACAAGTGTGTATAATCTCTTTGTAAACTTCCATTGCATTTTCAGGTTTAACACCGGCTTTTGTCGGTTCTTTCGCGCTGTTTATTTGTAAAAGCGCATCAAGTGTTTGATTTACCGCTTTTAAGCGTTTATCTATCTCTAAAGCCAATTTCAAGCTGTCACACGAATGAATAAGGATAGGATGTAAAGCGATAAGTTGATTTATTTTATTTGTTTGAAGACGCCCTATAAAGTGCCATTCTATCGGCAATATGTATAGCTCTTCGCATTTATCTTTTAAAGCTTGTACTCTATTTTCGCCAAATGCTGTGCAGCCGGCTTTGTAAAGTTCGGCGACTTCTGTAGAAGTTACCGTTTTACTTACGGCTACAAGCTTTATGTCCTCTTTAAAGCGGGAGTTTTGTTTGGCATTTTCTATGCGCAGCGATATATCGCGCAATTTTGAACAATAATCCATCTAGTTTCCCGTAAGCAGTCTTGCTATATCGTTATAAATAGTAAAGAATATGAGTGAAAGTAAAAATATCCAGCCGGCTACCGTCATATAATAAAAAACCTTTTCATTCGGTGCACGTCTGAATATCATTTCATAAAGGTTGAACATAATGTGCCCGCCGTCAAGCGCCGGAATTGGGAGCAGATTTAATATACCGAGATTTACCGATATGATTGCGACGATCATCAAAAATGCTGCAAGTCCGGTTTTGACGGCAGTAGAACCGATATCGACTATAGCGATGATACCGCCGAGATTTTTGGGTGAAACTTCACCTATTATCAATTTTTCAAGACTTTTAATCGTAAGCGTTGAGGCAAATACCAACTCATCCCAAGCGTATTTGATACCGTTTAAGCCTTTATAATATCCATCCAGCGATGCTCCTGACGGACTTATGCCTATGAGTTTTACCTGTATTTTTTCCTGAAATATATTTTCATCGTTTACTGTTAGCGGAGTAAGTTTGAAATTTAAAAGCTCACTGCCTCTTAGAATTGTCAAGTCCAATTCGCCAGAGCTTTCATTAATGATTTTTCTGATATCCTGCCAAATATTTACTTCTATGCCGTTGATAGTTTTTATTGTGTCATCTACTTGAATTCCAGCAACTTTGGCTACAGAATCTTCCGAAAAACCACCGATTTGCGGCGCTAATGGTGCGATAAGCGAACCAATCCAGATATATAAAAAAAATGCCAGTATGAAATTGGCGAATGGTCCGGCAAAGAGTATGATTATCCTCTGCCAAGTTGCTTTTGTGTCATAACTGTCAAAATCTCCGCTTCGTTCATTAGGATTGAAATCATTTTGGCCTTTCATCTGCACATATCCGCCAAGAGGAATAGCGCTTAAGCAATACTCCGTTCCGCCCCAGACTTTTTTAAAGAGTTTTTTGCCAAATCCTATGCTGAAAACTTCGACTTTTACCCTGAAAGCGCGTGCGGCGATAAAATGTCCCAATTCATGAAAAAATATCAACAGCGATAACGCTATAACGGAGTAGATAATTCCACTCATTTTTTGATACTTTTTGTGTAATTGAATGTATATATAAAGCCGGAATAGAGTGTCAGAACCAGAGCTATCCAAAGAAGTATATCTCCAAGCGGACGCCAATCCATGATTAAAAATCCTATTGCTATCATCTGAAATACTGTTTTAACTTTACCGGACATTGAGGCGGCTACCTCTTTGCCTTCGGATGCTGCCGCCACACGAAGACCCGTTATAAAAAATTCACGCAGCAGTATAAGATAGATAATCCATGCATTTGCGCGTGCAATCAACATAAGTCCCAAAAATGCCGCCAATATAAGCATTTTATCCGCTAGCGGGTCAAGTATGCCGCCAAGGGTTGTTCTTTGATTCCACGCTCTGGC
This sequence comes from Campylobacteraceae bacterium, assembly GCA_031263195.1. Lineage (GTDB taxonomy): Bacteria > Campylobacterota > Campylobacteria > Campylobacterales > Campylobacteraceae > JAIRKW01. The sequence continues at coordinate 98,986 of JAISGD010000001.1, read as the reverse complement.
GATATAGCCGTCAAAAAAGTCCGTAGTAGCTGCGAGTACAAACAAAATAGCCGTCAAAAAATTTATCCACGAACCGTGGATTCCATCAAATAGTGAATTGTTTCTGTCTATTAAAAGCCAAAACATTATAGGCGCGATTAGTATTCTCAAAAATGCAAGAATATTCGGGAGGTTTAGCCTCATTTAAAAGTCGTGCCTCCGTCTATGATAAATGTGTGTCCGGTTACCCATGAAGCTTTATCAGAACATAAAAACAGACATGCTCCAGCCATATCTGTGGGCTGCCCCATACGCTTAAGCGGTGAGCATTCGGCCGTTTTGTCGCGTACCTCTTCGTAATTTACGAAAGCCTTTAAAGCATCTGTATCTATAGGTCCGCCGCTTACGGCATTTACTCTAATATTTTTTTCTCCAAGTTCCGTAGCGGCATACCGCACCATAGTTTCAACGGCAGCTTTACAAGTGCCGTGTCCGGCGTAATTGTCTATATATACAAGATTGCCGGTAGAAGAGATGGAAATAATACTGCCGCCGCCTGTTTTTTCCATCCTTTTGGCAGCTTCTTGTGAGCCGACTACAAAGGCGTTTACGGTGGCTGTGAAGATGTTGTTAATCCCTTTTGGTTTCAGTTTCATAAATTTTGTATATCCGCCTACAACGGCGCGTCCCGAAATTATCGCACTTGAGATAAAAAAATCTATTTTGTCAAAATCTTTATCTATCTGTAAAAATAACTCTTTGTATTTTTCAGGTTCCAGAATATTAAAAGGGTAGGCTCTTGCTTTGATGTTGTATTTGGCTTCAAGCTCTGTTACCTGCGCTTTAGCCAACTCTTCATTTGAGTTGTATGTGAATGCAATATTCACGCCTTGAGTGGCAAATTCATCTACAATAGCTTTGCCTATACCTCTTGTGCCGCCGCTTACAACCAATGTTTTTCCCCTCATTAAAAACCTCCTATTGTATATTTTTTCATAGTTTGTTCTATAAAGTTAAAATGTTCGCTGCTTGGTGCTACAAGTGGTAAACGGTATTCCAGACTATCCAACAGTCCTGCGATATACATGGCAGCTTTTATCGGTATCGGGTTACTTTCGCAAAAAAGCGCTTTATTTATCGCGTAAAGCTCGTCATTTATCGTTTTTGCACCAAGATAGTCGGAATTTAAAGCTTTATGCGTAAGTTCCGATATTTTGTCCGGAAGCAGATTTGCCGTAACGGAGATGACGCCTTTGCCGCCATTTGACAGAATAGGGTAATTTATCGCATCTTCGCCGCTTATGAGATAGAGTTTTGGTTCATGCGCCAATAAGTCTACACATTTGTCTATGGAACCGCTTGCCTCTTTGACACCGAAGATATTAGGGCAGTCTTTGAAGAGTCTTATGACGGTGTTTGTTTGTATATCGCAGCCGGTGCGTCCCGGAACATTATATAAGAGTACGGGTACGTCAACCTCTGCTGCTATTGTTTTATAGTGTTGATAAAGTCCTTCTTGCGTTGGCTTGTTGTAGTATGGAGTAACTGACAATAGAGCATCTACGCCGCATTTTTGCGCGAATTTAGCCAAATCCACAGCTTCATGGGTGGCATTACTTCCTGCGCCGGCCATAACTTTTACATTTGTACCTTTACAAACAGCGACCGCTACTTCTATGCAGCGTTTATGCTCTTCGTGATTTAAAGTTGCGCTTTCTCCGGTAGTGCCGACGGGCACCACTACATCTATACCGTTTTTTATTTGGCGGCGAATAAGTTTTTCATACTGAAGTTCATCTATAGCACCGTTTTTAAATGGCGTGATAAGCGCAGTCATTGCACCTTGTAAAAATTCGCTCATTTTACTCTTCCTTTCTTAAAATGATTGTGGTTGATGTTTTGTTTTTAAAGTACTTGTTGGCAGTCTCTTTCAGGGTGTTAGCATCAAGTGCATAAATTTGCTCCTCGTATCTCAAAAGCGGTTCCAAAGAGCCTCGTACCAGAAAGCTTCCAAAGAGGTTTGCCACACTGCTTGAACTCTCAAGCGTGAATATAAAATCTGCTTTTGTATTTGTCTTGATTTTACGCAATTCCTCCTCACTGATATCTCCTTTTTTAATTCTGTCAATGATTGCCAAAATCTCAGATTCAACTTCTTCGGCTTTTACACCCTCGTTGCAGACAGCCATAAATATGAAAAGGTTTGGATCTTTTGTATCCATGTTATAGGCGTAGACTTGATTAACAAGTTGCTTTTGATTAACTAATGTTTCATACAGTTTACTGCTTTTTCCGGCGCTTAAAAGCTGGCTTAAAGCACTTAAAGCTACTTGGTCACCATGTTCATATGAGGGTATTTTATAAGCGATAGCTACCATTTCCGTTTCACTGTCTTTGTGTACATGAACTCTTCTGGCACCGTCTTGTTCAGGCTCTATTTGGTGGTTTTTAGGCAGTTGAGTTTGTTGTTTTATACCGCCGAAATATTTTTTTGCTTCATCAAATACTTTTTTTGGTTCTATATCACCCGCAACAACTATTATCGCATTTGATGGTTGATAGTATGCAGAGTGGAATGATTTGATATCCTCTATCGTCCAATTTTTTATATCATCTTTAAAACCGATCGGCGTCCAATGGTAAGAGTGATATATGAACGCACTGTTAAACAGTCTAAAGTACAAATACCCCATAGGACTATTATCTGTGCGCCATTTACGCTCCTCCATCACAACATCTCGTTCAGGCTGAAATTCTTCGTTTTTAAGCGATAGATTCGCCATGAGTTCGCTGAACAGCTCAAGCGATTTGGAGAGATTTTTACTACTGCTTTTTATAAAATAGTGCGTAGCGTCAAAACCGGTATTAGCGTTTGTGATGCCGCCGAAGCCTTTGACCGTCTCATCAAATTCGCCGGCTTTGAGGTTTTTTGTGGATTTGAAATTAAGATGTTCAAGCATATGCGCGATCCCACTTTTACCCATTATCTCATTACCGCTTCCGACTTTATAAAAAATATCCGTGGTGATAACATCGCTTCTGGCATTCATTGGTATGACAAATACCTGAAGTCCGTTTGGAAGCGTTTGATTTTCATATTTTGGCAAAGAATCAGCCATTAAAACTCCTAAAAATAGAGATATAATCAAACATAATTGTTTCAATTTCTATCTGCCCCTATAACATCATTGATAGTGTGAAATCCATCTTTATCCATAAGTTCTAAAATTCCCCTGTTGATATTGTTTGCTATTTTGGGACCCTCATATATAAAACTTGTGTAAATTTGTACAAGCGATGCTCCAGCTTTCAGCCTTTTGTATGCCTCTTTTGGAGTGGATATACCGCCGGCACTGATTAAAATCGTAGTTTTAAAAAACTCTTTTGCTATAGCGTTAAAAAGTTTAAAACTCTTTTCGCACAAAACTTCTCCGCTAATACCGCCGACATCTTTAGGATTTTCAACTAACGAATAGTCTATAGTCGTATTTGTCGCTATGATACCATTTGCACCGCTCTCAATCGCTGCAGAGCATAAAGAGACAGCGTTTTTTGGAGTTATGTCCGGCGCGATTTTAAGTAAAATCGGTTTATTTGTAAGCGTTGAACATTGACTAAAGAGCTCTTTTATAAAACTCTCATTTTGCAAATCACGAAGGTTTGGCGTATTCGGCGACGAGATATTAACAACCAAATAGTCACATACAGGGGCGAGAGTTTTTGTAAGATATATATAATCATCTATCGCTTTTTCTTGAGGAGTCGCTTTATTTTTACCGATATTTGCGCCAAGCGGTATCACAAACGGGTATAGCGCACCGGCTCTTTTGGCTATTTTTGCACTGCCGTTGTTATTAAAACCCATAGCGTTTTGAAGCGATTTTTCTTTGATGTGGCGAAACAGGCGTGGTTTGGCGTTGCCGCTTTGAGGTTTTGGTGTAACCGTACCGTACTCTATATAACCGAACCCAAGTGCACACAAAGCTCTTATCATTGAAGCATTTTTATCAAAGCCTGCCGCTATACCTACGGGATTTAGAAATTTAACCTCGAAAATTTCCTGACTAAGTCGCTCATCCGTTACAACACATCTTGAAGCTATAGGGTTTAACAGTGACGGTGCGAAATTTCCGAGCCTCATAGCGAACTCAGCCAGCATATGCGCTTTTTCCGGATCTAATTTAAACAATATATTTTTTAAACTTTGATAATCAAACATATATTTTTTATCCTGCACTCTTTTTTGGATTATAGCTAAGTAAATATAAAAAATAGTACATACAAAGGTTTAATCTAAAATTTTCTCCCATTTTGTACCCTCTATACTGTCCATCAACATAATGCCCATTTTGGTAAGTTCATCTCTTATCGCATCAGCTTGTATAAAATCTCTTTGCTGTTTTGCCGCTGTACGATTGGCTATTAGCTCTTCCACTCTTGTCTTATCATTTTCACTTATTCCAAGTTGAAAATATTTTTTGACATCTTTCCCGCCAATACCCAAAATTTCGTTTATAAACCGTAAATTTCCCGCCAATACTTTTTTTAAAGTGTCATCTTTTGAGTTTTTATCAAGTACTTCGTTAGATTTGGCTATCATCGTATCAATGACACTTAAAGCCACGGAGATATTAAGGTCATCTTTAAAAGCGTCCAAAAACTCTTTTTTAAACTCTTTGGCGCACTCTTTTGGAGTAATTCCTTCTATACGCTGTTTAAGGCGGTAAATCTTGTCAAGTCTTTTTTTACTTTGCAAAAGGTCTGTTTCGTTGAAGTTGATATTCGCTCTATAATGAGTTGATAGTAGATAAAAACGCACTATCTCGCCGTCATAAATTCTCAAAATATCTTTTAAAAAAAAGCTGTTTCCAAGCGATTTGCTCATCTTTTCGCCGTTTATAGTAACAAAACCGTTATGCATCCAATATTTAGCTATCTCTTGAGAACTCTCTTTTCTCGTTTGCGCCGCTTCGTTTTCGTGATGGGGAAAGAGTAGATCCGCTCCGCCGCCGTGTATATCTATCTGGTATTCGCCGTTTTTATCAGCCAAATGCTCTTTTATCATAGCAGAGCACTCTATATGCCAGCCCGGTCTTCCATCTCCAAATGGCGCCGGATATGATACATCGTTCTTTTTAGCAAATTTCCACAATGCGAAATCTTTAATATCTCTTTTTTCCTCATCCTCTTCCACTCTTGAACGCATATCGTTTTCATCTACATGTCTGTGCGAGATAGAGAGATATTTATCGTCTTTTGAAGTGTCAAAATAGACGCCGCTTGAAGTTACGTAGGCATATCCTTTATTTAAAAGATTTTGCGTAAAATCTATGATTGTCTTTAGAGATTGCGTCGCTTTTGGCTCTATATCTGCGTCTTGCACACCGATGGCTCTCATATCGTCTTTGTATCGTTTGGTATAAAAAGAGGTTATATCATCTAAACTTTTACCGCTCTCATTCATTTTTTTTATTATTTTATCGTCAATATCGGTGAAATTTTTTACAAAAGTTACTTTATATCCCAAATGCGTCAACACGCGGCGAAGCAAATCAAACGCCAAAGCGCTTCTGGCGTGTCCCAAATGAGCGTCGTCGTATACGGTCGGTCCGCAAACATATATAAGCGCTTCGCCTTTATTGATGGGCTCAAACAGTAATTTTATCTTTTTCGCCGAATCGTAAATACGCATAATTAAAATTTCCTTAAAGCTTTTAAGATAGTATCGGTAACATAATTTTCCAAAACTGTTATTATATACTAAAGAGGTTGAAAAATATAAATATGAGAAGTTAAAAAAAGAACAAATATTTATAAAAGAGCGAAAACTTTTTAGTTTTCGCTCAAAATTTAAAAGCTATTCGCCTTTTGGATTTGGTCCGTATTGATTGTTTCCTTTTTGGCTGTCAGTCGCAGCAAGGATAATAAACCATATGCCTCCTACAAGAGGAACAAGTGTAATAAGTACCCACCAACCGCTTTTGCCTATATCGTGCAATCTTCTGACTGCAAGACCAAGCGAAGGCAAAAAAATAGCAAGGCTAAACACAAGACCCAAGACAGGAACACCTATTATGTTTGCAAGAGTAAAAGCATCGACAATATTAATTATAATACTTACTATAAAACTAAACAACACAAAAAGCCAATACGCTTTTCTCCTCTCTCTGCCTTCAAAATCAAAATAATGATTTTTAATCGGATCTATGAAATATTCCATCCTTGATACTCCTTTAAAAAAAATAATTACGAATTATATATTAAAAATAAAACAATGTCAATACAATTTTATATAATTTTTAGCTTTAAATATGCTTGCTATAGTGATATAACTATAAAAGCTTTTGCAATACCTCTTTTAAAACTATCAGTATAAAAGATTCAACAGTCAAAAAGAGTATTAAAAGAGGTAATTTTTTGGAACGAATAATATTAAAAAAAATTTTAAAGCCAAATGCCCTAATCGTCAAAACGAACAGAAAAAGCCCGCCGATAGAGTTTGCCAAGGCTAAACCTACCACTCCCATGGGATAGACAAGTATAAATGAAAAAAGTATGCCTCCGCCAAGAGCTATTGCCGAGATAACTGCCGCTTCTTTTTGTCTTTGGTGCGCGAACAACCACAATGAGAAGATGCGCGACAGTCCAAAAGGGATAAGTCCCGCAAAATACATGGATAAAACCTGTGCGCATATTATAGTATCTTCTGCATTAAATTGACCTCTTTCAAACAGTAATTTTACAATTGGTTTAGATAATATAATACCGCCGAGAGCTGAAGCGCAGAGTAAAAACGTCAATATCCAAAAACCTTTTGAAAGCAGTCTGATAGCTTCGTCTTTCTCTTCTCTTTTTATAAGAATAGAGATACGTGGAAATATACCTATAGAGAATGCAATGGCGAAAAGCGCTAACGGCAGTTGAAATATTCTATTAGCGTAAAAAAGATAGCTAATGCTTCCGGCGACCAAAAAACTGGCCAGCCAGGTATCTACAAAAGCCGATAATTGTACTGTACTGCCGCCCAACACGGAATGAAAAAAGTTTTTATAAAAACCTTTGCGTTCAAGTTCATTTTGTTTATGCTTTTTTCTATGTTTTACAGCGTTGAACAGGAGTGAAAAAAGTCTGGTTTTATATAAAGCATATATATGAACTAAAAGCTGTAAAATACCGCCTATAACAACGCCAAAGCTCAAATAATATACCGTATTTTGCGGTACCGCAGGGTCGCTTAAAAGTAGAGCTATTATCATTGATATATTTAAGAGCGAGGTAGAAAAAGCTGTTACGGCAAACCGTCCGCGGTATTGTAAAAGGGATGCTATGAATGTTACGATATAAATTAGTATAAGATAGAAAAAGTTGATACTTACCAGCGGAGCAGTATTTGCTATTGTTTCATCATCAAAACCGTAGGCAAATATTTTAGTTATTGCAGGGCTGAACAGCACAACAAGAAGAGTTAAAAAAAGTATAAATAAAAAAAATCTCACAAATACATTAACTGCAAAGATACCTTTTGAACGCGATTTTGTGAAAGCCGGTAAAAAAGCTTGGGTAAACGCGCCTTCGGCAAAGATACGACGAAAAAGATTGGGCAATTTAAATGCCACCATAAACATATCGCTATAGATATTTGCGCCTAAAATGTTAGCCGTTAAGAGGTCTCGGATAAAGCCGAATAATCGCGATACGAGGATACCGCTGCTGTTGGTAAAAAAGTTCTTTATAATCATCATTTTAACTTATATATAAACTTGAAATTAGTCTGTTAGTATATCAAAAGTAGGTTAAATCAATCATATTTAATTATGATTAATGAAAAATGCTGTAAAATTATATGTTTTTTATATATATAAATTAATGGGGTAATTTTTGAAATTTCTTAGTATAATCAACTTTAGCAATAAAAATAGCTTGAACAAGAGTAATGAAAAGTATTTTACGGCGACTCATTTAAAAAGCGGCAACAGCGTACAGGCTCTTCAAGTTGAGATTAAAAAGACAACTCATAAAACATCTTATATAAACGCCGAATATGCCGATATACATACTCATCAAGGCGTCATTGAGGGCGGCGATATAAAAGTAAAATATCTCAAAGGCGGTAAAATATGCGCCAATACCGTCAATATTGATTTTATGGAAAATGGCGTTATAGAGGCAAATTATATACACATCAAAAAAATTGGCTCAAGAAATAGACTTATCGGTGCGGATATTATAGAAATAGATAAAATAGACGGTGCGAAAAATACTATAACACTAAAGCCGATTTTTGATGTAGAAAAATATAATGCCGTGTCGACCCTTTATGAAAAGATAATGTTTTACAAAAAGGAGTTTGAAAAGACCCAAAAAATGGTTTATTCAAAGCGTTTGGAAGTAGAAAACAAGCTTTTGGATGCTCAAGGTTGCCGTGCAAAGATTAAACTTATAAGAGCTGAAGGGAAAATTCCAGATAGCGAACTATTGGTAAAAGTAAGAGAATTTGATATTTTAAGCAAGAGTTATCAGCAGTTGACAAATATGACTGAAAGTTTAAAAACGCACATAGACATCGCTACAGCAGAGTTTAAGGCTTATCTGGAAGAGGGAGAATTTGTATATTCGCAAAAAGTTATTTGTAATTCTACTTGGAAAGACGGTAATAAAATCACATTTTCTTTGCCCAAATGTGACTTGTCATATCATCCGTTAAATAATGAAAATGCTGCCGAAATATATTTGTGGTATAATTGCGAACTTTTGCTTGACGCAAATGGTGAATTCGAAATAAAAATCAATAAAAAAGAGTAACTATGATAGCAGCCATTGAAGGGCGCGTAGTCAAAAAAGAGCCGGCGTTTATATACCTTAAAACACTTAGCGGCGTAACTTACAAAGTGGCTGTTTCACTGCATTGCGCCGCAGCCATACAACAAGATGTGATAGAGTTGAATATCACACAGATTATAAGAGATGACGCGGATCTGCTGTTTGGCTTTTTAAATAAAGATGAACAGAGAATGTTTGAGCAACTTATAAAATTAAACGGTATAGGCACGGCGACCGCACTTGCTGTTTGTTCCACGATAACGCCTGAAGAATTTGCGAAAGCTCTTGCTTCATCGGATGCTAATACTTTTGTGAAAGTGCCTGGCATTGGGCTCAAAAGTGCAAAGAGGATTTTAGTGGAACTTGGCGAATTTGTCTTAGAGAGCGGACTTAACGCTTCAAGTCAGAGCCAAATGGAAGCAAGACTTGCCCTTGAGGCATTGGGATTTAAGAGTGATAAAATAAAGGCGGTTTTGTTTGCCTGCAAAGGCGTCGATACTCAAGAGCTCATTAAAGAGGCTCTTTCTAAACTTCAATAATATTGTGAGGAATATGATGAAATTGGCTATTATTTTCGGCGGAGAGAGTTTTGAGCATGAGATAAGCATAGTAAGCGCCATAGCTCTTAAAAAGGTAATTTTTTGCGAGCTTGTATACATATTTTGTGACAAAAACCGCAACTTTTATTTGATACCGACATCAGAGATAAACTCAAAGCGTTTCAGCGACGGTAAATATCTAAACGATACAAAACTTACACTAAAAAGAGGCGGTTTTTATTATACCAAACTCTTTAAAGAACGCAAGGTGGAGTTTGACTGCGCTATCAATATTATACATGGTTGTGACGGTGAAGATGGTAAAATCGCCGCGCTTTTTGACTTTTTCGGTATTGATTATATAGGCCCGAATATAGAAGCAAGCGTTCTTAGTTACAATAAGTTTTTCACAAAATTATACGCTAAAGCCGTTGGCGTTAAAACGCTTGATTATGAAGTCATAAGTAAAGACAATCCCAACATTACTATCGCTTTGCCTGTTATCATCAAACCGTTAAGGCTTGGCAGCTCTATAGGCGTTAGCGTAGTGAGAGAACCGAAAGAACTTGAATATGCTTTGGATGTAGCTTTTGAGTTTGATGATGAGGTATTGGTAGAGCCGTTTATGGAAGGAGTGGCGGAATATAATATAGCAGGTTGTAAAATAGGCGATACTGTGCGCTACTCTATCATAGAAGAACCGCAAAAAGAGTTGATTTTGGATTTTGATAAAAAGTATCTTGATTTTTCGAGGACAGCTAAGGTTTACAAAGCAAGACTCACGGAGATAAGAAACGAGGAAATGAGAAAAATTTTTAAACTTATTTACGAGCCGCTTTTTGAAGGAGCTATCATACGGTGCGACTTTTTCCTTGTAAAAAATAAAATCTACTTAAATGAGATAAATCCAAATCCGGGCTCTTTGGCAAACTATCTTTTTGAGGAGTTTGATGCGCTTGTGCAGGATTTGGCACGTTCACTCCCTAAACGCAAAAAAATTGCCATTGAGTATAAATATATCAATTCTATCCAATCCGCTAAAGGTAAAGCGTAATTTCAAAAAAATCGTGTAAAATTTTACGCAATATTCTACCTAAAAGAGGTTTTTATGGCTACTTTCTATAATAAAGAGGAGATATTTACAGCAACAGAGATGGTAAGGGATTTCAGCTCTGTATTAAAAAAGGTCAGCTCCCGCGAAATTGAGCATGCCGTTATTGTCAAAAATAGTCATTTTAGAGCTGTATTGGTGGATTTTAAAGAGTATGAGAAGTTAAAAAACGCACTCAATGTTTTAGAAAAAATCTACGCAAAAAATAGAAATAGAGTTTAAATGGCAATAAAAACAGTTAATTTTAAAGGTACGCAACTTAATCTTTCGTATCTGTTTTTAAATCAAGAGAGAGAAGAGTCTATCCTTTTTTTACATGGCTGGGGCGCCAATAAAGAGTTAATGAAAAACTCTTTTGGAACTTTTTTTAAAGATTATTGCCATATATATCTTGATTTTCCGGGTTTTGGCGGTTCATCTGTCAGCAAGGCGATGAACTCCTATGATATAAAAGAGATAATAAAAAAGTTTTTGCATTCTATCGGTAAAGCCCCGCAAATTATTATCGGACATAGTCTTGGCGGTAAAATAGCTCTGCTTTTGAATCCAAAAACACTTGTTTTGCTTAGCAGTGCAGGCATAATACTTCCTAAAAGATTTTCCGTGCGCTTTAAGATAAAGCTTTTTAAAATGTTTAAATTTTTGGGTTTGGGTAAATTTTACACACTTTTTGCCTCAAGAGATGTTAGGGGTATGAATATCGTGATGTATGAGACATTTAAAAAAGTCGTAGATGAAGATATGAGCGAGCATTTTAGAGATTATGGTGGCAGGGCGGTTATATTTTGGGGTAAAAATGATACTGTTACGCCTCCTGCCGCCGCTTTCAGGATAAAAACTTTTGTTAAAAATTCAATGCTTCATATGCTTGACGGAGACCATTTTTTCTTTTTGGATAAAAGTAAAATCATAGAAGAGCTGACAATGGATATCTTAAAGGAAGACAAATGACTGCTTTAACATTGCAATCAATAATGCACATATTTTTTATTGCGTTAATATTTCTTACGCATGCAACATTTGTTTTTGCCTTGGGATACTATATCTTAAGCGCTATGCAGTGGTATTCGTATAGACCGCTTAGAACTATTTTTCACTACAATAAACCTTTGTGGCACTTACTTTTTTTTATATTGCCGCTGGCGTTATATTATTTTATATTATTTTATGATGACGGTTTTTTATATTATCTTTTTATACTCTATCCGCTTGCGCTACTGTTTTGGAATAGCAAGCTTGACAAGCCATTGCAATTTACCAAAAGAGTCAAACGCTTTTTTTTATTTTTGTCCATAACTATATTATTTGCAGATATGCTGTTTTTTCTATCGCCAAAACAATATCCGTTTTTACAATCTCCTGCTGTTGTAATGCCGCTTTTTATCGCTATTTTTGTCAGCTTTTTGTATGAGAAGATACTGTTTTTTTATTACAAATATGAAGCCGGAAGAAAACTCAAATCAATTAAAAATCTGCGTGTTGTAGCTATTACGGCAAGTTATGGCAAGACAAGTATTAAAAATTTTCTATATCATATCCTGTCGATTAAATACAACTGCTACAAAACACCTCGCAGTGTCAATACTATCATGGGACTTATACAGGATATAAATACAACATTGCCTTTAAATACGCAGATTTACATTGCTGAAGCAGGAGCAAGAGAGAGTGGCGATATAAGTGAAATTGCCGAATTTCTAGAACCTGACATAGCTATTATCGGTCAAATCGGAGCACAGCATATAGAGTATTTTAAGAGTTTGGAAGCAATACGCGATACAAAGATGGAACTTATCTCTTCGCCTAAACTTCTCAAAGCCTTTATTCATGAAAGCCTGAATGTTAATCCAAACGAAGATAGGCGTATAAGTATATTCGGACATGAGATAAATAGTATAGAAGCTGATTTGAGCGGAACAAGATTTTCTATGAAGATAGGCAGAAAAACGGTAGAGTTCCAAACTAAACTGTTGGGAAGCTTTAATACTGTTAATCTTGCTGCTTGCGTGCATGCGGCTTTATACCTTGGGCTAAAGATTGAAGAGATACAAAAAGCTGTTAACTCCGTAAATAGTGTGGAGCATCGCTTGCAAAGAATAGATTCCAATGGCAAAATCATACTTGACGATAGTTTTAACGGCAATTTTGAAGGCATGAAAAGTTCTTATGAGCTGGTCAAAACATATGAGGGCAGAAAAGTTTTGATAACACCGGGCATTGTTGAGAGTACAAAAGAGGAGAATGAAAAGCTCGCCAGAATCATGGACAAGGTATTTGATGTTATTATTATCACAGGAAGCGTGAATGCACAAATACTCAGTCAAACGATTTCACATGCTCATAAGATAGTCTTATCCGACAAATCGCAGCTTACAACTGTATTGGCGCAAAATACGAAAGCTGGGGATTTGATACTATTTTCAAACGATACCTCGACTTATATGTAGCTGAAATAGAAATTTTTAAACTTTTATCTCAGATGTTTTAGCGCTCGTCCGGCAACATTGTATTTGCCGTATTGCATTGTTTTTAAAATTTTATTGGCTAAAGGAATTGTCTTTAGTATGGTGGTTTTCAATTTGCCTTACTGTTTTTTTGAATGATGTATTCTGTGAGTTTGGCTATTTCAAGTTCCTCATTAGTTGGTACAACAAGTATTTTTACCTCACTCCTGCTTTCAATGTGTGTGCTATTTTTGTCGTTTTTCTTTTTATCAATTAAAATACCGCAATGCGATAAATCTTTGCAGGATTGATACCGTACGCTTGCGGAGTTTTCACCAATACCGCCCGTAAAAATTATCGCGTCCACACGCCCTAAAATAGCATAGTATGCACCGATATATTTTTTTATACGATAGCAAAACATATCAAATGCAAGTTTAGCTCTCTCATCACCGCTACTCATCTTGTCTTGCACTTCGCGCAAATCATTTGTACCGCAGATACCTTTTAAACCGCTCTGTTTATTTAAAAGCATATCAATTTCATATGGTTTTAATTTTTCCATCCTCTCCAAATAAAATATGATGGCAGGATCCAAATCACCGCTTCTCGTACCCATAATAAGCCCTTCCAAAGGCGAAAGCCCCATACTTGTGTCGATACATTTACCATTTTTGATGGCTGCTGCACTTGTGCCATTACCAAGATGAAGTGTGATAAAGTTACATTTGCTAAGCGGTTTTTTGAGTATTTTTGACGCCTCTTCGGCAATATATTTATGTGAAGTGCCGTGAAAACCGTAACGTCTGATATGAAGTCTTTTGCATAAATCATACGGTAGGGCGTATGTATAAGCATATGGAGGCATTGTTTGATGAAATGCCGTGTCAAATACCGCTACTTGAGGGACGTTTGGCGCTTCAATTTCAGCAGCTTTGATACCGGCTATATTGGCAGGACTGTGAATAGGCGCAAGAGGTGTGTTGTTAATAATTTCTTGCATAATATTATCATCAATTAATTGTGATTCATTAAATTTTCCGCCATGCACAACTCTATGTCCTATACCATCCAAATTATCAAGACTTTTGATAATTTTACTGTCAATCAAAAATGATGAGATTATCTCTATGCCGTGTTCGTGGGTTGGTATCGCAAGTTTTTGCGTTACCGGCTCTTTGTGGTGCGATGAATTTAATTTAACTTTACCCAAAGGTTCACCTATCTGCTCAATCAAGCCTGAAGCCAAAACTTTGCGCTCTTTCATTGAAAAGAGTTGAAACTTTATAGAGGAACTGCCTGAGTTGATTACAAGTATTTTCATTTTATTGCTCCGTTTTGATTTGGGCCGCTTGGATGGCGGTGATGACGACTGTATTTACTATGTCTGCTACAAGACAACCACGACTTAAATCATTGACTGGTTTTTTAAGCCCCTGAAGTACCGGACCTATAGCTAAAGCATTTGATGAGCGCTGGACTGCTTTGTAAGTGTTATTGCCGGTATTTAAATCCGGAAATACAAATACGCTGGCGTTCCCCGCTACTTTACTATCAGGCAGTTTTGTCTTGGCTACAATCGGGTCTATCGCAGCGTCATATTGAATAGGTCCCTCTATTAAGAGGCCAGGATGGCTTTTTTTAGCAAGTTTTGCAGCAAGTCTTACTTTTTCTACCTCTTCACCGCTGCCCGAATCTCCTGTGGAGTAGGAGAGCATAGCGACTTTTGGCTCTATGCCGAAACTTTTTGCAGTATCGGCCGAAGATATGGCGATTTGTGCAAGCTCTTCCGCGCTTGGATCTTTATTTACCGCACAATCGCCGTAAACAAGCACTTTAGTATCGAGACACATAAAAAATATACTTGAGATAATAGAAATGCCGGGTTTTGTTTTAATAATCTGTAAAGCGGGACGTATAGTATCGCTGGTAGTGTGTACTGCACCGGATACCATACCGTCAGCATCGCCTTTATAAACCATCATTGTGCCGAAGTAACTGCAATCTTGCATTATTTCGCGAGCTTGTTCGAATGTTATGCCTTTTGATTTGCGCAGTTCGTAAAAATCGTATATATATTGTTCCATAAATGTGGATTTTTCCGGTTCAATGACTGTTGCTTTCTTGATGTCTATACCGAGACTCGAAGCTCTTTGCGCGACATCTTCCGGTTTACCCAAGAGTATAATGTCAGCAACATCGCGCCTTAAAAGTATTTCGCTTGCTCGTAAGATTCTATCGTCATTGCTTTCGGGCAGAACAATTCTTTGTCTATTTTGTCTGGCTCTTTCAAAGAGAGTATGCTCAAACATAATCGGTGTCATTGCCGCAGGAGCATTTGCAGCATCTATGTTTTTCTCTATCTCATTGATTTTTACATATTTATTGAACAGTCCCGACATAAGAGCTATTTTACGTTCATTTGCCGGCTTAATCTGCGGTTGTATATCTTTTGTTTTCATTAGAGTCGAGATAGTATCGCCCTCCGAGCTTAAAATGGGAATGGATATTTTTGGGAAACCCTCTATGAGTTTTAAAAATGAGCTTTTGGGCAGTACATTGCCGCTTAAAAGAATACCTGCTATCATCGGATAAGCACCTGAATTGTTCGCCATAATAGCTGCCAAAATGATATCCGACCTATCGCCTCCGGTAATGATAAGGTCACCTTCTTTGAGAAATGTAAGCATAGTGTCTATAGTAGTTGAGATAATCCTTATTTGCTTTACTACACGGCGCAAGTCCTCTTTTTTGCCGAAAACAAATTTGCATTTTAAAGCGTTTCTGATATCCTCGATCGTTGGACTGTTTAAATCTTCTGCTTCAGGTAACATATATATAGGTACGCTTGTTTGGAACAACTCTTTTTTGTTTGTTTTTAACTCTTTGAGAGTATCTATATTAAGGCGGTTGATAAAAGTGTTAAAATGTGTACAGTCAGAATTTTTGATGATATTAGCTTCTATATTTACAGCTTCGGCTATTTGTTCTGTTTCGCGTTCTTTACCGTTTATAATATTGACAACAGGAGTGCCTAAATGTTTCGCAAACTCAAGATTGATATCAAAATCAAAAGTTGCCGGGAGCAAAGAGCGTTCAATACCTTCGCATATGATAAAATCATATCTTTGCTCAAACTCTTTAAACTTAGTTATAAGGCTTTGCGTCAACTCGCTCAGTTTGCCTTTGGCGGCGGCGGATTTGACTTCATCAAGAGTAAATCCCAAAGCTTGTTCAATTGTCATATCAAGTTTATAATATTTAAGCATAAATGAAGTAATATTATCTTCTTCTTTTGAGAGAACTACAGGTCTGAAAAAGGCTATGTTTTTGACTTTACGCCTTAATATATCCATAAAACCCATACCGATAAAAAGTGTTCCCGAATAAGGTTCCAGAGATGTTATGTAAAGGCTTTTGATCTTCATTTGATACTTCCTTTATTAATTATTAAAATTTTTTGCATTAAATTATATTAATAGAAATTATTATATGTAAAAAATACTTTATTGCGAGAAATAAAGTATGTTTTAAAAAAGTGAAGTATAAATAGTGTAACTATTTGTAATAATAAAGTGGTTTTGAAAAACTGTCTATTTATCCGCCTCTTGCGGCTGCTCCCATCTCCCACATAGGCATAAATATACCAAGCGCCAAAAGTAAGACCATACAAGCCAAAAACGCCAATAAAATCGGCTCTATGTAGCTTGAAAGGTTATCTATAATCGCATTAAATCTATCCCTGAAGTAATCCGTAACTTTTGATAACATCATATCAAGAGTGCCGCTCTGTTCTCCTGCTTGGATCATCTGTATAAGCATATTTTCAAAAAGTCCCGTTTCTCTGAATGCGTCGGTGAGTGATACGCCTCTTTGGATGGATATTTTAACTAATGCCAGCCTCTCTTGAAGAGTTGTATTGGTAATAGTCAAAAGCGATGTATCAAGTGCTTCAACGACAGGAATACCGGCACGTATCAACTCTGATAGAACAAGCGTGAATCTGTTTAGATTTGAAAAAAATATAATTTTTCCTATGAGATATGTTTTAAGCATGTATTTATCGCACTGCGCATGAAAAATCGGATTTTGTTTGTATGAACGGGCAATAAATATAAATCCGACAATACCAACACCTAAGATATACAAACCATAGTTAGTAAGCACACTTTCTGTGCTAAGCAGTATTTTTGTCGGTATCGGCAGTTTCTCTTCTGCGCCGAGTTGTTTGAAAATATCTCTAAACTTCGGTACAACTTGAGTCATCAAAATAATGAACGCTATTGCCATTGCCGTAACAATAGTCAGAGGATATCTGATGGCTTTTTTAAATTTCTTTTTATTGTCATTAACCTCTTCAAGTATATCGGCAAGTTTTTTTAGTGAATCTGCCATATTGCCGGTATTTTCACCAAGCTCTATCATAGCTATACTGATATCTCCCAACTCCTCTTTAAAAGCTGAAGCTGAAGCGGTTAAACTGAGACCTGAGTTTAAATCATCATCTATTTTAGCAAAAATCGATCTCAATCTTTCATCGGCTGCCGCTTTTCCTACTTCTTTGACGCTGTCGTGTATAGGAATACCGGCATTTGCCATAACGGCTAATTGTCTGAATGAGGCGATAAGAAACTCTGTTTTTACACTTTTTTTAAATATTGCATCAATAAGAGTATTTTTAAATTTTTCAATTGTTTCATTTAACGGAACCGATGTTTCCGTAATTTTTGCAATGGAGCTATCCGGATTTCTCGCTTTAAAAATCTTGATGGTTTCAGCTCTGTTCGCAGCCTGCAAAACAACTTTTGATTGTTTACCTTTAGTCGAATATATGACTTCAAAATATTTTAAACTCATGATTTTGCCACCCTTAATACTTCATCTACAGATGTTATGCCTTTTGCCGCACGGATAATGCCATCTTTGAAAATATCTATAAATCCTTCGGCATAGGCTTGCCTTTTAATCTCGTCTTTAGTAGTGCCTTGAGCGATCATGCTTGCAATTTTTTCACTAATAGGTAAAATCTCCGATATCATCTCGCGTCCAAGATAACCTGTTTGTGAACATTTTTCACATCCTACGGCTTTGTAGAATGTATAATTTTCAGGAATGAACGGTTTTATTTTATTAAGCATATTTGTTGGTATATTGATTTTTGCCTTGCAGTTAGGGCAAAGTCTTCTTACAAGTCTTTGTGCTTCTATTGCTACTAAAGCGCCGCTTATAAGATATGGTTCTATACCCATGTCTATAACTCTCGTTACCGCGCTTATAGCGTCATTTGTGTGAAGCGTTGAAAAAACCAAGTGCCCTGTTAGAGCAGCTTGCACGGCTATTCTAAGCGTTTCCTGATCTCTAATCTCGCCTATCATTATAATATCCGGATCTTGTCTTAGGATAGAACGCAAAGCCGAAGAGAATGTAAGATTTGCTTTTTCGTTTACATGTACTTGTTGTACAAGGTTTAGTTGGTACTCTACCGGATCTTCAACGGTGATAATTTTTGATTCGACACTTTTTATAGCATTAAGTGCTGCGTAAAGCGTTGTGCTTTTACCGCTTCCTGTTGGTCCGGTAACTAAAATAATACCGTAAGGAGCCCTCATGGAGCGTGAGAATTTTTCATAATTTAACGGGTGCATGCCGAGGTTTTCAAGTTTGATCATAATTTTTGATTTGTCCAAAATTCTCAAAACTATCGATTCGCCAAATAGCGTAGGCAAAGCAGAGATACGAAAGTCATACTCTTTACTTAATATTTTGGCTGAAAATCTACCGTCTTGAGGCTTTCTTTTTTCGGCTATATCCATATTAGATAAAAGTTTTATTCTGGAAGACAAGGGCGGATATATATCCTTTTCAAATACGAATGTTTCCGCGAGCATGCCATCTATTCTACTTCTGACTATACAGTTTTTTTCAGTCGGTTCTATGTGAATATCGCTCGCTCGTGCAAGGATAGATGTTTTTAATATCGCCTCTATAAGTTTCAAAATACCGGAAGATTCCTGAGGATTATTTGCTGCACTTGTTGTTATCTCGCGTCTTATCTCATTGATGATACCGTTGATACTTTCGCTAAGTTCTATTTTATTGAAATATTTTTCAATTAAAGTCGGATCAGCTATGACTGCCTTAACCATTTTTCTATTGAACAATCTTTGCAGTCCGTCAATAGTCGCCATATTTGAAGGGTCTTTTACTGCAATATATATATTGATATCATCTTCTTTTACGGGTAGAGCGTCATATTTTTTTAATTGTGGGAGTGCAACTCTTTTTGATAATTTATAGTCAATATCTATAGCATCCAAATCTATATATTCAAGTCCTGACTCTTTTGCAAGAAAACTTAAAAATACCTCCGGCTGTATGCCGAACTCAGTTGTGATGCTATCTAACGTAATTGTTCCGCTTTTATAAAATCCCAAAAGTAAAATAAGAAGGTCGTCTTTTGAAAAGTAACCACTGTCGATAAGAACAGAACCTAAAGAAGAGTCATCGTTAGCGGCTTCGCTTTTAATTTTTTCAGCGGTTTGCTCATCTATAATTCTATTTCCAACAAGGTAATTAATAATAGCGTCTGCCGCTCCTAATTCTTCCATCTAAAAACTCCTATTATCTATAACACTTTATCTATATTCGCCGCTTCTAATATTTTTTAATAGATTAGCTGAGCTTGTCGCGCCTTTAGCATAATCGGTATATATCTCTAAAGCCCGTATGGCATCATCTATTTTACCAAGTTTTACCTGGCTTTTGGCAAACATAATCCAACTTAATTCATTTTGTGAATCTACTTCATTAGCTCTCAATGCCCACTCTAGTGATTTTCTATAGTTTTTTCTCTCAAAATACTCTTCGGAAATCATTGTGGCAAAAACTATGTTATTTGAAGCCTCAAATTTTTTTATCAACTCTTCTATATTTTGTATATCGTTTGTCTCTATAATAATCTTATTTTCTGCAGGAGGTTTGATAATTTCTTGCATTTTAGGAAGTTGTTCATCAGTAGTGTTATTAATCTTTTTTGTAGAATCGTCAATTATAGCATTGCTTTTAGTAGAAGTATTTGTCGTTGATGTTTCTGTGGGCTTGACGGCTTCTGTTTTTATCGTTTGGTTATTTATTATTGACGCTGCAGTGGTATCTGTCTCTTCCGGCTTAATAGTGATTGTTGTCGTATTGGTGTTTAAGGTTTGATTTATTTCATTACGCTCTGTTTGATTGTTGTCTATTTTAGTATTGTTTATTGAACTGTCTCTTAGAACAAGAAAGAGGAGTATAAGCGATGCTATAAAGAGAAGTACAAGGAAAATAGCTACAAGTCTTCTAAAAACAATTCTGTTTTTGTACTCTTTCCAGCGCTCCTCAAGTGTTATTATCTCTTCGGTTTTAAGCATTGATTAGTCCTGTTGCGATTCCTGCCATTTCAATCAATTTTTTTCTATTACTTTTATCGGATGCGATTGACGGCTTATTTGATTCATAGTATTCGTATATCTCAAACAGTTTAAACAAAAGTTTGTTGACTGTTCTAAGATTGCCATGTGTTATTAAAAATATAAGTGAAATATAGTCTTTAAGATATGTAAAATATTCAAATTTGTTATGATATAAGAACTTTTTTTCTAAATATGAACGGATTTCAGCCATTTCTGAATTACCAAGTTCTATACTCTCCCAGATTCTTGTTTTAAAGTAGTCTTTTGCCAAAATTTCCTCTTTTTCCGTTTTGTGAACAGTAAAAAGAAATTTAAATAGCCTTGTATCAGCCATTAAACGAACCTTCTCCGTTAAATCTTTAGGATAGAGCTGGGCTTCGTCTAAAAGAACTGTTACGGTAGTTTGTTCGGAAATCTTCGGTACTTTTGCTTTATATATTGCCAAGAACTCTTCATAGCCGCTAAATAGAGGTGCTTTGACGGCGAATACCTCTTCAAATAGAGATTTTAAAAACTGTTTCTCGTCAAAAAAAGGTCTTGGAAAAAAGACAATAGGGTATTTGCCTCTAAGGTCGCTATATATCTTCTCCAGTAAAAATGTTTTACCGCTACCTGGTTTACCATAAAAGAGGACAAGTTTCAGCGGCTTGCTTATAGCGTTGGATAGTTTGCCATAAGCGATTACGGACTTGTCAAGATTTATATAGTCAAAGACTCTGCCTTCAACAAATATATTCTTGACATCCGAAAATCTATTTAAAGTACCTTCCATTATCTACCAAGAGATTTATAGCCTAAATCATCTAAGGATTTAGCTGAAATAGCCGATGTATCCTCTTCACCTATAATTTTAGGAGTAATTATAAATACAAGCTCTTTTGTTTTTGTCTCTTCACCGGCATATTTAAATGCATATCCAAGCAAAGGAATACTTCCTAATACCGGAACGCCTTTATTTGTATGTACAACAGAGTTTGTTATTAGTCCGCCAAGCACAATAGTATCACCATTTTTAACATTTACTACAGTTGAGAGTTTTTTCTCAGTTGTATCCGGAGCTATCCTTCTTGGCGTCGTCTGTTTTTGATTATCTTCTACATATTTAAAATCGCTAATAGAAGGGTTAATCCTTAACATGATATTGTTATCATCCGATATTGTCGGTAGTAAGTTTAGTAAAATGCCGATAAATACGGAGTAGTTGGTAACATCTTCGGAGATAACGTTACCATTGCCACTTCCGGCATTGCTTGTTGTCTCTGTTGTTTGATAATTTATCGTGTCACCTACAGTGATAAGCGCTTGCTGATTATTAAGAGTTAGAACTTTAGGATTAGATACGACGTTTGTTTTACCTTTTTCTTTTAGGAAATCAAAAACACCGTCAAGAGAGAAAGAGACACCGGCATTGAAAGCGACAAATTTTCCTATATCATTGGAATCAATGTGTCCGCTGCTGCCGAATCTGGCTATCCTTTCACCGGCTGCTGCCGCATTGGGCCCATTTTGCATTTTCCAATTATTATTTGACCATGATGAACCTGTGTTTATACCTATTATATCGCTTGCTGCATCAGCGATAAATCCAAGTTGAAATTTTGACCAGTCTATACCCATTCTATTGTCGTCGTTTAAGTCAACCGATAAGATTGTAACATCAATCAATACTTGTTTTAAAAGTCTATTTTTAAGTGCGTCGAAATAGTCTTGAGCTCTTTGTAATTGCTCTTTGGTGGCTGTTATGGTTACAAGACCGGCTTTAGGATTTATAATAGGTGGTTTTGCGACATATATCTCTCTGCCCGTATTAACTACAGCTTGTACTTCAGCATCAATAGTTTTCCAAAAATCAAACTCTTCTTTAACGGTTATGGAATTATCCGCTTTATCCGGAGCCTCACTGGTACCACCGGCTTCTTGAGGCGTAGCGCTTACGGAAGCGCTCATGGTTGCGGTTCCTTGCCTGATAGATGTTATATAATCAACTTTAAAACTTTTTGTTTCAAGCGCTGATAATTTGAGAACGCTGTTTTTATATTCATAATTAAGATTATTTGAGGCCAACAAAATATCCAGCGTTTCAAAAAGCGATTTATCTTTAATGTTTGTACCGTATAGCGGCTGATTTGCTATCTCTATTGCCGGAGCATCGGCAAAAACAACACTAAAGTCACATAATTCGGATAACTGCGACAGTACTTCTACTAACTGCACATTAGCATTTATTTTTATATTTAAATTTTTATACTCGCACCCTTTTTTTGTTTGCAAAGTTTTGTTGCTTTGAGGAGCCGCAAACGAATATTGAGGCAATAAAGCAAGTAACGCCACGCAAGCTGCGAAAGCAAAGCTTTTCTTAATTTGCTGTAATGATGCTATTTTCATTTTTTTCCCTTAAGAATAATTCTAATCTTCTATTTTCATTGCTTAAAACAACACTTTTTTGTTTTATGGCAATAACTCTTAAACCGTGTATCAATGAACCCTGTTTTAACCAAGAGTCATTAATTTTAACCTTATTTTCAAGTATGGCATTTAGTTGAAATGTAGGGCCTGCAGTGTTGTTACCAGTGTTTTCAACAGCTGCTGTCCTTATAACGGCGAAAGGATCAGCCAATTTGTCTATTTCATCACCAGAAATACCAACACGCACTTCATTGATCTCATTAAAGTACCTGTCGTATTTTGCTATATCCGCGCTACTGCTATCTCCAAATAGATTAAGCATACCAATTAATATGGCAGCCATTAAAAAATATTTTTTCAATATAACATCCCCCATACTGCAAGTTTAATATTGCTATCAAGTACACTTGTAGTATTGCTTGATATTTTACTCTCATAAACATCAACAACCAATTGACTCTCTTCGAGGGCATTGATAAATTTTATGACGTTATGAAAAGAACCGCGAGAATCTATATCTATATTTAAGACTTGTTCAATTTTTCCATTTTGCAAGTCTTTATTGTCTTTGAAATCATTTTCTATTTTTAAAATATTGATTTTATAGTCTTTGGCCAAAGCTGTTATCCTATCCATAAACGAAGCCCAGCTTTTATCATTGAAAAGAAGATATGATAATTCTTTTAGTTTTCCGTTCACATAGCTGTTTACATATTGCATATCTTTCAACAGTTCGCCATTATTCTTGTTTTCAGTCTCAAAGACAATTACTTGAGGTTTACCGTTTTCTATATATACCTCTTCGTTTCTAAGGTCTAGTGTAATTTGAGTTAATTGCGCCGTATATCGATTATAAAACTTTTCCGCCTCCGGAAATACAAGATAATATACAATAAAAGCAATGATACCTACCACTACAAGGTAAATCAAATAAGTTTCACTTACTTTTTTTGAGGAAAGATAATTGTCCAGTTTGTCTAAAAGCGTATCGTTGTTCATTATAATATCTCCATATTGATGTCGCTTCTGTATCTGCTAGTATTAGCGTCTTTACTTATCTCTTTTGTCCTTACGCTGTATTTTTTAGTATCGGCTATAGCGTTTATAAATTCCGTAAATCGCTTCTCGTCAGGTCCGACAAGCGATATCACTACTGTGTTATTGTGCTGTTCTATCTTTTCTATTTTAACGCTATTATTATTAGACAAGCTAACCATATCGGATATAACAGTAGCTTTCATCGCGTAATCAATTCTTTTAGAACGAATCTCTTCCAACAAACTTGTTCTCGTTCTTAGGATGGTTCTCTCGGCAGTCAATTGTTCATTAATTGCTTCACTTTGCGATTTTAAACTACTAAGCTGTACTCTAAGAGCATCAGCTTGAGGTTTTACGTCATTATATTTTGATTTTTTGATATTGTAAGATATTAATTTATAAGCTCCAACACCATACTGATATGCCGGATATGCCAATGAAACAGCAAGTGCTAATCCAGCTACAGCAAGGAACTTACCAGCCGGTCTTTTTGAGAGCGGATCCGGACGCTTAAAAATAGTAAAGTTAGTAGTTGTGCTGTTGTCATCCGACTCTTCATATATTTGAGCGGCCAGAGCCATCATTACATGTATTTGATCTATATAATTTTCTCTTGAATTAATTGAAATATTAAAGTTGAAATCAAACGCCTCAACGCCCATGTAACTTTTAGCGTATTCATTCATGCCAAATATAATACCGATATCCGTGCCTATATAAACTCTTGCTATTTGTGAGATATTGCAATATCTTTTCGCATAAACGGAGATATCGTTTATATATAAAAATATCTCCCCGAAAAGCTTCATAAACTGTTGCTGGTATTTTATATCTGTTGTATTCAATCCATCTTTTTTTAACATTGAAAAGAATGTATCTTCATCTATTCTCTCTCCGAGCAAAGAACAAAATCTCTCATTTATTTCACGAAGCGAATAACGCAAAGATTTGGAGTATAGGTAATGTCCGTTTTGGTATAAAGCTAAAAATGCATCATTTTTTTGAAAGTAGATAAAACACTCCGCACCGCCATGTTGGTCTATGATACCTTTTCTATAGAGTGCGCCGATAAGAAACGGAGCGGCCGTAATATAATCCACATAAGATATTTTTTTTCTTAATGGTAGAAAATTTTGCATTATGATGTCGCTATTAACCGCAAATACATCATATATGTAATTCTTTTGATCGCTAGCAGAAGCTGCTGTTTCGATATAATTGATTTTATAGTTTATAGATGAGTCCAACCCTAAATCTTCATACGCTTTTATCTCAAGAGCATCTTTAAGGTCACTTTCAGGAATACTTCTGCTAATTTCAAGTGTTCCGGAAACAATATCTTTTGTCATTACGTAAGATATAAAAAAACTACTGTTTTTGAAAGATGACTTATGTAAATCATTCTCTCTCATCTCGTTAGAATCAAATGTATAAGATGTAACAGAATACGGATCTATTGTTACTATAGACGAAGCGTAGTTACCAGATTTTTCTTTTTTTAACTTTGCCATTAATACCCATCCTTAAGACTATAACGAGGTTATTGTAACATAAAAAACACTGTTTGCGTTCATTAAAAACCGAAATTTATCAATATTTTTTCGTTTTTTGTCCAATTTTTATTACAATTTATAGATATCTTGATGAAAATTTGCTTACCGGTTAACTTTTCCATCATCTGTCTTGCATAAATACTTATCTTTTTTATTGTTTTTCCGCCTTGTCCGATAAGTATATTTTTTTGATTCTCTTTTTCAACTATAATAGTTGCGTACACTCTATCAATTTTTTCATTTTCTTCAACTCTATCTATGAGTACATGAGAAGAGTATGGTACTTCCTCGCTGACAAATTCAAAAATAGCTTCTCTTATATATTCGGCGTAAATCTCTCGCATCATTTGTGTGCTAATAAGTTCCGGATCGTAAAAATACGGGTGCTTCGGGATAAATTTTTGCAGTTCATTCAGTAGATAGTTTTTTGCGCCTTTTTGTTTTATGGATATTGGTATAAGCGTTTTGAAGTTTGATTTATAAGGCTCAAATTCAGATAGTTTTTCCAAAAGTTGTTTGTTAGTGATTTTATCACATTTTGTTAGCAGCACTATATGAGGAGTTTTTGGTTCTTTAGATAGAAAATCTTTGTAACTTTGCAAAAAGTCGGTTGCCGGTGATAAAAATAGTATTAAGTCTGCATCTCCAATAGCTTTTATGGTTTCTTCAAGCATAAATTTATTTAAAAGTTTCTCACTATTGTGGATTCCAGGAGTATCAATAAAAACAAATTGCGTTAAGCCGTACATAACTATCGCGTTAGTTCTTTTTCTTGTAGCGTTAGCTTTTTTGGAAACCATAGCGATTTTTTCATCCAAAAGCCAATTTAAAAGCGAGCTTTTGCCAGCATTTGGCTTGCCTATTACTGCAACAAATCCGGCTCTTTGCTCACTCACAATATATACCTTGCCGTATCCTCATCTTCCACTATCGTATCAAGTTTATCGTGTACAAGCTGCGCTGTCACATTTATTTTTTCGCCTTTGTGAGCATCGGCATCAAAACTTATATCTTCAATAACTTTTTCTATGATAGTATGCAGTCTTCGTGCACCTATATCTTCGGTCTTTTCATTTGTGATATGTGCTATTTTAGCTATTTCCTTTATCGCATCATCATCAAATATAAGCTCAACTTCTTCTGCAAAGAGTAATGCCTTATATTGACGCAAAAGTGAATTTTTAGGTTGAGTTAGTATTTTATAAAGCGTATCTTCATCAAGCGAATTAAGTTCTACTCTTAGTGGAAATCTGCCTTGAAGTTCCGGAATGAGGTCACTTGGTTTGCTTAAGTGAAATGCGCCCGCCGCGATAAAAAGGATATGATCCGTATCTATTGAGCCGAGTTTAGTGGAAACGGCAGAACCCTCTACTATTGGCAGTAAGTCACGTTGGACGCCTTCTTTGCTCGGGTCTTGTCTGCCTTGGGATGCGCTTGAAACGGCTATTTTATCTATTTCGTCTATAAAAATTATTCCCTCTTCCTGCGCTCTTTTCGCGGCTTCTCTTTTTATTGTCTCATCATTCAATATTTTATCGGCGGCTTCGGCTTTAAGAGCTTCTTTCGCTTCTTTTATGGACATCTCTTTTTTGATATTGTCTTGTCCTATACTTAAAAGTTTTATAAAAGATTCCTGTGCTTTTATTATCTCCGGCGATATATCGTTTTTATTGTCAAATTCTCCACTTTTATGCGAGAGTTCTACTTCTATGTTTAAATTGTCCAAATCTCCGCTTTTTAATCTCTCCCTCATTTTCTCATAGCCCTGCTTATAAGCGTTTTGCTTATCTTCGCTTGCTCCTTTGGGAAGAGGCGGTAAGAGTTTTTCCAGTATAATTTTTTCTACATGCTTTTCTATAGCTTCTCTGTTTTTCTCTTTGTGTTCGTTTTTAACAAGATTTAGAGCTGCAAGCGCTAAGTCTCTTACCATGGATTCGACATCTCGTCCGACAAAACCTACTTCTGTGTATTTACTTGCTTCCACTTTGATAAACGGCAGATTCATCATTTTGGCAAGTCTTCTTGCGATTTCGGTTTTTCCTACGCCCGTAGAACCTATCATAAGAATATTTTTCGGCATAACCTCTTGTTGCATAGATGGTTCCAATCTAAGCCTTCTATATCTGTTTCTAAGCGCTATAGAAATAGCTTTTTTTGCTTCAAATTGACCTATAATATACTCATCCAAGTACGCAACAATCTCTTTTGGAGTCAAATTCATTGCTGTTTATTATCCTTTAGTGTAAAAATTTTTATGGAGTGATTTGTGTAGATACAAATATCTGCCGCTATCCCAAGACTCTCTCTGACTAAAACTTCTTCGTCCATATCGGTGTGTTTATTTAAAGCGCGCGCGGCTGAAATAGCATAGTTACCGCCGCTGCCGATAGCTGCTATCTGTCCGTCTTCAGGCTCTACGACATCTCCTGTGCCGCTTAGTATAAAGATATTTTCACGATTTAGCACTATCATCATAGCTTCCAAACGTCTTAGGTATTTGTCTTTGCGCCACTCTTTGGAAAACTCTACTGCCGATTTTAAAAGGTCGCCCTTTTTCTGTTCCAATATCTTCTCAAACATATCAAATAGATTAAAGGCGTCTGCTGTGCTTCCTGCAAAACCGCCAAGGACACTGCCGTTGTATAATTTCCTTATTTTGACGGCATTGCCTTTTAAGACGGTATTGCCGAAAGTTACCTGCCCATCTCCGCCGATGACCGATTTTCTCTTGCCTTTTAAAGCCAAAATTGTAGTTGCGTGAAACATCTCTATTCGCCTATAATCTCTATCGTCAAGTTCGAGTGTATGCCATGTCCCAATTTTATCTGAATATCAAAAATACCCGTACTTTTTATAGGCAGTTCCATCTCTATATGTTTTTTATCTATCTCTATTTGATGCTGTAGTTCAAGCTCTTTAGCTATTTCTTCTTTTGTAATTGCGCCGAACAAGCTCCCGTTTGCGCCTAAAGAACGTTTAATAGTAAGTTTTATATTGCTAAGTATTTTATCTGTAGCTTTTAGCTTCTCTAATTCCGCTTCTATTTCGGCAGCTTTTTTTCTTTGTCCGGCTTCATATTGGCGTACAACATCGTTTGTGGCTAGCTTTGCAAATCCTTTTCCCAAAAGAAAATTTTTGCCGTATCCATCTTTGACATCTTTTATTTCACCTGTTTTTCCAAGTCCTTTTACATCTTTTAAAAGTAATACCTTCATTAATTTCCTTTACTGTTTTTTCTATTTTTTCCGCTTATGACAAATCTAAGGGCATTGAGCTTTATAAAGCCCTCCGCATCTTTTTGGTTGTAAACCTCATCTTCCTCAAAAGTACTGAATGCGGTATTGAAAAGATTATCTGTTTTTGAATCTCTGCCTATGATTATGACATTTCCTTTATATAGTTTAAGTCTTACCGTTCCGTTTACGCTTGTTTGCGTTTTATCTATAGCAGCTTGAAGCATTTCGCGTTCGGGACTAAACCAAAAACCATTGTATATGAGGCTGGCGTATCGAGGCATTAATTCATCTTTTAAGTGTGCTGCTTCTCTGTCAAGCGTTATGCTCTCTATAGCTCGATGTGCTTTTAACATTATCGTTCCGCCGGGTGTTTCGTAGCAACCGCGCGATTTCATGCCTACATATCTGTTTTCCACTATGTCTGCTCTGCCGATGCCGTTTTTAGCGCCCAAATCATTTAATGCAGTGAGCATTTGTGCCGGACTTAAATTTTTACCGTTTAGTTTTATTGGATCACCGTTTTTGTATTCTATCTCTATAATTTCCGCTTTATCAGGCGCTTTTTCAGGGCTTACAGTCCATCTCCACATACTCTCTTCAGGTTCTTTATTCGGGTCTTCCAAAAGGAGTCCTTCATAAGAGATATGCAGTAAATTTGCATCCATAGAGTATGGTGATTTTTGACCCCTTTTTTCTATATCGATGCCATATTTTTGCGCGTATTGCAATAGTTTTTCACGCGAATTTAAATCCCATTCTCTCCATGGAGCTATTATTGTAAGGTCGGAGTTAAAATTCAAATATCCTATCTCAAATCTCACTTGATCGTTTCCTTTGCCTGTAGCTCCGTGAGATACAGCATCCGCTCCGGTAAGAGCTGCTATTTGAGCTTGTCTTTTAGCTATCAATGGGCGCGCTATGGAAGTTCCCAAAAGATATTCGCCTTCATATAGCGCATTCGCTCTAAACATCGGAAATATATACTCTTTAACAAACTCCTCTTTTAAATCCTCTATATAGATATTTTCCGGTTTTATTCCAAGAGAGATAGCTTTTTGACGCGCAGGTTCGACCTCTTCGCCTTGCCCTATATCGGCGGTAAAAGTAACGACTTCACACCTATACTCATCTTGCAACCATTTTAAAATAATACTTGTGTCAAGTCCGCCAGAATAGGCTAAAACTACTTTTTTAACGCTTTTTTTCATCATAAAATCCTCGCATAAAATGAAGCCCAAATGATATCTAAAATTATATTAAAAAATGATATTTGAAGGTTGTTAGTTACATAAAGTGTGTTAAAATATAAATTCATTTTAATAAAAAGGATATTTTATGAGACATATTTTATTATTTATAGTTGCACTGTTTTTATTTACAGGCTGCGCCTTGAAACACAATATTGCACTTGTAGGATTTAATACGGAGGGCATTTTGAAAGGTGTTTTTGATGAGAAAGATCAGATAGTAACCGTTACTATGGAAGACGGCGAGATACTAAAAGGCAAATATAGTTCATTTGATGATGACGGTGCAGTGACATTCGGTAATACCATAGGATATTCATCCGGCAGTAGATATCGCAGAGGCGGCAGTTTTGGCGGTATCGGCATGGGAATAAATTTTGGTTCGGAGAATAAAAAATATGCGCTTTTAACAAGTGAGACCTCATCTTTAAAAATGGAGATAGCAATTATGTTGCGAAGCTGGGCAAAAAATGGTATAGGTGAAGCGAAAACAAACGATGGACGAGTCTATAAAATACAGTTTTGATGGCAGCGGATAAGATAAGTTGAAACTTATTTTGTCTGAGCATGTTTTGCATTTTATGTGATTTGATAAACTGCTGTATTGTTTTAGTTAAAATAAATTTTTTGAGGAAAAAAGCAAAACTATTTTTCTGATTTTTAAAAAAAATTATGTTACAATTTTATCCATGTTAGAAAAATCAATCAATCCTAAAACTATCGGTC
Organism: Campylobacteraceae bacterium; assembly: GCA_031263195.1. Taxonomy (GTDB): domain Bacteria; phylum Campylobacterota; class Campylobacteria; order Campylobacterales; family Campylobacteraceae; genus JAIRKW01. Next base: position 68,439 of record JAISGD010000001.1, on the reverse strand, counting down.
TTGTATTACGAAAAGATACGTATTTGAAAAATGAATATGAGAAGATTAAAGATATATTTGCTGTTTATGATACAGAGATTATCTTGGAAGAAAATAGCGCCAAGACTATAGGTTTAAACGGATTTTCTATTCAAAAACTATGCACTGTTTGCGATTTACTTATTTCACTTGGTGGAGACGGTACGCTTTTATGGACAGTAAGAGAGAGTTTTCATTTTCAAATCCCAATATTAGGTATCTGTGCTGGCAGACTTGGCTATTTGACCGTTTTGAAAATGGATGAACTTGAGGACTTTGCAGCGCAGTTATATCGCAAAGAGTATAAAATAAATGAAAGAGCAATGTTTGACATAACGCTTAAAAGCAGCGATAGAGAGATAAAAAGTACAGCCTTTAACGAAGTAGTTTTCTCACGCGCTAAAATCGCTTCTATGGCGACAGTAGAGGCTTATGCTAACGGCGAGCATTTCAACTCATATTTTGGGGATGGCGTACTGCTCTCAACGCCTAACGGCTCTACGGCTTACAATCTCTCTTGCGGCGGTCCTATCGTACTGCCGCAAACGCAAGCCATGATACTGACGCCTATCTGCCCGCACTCCTTAACACAGCGCTCAATTGTACTTTTTAACGAGTACGAGATAACATTAAAAAGTAGAGATAATACCGTTGTTATTATAGACGGGCAAGATGTGTATGATATGCAGGATTTTGACTTTGTGAGTGTCAAATATGCGAAAGAGAGAGCAAAATTAATAGGCAAAACAGTTCAAAGTGACTTTAGCGTTCTTAAAGAGAAGCTTTTGTGGGGACATAAATGATAGAAAGTTTTTCCTTGAAAGAACATTTGAGCTTTAGGGAAGAAAATCTTCGCTTTAAAAATGGGCTTATTGTTTTTTCCGGTCCCAGCGGTGCCGGAAAATCACTCTTTTTCAATGCGCTTTTATCGGTTTTCGGATTTAATGTAAGCGATGCAGCACTGCTTGAAGCGGTCGCGGATAATGAGTTGTCATTGGATGAATACGGCATAGAAAAAGAGGCGGTAACTATATTTAAATTTGTCAAACAAAAAAGTGCGCGTTATTTTGTGAATTCGCAAAATATTTCTCAAAAAGCACTTAAACAACTTGCTTCAAGTTTTGTCAGTTATCTTTCGTTACGCGATGCGGGTGAGTTTGAAAACAGTTCGCTTTTGGCTCTGCTTGATACATATGCAGCAAAAAACGACCCGTCCCATGCGCAAAAGATTGTTTTTTATAAAGAGTGCTATGAAAAGTTTATACAAATAAAAAGCTCGCTTGAAAAAATAAAAGCCGAAGAGACGAAAATAAACGAGCTAAAAGAGTTTGCCGCTTACGAGATATCTAAAATTGAATCTGTAAATCCAAAAATAGGCGAAGATGAAGAGTTGATAGAGTTTAAAAAAAGAGTTTCCAAAAAAGAAAAAATACAAGAGGCTATTGCGCAGGCTGAAGTAATATTTGAGAGTGAACATGCCGTAAACAGCGCACTTGATTTGATGGGACAGGAGAGCGCGCTGTTTGATGAAGCAATGAATTTTTTACGTGCTGCATTTGAGGAAGAGACACAAAAGATAAGCGAACTTGAAGATATCGATATAGAGAGCGTTTTGGATAGAATAGAACAAATAAGAGTCTTAAAAAATCGTTTTGGTTCCATAGAAGAAATACAAGAGCACTTGAAAAGACGCAAAGAGGAGTTAGCTCATTATGAAAATATAAGCTTTGAAAAAAAATCACTTGAAGCAAATCTTGAAAAGTTAAATTGTTCTCTTAATACTGCGGCACTGGAGTTATCATCTTCACGCGAAAAATTTTTAAAGCCGCTTGAAAAATTTATTAACGATTATCTTGAAAAGATGTATTTAAAACCTTGCAGTGTAAATATATCCAAAACGCTTCCGTATGATTTGGGTGCTGAGGAGATAAATATAACTTTGCAGGATACAGAGATAAAAAAGATAAGTGCGGGAGAATTCAACAGATTGCGCCTTAGTCTCATAGCTGTGGCAAATGAAATAAAAGCGCATAGCGGCGGGGTTTTAATACTCGACGAGATAGACTCAAATCTAAGCGGTAAAGAGTCTATGAGTGTGGCAAATGTCTTAAAAGAAATTTCGGCAAATTATCAGATATTTGCTATTTCTCACCATCCTCAACTCTCATCTTGTGCCGATCAACACTTTCTTGTCTTGAAAAAAGATAATGAGAGTCATATAAAAGAGTTGGACGAAGAGGATAGAATAGAAGAGTTGTCCCGTATGATAAGCGGAGCTAATATTACCGATAAAGCGCGAGAATTTGCGAAGAGCTTAAGACGGGATAATAGATGATAATAGATACTCACTGTCATTTGGATGACAGCAGATTTGACAGTGATTTGAGCGAAGTAATACAAAGGGCTAAAGAGTCGCGGATTTCAGGCATACTGATACCGGGGGCCGATATATTTGATTTGCCTAAAGCAAAAGAGATTTCATACAAATATGATAATGTCTTTTATGCGGCCGGTGTGCATCCATACCACTATAAAGATTATAAGCAAAGCGTTTTGGAAGAATATTTACAGGATGAGCGCTGTATAGCGGTGGGAGAGTGCGGATTGGATTACTTTAGGCTGCCGAAAGATGATAATAAAAAAGCAGAAGAGAAAGCGGCACAAAAAGAGATTTTTATAGCTCAGATAAAACTTGCGGCTAAATTTGACAAGCCTTTAATCGTACATATTAGAGAGGCAAATGAGGATAGTTTTGATATTTTAAATAAGTATGCCGTAAATACCGGTGTTATTGGAGTATTGCATTGCTATAATGCATCCGAATTGCTGCTTGGATTAAAAGAGAATTTTTATTTTGCCATAGGCGGGATTTTAACTTTTCAAAATGCGAAAAATTTGGTAGATATTTTACCTAAAATCCCAAAAGATAGACTTTTGTTTGAAACAGACGCTCCATATCTTACCCCTCATCCGCATAGAGGAGAGAGGAACGAACCTGCTTATACAAAATATGTTATTCAAAAAGCCAGTGAAATTTTAAATATCAGTATAGAAGCATTATCAAAATTGAGTTCTAATAATGCTGCGAATATTTTTAAAGCCTTTAGCAAGGCTAACTCCGCTAAAATATTCAGTTAATTTTCTTTTTCAAGGATATAGATGAGACGATTGTTGGCAGTTTTAATCTTGACGACAAGTTACTGTTTCGGTTATTTTGTCGTGGAGGACGATTATGCTAAACAGGTGGAAGTATTGAAAAGTCTCGATATAGATACCTCTTTTTTACAAGATTCTATTTTTACGTCTATGAAAGACGATATGCGAAATTACAAAACAAAACAGTTTTTGAAAGTGCTTGAAAATGGTGCTCAATTTGTTCCTGTGTTAAAAAAAATGATAGAAGAGGCTGAAATACCGGATGTTTTTTTATATCTGGCGATGGCAGAATCAGGCTTTTCAGTGAATGCTTACTCCAAGGCAAAAGCGAGCGGGCTTTGGCAATTTATGTCGGCTACAGCGCAAAAGTATGATCTTTTGATTGATGATTATATCGATGAACGGCGTGACCCTGTAAAATCTACGGAAGCAGCGATAAAATATCTGCAGGTTTTACATAATAGATTTGGTAAATGGTATCTTGCCGCTATGGCTTACAACTGTGGTGAAGGTAAAGTTTCAAGAGCTATCGCACAGGCCGGTACGGATAATTTGTATGTGCTTTTAGATGAAAACAAAAAGTATTTGCCGTTAGAGACAAGAAATTATATACGTAAAATAATCACTATGGCGTATCTTTCTCAGGATGTGAATTTTTTACTGGATAACGGCGCGAGTTATGTCTTAAACAGCGGAGATATGAACTCTCCTTTTGTGAAAGTAGACATATACGGAGGTTCATCTTTGGCCGATGTAGCTGAAGCTATCGATATGACGCTTAAAGATTTACTCTCTTACAACACTCATTTAAAATACTTTTTCACTCCGCCGACTCAAGACAGATACCATATTTATATTCCGTCCAATAAATTAGCTCGTTTTAAAAGCGACTTTAAAATGGAGAGGGGCGGCTCAAAATATTATGTCTATACGGTAGTCAAAGGTGATTCGCTCCAAAAAATAGCGAAGACATATGATATGAATTATAAAATTATAAAAGACTTTAACAGTATGCATTCCGATACGATTAGAGCGGGGCAAAAGCTTATTATTCCTGCATCTTACGCGATTAGATATCACACGATACAAAGCGGTGATACTTTGCAGTCAATCTCAACAAAATATAAATTAACGGTAGCTCAGTTGATGCGTACTAATAACCTCAAGGATTCGATTATAATCCCCGGAGTTAAGCTTGAAATACCAGTTGGTAACTAATGCAGGTATTGCAATCTTGGCGCTGCTGTTTTTGAGCGGATGTACGTTTAAAAGCAGTGTTGACGCAAATAGCGGTGGCATAAAAGATTCTCCTCAAATGCATAAAACTGTGATGAAACCGTATACAATATCGGGAAAGACTTACTACCCTACGCAGGTTAGCGTTGGAGATACGATGAGCGGTATAGCAAGTTGGTACGGTAAGGATTTTCATGGTAAAAAAACCTCAAACGGTGAAATATATAATATGTATGCCGTATCTGCCGCACATAAGACATTTCCAATGAATACAATAGTCAAAGTTACTAATAAACGCAACAATAAAACCGTTACTGTGCGTATTAACGACAGAGGTCCGTTTGTGGCCAACCGTATTATAGACTTGAGTTACGCTGCCGCGAAACAGATAGGCTTGGATATAAGCGGAACGGCGCCTGTAGTGATAGAAGTGCTTGGTTTTGAGGGCAGAGGAAATACCGCCGGTGATAGAAGCGTGGTTATAAATGATTTTGATGTGCAGATAGGCGCATTTAAAAATCCAAACGGCGCTCGAATTTATCAAGATGAACATAATAGGGCAGGCGACAGATATGAGGCGTTTATCAAAGACGGTTACCTTAATGGTGAGAAGATTTACCGCGTATGGCTTAGAGGTTTTGGAAGTGAGACAGAGGCGAGAGATTTTATCTCAAAAAGTAAATATCAAGGCGCATTTATAGTGCGGGAAAAGTAGGATAAAAATATGACAAATATTTCACGCAAAACGAAAGAGACGGATATAGAGCTTAGTTTGGAGTTAAACGGCAGTGGTAAGAGCAGTATATATACCGGGATAGGTTTTTTTGATCATATGCTGGAAGCTTTAAGCAAACATGCTTTTTTAGATTTGGAGCTTGTGTGCAAAGGTGATATTAATGTCGATTTTCATCATAGCGTGGAGGATGTTGGTATCGTTATCGGGCAGGCTTTAAATAACGAGATATTTCCTGTTAAAAATATGGAGCGATTCGGTGAGGCGGTTATACTGTTAGACGAAGCCGCTGTGAGTTGCATTATAGATTTGAGTGGACGTTCATTTTTCTTTTGCGATTTGCCGCTTGAGAATAAAGTAGGGGAGTTTGACGCCGAACTTACGGAGGAGTTTTTTAGAGCCTTAGTGACTAATGCAGCTTTGAGCGTGCACTTGACGTTTATACGCGGCAAAAATCGTCATCATATTATAGAAGCGGCTTTTAAAGCGTTCGCTGTAGCTCTTAGAAGAGCAGTCAGTGAAAATAAAAAAGCGTCTATTCCAAGCACTAAGGGTGTGTTATGATAGAACTTATAGTGTTGGATGTTGATGGATGCTTGACTAATGGAAATATATTTTATACAAATGAGGGAGAGGCGGCAAAAGCTTTTGATGTAAGAGATGGTTTTGGTATTGTCTGCTGGCAAAAAATAGGTAAAAAATGCGCAATTATCACGGGTAAAAGCTCCGAAATAGTAAAATATAGAGCGAGAGATTTGAATATAAAATATGTTTTTCAAGGTGTGCAGGATAAGCTTGGAGTGTTAAAAGAGTTGCTGAAAGATATTGACTTAAAACTTGATAATGTAGCCGCTATCGGCGATGATACGAATGATTATAAACAGTTAAAGAGCGTGGGTTGGTCATTTGCGCCTGCCGATGCGCTGCCGTTTATTCGAGAAAATGTTACAACGATTTTGAAAAGTAACGGCGGTATGGGTGCGGTAAGAGAGATGATAGAGATTATCGTTGATAAAGAGAATTTGCGCGAGGAGTTTGAGAAACCTTGGCTATAAAAATACTTTATTACTTTTTATGTATCTTTTTTGTCGTTATTTTTATGCTTGTGTCGCAGGATTCATACTCGCTTGATTTGGAAAATCTTGGCGAAAATAAGCCGACAATAGAGTTTTTTAACATAAAAGATTATAAGATTACGCAAAATGGCGTAGATATCCGCTCTACTGCGAGCAGAGCGCAGAGATTTGAAGATATGGATATTTTGTACGATATTGATGTTTTGATGATAAAAAAAGAGGGAGCCGATAGACTCAAATCAGATAACGGTACGCTTAAAAGCGGTATCTTTTATCTGAATGGAAATGTTAAATATGAAAGATTCAACCTTTCATCTTTGGCTACCGAAGCTGTAGAGTATCATGAAGAGAATAAAACGCTCATAGGTAAAGTCCCCTTTGTGTTTGAAACTAAAGGAGCAAAAGCTTTCGGGGATTCGTTTGTATATAATATACAAAAGGGACAGATAAACGCTCAAAATTTTAAAGCGTCGATTCAAATGAGGAATAGATGAAAATTATAATTATATTGCTAATGATTAATGCTTTTATTTTAGCGGAAGAAGTTAAAGTAAACGCGGATAGATTTTATGCGGATGAAAAGGCGCTGAAAAGTCGTCTTAGCGGTAATGTAGTTATCACAAAAGGCGACGATGTACTTGTGGCTGATGTGGTCACTATAGATTTTAATGAAAAAGAGGAACCTTTAAAATATGAGGCAAGAGGAAACGTCAGCATCAATGCAACTATGAACAATAAACGCTATCATGCCAGCGGCAATATTCTAATATATGATGTAGTACCAAATACATATGTGCTTGAGGGAAATGCTTTCATGGAAGATATCACTACAAACAGAAAGGTATACGGCAATATTATTATGATTGATCAAAACAACGGTACTTATGTTGTGGATGGAAGTGTTGAACCGGTAAAATTTGTCTTTCAGATCAATGATACAAAAAACAAAGAAGAGAAGAGGTGACAAGGATCATCAAAGCGGAATTTGCCAAATCCGCGCCAAGTATTGATGAGGCGTTAAGTGAAGGCATTACGGAAGTGCTGTTTATAGGACGTAGTAATGTGGGCAAAAGTTCTTTGATTAATGCTTTGTGTTCTAAGAAGCAGCTTGCTAAAAGTTCCTCTGCACCAGGTAAAACGCGGCTTATCAATTTTTTTGATATTATATATGAAGATGAAAATAAAAAAAGATTTAACGCGAGATTTGTGGATTTGCCCGGGTTTGGTTACGCGAAAGTATCAAAAGAGATAAAGAAAAAATGGGAAGAGTCTTTAAATGTGTTTATTAAAAAGAGAGTATCCGCAAGGCTTTTTGTTCATTTAATAGATGCGCGCCATACCAATCTTGATATAGATAAAAATGTTGACGAGTATATTAATTCTATTTTAAGAGCCGATCAGAGGGTTTTAAGTATCTATACAAAAGCAGACAAATTGACGCAAAAAGAGAGCTCAGCGATACTAAAAAAGAAAAATGCTTTGCTTGTATCGGTATTGAAAAAGTACGGTATTGACGAAGCCAATGAGAAAATTTTTAATTTATTGTTTGGAAAAGAGATATGATAATATATAAAAAAGCGACGCTGGACGATATCAAAGGCATACAAGAGCTTGTGCGCGACGAGGTAATAAACGGCATTATACTGCCTCGTGCCGATGATGAAGTAGCTACAAATATTCGTTCGTATACTCTGGCAACGCAGAAAGATGAGATCGTAGGATTGTCTGCTCTTCACATACACGCATCGCATTTAGCTGAAGTGAGGAGTATAGTTGTAAAACGCGAATTGAGAGGTAAAGGCATAGGCGCGCAAATAGTCAAAAAACTTTTAGAGGAGGGTAGGCTTTTGGGTTTAAAACAGGTATTCACACTCACATATGAAAAAGAGTTTTTTGAGAAACTCTCATTCAAAGAGATACCAAAAGAGTCTTTACCCATTAGTAAGATTTGGGCAGACTGTATAAAATGCAAACATTTTCCAATATGCGACGAAACAGCTCTTATCATCAATATCTGAAGCTATTTTTTTTAGCTTTAGTGTTGATTCTTTATCAGATATTTTCAAGTATTTATCTATTTTTATCTCCGCTGGCCGGTTTTTTTTTCGTTTATGCCGTAAAAAACTTCAAAAATGACAATCTTGAGCTGTATCTGGCATTTGCGTATCTGTGTTTTTTTGAGTTAAATCATGGTTTTTATCTTTTTTCGCTTACGTTTTTATTTGCATTATTTTATAATTTTTTAAAACCGCACATTGAGGCTATGTTTCAAAATGAGTTATGGATTGTCGCTATAACGGTAACAATCGCGTATGTAGGTCTGTTTTTGATAAATACATTTTTGGCTTATCTATTTGGAGGAGAATTTTTTTACTTTGGGATAGTCTACTTTTTTTATATTGTAATTGATACTATTTTGGCATTACTTCTCTTGAAGCGATATAAATGAAACGCGTATATGTAGTACTGTTTTTCTTTAGTATCGTATGGCTTTTACTTGCCGGACGGATATTTTATCTTAGTGTCAAATTAAATCCATACTATGAAGATTTGGCAAATAAAAATGCCATTAAAGTAGAACATTTAGCACCGTTGAGAGGTATTATTTATGATAAGAAAAATCGACCGCTTGCCGTCAATCAGCTTGGTTTTGCAATAGGTATTAAGCCACAATTAAGTTTAAAAGCGAACATTGCAAAGTTAGATGATGAGTTGGATTTTTTAGTGAGTGAAATTCCGTCATTAAATAGAGAAAAACTTAAATACCGCTATATCAAAAATGACTCTTTATATGAACACGATTTTGTACAAGTTGTGGATTTTTTATTACATGATGAGGTGATAGCAAGTTTTTCAAAAATAAATCTGCGCGAAAATCTCTCTATCTATCCCATATCGCGCCGATATTATCCATTCGGCGCAACAACTTCACATATAGTGGGTTACGTTGGGCGTGCTAACCGTGACGATTATGCTGACCCGATAGCCAAACTTACCGGTTCTATCGGTAAAATGGGCATAGAGAAGCACTATGACGATATTTTGAAAGGCGAGAGCGGTATACAGCTTAGCAAAGTAAATGCGTTAAATAAACAGATAGAACTTATAGAACGTAAGGCTCCTGTGAGCAAAGATATATATCTTAGTATGGACATAGATTTGCAACGTTACATTTCATCTCTATTTGTTAATAAATCAGGCTCGGCAATAGTGATTGATTTGAGTGACGGCTCTATACTTGCTGCTGTGAGTTTTCCGGAATACGATCCGAATAAATTTGTCGCAGGTATTTCACACGAAGATTGGAAGGCGCTGTCTACAGACTTTAATCACCCTTTTACCAATAAGTTTATCAACGGTTTGTATCCTCCGGGTTCTGTCGTTAAAATGGGCATGTCATTAGCATTTTTAAATACAAAAGAGATAACGCCAAGCACAACTTTTGATTGTGAAGGTCATATAGAGTTTGGCGGACGGACATTTAGGTGTTGGAAGCATGACGGACACGGTATCACAAATATGAAAAAAGCTATCAGAGAGAGTTGCGACACATATTTTTACGAGGGTTCTTTAAAAGTCGGCATAGACGCTATTTCTCCCGTGCTTGGGCGGCTTGGATTTGGTATGAAAACAGGTGTTGATTTACCGAATGAATTCATAGGTGTTGTACCGAGCAAAGAGTGGAAGATGAGACGTTATGGTGAATCGTGGTTTCATGGTGAAACAATTATCTCATCTATAGGTCAGGGTTTTTTCTTGGCAACGTCTATGCAGATAGCGCGGCATACGGCAATGTTGGCAACCGGACAAAATATAACACCCCATTTTTTGCAGAAAATAAACGATGAAAATATAGAGTATGAAACGGGCGATACGATATTTAATGACACCGAAAAGAGATATTTACCGCTGATACGTGAAGCGATGATGGAAGTGAGTAACAGCCCTATGGGTACGGCTTATCGCAATACTCGTACATCTAAAGTAAAAATAGCCGGTAAAACGGGGACTGCACAGGTTATCAGTCTGCCACAAGAGGAGAAGACAAGAATGAAAGAGAGCGAATTGGAGTATTATCAGCGTTCGCACGGCTGGTTTACATCGTTTGGTCCTTATAAAAATCCAAAATACGCAGTAACAGTTTTAGTAGAGCATGCCGGCGCAGCAAGTGCAGCTACAACAATAGCGTCCGATATATATAATAAGCTTTACAATATGGGTTATATCACGACTTTAGAGTAGTATCAATTGAAGTTTACCAAAGTGTGTTGTTTTAATCTGTACAAATAAGACTCTCTAAATTATTCTATGCTTAAGTTAAGCCCGAAAAAAGCGGTATTCCGTCAGCTAACAAATTAGTAGTATTGCAAATTAGCGTTTTTGATGATATAAGTATAATTAAGAACATTTTAGTTAAAATGGGCAAATTTTTCCGAATCAGGAGTCTGAAAATGGGCGATTTATCTATCGTAGAAGTCTTTTTAATCGCTGTGGCGATTATGGTTGTATTGGTTATATATAAAGGTGTGGTTATAGTGCCGCAGGCAGAGATACATATGGTGGAGAGACTTGGTAAATTCAGCCGAAGTCTTAGCGGCGGTTTTCATTTAATTATACCGTTTTTCGATAAAGTGCAGACGGTTTTAAGCACCAAAGAACATATTATCAATATTCCGCGTCAGCCTGTCATCACACGGGATAATGTTACAATACAGATAGATGGTATAGTCTTTATTGCGGTAGTTGACGCTTATAAGACTACATATAATGTTACAAACTATCAAATAGCGGTAGCCAATCTTGCTTTGACGACATTAAGAAGCGAAATAGGTTCAATGACGCTTGATGAGATTTTGAGTAATCGTGAAAAGATAAATTCACGTATTCTTATCATACTTGATGATGCAGGTTCTAACTGGGGAACGAAAGTTACAAGGATAGAAATAAGCGATATAGCAGTACCTAAAGAGATACAAGAAGCGATGAGTATGCAAATGAAAGCGGAACGGGAAAAAAGAGCGATAGAGCTTAAAGCGCAAGCCGAAAAAGAAGCTGTCATCAGACAGTCCGAAGCCTACAGGGCAGAGCAGTTTTTAAAAGCCGAAGCTATAGAGCGTTTGGCCGAAGCAGAAGCGTTTCAGGTAAAAGCAATCGCAAAAGCGCAGCAGGAAGCTATGTTTATGATATCTGACGCCATGAGTAGAAATGAGAAATCAGCAGAGTATCTATTGGTGAAAGACAGAATATCCGCTTTCAACGAATTGGCTAAAAATCCTTCAAAAGATAAGATAATTGTACCTTATGAAGCAGTGGATTTAGTAGGCTCTTTGACGATTTTAAAAGATATGTTTAAAAAAACGGATGAATAATGTGGATACTAATTATAGGCGTTATTATTTTAGCGCTTGAGGTTGCGGTTGGAAGCTTTTATCTTTTATGGTATGGACTCGGACTTATCATAAGCGGAGCATTCGGATGGGCGATAGGCTCGGAAGATTGGATAATACAAGGCGTAATAGGGCTCGCTATCGGACTTGCGCTGATGATAGTTTTTAGAAAACGACTTGCGGAAAAGATGCTCGGCAAAAAAATAAAAGATGAATTTTTGCTGGAAGAGGGTGAAGGTGTTATTAAAGAGGGAGGCTTGGTAGAATTTCGCGGTACAATGTGGCAGTATGATGTCGGCAAAGAGGAGAATTTTAGTGTAAATGAGAGAGTAATTGTGAAGCCGACAAAGACAAACAGAGTGTTTGTAAAAAAAATAATCTAATAAGTTATCAACTCAAGCGGGTTTATGTGATAGTTTTTTTGTGTAACTTCAAAGGTCAAATCCCTATCAATTCTGCCTATCACATAACCCTTTTTTATCTTTTCGCCTGCTTGAATAGTTGGCGCTATTTTTGAAAGTTGCGCGTAAATTGTATGAATACCATTAGAATTTTCAACAATTATAACGTTTTTCAGTATAGAAGTCTCTTTGGCAAAAACTACTTTACCGTCAAGTACATTTTTTACTTCGCTATTTGGAGTAGTTGAGCGCAGCACTATTGATTCATTAAAAATCTTTATATTATATATCGGGTCTATATAATCTCCGAATTTCTGTTCTATTGTAAATTTGCCAAGCGGCGCAATAGTTTTTGTGCCTTTGTATGAGCGTACTTTACTTGATTGATATGACGAGCCGAGTTTTCTGACACTCTCAAAGTTTTCAGGCACAACAACAGCGGTTGCATTTCTGTCCAGCTGCAAAATCTTCAATCCATCCAGCGTCTTTTGCAATTCTGCCTTTTCTCTTTGTATAGTTTTGATGCGTTCCGTATATTCGCTCTTCTCTTTTGCTACATTGGATATTGTTTTGGTTCTACTGTTTTTTAGAGTATCTAGACTCTTCTTTTTTGCCGCTAACTCATCTATTTTATGCTGTATTACTTTGAGCCGTTCATTTGACAGTTTTATCTTTTCATTTGTTTTAGTATACTTTTTGGCATACTCCTTCAAATCCATACTTGCTGCTGTACTTAGCTGTTTTAAAGCTTCATCGGTGATAATACTCTCTATCCCTTCTTCATAACCGTTGTCTATGACTAAAAAGTATGAAAAATCCTGCGCAACTATCTTTACGATATTTTTTTCTATCTCTTCCTGTTCTTTTTTAAGCTCTTTATTGCTTGTTTGCAGATTTGCAAGCTCACCTCTAATACCGTCTACCTCTTTTTGCTGCTTAGCTATCTCATCGTTTAATTTGCCAATCTCATCTTGAGTTTTTTTGAGCGCACTCTCTTCTTTTTGAAGCGTTTTTGATATTTCGCTAAGCTCTCGTTTCAGAATTTTTTCAAGCTGCTCTTTATTCTCAAGTGTTTTTGTATTGTTAGCTATTTGAGAGTCCGTATTTGCAGATAGACAGCATAATACTAGGGATAGAGCTAAAAAAACTTTTTTCATTAAACCTGTTTTACTTTCATCATCGCTAAAGTTGTTGAAACTATGGATATGATAAGCGCGATGCCAAATAGTGTGCCACCTTCTGCTAAAACATTAAATGGCGGCGCTTTGATATTTAATTGGGACAATGCGCTAACGGCAATAGGAATTTTGTCAAATATATAAAAGATCACAGTTGTACAAAATGCGGCTATTACGGAGTCAGTAATAGCCATTTTATACAAGACCGCGCTTTTGCGCCAAAATGAAGCCCCGAAAAGATTCATCACAAATATTCTTTCTTGATGCTCATAAGTCCAGATGCGCATCTGTTTTGTAATAAGAAGCAGTGAGATAATAGTGATAAAAACAGTAAAAACGGATACGATAAAGTTTAAAAGTTTTAATATATGATAGATTTTGTTGTATGTTTTGGCAAAAATCTCCACTCTTGTAACCGATGGGTATTTCAAAAGATCGTTTTTTAATGAGTTTGCGATAGTATCGGATGGGAAACGCTCAAGCTTTAGCGTGTAAAATTTCGGCATTGACTCTTTAAGATTCTCCATATATGAAAAAGCCATGTCGTTTTTAAAACGTTCCAAAACCGTTGTCGTGTCAATCTCTTCTATTGATTTGATAATCGGCTTATATTTTATGAGCTCTTCTTTATTTAAGGGATTATTGGAACTGATAACAACAGAGTAGTCATCTATAAGATAATTTTCATATTCGTTGAGGATTTTATTCACAAGCACAACAAATTGTAAGCTACAGAGTAGTACGAAGAGAGAAAAAAGAACAGAAAAGTGGTTTCTAAACAATCTCATGCAAAAAGCCTTCGTCTATAAAAAAGTGTTTATAATGAATGTTAATTGTTGATGGTATATGATGCGTTACTACTACTACTGTTGTATTTAAAAACTCTTTCGCGCTGCGAAGCAGATTCCATATTACTTCGCTTGAGTAATCATCAAGATTGCCTGTCGGCTCATCTGCCAATATCAGTACAGGGTTGTGTGCTAACGCTCTTGCCATTGCGACTCTTTGCTGCTCGCCACCGCTTAATTCCAAGGGGTACTTATTTGCTTTATGCAAAAGCTTGACATGCTTTAAAAGTTTATGCGCTTGATTGATACAGACGGATTTCGCGAAACCGTTTATTATTAGAGGTAGCATTACATTTTTTTCGATTGTCCATTCGTTTATAAGTCTATAATCTTGAAAAACAATGCCTATATGACGTCTTAGAGTGTCCAGTTTCGCATTAGTGATATTCTTCATATCAAGCCCGCAAACACTCAAGTTGCCGGCACTGGGCGTTATCTCTCCATATACTGATTTTAAGATAGTACTCTTGCCGCTGCCGCTTTTACCTACTATAAATACAAAATCTTTCTGTTCTATAATAGCCGTAGCATCTACAATAACAGGTTTGCCGCCATATCCTAAAGATAGCGAACTCATATCGATTAGACTACCACCCATATAACCACTTTTTTATAATTTCATGCGCTTTTTTGTTTGCTTTTACGGCATATGCGCCATTTGGAAAATATGATATTTTATTTTCTTCGACGATGATAAATAAGTGCTCGGCTCTCTCATAAGCTCCAAATGCGACTTTTATCACGGCTTTTTTACAGCCCGTATGTATCTCTTCAAAGTGTACAAAAAAATCATCCCCTCTAAAAAGTTTAGGGATAAAATCTCGTATAATTTTATCAATATTATTTAAATAATCAAAGCTAAGTTTTGCAAGCGGGCTATTTTCGGGATATAATTGAGTATTTGTTAATACAATATCATAGATATTTTTTTCCAATCTCTTCCATCGGTCTTCATACTTACTGCTGATTTTAAGGTCAAAATTTTTAAAAATTCTCACATTGGCATATGTATTTTGCATAAAAATATCAAGCGCATAGGCGTAATACATATGACTGTCCGTTCTAAGCTCAAGCGTGCCGCCAACTGTTAAAATCCTCAGCGCTTCATTTACAAAATATGGACTTATAACTCTTCTGTGCGGTTTTTTATCCCATGGAACAGGGAAGTGAATGAAGATTTTGGAAATAGAGTTCGAGCGTAAAAATTCCATCAAAATCCTTGAGTCGTAATTAATTAAAATTACATTTTTAAGTCCCAAAATATCGCACTGCTTGGCGACTTGCTCAATGGATGGCTTATGTATCTCTATACCTATTATGAGTTTATTCGGATTGTTTTTAGCTTGATATAAAAGATGCCTGCCGCTGCCGAATCCTATCTCCAAAAATAACTCTTTTTCAAATGCAAAATTTTGCGCGAAAAAATCTATCTCTTTAATGATGGAATTTCTCTCTTTTTGTCTATTGGATGCAGGAATAATATTGCTTGCGATAATATCGCAGGAGGCTTTTTTGGCATACTCTTCAAGTGCGTTTTGTAAAAATATAACTTGTGAGGGGCGAGAAATTTTTTCACCTTTTACTATAATTCTCGGTTCTTTGCCTTTTATCTGTATAAAAAATTCTTCTTCTGTGCAACGTGTCAAAATATAGTCTGAGTTATCGGAGTTTACTTCCCATAGAAAATCGCACCTGCCGCCGCTAAACGGCAGCTGAGGTTTGATAATAGTCTTAGTTATTAAGTTGGGCATAGACTATTTTAGTTTACGGTGGATTGAACATTAGGTATAGTAATAATAGCCTTTGTCGAAGGTTTGGATACAAGACCGTTGACGTCAATAGCATAAACGGTATAACTGTATTCAATGCCAGGCATTACATCTTTATCTACAAAAGTGTTATGCATTACATTTGTATAAATGAGCGTACCGCTTTTACTTGTGCGTTCTATTCGATATCTTTCAGCTCTTGCAGAGTTGTCGTTCCAGCCAAGAAGTACATTGGAAGCGTCATGTCTTATTACGTTTATGCTTGGAGACGACGGTGCTTCAAGCGTAACCCCCATCACAGGCGCGGCTTGCCTTGGAGACTCCAAGCCGTCTTTATCAGTAACCGTCACATAATAATACCTTGCTGCGCCGTCATCTTTTATGGTGTCTTCATAGCTTGTGGCTTTTGTTGTAAGTAAAAGAGTATAGAAGAGGTTTGAGAAGTTGGCTCTGTAGACATTGTAATGCGCAATATCGTTAGTTGATGCATCCCATAAAATAGCTATTTTGCGCGGTAAATCGCGACTGGCTTTGAGATTGTCCACAATAGGCGGAAGCTGTTTTGTCTGCGCGCTTACGATTTGACTTGGAGCTGACAGGATGCCGTCATAAGTTTTAGCAATGACTCTATATCTGTATGATTTACTGCTGTCTAATCCGCTGTCTATGTATTCTGCGCTTAATCTGCCCTCCACAGAAGCCAAGTATGACCATTTTGTTGAACTAAAATCGTTTCTCTCAATAACATACGAAGATATTCTCTCCGATGGATGCGGGCGCCAAATAAGTTTTATACGATTGGGAAGTCCTAACATTGCCTGTACATATGGAACAGGCTCTATAAGATTTTTTGTAGCCACTCTTATTGGCTGGCTTGGATTCGACTCACGTTTATTTTTTGAGAATGTGCTGATCCTGTATATATATTCGGTGTCGTACGCAAGTTTTGTATCTGTAAAATGAGCGGTATATTTATCGCTTATGGTCGCTATACGCTCAAGTGTACTATTGTTGGTATTACCTCTATAGATATGATATCCTTCAACGCTCAAATCATAAACGGGCGACCACTCAAGAGCGATTTGCGTTATATCGGGAAGTGTTTTTATATTTGTGACTATCGGCAGACTCGGGTCAATGACAGGTTTTTCCGGAAGTGCCGGATTTTGACAACCGCTAAGAAGTAGTATTAAGGCGCAAAGTAATAGCGTCGGCGCAAAGCGTTTCATTGAGTTTCTCCTTTGTAAAAAATTTTAACAGCTGTTCCTCAAAGTCATCATACAACGGTGCGGTAAAAATCATCTTTTCGCCGCTTGCAGGATGAATCAGGTATAAACAATAAGCGTGCAACATAACTCTATTAATTTTATCTTTTTGGCTCTTAAAACCGTATAAATCATCGCCTAAAATATGACGTCCCAAAGCACTTAAATGTACCCTTATTTGGTGCGTTCTTCCTGTAAAGAGTTTGGCGGCGATTAATTCTATTTCCTCTTTTTCATTCGTTAGCAGTGAACAAAATGCGCTTTTAGCGGCTCTGCCGTTTTGGACGATAGCCATTTTTAGACGGTTTTTTGGATTTCTGCCGACAGGCTTATCTACTATCGTATCATTTTTTAGAGGATAATCTATAAGCGCCAGATAATAACGTCCTAAAGTTCTATTTTCAAGCTGTTTGGCTAAATTCATATGAGCGGCGTTATTTTTGGCAACAATGAGCGCACCGCTTGTATCTTTATCTATTCTGTGGACTATACCGTTACGCTCTTCGCCGCTTAAAGTGGATAAAGAGATATTTTTGGACTTAAGCCAGTCAACCAAAGTAGGTTCTTTGACGCTTGGGGCAGGGTGGACGGTTAAATGAGGCGGTTTATTGATGATTAGAATATCATTATCTTCAAAAACTATGGGAATATCAAAGTCAACCTCTTTGCTTTCACTTTTTTTTAACTCTGGAAGTTGTATCGTGACGGCGTCATTTTCTTTTAATTTCAGACCGGCTTTTGTCTGCTTTATGTTATTGACGGATACAAATGCATTTTTTATGAGTTCGGTTACGCGGTTTCTTGAAGTACTAAGACAGATTGTTAAGAAATGGTCTAATCGTATACTTGAAATATGGCATACAAATCTTTTTGTCGACATTTTATTCCTATTTTGATTTGTTATCTGTTATAATACAGAAATTTTTTTTAAAGACGGATTTTCACTTGCTGTATGTAGATAGACGCATTATCACCCATTTCGATTTTCTTATACCTATCATCGTTATACCTATTGTCGCGCTTTCACACTATCTTATATTGGAATCAAGCACAATGTTGGCGACAAAGCAGATTATATATTTTTCTGTGGGACTTTGCGTCTTTTTGCTCTTTTTTTTGATTCCGATTAGAAAAGTTGAATGGCTTATACCATTTTTTTATTGGATAGGTATAGCGCTGTTATTGAGTGTGGAATTTTTCGGTTCCGAGAAACTTGGCGGCCAAAGGTGGCTCAGTTTACCGTTTACGGATTTTACTATTCAGCCGTCGGAAATTTTTAAACCTATTTTTTTGCTGATGCTGTGTTATATCGTCAAACAGATGCCGCCGTCGCAAGACGGATACGGTTATAAAGATTTTATGAAGATAAGCGGTTTTATACTGCTGCCTTTTTTATTAATAGCTAAACAGCCTGATCTTGGAACCGCTATTGTGTTATTGTTTATGGGATACGGCGTACTTTTTATCATAGGCGTCAATAAACGTGTATGGATACTTTTTGCTCTGATTGTTGCAGTGGGAAGTCCTGTAGCATATAGTTTTTTGCATGATTACCAGAAAAAAAGAATTTCCGATTTTTTGAGTGATAAACCAAGTTATCATGTCGAGCAGTCTATTATCGCGATAGGTTCAGGCGGATTGCTCGGCAAAAATAAGGATGAGGCGACGCAAACACAATTTAAATTTTTACCTATAGCAACAAGTGATTTTATATTTCCTGCTCTAATTGAGCGTAAAGGTTTTTTTGGAGGGTTTACGTTACTTTTGTTGTACGCGCTTTTGATATTTCATCTCATAACGCTTTCGATTACTTTTAAAAATGACTATTTTACGCGAGTGATGGTTACAGGTATAGCGTTTGTACTTTTTATACATATGAGTGCGAATATCGCTATGACAATTGGTTTTGCGCCGGTTGTGGGTATCCCGCTGCCGTTTTTCAGTTATGGTGGCAGCAGTTTTGTCACTTTTATGATATTTTTTGGTATCTTGGAAAATTTATTGGCATTTCGCTTTGATCCCGCACATAAACTGATCAAATATCACTCATAAATTGTTTTTAAGGAAAGATAGTTATAATTTCACCCTTAAAACTTTTTGGGTCCTTAGCTCAGTTGGTTAGAGCAACCCGCTCATAACGGGTTGGTCGCAGGTTCGAGTCCTGCAGGACCCACCATCTTCTGAACCATAAAACATCATTAAATACTATAGATTAAGTTTACTTGGATAAAATATAACCTTTATTTTAGGAGTTTTTATGAAAAAAATAGCCGTTTTTATATTGGTTTTACTTGTTTTGTTGGTCGGATACTTTGCATTTGGCGTTTATTATTCAAATAAACAGGTAAATGCTTTTTTTAATCATAATGATGGCATTTTATATGAGCATTCGGGATTAAAATGGAAATTAATTGAAGCTGAAACGACGCTTTTTAAAGCTAGTTACAAAACAGAGATTTTGGAAAATGATAATACGATAGCAACCCTAAAGCACGAAGCGATATTTGGTATGCGGTTTAATCCTTTTAAAATCGGCTCCATAGATACAAAAGGTGAAATTATTTTTAATAATGATGAAACTTCTGAAATTTTACAGCAAGAATTTGACTTAAAAAGCAGCATCGTAGTTGGCGGAATCAAAAGCAATATAGTTATAAACAACGGTAATGCAAGCAAATACGACATGTATTCAGGAGAAGATGAAAATATAACTTGGCAAGATGTAAAAATGAATTTTTTCATATCTTTTGGAAGAGATAAGCTTGATTTTGATGCAGATATTCCGTTTGTTAAGTTTGACGGTGCATTAGGTAAATTTTTTATTTTAGAAGGACAAAAATATAAATCTGA
This sequence comes from Campylobacteraceae bacterium, assembly GCA_031263195.1. Taxonomy (GTDB): domain Bacteria; phylum Campylobacterota; class Campylobacteria; order Campylobacterales; family Campylobacteraceae; genus JAIRKW01. The sequence continues at coordinate 48,522 of JAISGD010000001.1, read as the reverse complement.
CTCAAATAAAAAAGATGGGCTTTGGATGGGTGATTCCGGTGTCAATATAGATAAAATTGAATTTTCGGACGGATATTCTGTCAATTTTTTACTCTCAAAACTTAACATAAGCTCAAATGTTGATACAGGGGAATCATCCACAATCAAAAATATCAATAAAATCTCGTTTAGTGAGTTGAAATATGTTGATTTTGATAAAGCAGAGGATGTATTGTTGAGTGATATTGTGCTTAATTTCAATCTTGAAAATTTAGATTTGGAAAGTATGAAGAAAATAACCGAAGCTCTGAGTACAATAGACCCTACAAATGATTCTCAGGCGAGCTTTGTTTTACTTTCGCTTTTTGGATATATGTCGGATATTCTTGCTAAACACCCTAAAATCGTACTTGAAGAGCTTAGCGGCAAATATGCCAATCAAAGCGGTAAGGTAAGTGGCTTTGCACAATATATCGGCAATGGAGATTTGATGAACGTCTACACAAATTTTAATAAAGATATCGTTATGAAGATGGACTTCGAATTTGCGCAAGAAGCGCTTCAAAAATATTTTGAGCAAGAGATTAGTACAAATTATTATGGATATGATGCTAAAGATGATGAGGCTTTTCAAGAGAAGTTGGATGAGGAAAAGATTAATTTGAGTATTGAGACTTTTGAAGAAAAGACAGGTATGAGAGCGGAAAATGGCCTATATAAAGGCACATTGGAATTTAATGAGGGTGGTTTTTTATTAAACGGTAAACCATATAGGAGTATAGCTGAATATGATTATGATTTTGAAGGGGATGCAGAATGAAAAAAGCTATATTCGTTTTCATCGGTATTGTAATTGCAGCCGCGCTTTATTTTTGCTTTACGGTAGTTTATGCTAATTGCCAAGTTCATAAGTTTTTTACAAGTGAGATGAGCTACTTCGACAGGTTTGGTGCTAAATATGAATTGATCGAACAGCAAAGAGGGCTTTTTAGATCCATATATAAAACGAAATTATCAGTGATAATATCACCTGATATTACTTTAGATACTGTGATAGAAAGCAGAGCGAAATTTGGGGTAAGAGATTCGGATATTTTCAAAATCGGCAGCATGGATATAAGTTATGAATATAATGACGATATGAAGAATATGTTTAACAACAATACTTTTGATTATATAGTGAACAATACAAAAAATGTGGTCATGAATATAAGATTTGACGGCATTACAAACAAGATGAAAATAGGGTCGCAAAGTTTTGAGTTTGGTTTGGACTTTGCAGGCGCTGCAAGGGAATTTACATATAGTGTCGGCGCATATACTCAAGATATCAAAACATCATTTGATGCGAAAAATATTGTCCTCAATCAATATATTGAAGAAATGACGCAAAATGACACTCTTAACTTTGTAGAGATAAAAGGATTAAGTTACGATATTGATCTGAATAAAAACAAGCTTGGTACTTGGTTGGGCTTCATAAAAGGTACGGCAAAAAAATATGATACACGATTTTATGAGTTTGTTGCAGGTTCTTTTACAAATTATACGACAAATGTGGTTTTCGATGAGCAAGATGGCGGCTTAATGTCTATGAATTTCAAAGTTGGTGCAGATGAGTTTGTTGCGGTTGGTGATGAATTTGATTTTATAATGAAAGATGCCGTTATAAATATCACTGTTTCACAGCTTAAACAAAATAGTATTAATACTATTGTGAATAAACTTTCAAAAATTAATCTGGCCATGGAAGATAGTAAGAAGCGTATAATCTTATCGTCTGTCGTAACCGATATGCTATCACTTTTAGAGAGCAATCCGACGATTAGTTTTAATTTTGCCGGAAGTTTTAATGGTTCAAAAACAAATGGAATAAGCGGCTATATAAAATATATAAGTGATAGTGCGTATGGTATTAGTTTGTTCAATTGGCAAGAGTATTTGGATTTTGAGTTGGAATACAGTATTGATAAAGAGATGTTTGTATCGTTGCTGAAAAAATATGAGAGCACAAAAGGATATAAGAGTGGATATAGCTTTTCTGATGAAGAGATAAGCAGATTGGGAGAAAAGTATCTTTTGAATTTTCAAAAAATTGGTGCAAATATAGATGGTGATATGATAACCGGAGTAATAAATAAAAATACCAAATTTTTACCATTCAACTAAAAATAGTGTGTGCTTTTAATGATGTGATACAAAAGTGCGCATTACTTTTTAAAAAAAGTAAAAAATCAGTAAAACTTCCCATTTTCTAATCAAAACAATAGCTAAAAAATATTACAATACCCCATTTAATTAATCGTAAAAATGGAAAATTTATAAGCAAGGTCAAAAATTGAGTGTTTTGGGGATAGGGAATAAAGGCTCTACTAAAAAAATCGGCAACTTTATAACACATTTTGTCAAACAAGAGTCATTTGGCGGTATTTTATTATTTATTGCCGCTATTTTAGCGTTATTTGCCGCCAATTCCCCGCTTTTATCCGAAAAATATTTTGCGTTGTGGGAAGTGAAATTCGGTATTACCGTAGGAGATTTAAGCTTTATAAAAGATACACATTTTTGGGTAAATGACGCTTTGATGGCGCTCTTTTTTTTAATGATAGGGCTTGAGGTCAAACGCGAGATTTTAGTTGGCGAGTTGTCAAGCTTTCAAAAGGCTATTTCACCCATATTTGCCTCTGTAGGCGGCATGCTTTTCCCTGTTATAATATTTTTGTGTTTTACTTGGGGTAGCGGAAATATCAAGGGTTTTGCGATACCTATGGGGACAGATACGGCATTTGCGCTTGGTGTTTTGATGTTGCTTGGCAGCAGAATACCTATAAAACTGAAAGTATTTTTGGTAACGCTCGCTATTGCTGATGATATAGGTTCCATTTTAGTTATTGCCATCTTTTATTCGCGCGAAATATCACTTGATTATTTGGCGCTGGCTCTTAGCGTAACAGCTATTTTGCTGCTTTTTAATAAATTTGGCGTGCGAACGCTCACAGTATATCTCATAGGCGGCTTAGCTTTATGGTATTTTTTTTACAAAAGCGGTATTCACGCGACGATTTCAGGAATAGTGTTGGCTTTTACAATACCGATTTACTCAAAAATAAGCAGTTCAAGTTTTTTGGAAAATTTGAGGCTTGCGACAAATGTTTTTTACTCAAACGCACCTAAGGATTCGCAGCAAGTACTTTTAAATGCAAAACAGAACAATGCTTTGGAAATGATAGTGCAGGCATACGATGAAGTACAAAGTCCGCTTGTTAAACTTGAGCGTAATCTGCACCCTTTGAGTGCTTATTTTATTATGCCGGTATTTGCTTTTGCAAACGCAGGAGTTGTGGCGCACGGCGGCTTTGAATTTGACGACCTCTTCTGGGGTATAGCATTGGGACTTTTTCTTGGAAAGCCTTTGGGCATATTTATATTTACATTTATTTTGGATTTCCTCGGCATCTCAAGGAAACCAAGCAATCTTACATGGACACAAATATTTGGTGTAGGACTTGTAGCCGGAATCGGCTTTACAATGTCTATACTTATCTCAAATCTTGCTCTTGACGATAAGCTTGCGGCACATGCGACACTTTCTGTCTTGCTCGCGTCGTTTGTGGCTACAGTTGTATCTATGAGCTTTTTCTTTATATTTTCAAAAAAAGATGATTTGACCGCTGCTTCAAAAGAAAAAATATAGTTTTAAGGAACTTGAATGTATACATCTGATATACCAAATTACCAGTTGCTCATCAAACAGCTTCTTTTTACCCCTTTATCGTACAATCCAAATCAAGAGATTATTTACAAAAACAGTTTTCGTATGACTTATGCCGCATTTCGTGAGCGTGTTTGCAAGCTTGCCAACATTCTAACAGAGCTTGGCGTCAAAAAAGGCGATACGGTAGCTATTATGGACTATGACTCGCACAGGTATCTTGAGTGTTATTTTGCCATACCCATGATAGGCGCTGTTATGCATATGATAAATATACGTCTTAGTCCCGAACAAATACTATATACGATAGACCATGCACAAGATGATGTTATTTTAATAAACAGTGAATTTCTGCCTATTATAGAGCAGGTACGGGGCAGGATAGATACGGTAAAAAAATATATTTTGATGAAAGACGGCGTTGATCATATACAAACGATTTTGCCAATACACGGAGAGTATGAAGAGATGATGCAAAGTGCATCAAATAGGTTTGATTTTCCCGATTTTGATGAAAATACGCACGCTACGACCTTTTATACGACTGGTACTACCGGTATGCCAAAAGGCGTCTGTTTTTCACATAGACAGTTGGTGTTGCATACGATTGGAGTTTTAGCGTCACTTGGTACGCATACCGGACATGCTAACTTTAATCAGCAAGATGTTTATATGCCTATTACGCCGATGTTTCATGTGCATGCTTGGGGATTTCCTTATATGGCTACGTTTATGGGTATTAAACAGGTTTATCCCGGTAAATACATACCTGATTTATTGCTTGAGCTTGTAGAAAAAGAGGGAATTACATGCTCGCACTGCGTACCGACTATTATGCATATGATACTCAATACTCCGAAAGTAGACAGTGTGGATTTAAGTCGCTGGAAAATTATCATAGGAGGTTCGTCGCTCTCTTCGGCGCAAGCTTTGGCGGCTATGAAAAAAGGTATAGATATATATGTTGGTTACGGTATGAGCGAAACATGTCCGGTACTCTCCTTAGCGCAGTTAACGCCCGAAATGTTAAAAGAAAACGAAGAAGAACAAGCGAGGCTTAGAACAAAAACAGGAAAAGCGATCGGACTTGTGGAGATGAGGATTGTAGATGAAGAGATGAGTGACGTAGCGCATGATGGCAAAAATACCGGTGAGATAATTGTCCGCTCCCCATGGCTTACAACAGGATACCTTAAAGACCAGAAAAATTCCGAAAATCTTTGGCGCGGAGGTTATCTGCACACAGGAGATATCGCCAACTGTGATAAAGCAGGCTATTTTAAGATAACGGACAGAGAGAAAGATATCATAAAAGTTGGCGGCGAATGGGTCTCTTCTCTTGAACTTGAAGATGTTATTCATAAACATTTGGCTGTAAGCGAAGTATCGGTTGTCTCAATACCTGATGATAAATGGGGTGAAAAGCCGCTGGCTCTAATAGTAACTAAAGTAGAAGATAAAAAGACACTTGAAAAAGAGATAATCAACCTTATCAAAGAGTTTATCAAAAAAGGTCTTATGGCAAGAGAGAGTATGCTTTTAAAGATTCACTTTACCGATGCAATACTCAAAACAAGCGTTGGCAAACCTAATAAAAAAGCTATGAGAGAGAAATATAAAGAGTTGTTTTATTAAATCACTGCATTATATAAAAAGGTAGCTCAAAAACCCTCTTTATCATTTTAAAAGGTGACATTATCGTATCATTCATTATGTTTGTTTCTATTTTTGGCTCATCAAGTGTGCCGCGCACTGAAAAGCGAAATTCAACCGTACCTTCATCTCCAAGAATAATATAATTTACCAAAGGTATTTTATCTATGATGTTGCTAAGTGATTTTATGATAAAAATTCTTAAATCCAAATAGATATTATTTGTTTTTAAATCGATATATCCATCACCCTTTATATCAGAGCTGTAACCTTCTAAAAATAACGTTTGCACATATAGATAATCTCCGCTTTTTACAAATTCCACCGTACCGTTTTTAACGGGAAAGCCGCTTGTGCTGTACATGGGATTGGAGAGTGTGGCTAAAGACGGTATCATATTGAAGAAAGCTATCAGGTTGTTTAGAATTTGAAAATCTTTCAATCTCACCTCTTTTAAATTTAAAATGCCGAAGAATTCATTCTCGCTTTCACCTTTAGCGTAAAAATCAAAACTTCCTCTTTTGAAAAACTCTTTATTTGCCAATGAGTTTAAAAATTCACTCTCCATGTCTTTTGTTGTGATATAAAAAGAATTTTCATTTTTTTCAAAATCCAAAGAAGTATTGTTATATAAAATATGCAAGGAGAAGTTATTGTTTTTTGAACTGATATTGTAAATATCGGCTAGAACAGTGATGTTTGACGGCTTAAAAATAATAGAACTGTTTTGTGCCGTTATATTGATAGGTATGAGCGGCATAGAGGATGATTTGCTATTATTTGTATCTATGTTGATATCAAGGTTATTTATAGCTAGATTTATCTCATCCTTCAAGCTAAGCTCTACATTGTGATTATTTGCTGCTATTTCAAATGAATCTTCCATTATCTCAAATGTGCCGGCAAATCTTCTCATAGGCATACCGTTATAACTCAAAGGCAATTTCAGTCCTCTGATATTAGCATATCCACTGAAACGCTTAAGATCTTTGCTCGTAAGCGTAATACGTCCGGCTTTTATATCGTACTCTTGAGCGATATCGGAATAGGGATAGAGTTTTTCCAGTGCGTTAAAATTAAATATATTTGTGTTGGCAAAAGTTAGATTACTTTGCAGTTCATCAAAATAAAGATTTATTCCGTTACTCATTATATTAAAAGTAAAAGGCGTTGAGATGTTACTTATCGAAACAATACTTCTGTTTTTTGCTTCAATAGATAGCGAATGTACAAAAGAGTCTGCTGTCATCTCTTTGGTGCTTGTATTTAGAGTACCGTTTATACTTATATCAAAAAGCCTGTTATATTGTACTCTTGTATTTTTAAACTCAACAACAGAGTTATTTAAGTGTATGCTGGCGTTAGGTATATGCAGTACAGTACTGCCCATCTGCAAATCGGCATTTTCCAATGAAATATCAGCCGTAACGTTAACGCTCAAATTTGAAAATTTTATATCAATACTGACATTAGCTTCCGTTTCACCGCTTTTTTGGCGTATTGGGATGTCGGTCTTGGTGTAAACTTTGATGATTTGGTTGATAGCATCATTGTAATAGGTACTTGAGATAATGTCTATCTTGACGCCTCTGCTGCTATCCATCAAATCATATATCGTGGCATCGACTTTTGTAAGATTGGCGTCTTTATATGTTGGATTTGATAATAAAAAGAGGATTTTATTGTTTTCTATCATAACTCTTACCTCTTCCATATTGGCGTTTGGTACCTGAGGATTAAAAGTAACGTTGACATTGTCGGCTTTTATAAGTGCATTGATGTTTTTAGGGAAAAAATCACGCTTTACAAGGTCTATTTTGCCTGTCAAATAGAGTAGTTTGTAGTTTTGGGCTTTTGTATAGCCGTATATCCAGCTAATCGCCATATCGCTTAATTTTACATACTTTGAAAGATTGTTTATGAGGATTTTAGGTGAAGAGAAATTGTTCGAATCTATATGATAACTTAATATCTTATTTTTTATCTCAAGCTTTGCGTTGCCGGTAATGTCAAATAGCCTGTAGGTACCGTCAAATGCGTACTCATCAAGCCTTAAATCAGCATCCAGTCTTCCCTTGAAAGCTATGTCTATATCTTTTAAAAGCATCTCTTCAATATCCAAAATAAGCTTTTTTCTATTTGTCAGTTTTATTTTTGTTTGCAGCGTCAAAAGTGAAGAGTTTAGGTAAAAATTCTTATCTTTATAAACAAGCTGTACTTTTTCATTTTCATACTCTATATTACTGATAGTAATCGTACTGAAAAATGTATGTATATATGGAAGTGCATCCAATACTTCATTTAAAGAGGAAGAATTGTTACTTTTTGTAACATTAGTGTTTATTTTTATCGTATCAATTTCAACAAAGAGTTTTTTATCTAATTTGATATATAATCCCGTTATATTTACATTGAATGCGGATAGGTTGTCTATGCGAATACCATTATACATAACACCGATAATGACGATGAGCGGCAATATAAAAAATAGTATAAAAAGCAAAGTCTTTTTTTTTAGCTTAAATATTTTATTGATAGCCATTATCTCACTTCTGTTCTATTTGATTCAACCGATTGGTACTCAAAAGATTGTTTATGTACCAAAGGGTGGAATAAACAATATTATAACACAGCTTGGTGCACAAAACGGCAATATCTCGGTAGGTTTTGACAAACTTTTGATGATATTTTTAGGATACCCTCAAAGCGGCTGGATAGACATGGGCGGTACCGTATTGACAAAGGCCGATTATTTGTATCAACTTTCTCACGCTAAAGCCGCTACGCGTGCGATTACATTGATACCCGGAGAGACGACGTACATATTTTTAGAGCAGCTGTCCAAAGAGTTCAACCTCTCATTTAACGCATTACGGCGTGAATATGAAAAGTTGTCGCAGTTTGAAGACGGATGGATAATTCCGGAGACTTATAATATACCTTTAGGAGTAGATGAAAGGTGGCTTATAAATTACTTCATAAACGATTCTAAAAAGCGTAATGAGGCTTTATCACGCGAATTGACAAATGACTATGACGAGAGTGAATGGAATAGAGTTTTAATTATCGCATCCATTATACAAAAAGAGTCTGCCAATAATGCCGAAATGCCGATAGTAAGCTCTGTGATTCATAACAGACTTAGAATAAGAATGAAACTTCAAATGGATGGCACACTCAATTATGGTAAATTTTCGCATACCAAAGTTACACCCACAAGAATCAGGGAAGATATGTCACCCTATAATACATATGCTCATTATGGACTACCCGAAAATCCAGTATGTACTGTAAGTAAAGAGGCTATAAAAGCGGCTTTAAAACCTGATAAAACAAAGTATCTCTATTTTGTTAAAGGTTCAAACGGTCAACATTTATTTACTGAAACTTATAGTGAGCACTTAAAAAATATAAGCAAATAGAACTTAAGAACAGTTTTGCTACTTTATGAACAGTATTTTTATAAAATAATATTAATCAAGGAAATAAGATGGCTTCTATTATATATACAAAAACAGACGAATCTCCTGCACTCGCCACGTACTCTTTGTTCCCCATCATAAAAGCTTTGGGCGGCAAATGCGATGTGGATTTCGAATTAAGAGATATCTCGCTTTCCGGTAGGATTTTGAGCGCTTTTTCGGATTATCCCGATGATTTGGCATATTTGGGAAATCTCACTCAAAGCGAAGAGGCAAATATTATAAAGCTTCCCAATATTTCAGCCTCTATACCGCAATTAGTAGCCGCTATAACCGAACTTCAGTCGCAAGGTTACGATGTTCCTGATTTTCCGGAAAATCCGACAAATGCTAAAGAAAAAGAGATAAAAGCGAAATACTCAAAAATATTAGGCTCTGCGGTAAATCCTGTTTTGAGAGAGGGAAATTCCGACAGACGCGCGCCAAAAGCCGTCAAAAATTACGCAAGAAACAATCCTCACCAAATGGGCATATGGAAAAAAGAGTCAAAAAGTCACGTATCTTATATGAATAACGGCGATTTTTACGGAAGCGAAAATTCATACATTTTACCAACCGAAGATACCGTATCTATTGAGTTTATAAATAAAAACGGCGACAAAAAGATATTGAAATCGGATTTAAAACTGCAAAAGGGCGAAATTATAGACATATCGTTTATGAGTGTAAAAGCTTTAAGAGAGTTTTTCTTAAAAGAGATTAAAGACGCGAAAGAAAAAGGGGTGCTTTTTTCAGTACATCTTAAAGCTACTATGATGAAAGTATCCGACCCCGTGATATTCGGCGTTGCCGTTTTGGCATTTTTTGACAAGCTATTTGAAAAATACGGCGCAATGTTTGAAAAGCTTGGAGTAAACGTAAATAACGGACTTAGCGATTTATACGCAAAAATCGCGAATTTGTCGGAAAATGAAAAAGCGGAAATAGAAAAAAGCATATCCGAAATCTACAAAGAACAGCCGGATATCGCTATGGTAGACTCCGATAAAGGCATTACAAATCTGCATTTTCCAAATGATATCATAGTCGATGCCTCAATGCCGGCGATGATTAGAGCAGGCGGTATTATGTGGGATAAAAATGGCGATAAAAGAGACGCTAAAGCCGTTATTCCGGATAGATGTTATGCGAAAATTTATCAAGCGGCAATTGAAGATTGTAAAGAAAACGGCGCGCTTGATCCAAGAACAATAGGAAGTGTGTCAAATGTAGGGCTTATGGCGCAAAAAGCCGAAGAGTACGGTTCTCATGATAAAACTTTTATCATGGAAGAGGACGGTTTTGTAGTTGTAAAAAACAGTACAAACGAAGTAATATTTAAGACTAAAGTGGAAAAAGGCGACATATATAGAATGTGTCAAACAAAAGACGCTCCTGTACGAAATTGGATAAAACTTGCTTTAGAGCGCGCGAAAATTTCAAAAGTTCCGGCTATTTTTTGGTTGGATGACGAAAGGGCGCACGATAGAAACCTTATAAGAAAAATTAAAGAGTATATGAAAGAGTGCGATTTATCAGAAATTGATGTAGCCATTTTATCTCCCGTAGAAGCCATAAAATTATCTCTTAATCGTATGCGAAAAGGCGAAGATACCATATCCGTGACCGGAAATGTCTTAAGAGATTACTTGACCGATCTTTTTCCCATATTGGAACTTGGAACAAGTGCGAAAATGCTCTCCATTGTACCTTTGATGAGTGGGGGAGGGTTGTTTGAAACGGGAGCGGGCGGTTCGGCGCCCAAACTTATGCAGCAATTATTGGAAGAAAATCATTTAAGATGGGACTCTTTGGGCGAATTTTTAGCGCTTTGCGCTTCAATAGAGTTTTTTTCGCGAAAAACGCATAATAAAAAAGCCGCCATACTGGCAAAAACGCTTGATAACGCGACCGAAGAGTTGTTGCAAAATGGCAAATCTCCAAAATCAAAATGCGGCGAATTAGACAATCGCGGCAGCCATTTTTATTTGGCATTATATTGGACAAAAGCGCTTGCATATCAAAAAGACGATAGCAATCTTAGCGAATTTTTTACCCCTTTATATCAAAACCTTTTGCAAAATGAAGAGAAAATATTACGCGAATTAAACAGCGTTCAAGGGCAAAAAGCCGATATAGGCGGTTATTATCATCCAAATGACGAGAAGGCTTTCGCTTTGATGAGACCAAGCGAAACATTTAACCGTATCATAGACGCTATAGGAGCATAAAATGAAAGTTTCTATCATCGGAGCGGGAAATGTGGGTGCTAGCGTTTGTTATCTTTTGATAGCCAAAGAGATATCCAAAAACGTTATTTTGGTAGATATTAATCGTTCTATCGCGCAAGGCAAGGCGATAGACCTTCAGCAAGCCTCTGTAGCGCTTGTCTCAAGTACGAGAATTCAAACTTCAAGCGACTATAAAGATATAGAAAACAGCGATATTGTAGTAATAACCGCTGGTATTCCAAGACGCGAAAATATGAGCAGAGAAGATCTTTTAGGCACAAATATCAAGATTATAAACGAGATTGTCTCAAATATCAAAAAATTTGCTCCAAACGCCATTATTATCACCGTCTCCAATCCGTTAGACATAATGAATTACGCGGTATTAAAACTCAGCGGTTTTGAACGAAATAAAGTTATCGGTATGGGCGGTATTTTAGATAGCGCGAGAATGGCTCACGCTATTCTTAAACGATTAGATGACAAGAGCGAGTTTGTGAACGCATGCGTTATAGGAGCTCATGGCGAGCAAATGCTGCCACTGCTTTCACATTCGTTTGTTGGTAAAAAAAGTGTGAGCGAACTGTTTGACAAGCGTACATGTGAGGATATTGTTAACGATACGAAATCAGGCGGGGCTAGAATTGTAAAATTTTTGCAAACCTCCGCTTATTACGCGCCTGCTGCTGCCATTTGCATACTTATTGAAGCAATACTGAAAAACAAAAAAGAGATGCTCACATGTTCGGTATATCTGGAGGGCGAATATGGAATTGACGGAGTTAGCATAGGCGTTCCTGCAATAATAGGCAAAGACGGGATCGAAGAGATTATAGAGTTATCTTTGGATGAGAATGAACTTAAAATGCTGCATACCGCCGCAACAGAGTTAAAAGAGCAGATAAAAATCGCGGATAAATTGTTAAAGGAAAATGTATGAATATACACGAATACCAGGCAAAAGAGATACTAAGAAAGTATGGCGTTCACACGCCAAGAGGAGAGGTGGCTTTCAATGTTGACGAAGCTACACAAAACGCTAAAGAACTTGGCGGCAGCGTTTGGGTAGTAAAAGCTCAAATTCACGCGGGAGGTCGCGGACTTGGAGGAGGTGTAAAACTCGCAAAAAGCATTGACGAAGTGAAAGTTCTAACCAGCCAAATGATTGGATCTAAACTTGTCACTCATCAAACGACAAGCGAAGGAAAAGAGGTAAAAAAAGTCTACATAGAAGAAGGGCTTGATATCAAACAAGAGTTTTATATCTCAATAGCTCTAAACCGCTCTCTTGAGATGCCTATGATAATAGCCTCTTCAAGCGGCGGTATGGATATAGAAAAAGTCGCGAAAGATACGCCTGAGAAAATTACAAAAATCTACATAGACCCAACTATTGGATTTCAAAAATTTCACGGTAGGGAATTAGCTTCCAAACTTGAATTATCCAAAGAAATAACGAATGATTTTGTGGAGCTTGTGTCAAATTTATACAAAGCTTACTATGAAAACGACGCGGATATGATTGAGATAAATCCTCTGATACTAACTAAAGATAATAAATTTTTAGCGCTTGACGCGAAAATTAACTTTGATGATAATGCCCTTGCGCGCCACAAAGATATAGAAGCTTTGAGAGATTTTGACGAAGAAGATAAAGCGGAAATTGAGGCAAAACAGTCCAGTCTTTCCTATGTAAAACTAAATGGAAATGTTGGTTGTATGGTAAATGGTGCCGGACTTGCGATGGCGACTATGGACATTATAAAATACGAAGGCGGAGAACCGGCTAACTTTTTAGATGTCGGCGGCGGCGCAAATCCGCAGACTGTGGCTAAAGGATTTGAGATTATTTTAAAAGATAAAAACGTTAAAGCGATTTTTATCAATATCTTCGGCGGTATCGTGCGTTGCGATAGAGTAGCGAACGGCATTTTGGAAGCCGCGAAAATAACGCGCGTTGATGTTCCTGTCATAGTAAGGCTTGATGGAACAAACGCGACAGAAGCCAAAGAGATATTAAAAAACAGCGATATAGAAAATATAATCTCAGCGTCAAATTTATCTGACGGCGCTAAAAAAGCCGTAAGTTTCGCAAAAGGTAACAAATGAGCATTTTAATAGATAAAAATACAAAAATAATAGTTCAAGGTTTCACCGGCAAAGAGGGTACTTTTCACAGCGAACAGTGTTTAGCTTACGGGTCTCAAATAGTAGGCGGAGTAACTCCGGGGCGCAAAGGAGAAACGCATCTTGGAAAGCCTGTGTTTAACACGGTAAAAGAGGCTGTAGAAAATACAAAAGCCGATACTAGTATGATATTTGTCCCTCCGTTATTCGCCGCGGACGCCATAATGGAAGCTGCGGACAGCGGTATAAAATTGGCTGTCGTTATAACGGAAGGAATTCCCGTGAGAGATATGATGAACGCCAAGTTGTACGCTACAAAAAAAGGTATGAACATTATAGGTCCGAATTGCCCTGGGATTATAACAAGCGAAGAGTGCAAAATCGGTATAATGCCGGGATTTATATTTAAAAAAGGTAATGTCGGTCTTATATCAAAGTCAGGAACACTGACTTATGAAGTAAGCAACCAAATAGTGCAAGAAGGTCTTGGCATATCTACGGCTATAGGAATAGGAGGAGATCCTATTATCGGGCTTGGTTACAAAGAGCTATTAACTCTTTTTGAAAACGATGAAGAGACGGAGGCAATAACTTTAATAGGAGAAATTGGGGGAACGTTGGAGATTGAAGCCGCCGAATTTATAAAAACAAACGTTACAAAACCTGTGATAGCGTTTATCGCAGGCGCAACCGCGCCCAAAGGTAAAAGAATGGGGCATGCGGGCGCTATTGTAAACGGCGGAGGCGGAACGGCTGCCGAAAAAATGGAAGCTTTGGAAAAAGCCGGAGTACATGTAGTAAAAACGCCGGCGGTTATTGGTAAAAAAGTTGCGGAAATTTTAAACAACTGATATACTTTCAACCATTTTTATATATAAAAAGTAAGATGATAAGGAGAAAAAACGGATGAGTTTTTTAACCCCGCCTGAAGACAAGGCATTAGTTTGGGTAGATATATCAAGATGCAAAGCTTGCGATATATGCGTTAGTTTGTGTCCGTCCGGCACTTTGGCGATGGTGCAAAATGTGCATTCCACGCAAGGTAAAACCATAGAAGTGGTAGAGCCTGACTCTTGTATAGGCTGTAGGGACTGCGAACTTCACTGTCCTGATTTTGCCATATTCGTAACCGAGCGTTCAAGCGAAGTAAAATTCGCGAAATTAACGGAAGAGTCAAAGGTAAGAGCGCTTGCCATTAAAAACAATAAATTCAATAAAGTTGGTGCGTAATATGTCAAGAATAATAGTTTCAAACGGCAATGAATTATGCGCTCATGCCGCGATAGATTGCGGTTGCAATTTTTTTGGCGGATATCCTATAACGCCTTCAAGCGAAATTGCGCACGAAATGAGCGTATTGTTGCCGACAAAAAGCGGTAAATTTATACAGATGGAAGACGAGATAGGCGGTATATCCGTGGCTTTAGGCGCTTCAATGAGCGGAGCTAAAGCTATGACCGCCACATCGGGTCCTGGGATATCTTTAAAGTCCGAACAGATAGGTTTGAGTTTTATAGCCGAAGTTCCTATAGTGATAGTAAATGTCATGCGAGGAGGTCCTTCTACAGGGCTGCCGACACGAGTATCTCAAGGAGATATAAATCAGGCAAAAGCCGCAAGTCACGGTGATTTCGCGTCTATCGCGTTGTGTCCGGGAAGTCTTGAGGAGGCTTACAACGAAACCGTAAGAGCGTTTAATCTCTCGGAAAAATTTATGACGCCGGTCTTTTTATTGCTTGATGAGACGATAGGTCATATGCACGGAAAAGCCGTTTTGTCGGATATCGAAGATGTTAAAAAAAGCGTGGTTAAGCGCAGGCAATTTACAGGAAATCCGAAAGATTATAAACCGTACGGCGTTGGAAAAGACGAGTCTGCTGTGTTAAATCCGTTTTTTAAAGGTTATAAATATCATATTACCGGTCTACATCACGGACCTACGGGATTTCCTACGGAGGATGGAGCAATATGTCAAAACAATATTGAAAGATTAATGGGCAAAATCAATAATCATAAAGATGAAATAGTAAAATATGAAAACTTTATGCTTGACGACGCCGATATTCTTATTGTAGCTTATGGAAGCGTTTCAAGAAGCGCGAAAGAGGCTATTGTCAAACTTCGCCGCGAAGGGATAAAAGCGGGGCTGTTTAGACCGATTACCTTGTGGCCCAGTCCTTCGGAAGAGCTTTTCAAGCTTGGCAAGAAATTTGAAAAGATATTGGTCGCGGAATTAAATATGGGGCAATACGCGAGCGAAGTAGAGCGTGCTATGAGAAGAGATTTTGAAACTTTGCAAAAGGCGAACGGTCGCCCAATAACTCCGCAAGAGTTCATCGTGAAAATCAAAGGAATGAAATAATGGCTTTTAATTATGACGAATTTTTAAGAATGGATAAAATGCCAACTCTTTGGTGTTGGGGTTGCGGCGATGGCGTTATTTTAAAATCGGTCGTCAGAGCGATAGAAAAAATCGGCTGGGATATGAATGACGTATGCGTAGTGTCCGGCATTGGCTGTAGCGGACGATTTAGTTCATACATCAATTGCAATACGGTGCATACCACGCACGGACGCGCTATCGCTTACGCGACAGGTATAAAGCTAGCCAATCCTTCAAAACACGTTATTGTTGTAACGGGCGATGGAGACGGGCTTGCCATAGGAGGAAATCACACTATACACGGCTGTAGAAGAAATATTGACTTAAATCATATATTGGTAAATAATTTCATATACGGACTTACAAATTCTCAAACTTCCCCTACAACTCCGCAAGGCATGTGGACGGTTACGGCACAATACGGTAATATAGACCCGACTTTTGACGCGGCGAAACTCGCGAGCGCGGCGGGAGCGACATTTGTGGCAAGAGAGAGCGTATTAGATCCGAAAAAAATAGAAAAAACGCTCGTCGAAGGCTTTTCTCACAAAGGATATTCGTTTTTTGATATTTTTTCAAATTGCCATATAAACTTAGGAAGAAAAAACAAAATGGGCGAAGCTATACAAAATTTGGAGTGGATAGAAAGAAGAATCGCGTCTAAAAATAAATTCGACCAGCTAACAGACGAAGAGAAGAAAGGCAAATTCCCCACAGGAATTTTAAAACACGAGACTGATAAAATAGAGTATTGCGAAGCGTATGACAAAGTCATAGAAGCGGCGCAAAACAAAACCACCGTCAAGTTTTAAGGAGTATTCTTATGGAGAGACAATTACGATTTGTTGGAGTTGGCGGACAGGGCGTTATATTGGCGGGCGAAATATTAGCCGCTGCGAAAATAGAAGAGGGCGGGTACGGCATAAAAGCCTCGACTTATACATCTCAAGTTAGAGGCGGTCCGACAAAAGTGGATATCATACTTAGCGAAAATGAGATACTGTTTCCATACGCTAACGAGGGAGAGATAGAGTTTATGTTGGCGACCGCGCAAATAAGCTATAATCAATTCAAAGACGGCGTAAAAGAGGGAGGGATTATAGTGATCGAGCCAAATCTCGTAACTCCTACGCAAGAAGATAAAAAAAGATGGAAAATTTACGAAATACCTATTATAACGATAGCCAAAGAAGAGGTTGGAAATGTCGTAACTCAATCGGTAGTTGCGCTTGCTATTACTGTGGAGATGACGAAAGTTTTGGATAAAAAAATCGTTGAAGAGGTTATGCTCTCAAAAGTTCCCGAAAAAGTCAAAGCGGCGAATAAAAAAGCTTATGAACTTGGTATCAAATACGCCCAAAAAGCTGTTTTGGAATAAAAACATGAGAGGAGAAACATTCTCCTCTTAATCATTTTCGTCATTGCGAGGAGTGCGAAGCACGACGCGGCAATCCGTAAGAGTTAAAACTCAAAATTTATCCGTCATGTAGTTAATAAAATCCGAAAAACATTAGATTATTTTATTCTACATGTGGTGATTATTTCTTTGGGTTGCTACGCTTCGCTCGCAATGACGGAAGACTCCATGTATGTATTTTCTTTAAAGATTTATTATAAAAAAATAATAAAAGAGTGGATTGCCGCGCCGCAAGCGGCTTGCAATGACGAAAATATGAAGTATATTTCGCCTTCTTTCGTTCATTGCGAGGAACGAAGTGACGAAGCAATCCAGAAGATATACCAAAAACGGTAATATTTTACTCCACTCAAAACAAAAAAATAAAATATTTCATTTTATTTATATCACAAACATGTGATTTTAGCTTAAAGATTTAAAACATAAAATTCTTCACACTTTTGAATAGTGTGTTTAATGTATCTTTTATTATTTGTAAAACACATGTTGCAAAGATGTGCGAAATCTACAGACACTTTATCGTATCTATTTTTTATTTGGTAAGATGATTAACTTCTAATATTTATTTCGTTTGTATTAGCCAATTGGAGACAGCGACAAGGAAAAAGATATTATCAAGTCTGCAACAAAACAAATCAGCATTTATTGTATAACAAATCTTTGGGTAAATAAAATTTGATTATTTGTAGGATTTTTCAGTCATATCAAAAAAACTTATCTTTAAAATAAACTTCTTAAGATAAAAGAATATAAGTATTCAAGAATGCCAAACATCAAAAAAAGAACCACAATGAATTTATCAGCCTTTTTTGCCCCTACAATGTTAATTATTGTAATTTTATCAGATTGACACAAAAATTAGCACGGGCATGAAAGTTTTAAATTATACATACGAAGCTTTTATCAATCTTTTTAAATAATTTGTTTTTGGATTTTCAAACACTTCGGCGATATTTTCATAATCAACTGTTTTTCCGCTCTTTATCACAAGAACTGCTTTACATGTAAGGGGTTTGTTTTTACATGAAAAACAAACCCCTTACATGTTTTAATTCCACCCACTCATAACGATTTGCATGAAGGCATCATTGTTTTTGATACCATTGTCATTTCTTATATCTGTTCCATTATCAACTACAAATGAGTTAATGTCTTGAATTATCCTGTTTATATCATTTGAGGTCAGGAAGCTGCCACTATACGTTTCAAAGCTCTTGTTGGCACTTGCATATGGGTCGTATTCAAAAATAACATCTGCCATATAGTGTTCTTCGCTATTTTTTACAAATGTGCCTTCATTGGTTACTCTTGTTATTTGCTCATTATTATCAACTAAAGTATTTGATGTTCTTATCTCTGTTATGCCAAGTTCATCCAAAGTAAAAAGCTCATCTTTTTGCGACATACCGTCTTGATTTTTATCTTGCCAAACTTTTAAATCATTAAACTTTTCATCACTTACATCTATGATACCATCTCCATTTGAGTCAATTCTATTTTTAAGATTGGCAAAACCATCAATAGTATCGTTGCCAAACAGTTCATTTATATTGTCAATCTTACCATTACCATTTTCATCATATACAATAAAGCCATCGTCTTTATCTATCCAAGCTGTATGTTTGCTTATGCCATCAGCATTTAAATCAAAGAAAACATTTGACTTGTCAAGTTCAACAAAAGATATTTGCGAATCTCCATTTAAATCAAGCACAAGCGGATCCCAGCCGGATGGACAATCATCATTACTAATTGTTATCGTATCTTGCGATATGGTCAAATAACAATACAACGTATCAGATTCCAGTATAGAAGACCTCCTGTCTGCGGGCATATAAAACGAATCGCCTGCATACAATAATTCTTCTTGAGCATAAGTTGCTCTAAATTCTGCATTTATGTCCAACTCAAATATTTCTTCCAAATCTTCTCCCAAGTAACTTTTTAAATTAACTACACTGACAACGTCATCTATTATATCTATGCGAATGTATTCAACTGTTTCAGAATTTAGTGGATTTTCGCTTGGTGCAAAGAGATCACCATCTGTTTGTGTATCATCAATATGTTCATTATTGTTTAAATATTCTATCAAGGCATTGTTATACTCAAGCATAGTGTTTAGTTCTATCAACCTTGCTTGTTCTTCTATCCATCTTAAGTCCTCTTCCACACTTAACATATTTTGTGAAAATATATTATTATGGACATAGTCCCAATAATCATATGGATAAGGATTATAAGCAGGGGTTTGATATGAATACATAGAAGAGGAACTGTCATAGTCATATCCCCAAGGATCCATATCTATTGGAATTTCTACGGTTACAGTATCGTAACTAAGATCAGGGAAGTTTAAAGTTGCCTGTTCAGCATTATACTCTTCAGATAAGGGCAAATATAACGCTTCATCGGAAACTCCTGTTATGCCGCCGCTATGGATGTGACCGCCATATGCTTGATTTATGTTTGTATATGTATATGCTTCCGGACTAAAACCTAGTACTTTCGACAACTCATCATAGTCAACATGGCCTTCCGATTTAAGCGCTATAACTGTAATTTGTTTGGTTTGACCATTTGTAGCGCCATAATAATCACCCCAAAAACTTTCATCATTAAACCCAAGCCCAAACGAATTTTCACTTGAACTTGAATTGGAAAAATAATCATATATACCTATAGCTGCATCTTTTATCATTTCATATGCATCCTGTACGAGATCTATAAATGCTTTTGGTAAATCCCACAAAACCGTTTTAACAGCAAAAGCTGCAAATATACCGACACTCAAAGCCAAGTCATACGGCGACTCTATCTTGCCTTGCGTATATAGTCCCGCGACATCTGCCATTAGTTGCAAATCAGCTATCAATATATCCGTAGCATTGGTAGCTAACTCATATGCATCATCATGATCTTTGCATGCTTTATCAACCGAAGTGGTATATCGAGAACCATCCTCGGTTGCCAGCTTACCCGAACTATCAAATACGCCTGCCGTCCAATCGGGTCCGCAATAGTTAGTGCCATTAAAACCAAACCGTGTTAGAGTACTGTCATCCACAAAAATCTTAAAACTACTCATAGTTGTCTCCTGTAAAATTTTTAATCGTCCGTCTCAACTAACTTTCTAAAAATTATCTCATTGTCTACAGTATCGCTGATAAAAATCTCTTTTTTGTTAAAAGGAATTCCTACAAGGTTTTGCATTGATCCGCTTCGTATATTTTCGCAGTTATTCCCATTACTGTCGCACCTGTAGATAAAGCGTATAAAACAACCGCCCTTACCCTCTCTGTTTGTTCTAAAATAGATATTGCCATCCATATCTTTATCATCAAAGTAGATTTCAAAAAAACCGCTGTTTTGGTCAAAGCTCAACATGCGAAGTTTAAGCGTCGATTTATTCACAGCATACAGACTTATTTGATTAAACATACGTCCTTTTGGTTTAAAATTGGGCAGTCTGGAATCATACACTGAAAGTAGTATCTCATCGCCATCGTCATATATACGATTTACTTGATACATTTCATAATCTGTTAATTTTGTCTCTTCATTTGCAGTTAAATCATAAGAATATAGGTCATATTTACTCGCAGGCGTTTCCCCACTCTCTCTTGGAATGCCTCTAAAGTAGTAGAGCATTTTCCCATCGGTAGAAAAAACAGGAGCACGATTTACTCCTTGAGGAATGTTTAAATAACGATAACTCCAATCTTTTGTATCTAAAATAATCACATCCTGTTCGTCAATCATATAACCATCCATATAACCATTGTTACTTATAACAATTGAAATAGCAACTACTTTTGTTCCGTCTCTTGACCAATTGGTTTGTGTCCAACTCCTTCCCTTTTCTTCTTGTATCTTGCTTATCTCTCCGCTTTTTAAATCCAGCAATCTAAGCCCATCTAATAACTTATTTGTTTCAAACAGTATCTTTGTGCCCTCAGGAGATATGGAATAATTGAATACTATTTTATCCATTATTCCCGTTTTATAAACAGTCTCTATAAAATCCGTCGCTATACCTTTTTGAAAAAAGCTAAACATAATTAAAAAAATGAATAGAATTTTTGTTTTTGTGAATGCTGCAACATTGTTATTTATGATAAGCAGTTCTTTATTGCAATTTTTTTGTGTATTTATGGATTTCATTTTATTCCTCTTATAAAATATTTTTGAATCTTAGCATATAAATTATTAAAATAAATTGATAATTATTATCGTTTTTGTTTTCGGATTTTCAAACACTTCAGATAATCTGACTGTTGCTGATATTCAACTAATAATACTGTGACGGAAAACGATTTTATTGCAATGTTTGGCGCAGATAACTCAAAATTTGAAAACAGGCTTTATAAATTTAAAAGGAGGAATAGTCATAGAGCCTGAATTTGACCATCTTTTTCATGGTTTTGAAGGAGATTTGGCGCTTGTAGGCAAAGGCGGTAATCTATTTTATATTAATGAAAATGGAGAAAAAGTAGTATATACAGACACGATTTGTAGTAAAAAAGTAATAAAAAACAGTAAAAATGAGATAATATATCCTAAAAATTTCAAACCCAAATGTGAGACCGAATAAAAAATCATACCCTTTTGTATCTCTTTTAAACCGATATATTCGAAAGAAAGGACTAAACCTCCTCTCTTTTGGCAACATTACTTATACATATAAAACCTCAAAAACATCATTTTGTAACTAAATATTTGCTCCGTAAACGCGTTTTAATTCTTATATGTAACGATTAAAGCTTTTCTAATTTTTACAGTGTATATTTCTCAAAATATCTTACATGTAGAGTATTTTACTTATAAATTTATATGTAATTTGTCTACATGTAAGGCTTGAAACTACAAAAAAGCTTGACAAAAGAGATTGCTTGCTATATAATAAGTGTACTTATTATAAATATACTTATCTTAAGGAGTAATCATATGAGGTTTCAATGTAAAGTTGCGGTAAACACCGTTTATATCACGGTTTTAAAAATCAAACAGAAGGTTAAAAAGTAATGGAATTTCCATCTAACCGCTTCAAAAAAAATTCGGATGCTTCTACGGGTTTGATTTTTATCCGCGTGTACAATAAGTGGCATACTACCATCAAAAATGAATTGCGAAAAATAGGCATAACGCATCCGCAATTTGTCGTTATGACCGTACTAAACTTTTTGGGACAGTCGGAGAAATTTGTATCGCAAGCAAGTATCGCGAAAATGGCGGATATGGATGTGATGTCTGTGTCGCAAATCATAAGAGGATTGGAAATTAACGGATATTTGGCGCGAACCGCAAATCCGAAAGACACAAGAGCGAACGCTATCAAGCTTTTGGAAAAAGGGCAGGAAGCCATACGATTAGCGCTTCCTATTGTAGAGAAAATTGACGATGATTTTTTCGGCGTTTTATTGGATGACGAAAAGATATTTCGAGATTTTCTTCACAAACTGACTTAATTAATTTAAACAAAGGTATAAAAAAATGAACGGTCAAAAAGAGTTTGAAAAAATAATGGAAAAGGCGGAGCGAATAGCGCTTGCGTCCGCAGTTGACAATACTCCTAATGTGAGGATAGTAAATTTTGTTTTCGAGGCTTCCAAAAAGGTACTCTACTTTGTTTCCACAAAAGGCGATCCGAAAGAAGCAGAGTTTTTAAAAAACAGTAACGTGGCGTTTACTACCATTCCAACAAAAGGACTGGCGCACATTAGAGTACACTACGCTACCGTTACTAAAAGCAAAAAAAGCGTTTTTGACGCGGCTGATATGTTTATCGCCAAAATGCCGTGGTATAAAGAAAATATTGAACAGAACGGAAATGAGATGAATTTATACGAGGTTCATTTTACAACGGCAACGGTACTTGTCGGACCGGATAAAGCTTTAAGCGTGGAGTTATAATTTATTATAACTTTAAGGACGCAAAGCAGTAAACTTTACTTTGCGTCCAATCTTAATGTTTTTTAAGTTTTTAGCCTTTACATGTAAGGCGTTTACGAGTAGCTTTTTAAATATTTATATACTTGATATGCAAAAACAATACTCAAACTTTGTTGCCCCAAATATAGCTATTTTTGTTTGCATAAAAAGTTAAGAAACATTTATATTTGACCCGTGACCAGTTGCAAACATTTTTATTCTGCAAAAACCAAATTACATCTTGAAATTTTGCCGAAATTGTGATATGCTCTGTAAAATTATTAGTTATATATCCTTAAAAAATGATTCACTTTTGTGGAAGCTGAAAATGCAAAATGGTTAAGTCTAGATGAGTTGTCAAAACATCTTTAAGCCCATAAAGCACAATGTGGCTATAGATTAAAAAAGGTGAAATTCCAATGTATAAAATCGGCAAACTTTGACACTTAAAAATCTCTATGCAAGTTTTTGACAACATAAGCAAGACTGTTAAATGACGACTTCGTGGTTACTATAGAAAAAGGCAGTAAGTTATCCATTACTGTCTATTTTATCTATACCTATTAAACAGCCGAATTGGAGGGACTGTAATGCTAAATACAAAGCAATATATGATGATGGCAAGTTATGCAAATAAACTTGAAAAGGCTATCCACAGCTGCAATGATTCTGATTTATATGATATTTGGGCTGTAATATCCGCTGTTTATGCTATGGACATACAACAAATTGATAGTTTATTCGAGGAAATTAAACAATATAGTGGACTCCTTCTAAGAAACTCAAAAGCTTTACATGGCTGCCTTATTCGTTACATTTCGGAAAACTACAATCCGGTTGAGAAAGAACTAATATCAGATATTGAACAATTGTTAACAAAATATCCTTCAGCACTTGCCCAATATCAGAGCGCATTAGCAAAATATGAACGCGTTGAATTTGCACGAAATATTCTTGATGATATTCGTCTCTCGTTCGAATTGCTTGTGCAAGCAGTTTTAGAGAACAAAAAAAGTCTTGAAAATAATGTTTCAGCATTAGGTACTTTTCTTAAAGATAAAAACACATCACATGAAGTTATAAACATGTTCATTATATTGATAGATTATATGAACAAATATCAGAATAATCATGTTAAACACAATGATGCTGTTCCAAAAGAAGAATTGCGGTATATTTTGGAATTGACAAGTGTTATGATAAAATTTTTACTACAAATAAGTTTAAGTATAAAGGAAACTGTTTATAAGAAAAATGAAATTTCAAACGCCTAACTTGTCTATTGCACGCATGATGAGGCTAACAAGCAGAATAATATATAATATTTCATAAAATGCTTGCATGTGTAACTGTATAACAACTCACGCTTGCTCTTATATTTTGCAAAATATATTTTAGGTATACAAATATAAATATGTTGTATGTAAAGAGTTTTTGCACAAAATTTTTACATCTTTTTCAAAAAAAACTCTCTTATATCGTTCGGCAATCTTGTGGGCTTAAAGTCGTTCACAAAAACTATCAAGATTTTCGCGCTAAAAAGCTTCTCTTCACCTCTATATATCGTATGCAAAACATTGACGCAAGTGCCTTTTAGCTCTAAAATTTCCGTTTTAACCTCTATTAAATCTCCTAAATATGCAGGTTTGAAATACTCCGCGTCTATTTTTTTGACAACAAAATGACAATTATCTTCGCCAAGTTTTTTACCGTCGTCGTAAAACATTTGACTTCTTGTACGTTCGCAATATTTGATATAATTTGTATGATATACAACTCCGCCGGCATCCGTGTCTTCATAATATATTCTTATTTTCAAAATAAATTCCTTCTAAAAAATATCGTAAATTTTGTTTTTGGCTTTTTAATTTCTATCTACAGAATATTTACCGCCGCCCAAAAAGAAAATTGCTACAGAGCTAAACAGATAAAAATAAACGCTCTCCATCGCAAGTCCGCCATGTTGGGTTAAAGAAAATATGCCGGAAGTATGCGACAACAATATTACAAATATCATATTAATCGCAAGTATTAATGCGGCGAGCCTCGTTTTAAAGCCAATTATTAGCAGTATCGGCGCCAAAACTTCGCCGATATATACGCCGTACGCTAAAAACTCTGGGAAAATAGAGGACGATAGCAACCCTTTTATAAAAGTAACTCCGTGCGTTATCTTGTTTATGCCATGCAAAAACATAAGTCCGCCAACCAAAACTCTCAAAATCAATTTTCCTATATGCGCGCTGTTAGCGTTCGCGCCAATGGGACAAAAAGACATATTCACTCCTAATTAAATTTTTTATAGAATGATAGCTAAAATTGTCAAATTAAAGATTAAAAAGCTCTACAAAACAGCCTAATTTAAACATTTTTTATTACAATTACGCAATGAGAATAGACAAATACCTAAATTGTGTCAATATCACTAAACGCCGTGCGATAGCGGAAGATATGTGTAAAAACGGCGTCGTGAGTATTAATGACAAAGTCGTGAAACC
Source organism: Campylobacteraceae bacterium (assembly GCA_031263195.1). Lineage (GTDB taxonomy): Bacteria > Campylobacterota > Campylobacteria > Campylobacterales > Campylobacteraceae > JAIRKW01. The sequence goes on along the minus strand of JAISGD010000001.1, from coordinate 23,130 downwards.
GTCAAAAAATGTGCAAGTTGGCGATATCATAACAATCGCTTATTTGCAACATAGCGTAAAGTATGAAGTTTTGCAAATACCAAATACAAAAACTATCTCAAAAACGGAACAAAACAGCTACGTAAAGGAAATAATATGAATTTTTTGGAAGCTAAAAAAGCGTTTGCCGCGCTCTTTCAAAATGAACTAAGCGAGTGGGAGGCGAGGTCGCTTTTGACAACGCTTTATGAAAACGGCGAAAACGAAGAGGAGATAGCCGCCGCCGCTACCGTTATGAGAAGCCACTCCATAAGACTTTCTGTTCCTTTTGAGCTCCAAAGTAAGATAATAGACATCGTAGGCACAGGCGGAGACAAAAGCAAAAGTATCAATATCTCGAGCACTGCCGCTATTATTTTGGCTTCGCTTGGCTGTTATGTGGCAAAACACGGAAACAGAGCCATAACAAGCAATTCCGGAAGTGCTGATATGTTAGAGGCTGTTGGCATAAACTTAAGCATTCCAAAAGAGGGACAGATTAAAATGCTTGAGGATACGAATTTTACATTTATGTTCGCCGTAAACCATCATCCCGCTATGTCGTATATTATGCCGATTAGAAGAAGTATTCCACACCCTACGATTTTTAATATCATAGGACCTTTGTGCAATCCTGCAGGCGCTAAAAAAGGATTGATAGGTGTTTTAAATCCTAGTTTTAATATCAAAATGGCAAATGCGGCGAAACTTTTAAATAATATCTCAACTCTTGTCGTAAGCTCAAACGACGGTATGGACGAGATAAGCGTAAGTTCCGTTACAAAAGCCGCTATGCTAAAAGACGGCAAAGTTGTTGAGTTTGAGATAGATCCGCAAAAATACGGCATAAAAATTTCAGAAAAACAAGAAGTTGTTGGTGGAGACGCTTCGCAAAACGCTAAAATAGCTCTTGATACTCTGACAAATAAAGAAAAAGGCGCAAAAAGAGACATAGTGCTTATAAATACGGCTTTTACGCTTATTTTGGACGATAAAGCAAGAGACGTGCAAGAGGGACTTGAAATGGCGAGAATGGCAATTGAAAGCGGCAAAGCTAAAGATAAACTTGATGAAATTATCAAGTTTTCACATATGTTTTAGCCTTTACATGTAAGCTTTACAAATAAAAGCATTTTATGACAGAACAAATATTTGAATTAAAAAAAAGTCAGATAACCACAGTAGCCAACGCTATAGCTAAGCTTTTGTCAAACGGCGGAATAGTTTTGTTAAGAGGCGATTTGGCGTCCGGTAAAACGACGCTTGTAAAGTATATGGCAACTCTTTACGGAATAAAAAAAGAGCTTGTCTCCAGTCCGACTTTTTCTGTGATGAATAGATATTCGTCGGATTTTTTTCATTATGATATATATCAAAAAGGAGTTCGCGGCATTATGGAAAACGGACTTTTGGAAAATTTGCAGCAAAATGGATATCACTTCGTAGAGTGGGGCGACGAGGAACTTGAAGCTGTATTAAAAAGATACGCGTTACCGTATATTGTCGTTGAAATAGTATTATTAACGCCTGATAAAAGGGTATATAAGGTATATAATGCATAAATTATCGGTACAAAAACTGGCTAAAATCATAAAAAAAACGCAAATAATACACGACATCTCTCTTGAAGTAAAAAGCGGTGAGATTGTAGGACTTTTAGGACCAAACGGGGCGGGAAAAACAACGACTTTTTATATGATTTGCGGACTTATTTCTCCCACAAAAGGTGACATATATCTTGACGATATAAAAATATCAACAAAACCGCTTCATGAGAGGGCGAAACTTGGTATCGGCTACTTGCCGCAAGAATCAAGTATTTTCAAAGATTTGAACGTGGAGGAAAATCTGGCTTTAGCCGCCGAAATAGTATGTAAAACCAAAGAGGAACAAGAGAATAGGGTTGAGGAACTTTTAGACCTTTTGAACATTCAACCTGTGCGTCAAAGAAAGGGTGTGAGTCTTAGCGGCGGAGAGCGCAGACGATGCGAAATAGCTCGCTCGCTCGCCATTATGCCTAAATTTTTGCTTTTAGACGAACCGTTTGCAGGAGTTGATCCTATAGCGGTAAGCGACATACAAAATATAGTTAAAGATTTGACAAAATTAAATATCGGCATTCTTATCACAGATCACAATGTGCGTGAAACTCTATCCATTTGCGACAGGGCTTACGTCATAAAAGACGGTTCGCTGCTCGCCAGCGGAACAAGCGAAGAAGTGGCGCAAAATAGGGCTGTAAGAACATATTATCTTGGAGAAGGATTTAAGTTTTTTTAGGCGTTCGCATACGGACAGTGCTAAAAAGATATGATAAACAAAAACATTTAATCGCTCTTCCTCATCATTCCAGTGGAAAGTAAAATCCATTTTTGTAAACTTGTATTAATATGAAAATTAATACTGCTCGCCATTTTTTTCTTAAATATATTTAATTAAACGTTTCTTGATTCTCATCTATCCAGAATGACAAAGACAGAAGAATAACAGGGTAACTCTAAAACTTTACATGTAGAGTTTTTCTGTCATTGCGAGCTGACAAAGTCAGTGCGGCAATCTACTTCTTTGTCATTGCGAACAATTTGTATCATTACATATAAAGATGGATTGCTTCGTCTCTAACGCTCCTCGCAATGACACAATTGTCCTCTGCCATTTTACGAAAAAGGTGCTAATTGTGACCTACAATAACACAATTATGATTCCCTGTCATTGCGATAATACAAAAAACTATCCTCTTTGTCATTGCGATATAATACAAGAAACTATTCTCTTCGTCATTGCGAGCTGACAAAGTCAGCGCGGCAATCTAAAAAAATGGTTTTAATATCAACGGTTTGTATGATTTGAAGTTGACATAATGATAATTCTTACATATAAGATGTTTTGTGCTTCTGGATTGCCGCGTCGCATTGCTCCTCGTAATGACATAATATATGTAAGAACTTTTACCGCTTTACGCTCAGGTGCTTCGCCACCTTTTTCAAGCTATATTTAAGTCTCAAGCTTCACATGTAAGCGTTATTTGTAAATAAAAAAACAGATATTTCATTCACCACAAAGTTGTATTGCGCAAAATCAATCCTTTTTTTCAAAATCATATTGCTTTTAAATCATTTTTTTGCTAAACTATTTTCTTTAAAAAATATTTTGAATAAAAATGATTGAAAAGGCGGAAAATATGGACAGAAAAATTGTTGTTGAGTTGATTGAAGAAAATCATAATATCATGCACAAACTCGTGGAAAAAATGCATATCGTGTACGAAAACAAATATTCCCGTCATAAAATTTTCGCTTTAATGTGGCTTGGCAAAAACGGTAAACAGAGATTGAAAGATATTGCTGCGCAGATGGGAATGTCGCCCTCCTTGTTATGCGTTATGTTTAACAAGATGGAAAAAGAGGATCTTATCGTAAGAGAAGTTGATCAAAACGATCGAAGAAACACTTACTACTCTTTAAGTGAAAACGGGGAATTAACTGCTGATAATGCTATAAAAGAGATCAAGAAAAGCGTTTTAAAAATACTTGAACTGTTTAAAGAGGATGAGATAGAGGATATGGCTAAAGCTTTGAGCGTTGTAAATAAAATTTTAGAAAAGCATTTATAGCAAAATGTTTTACTTATGAAAAGGATTGCAAAAATATGAAAATAAAAATAGATAAAAAAACCGTAGTTATATTATTAGTCGCGATATTCGCTGTCGTCATTTATTATGCGGTTTTCAAAAATACAGAAAATATAAGCTATATAACTGAAAAAGTTAAAGTAGGAAATATAAGAAAGAGCGTAAATGCCGTAGGGGAAGTAGGGGCTATAAAATTGGTAAATGTTGGCGCGCAGGCGTCGGGACAGATAGAAACGATACATGTAAAGATAGGAGATAAGGTTAAAAAAGGCGATTTGATAGCTATGATTGACTCTACGTCGCAAAAGAATGAGATTTATACGACAGCGGCTAAATTGGATAGTTACAAATCTCAGTTGAAATCTTCCGAAGTAGCTTTAAAGATGGCGGAGTCTAAATACAACAGGTCAAAAATGCTGCTAAGTTATGACGCTATATCAATACAGGAGTTTGAAAATATAGAAAATGAATATGAGATGGCAAAAACCAAAATAATTGAAATAGATTCGCTGATAAAACAGACCGAGATCTCTCTTGAGACCGCTAAGAAAAATTTGGATTATACTGTTATAACCGCTCCGCTTGACGGAACTATCGTATCTTTACCCGTAAAAGTCGGACAAACCGTAAACGCTATGATGAATACCCCCACAATCGCGCAAATCGCGGATTTAAGCAGGGTTGAAATACTGATTGAGATATCGGAGGGCGATATTTTAAAAATTAAATCCGGGCAAAAAGTGAAATTTTCCGTGCTCTCAGACGATACTGTTTACGAAACATCTCTTAAATCCATAGACCCGGGCTTAACTACACTTACAAATGATAAATACAGTGGCGTTACGGAAGAGAATAAAGCTATATATTATTACGGAAGAGCTGAAATAGCCAATGATAACGAGCGCCTTCGCATAGGTATGACGACTCAAAATCTTATAGAGATAGAAAATCTTGATAATGTTTTAGTAGCGCCCATAACGGCTATTTATGAAAAAGACGGGCGTAAATATGTAAAAACCATCATAGATAAAAAAGCGCATGTAAAAGAGATAGCCACGGGATTGTCGGACGACTTGACGATAGAGGTAAAAAGCGGATTGAAAGAGGGCGAAGAGATTGTCATAACACAAATGTCGGCAAAAGAGATAGAGATTAAAAGCAACGAAGTACCCGAAGGTCTTGATTTGTAAAACAGACAAAGGCAAAATGTGAAAATAATAGAAATGAACAATGTAAGCAAATATTTTGGCTTTGGAAGCAATAAAATATATGCGCTCAAAAATATAAATTTATCAATAGATAAAGGCGATTTTGTCGCCATTATGGGACAGTCTGGATCTGGTAAATCAACACTTATGAATATTTTGGGTTGTTTGGATTCTTCATCATCGGGCTCATACAAAGTAAACGGCGCTGAAATTATCGATATGACCAAAGACGAACAAGCAGAACTTAGATGTAAGACGTTTGGCTTTATATTTCAAAAGTACAACCTCTTAACAAGTTTAAGCGCGCTTGAAAATATCGCTCTGCCTTGCGTATATTATGGGTTGGAAAACAAAACAAGAGCAGAAAAAGCACAAAGCTTGCTAAACGATTTCGGACTTGAAAACAGATCTAAAAACAGACCCAACGAACTCTCCGGCGGTCAGCAGCAAAGAGTGAGTATCGCTCGCGCGCTTATAAACGGCGGCGAAATAATACTTGCCGACGAACCTACAGGTGCGCTTGATAGCAAAAGCGGCAAGACCGTTATGGAAATCATTAAAAAACTGCACGAAAAAGGTCATACCATTATATTGGTAACTCACGACCAAAATATCGCTTCATACGCAAATAGGATTATTGAGATTAAAGATGGGGAGATAATATCAGATACGACAAAAAGCGGCGTTTTATACGAGATACGAGAGGAAAAATCCACAAAGAAAAAGAGTAAATTTGACTATTTTAGATATCAATTTTATGAAAGCTTTAAAATGTCGCTTAAGGCTATCAAAACGCATAAAATGAGATCTTTGCTGACAATGTTAGGGATTATCATAGGAATAGCTTCCGTGGTTTCGGTTGTCGCTCTTGGCAATGGCTCAAAAGAGAAGATTATGGAAAATTTAAACTCTATCGGGTCAAATACTATTATGATACTGCCGGGCGAAGGATTTGGCGATAAAGAGGCAAATAAGATAAAAACGCTCAAAGTAAGCGACACGGAGATTTTTTCAAAACTTAGTTATGTTGATAGCGTCAGTCCGAATATCGCGGCGCAAGGATTGTTGGTTTATAAAAACAAGTCGGTAATCTCTTCTTTAGACGGCGTTAGCGCGGAATTTCTTGAAGTTAATAATAAAGAGTTGCAAACGGGTAGAAGATTTAACATTTCCGAAGTCAAAAACGCGGCTTCAGTAGCGATAATAGACCAAAATACGCAAAAAGAGATTTTTGGCAAAACAGACGCTCTTGGCGAAATTATTATGTTTAATAAACAACCTTTGAGGATTATAGGAGTTATGGCGCAAGAGGATAATTTCGGACCTCCTAATATGAATTTACACATATATATCCCATATACGACAGCTATGTACAAAGTATTGGGAAATCAAGAGATAGCTGGCATTACCGTAAAGATTTCGGATAATATAAATTCGCATTTGGCTGAGGATGATTTGATAAAAGTGCTGACGACTATTCATGGGAAAAAAGATTTTTTCACGATAAACAGCGATAGTATACGAAAAATGGTTGAAGATATCACCAATACCATGACGCTTTTGGTCTCCTCAATAGCTGTTATCGCTCTTGTGGTGGGCGGCATAGGAGTTATGAATATTATGCTTGTGTCAGTGACGGAGAGAACCAAAGAGATAGGCATTAGAATGGCTATTGGGGCTAAACGCAAAAATATATTGCAACAATTTTTAATGGAAGCTGTCTTGCTATGCTTGATAGGCGGAGCTGTGGGAATTTTACTTACATTGCTGTTTAGCTTTATCTTTAATAATTTTATCGATGATTTTAAAATGATTTTATCTTTGGACGCCGTTTTGATAGCGCTGTTTTTTTCAATGGCGATAGGTATTTTATTTGGATATATGCCCGCGCGCAACGCGTCAAACTTAAATCCTATAGAAGCGTTGGCAAGAGAATAAGATTTATGTTAAAAAAATCTTTTTAAATTAAGTAAAGAAAATATAAAATATACGTCAAATTGATATTTAAAAGGCTTGATATGCTTAGAGTATTTTTCATGATATGTTTGCTTGGCTGTATATTGTCGGCAAGTTCGCCATATGAACGCGGTTTGATAGCTTTAGAGCGCGGAAAATATAAAGACGCCATAGAATTGTTTAATCGTGCGATAAGTCTTGACCCAAAAGACGTTAACGCGTATATGAAACGCGCCGAAGCTTTTTGCTCTCAAGACAATTCCGAGGATTGCGCAAAAGATTATTTTAAAGCAGCTGATATAGATAAAAGCAACCCTGTGCCGTATTATAAACTTGGAGATTTATATAAAAAAACGGGTGATTTGGAAAATGCTTTTAAATACTATACAAAAGCCATAGAAACTGACCCAAAATACACCAACTCATATATCAATCGCGGAGTTTTATATGATAATATCGGCGAATATGAAAAAGCTATCACCGACTATACCAACGCGTTAAAAATTGATGAAAACTTACCGTTTGCTTACAACAATAGAGGAGTTGTATATAAAACTCTAAAAGAGTATGATAAAGCGATAGCCGATTATAATCAAGCGATTAAAATCGCGCCGAATTTTCCTATGGCGTACAGAAACAGAGGTGATGTTTATCTCATTTTGGACAAATATGATAAAACTATCGCAGATTACAGTAAAGCTATTAAACTGGTGCCAAGTTTCTCAATAGTATATTGCAGCAGAGCGCAGGCATATATAAATACAGGCAAAAAAGAGGCGGCGCTGAAGGATTTTGAAAGAGCTATAACTTATGATCCGAATAAGCAATGCATTTATTTGAAACGTGCAAATTTTTACAAGTCGCTTGGCGAATATCAAAACGCTGTTGATGATTATACAAAACTAATCAAACTCGAAGGTGAAAAAGCTTCGCCTAATCTCTATACAAACCTCGCTTTTTCACTTTCTGAATTAAACAGGCATAAAGAGGCGATTGAAGTTTATGAAAAAGCATTGGAGCTAGGAGGAAATGAAACCGCTCTCATTTATCGTAATATTGCAGTTTCATATGGCAAACTGAATGATTACAAAAAAGCTATTGTTTTTTACAGTAAATTAATAAAAGAAGATACATTGAATGCGGAAGCATATTCAAGTAGAGGATTTGCTTACTGGACTTTTGACGATTTCCCAAATGCTATCGCGGATTTCAGTAAAGCGATAGAGCTTAACCCAAATTATACAAGCGCGTATATAAACCGCAGTGGAGTCTATTTTCAAGCTGGAGATAACAAAAAAGCGTCAAATGATGCAAAAAAAGCATGCGAACTTGGCGATTGCAAATCGCTTGAATATCTTAAAAAACGCGGAGCTTTTGTAGAATAAAAAATAAAGAGCAGTTGAATCCACGGAAAATTATAACTTAAGATTCATATTGCTTTCTATTCCGTTTCCAATGACAGCAAAATGGGTTTTATAGAAAAATTTTGTTGTAAAAATCAAAATATAAATTTTAAATCGTATCTTTTTTAAAGTATGCCACACCGTTAAAAACTACTATCACTTCGCCATTTTCATCTGTAACGATGACATCATAATGTCCGATAGTTTTATTTTTGCTGACTTCTTTTGCTTCTGCGTAAAATGTACCTATTTTACCGGCTCTCAAAAATGTAGCCGTTGTTGACATTCCAACAGCGCATGCTATGCCATCAGTCTCGTCTGCCGTTGAGTTTACAGCAAGCGCAAAAGCGTAATCAGCCAGCGTATAAGTTACTCCACCCTGAATACGTCCGATACCATTGAGGCAGTGTTTGCCGCATTCCAAGCTTACTTTTGCATTGCCGCCACCTACACTTATGATTTTAATACCCAAAAATAGTGCAAATTTATCCTGTTTTACAAGTTCTACGGCTTTCATTATGTTTGTCATACCTTGAAAAATATTTGGATGATTATTATATCAAAAAAAGAAGTGTGCTGTGTAAAGTGGAGCGGGAAACGAGGTTCGAACTCGCGACCCCAACCATGGCAAGGTTGTGCTCTACCACTGAGCTATTCCCGCTTAAAAGATTGGAATAATATCAAAAAAAAGCTTACAAGTAAATAGTCTTTTCACAAAAAATAGAAAAACAGTATAGTGCTAAAATATGTAAAATTTTCTTTTAAGAACGATATTGAAGCTGTATTGTTTTCAAAATCAATATTTCAGTATTATTGTGTGATAATAAAATTAAAATTTCAAAATAAAGGATAACTATGAAAGGTTATGGAATGAAAGCTATAGGACAGCCGGCATGGTTGGAAAAACCAAAACCCGTAGCAGGTCCGTTTGATGCTATCATCAAACCAAAAATTGTTGCACCCTGCAGTTCCGATACGCATGTTATGCACGGGGGTTCGAGCCCAAGAGAAAATCTTATTTTAGGTCATGAAGCGGTAGGTGAAGTTGTGGAAGTAGGCGAAAAAGTTGTAAAATTTAAAAAGGGCGATTTTGTTGTAGTACCTTGCACAACTCCTGATTGGAATGAGCCGGGCGTTCAATGCAGTACTTCCAATGCTCACGATACCGGTTTAATGGGAAGTTTTAAGTTTCTAATACAAAAAGACGGTGTATTTGCGGAATTTTTCCATGTAAATAATGCCGATGCTAATTTGGCGCTTTTGCCTGAAGGCGTATCGCCAGAAGCAGCTTTAATGACAGCAGATATGATGTCTACAGGATTTCACGGAGCTGAATTGGCAAATATAGAGTTTGGCGACAGTGTAGCCGTTATAGGCATAGGACCCGTTGGATTGATGGCAATCGCCGGAGCCGCGCTCAAAGGGGCAGGGCGGCTCATTGCAGTTGGTACGCGGCAAGCAAGCATTGAAGTAGCAAAATCTTATGGTGCGACAGATATCATCAGTTATAAAGACGGCGATATTGTAAAGCAGATAGCGGATATAACCGGTGGTGGTGTGAAAAGGATAATTATCGCGGGCGGAAACGCAGAAACATTTTGTCAAGCCGTACAAATGACGCTTCCTATGGGAACGATAGCAAACATAAACTTTTTTGATATCAAAGATACGCTTTCAATGCCGGCAGCTGTTTGGGGACTTGGTATGTCTAACAAAGATATTCGCTGCGGATTTTGTCCTGGGGGCAGGGTGCGCATAGAGCATTTGCTGCAACTTATCAAATATAAGCGTATTGACCCAACAAAAATTATTACGCATAAATTTTACGGATTTGATAAAATAGAGGATGCTTTCCATTTGATGGACAGTAAAACGCCGGATCTTATTAAGCCGATCGTATATATCGATTAAAAAACAGGCGCGCCGACAAAGCGCGTCCTTTATTCTGACAGTCTTTTGATTTTTACACCTAAAGACGAGAGTTTTCTTTCAATGTTTTCATAGCCTCTGTCAAGATGGTATATACGATGTATTCTTGTAGTTCCTTCTGCTACTAAAGCCGCTAACACTAAAGCTGAACTTGCTCGTAAGTCCGTCGCCATCACGTCCGCACCCGTAAGTTTTGTTGGGGCGTAAATAGTAGCCGTATGGCTTGTCAGTTTAATATTTGCTCCCATGCGAGACAATTCGCTCACGTGCATAAAGCGATTTTCAAACAATCTTTCATCTATAACGCTTGTACCGTTTGCTTGCGTGCAAAGAGCCATAAATTGTGCCTGCATATCTGTAGGAAAGCCGGGATACTCAAGAGTTTCTATATTGGTAGGCAATATTTTGGCACATGGTTTTATTGTGATAGAGTTTTTTGTCTTTAAAATTTCAAATCCCATAGAAATGAGTTTCGAGATAAGAGCTTTTAAATGCTCGGGGATAACATTTGTAATGGTAATCTCAGAGTTTGTTATAGCTCCGGCGCAAAGATAAGTACCCGCTTCAATCCTGTCCGGAATAACGGTAAAGTCCGGTATATCAAGCAGCTTGCCATTACTGCCTTTTATCTCGAGTTCTGCGCTGCCGATACCTTTTATTTCAGTGCCGCTTTTGTTAAGCACTTCACATAATTGTACAACTTCAGGCTCTTTTGCCACATTGCTCAATGTAGTAGTACCGTGTGCCAATGCTGCCGCCATAATAATATTTTCGCTTCCCGTAACAGTAATTTTATCAAAAACTATATTTGCACCATTGAGGCCGTTGGGAGCGGAGGCGATGACGTATCCTTGCTTGATATCAATATCTGCACCCATCATCTCCAGCGCTTTCAAATGTAAATCTATAGGACGTTGTCCGATAGCACATCCTCCAGGTAATGACACTTCGCAATGCCCAAATCGCGTTAAAAGCGGTCCTAATGTCAAAATAGACGCTCTCATTTTTCGCACTATGTCATAATTGGCAAATGTAGAATTCACATCGCTTGTATCTACTGTCGCACTGTTTTTAATGAAACTTTGTTTTGCACCTAAATTTTCTAAGAGTTGCAGCAAAGTTCTTACATCAGCCACATTTGGGACATTGTCTATCTTAACAGGGCGTCGGCTAAGAAGCGTAAGTGTCAAAAGGGGCAGGGCGGCATTTTTTGCACCTGATATGGCTACCTCTCCAAGTATTTTTTGAGAACCTTCTATTTCCAAATAATCCATAAACTTAATCCTTATTCTTTGATGTATCATTGTAGTAAAAGTTTGTTTGATGTATTATTATAATGATCGTCAAAAAAAGGAGAAATTTTTGAACTTTTATATCAAATCTTATGCGACATACTGTATTATCGCTTTATGCTGTTTCTTCTATCTTTTTCAGATTATATACCCAATGCTTAATGCTTACAGCGGGTTAAATATCTATTTCACAGAAGGCTTTTTTTGGCAGCCTCTGACTACAATGTTTACACATGGTAATCTTACGCACTTACTAATGAATATGGTTGTTCTTTTCCAATTTGGTTCTATAGTAGAGTACGCGCGTGGCAGACTATTTTTCTTGCAGCTCTATTTCATTGGCGGTATTATAACATCGCTTTTGGCATTTGTATATATTTATGTAGCTTATGAGAAATTTGATGAAATTATCAATCTTGTAGGTGCGTCCGGAGCGATATGCGTTTTAATCGGTTGGATAGCGCGAAAGGATAGCTTCAATCGCAAAGGACTTATTGTAGCCATATTACTCATTTCATTTTTACCGATATTAATCGGTCTGAGAGTAGCTTGGTATGCACATTTGATAGGTTTTGGGGTAGGGTGGTTAGCTGGTAGCAAAAGATAAGGAATGAGCAAGTGAAGAGGTTGTATTTTATTAGACATGCAAAGTCCGACTGGAGTATGAAATGCGATGATTTTAATCGAGGCTTGAATGAAAGAGGGTTAAAAGACGCGCCTTTTGTGGCAGAACGGCTCAAAAAGTATGGTGTAAAACCGGATATTATTATCTCAAGTTTTGCTAAAAGAGCGCTTACAACAGCAAATATTATCGCTAAAACTCTCAATGCAGCTAATCTAGTTATAAAGCAAGAGTTATACAATAGCAACACTGCCGTATATCTAAACATCATACAAAATATATATGACGATAAATATAAAACCGTTTTTATAATAGGACATAATCCAACTATTACGCACGTTTGTGAAAGTTTAAGCGGTATAAGTATTGGTAATATTCCCACTTGCGGGATTTTTTGCATAGAGTTTAATACGGATTTTTTTAGTCAAATAACTGCTGTTCATGCTAAAAAACTCTTTTTTGATTTTCCTAAAAAACATAAAATTTAAAAATTTCTGCAAATAGTAATTTTGCATTCGCAGTTATTTTTTTTGAGTATCGTACATTCGCAGGTATAACTGCATAGAAAGAAGGTTGCATATTTAGCCTTTACAGACTTCATATCTCTAAAACTTGTATTAGTATTGAAAACTACAATTTTCAAACTGAAATATATACAAAAAGACTAAAGGTATACTGCCTATGGGTTTTCTCAAGGCATTTTGTACTCACAAATAAAATCACTGTAAATAGGTATTTTTATCGATATTTTACATATTTTATATTTTGTGAATAATGCCAAATTGATTAAAAAATATACACCGTTTTTAAAATAATACTTTTTGACAAAAAATACATGTAATGTTTTACATATTTATTTTTATGTCTTTATTTTTGTCCAAAATATATAAAGTTTTATAAAAATGTTTTCAAAACAAAATTACGGTAAAATACATTTGTGAATACAAAATACCTTGGTAGATAAATAAAAAATAGGAATAATAGATATGAAATACCCGATAGATTGTAAAGATAATTTTAACTCCACCCTGCTCTTTTGGATTTGTCGCTTTGTGCGCGCAAAACTAAATTCTTTATCAAATAAAGAGTTAAAAGAGCCAAAAACCCTTCAAAGTGTTATGTTTGAATTAACTAAAGAAATAAAAAGTATAGACAAACTTAATGAGCTTGTCAAAAAAGCCAGAAATGCGGGCTTAACAGGAATAAATACATATTTCATTCCGATAAAAAAACTGTACGATATGCTCATTTTTCAAAAGCTTTATTCTATGAAACAAATAGACGAAGAGCTTTTAAGCGATTTTTTGGCAAGCAATACGGGCGGATTATCCGATGCCAGTAAAAAAAATCACCGTATGGCGATTTTATCTTTTTTCTCATATCTTGATAAACAAAATGAAGAGGACGGCAAATCGCACGTATACAATATAGAACTTAAGCATTGGGGAGGAATTGTCGGCAATAAAGGTCAAAAATTACCTGAATTTATGGATGAAAATGAATTAAAGCGTTTTTTGGAGGCTATTGATAGCTGTCAATTTAAAAGCGCGGCTTTGCGAAACAGGCTGATAGTAAAATTTATTATGTATACCGGTATTCGTGTCTCCGAAGCTTTGGGCCTGAAAGTGCGAGATGTGAGCGAAGAAAAAGATTGTTTTGTTTTGAGGATAAGAGGAAAAGGAAATAAATACAGAATCGTTTTACTCAAACGAATTTTAGTAGAAAATGAGTTAAAAGAACACATAAATACCTCTTTGCCAAATGAATACGGTTTGCTTTTCTGCAATAAAAACGGCAGCAAATTAACGCAAGCTTATGTGAGCCGAATAGTAGAACAGATGTTGATTATCGCGGGCATCAGGAAAGAGAAAAACGGCGCTCACATGTTAAGACACACGTTTGCCACCCTGCTCTATCGCAAACGCAAAGATATTGTTTTGGTGCAAGAAGCTTTAGGACATGCCAGCTTAAATACTTCGCGCATATATACCCATTTTGACAGCAATAAACTTAGAGAAGCGGCAAACGTAACAGAAGAATTTATAAAAGATAAACACAGGAAATAGACTTGGAATTTTCTGTATGGATTACCATGGTTATAGCCTCTTTTATTATTAGCGTTTCGCCGGGTGCTGGCGCTATAACGACAATGAACAGCGCTTTAAATTATGGTTTTAAGCGCTCATATGCCGCCATAGTCGGATTACAGGTTGGATATTTAGCGCAAATCATTATAGTCTGCATCGGACTTGGCGGAGTTATAGCCGCGTCCGCGACGCTGTATAATATCATCAAATGGTTTGGCGTTTTATATCTTATATATCTTGGAAGTTTGCAGTTTCGCGCTTCTGCTTCAAATTTTAGGCGCGAAAAAATGGGACAAAGATTTAAGTTTTCATCCATTTTTGTTAAAGCTTGTCTTATAAATTTAACAAATCCGAAAGCTACCGTCTTTCTTTTAGCTTTTATACCGCAATTTTTATCTTCAAGCGAACCTAAATTTATGCAGCTTTTGATAATTTGCGCTACTTTGATTTGCATTGATTGCATGGTTATGAGCGGATATAGCGCGCTTAGTTCCACAATGAGAAGACATATAAGCGATAATAAATTTATGCGTGTTCAAAATAGAATAACAGGCGCAGTTCTCATTGCCGCCGCTTTGTTTTTAGCGCAGAGCAATATCTTTTAATCATATATTTTTGCATATTCATATCTCATTTTGATATAATTTCCAAATACTTTAAAAGGAAAAATAATGAATGATATGTTTAACGACCTGAAAGAATTAAAACAAAAGCTAAATCTTCCAAGCAGCAGTAAAAGTGCAAAAGCGATAACTAAAAAAACTGCCGCTATAAAAACTATAGAAAGTTTGGAAGAGAGAGAGTTGAGATTTCAGAAAGAATTTAAAGAGTTCATGAAAAAAGCGGATATTTAAGTTCGGATATGAAAGAGCCGCATATAGTTGAGTTTTCAACGCTTCCGCATGAATGTTCATATTTATGCGATAAAGCCTGTACAATGCACTATAAATATATCACCGATTGTTCGGCTTTGCTCAATAGCGCGTTGGTTGAGCGTGGCTGGAGAAGGTTTGGGCTTTATTTTTCAAGACCAAATTGCCAAATGTGCAAAGAGTGTATAAATTTACGAATAGATGTTAAAAATTTTCAATTTTCCAATTCTGCGAAGCGTATTTTCAAAAAGAACCGATATATTAAAACATTTGTCTGTAAACCATCTTTGACACGCAAACATTTGGAACTTTATGAAAAATATCATAAATTTATGAGCGTCAAAAAAGGGTGGAAATATTATGAAATGACGCCAAAGAGATATTTTGAACTGCATGTGGCCGGTTGTGAGGATTTTGGCAAAGAGGTTTTGTATTTTTATAAAGACAGTATGATCGCCGTTGATTTGATAGATATTACGAATGATGGCATATCATCAATCTATTTTTTTTATGATCCTGATTTTTCCAAATTGTCACTTGGCAAATACTCTATTTATCAACAAATATTATTGGCACAAAGCCAGGAGTTAGATTGGATATATTTGGGCTATTATGTAAAAGAGTGTCAAAGCTTAATGTACAAAGCGGAGTATAAACCGCATCAGCTGTTGCAGGGAAACCCTGAAATGGAAGAGTCACCGATATGGTTTTAGCGACTGCCCTGCCCTGGCGTTTTCTGCCGTCTAAAAATAAAATCAATTTTAAGTAAGCGGTCTCTTTGTTTTTATTTTTTTTAAAATACATAAAAAGTCGAGATAGTAACGTGATTTTAGGCTTTAAAGCAAAGTCGTATATGGATAAACAAATTGTGTATTATGCTATCACTTTAATACACAATTTGTTGATTTGTTTTCAGAACAGTATAAACAAAATGTGTGTATTATTTTAATTGAAAAATGGGAGAATCAGAATGAACAAGCTATTTGAAACAACAATTGAAATGATGAAACAAGAAACTACTAAAAATATTGATTTAGCACTGTTTTTAGGAGTTTCGGCACAGGTATTTGCCAATTGGATTTCGCGAGAGAGTATTCCGGAAAAATACGCCGCCAAAATCGCCGAATATTACAAGGTAGATATTGCCTATTTTTATGACAAAGAGGCAATAGTTATCAAAAAGATACCGATAATAGCTACTGTTAATTGCGGCGGAGGTTTGGGCGGCGAAAAAATCGGGGGCTTCGCCCCTTATAAAGGTGGCGGTAAAATAGAAAAACTCTACTGTTTAGTAGCTAAAGGCGATAATATGTCCCCTGAAATCGAAAATCAAGATGAGATTATCTGTGAGCGGGACGCGAAAATCAAAGTCGGTGATATAGTGCACTACACGCTAGACGACGAAAGTGCGGTCAAAATCTACATCAAAGATGAAGATGCCGATATTGTTCAATTTGTGCCGTACATTCAAAGTGGGGATTTCAAGACAAAAACTATCAGACTTGACGACAAAAATATCAAACTTACAATTGTGAAAGTTGTAGCTATCAATAAGATAGAGATGAAAAATGCTCAAGCAAGACTAAAGTTAATCGGCAGAGCATTATAGACTGCTACGCTCGTCATTTATTGTCTTCAATCTTATAAGCACTACTGAGATTGTGAACCAAAACAGTTTAAATTGTCTAATCTCGCGAAATCTATAAATATGATAGACCATTTGCGATGATTATAGATTTTCATCAAAAAATCTCAGTACTTCGTTTTGATATATTTCGCTTTGCAGCGCGCTGAGGTGTTGCGCGTGCGGCACAATGATAAGCTTTTTTGGGTGTTTGGCTAAAGCATATAACTTTTCGGAGTGTTTATACGGTACGATATTATCGCTTGTGCCATGTATAAAAAGAAGCGGTATGGGCGAAATATCGGCGATGAAGTTCTTTGCGCTGTATTTATCGCTCACAAATATGCCGCTGTATGCGAAAGTTTCGTCCGCTATCTCTTTATATGAGACAAATGTTGAGTCAATCAGTACTGCCTTTATTCCCCTCCTCTGCCCTGACGCGATTGCGGCTATAGCGTTATTGCCGCCAAGACTTTGAGCGAGAATAAATAATTTATCCCGACCCATCCTCCCTCTTATATAACCGATAGCTGTTTTTGTATCATCCATAAGCGCTTTTGGAGTTTGCCTTTTGTCTTCCGAAAGACCAAATCCACGATAATCAAACATAAAAAGATTGTAGCCGTTTTTTGGCAGCCAGCCAACAAAATTCAAATGATTTTCGAGTTTACCGGCGTTGCCGTGTATGTGTATGACCGTCCCTTTAGCTTTTTCCGTTGAGGATATAAACCATCCGTGCAGCTTCGTCCCGTCTAAACTCTCAAAATAAACATCTTCATAATCAAGCCCTATATCATTGGGAGTATAATGGCTTTTACCAATTTCAGGATAATAGAAAAAGTTTTGCCCAAAACTCACTCCAAAAATGATAAAAATCAGCAAAATACCAAAAACAGCAACTGCAAATAATTTCAAACTCATTCTCCGGTGCGGATTTTTGCAACATTTTAATTATAGCTTTTTACATATATCAAAAAACTAAAACTCTAAAGCAAAACATAATCTCATAAAATGTAAAATCCTTTACTTAAAAAAACGGCGATTTGGCTTGGGAGATGATTATGAAAAAAGTTATTGTCGGTATATCGGGGGCAAGCAGCGTTAGACTTGGTTTGAAGTTCATACGCTCTTTGCCTAAAGAGTATAAAACTTTTGTGATAGCTACCGATAACGCTAAGATAGTAAGTCAAAAAGAGGAGCGTTTTAAGCTTTTGGACGATGCCGATATATCCGAATGTACGGCTTCCGGTTCATTTGGTGCGGATATGATGGCGATAATCCCTTGCAGCATGAATTCTCTTGCTAAAATAGCTGTCGGCATAGCCGACAATCTTTTAACGCGAAGTGCGGCCGTGATGATTAAAGAGCAAAAAAAACTGCTTTTATCTCCGCGCGAAATGCCATACTGCGCGATATCTTTGCAAAATATGCTCACGCTTGCGCAAAATAGAGTTATAATAGCCCCTCCAATAGCGGGATTTTACGCCGATATCAAAACTCTTGAACAGATGGAGGATTTTTTAATCGGTCGATGGTTTGACCTGCTTGGTATACCGAATGATTTATATAAAAGATGGAGCGGAGAATGAAAAAAACAGCTATATATCCGGGTACGTTTGATCCTGTATCAAACGGACATATAGATATAGTAAAGCGCGCGCAAAAACTTTTTGACGAGGTACTGATAGCAGTAGCAGCGTCAGACGAAAAAAAGCCGATGTTTACGCTTGAGATGCGCGTTGAAATGGTAAAAGCCGCCGTAAAAGATATCGACAATGTAAAAGTTGGACCGTTCTCAAATTTGATGGTTGATTTTGCGTCGGAGAAAAATATTTTTACAGTCATCAGAGGTCTTAGGGCTGTGAGCGATTTTGAGTATGAACTCCAGATGGGCTATGCTAATGCTTCTTTAAATAACGATATAGAGACTATTTATCTTATGCCATCACTAAAAAATGCTTTTATAAGTTCGTCTGTTATCCGTTCAATCATCAAGCATAATGGCGACGCTTCGCACTTATATCCAAAAGAGATAGATGCTTTTATTAAAGGTAAAGTCTAATGTACGTGCTTTTTGAAGGAATCGACACGGTAGGTAAAAGTACGCAGATACAAAAACTAAAAGAGATTTATCCCGATGCTGTTATCACGCAAGAACCCGGAGCTACACAACTTGGTAAAGAATTAAGAGCTATATTATTGGAAAAAGAGCTTCATATCAGTACGGAAGCGGAAGCATTTTTGTTTTTGGCAGACCGAGCGGAACACTATGCAAAGGTAATAGCACCAAATAACGATAGATTTGTCATAAGCGATAGAGGTTTTATATCGGGTATCGCTTATGCGCTTACAAATAATCCCGCGAATGATTTGGATTTTTTGATTAGTCTAAATCGTTTTGCGCTTAGCGGTAAAATGCCGGACAAAGTCGTCTTTATCAAAACAAATCAAAATCTTTTGCACTCCCGTATAGCGGTGAAAACACATGATAATATAGAACAAAGAGGTGCAGAGTATCTTTTAAAAGTACAGGAAAATATGGAAAAGACAGTAAAAAAAGTTGGTATAGACTGTATAATTTTAAATGCTGACGAGAGTATAGAAGCTCTATTTTGTAAGATAAAAAGGTTTTTAGATGATTAACGCATTGCGCGGCATGAAAGATATCATATTTGAAGAGGGCGACAAGTATCTTTATTTTACGCAAAATTGCGCGAGAATAGCGGCAAACTATGGCTTTTCATATATCAGCACTCCGATTTTGGAAGAGACGGCGCTATTTAAAAGAAGTGTCGGCGAGAGCAGCGATATAGTCGGTAAAGAGATGTATCAATTCACAGATAAAGGCGGCAATGATGTCTGTCTTAGACCCGAAGGTACGGCAGGTATCGTACGCTCCTTTATCCAAAACAAATTTGATAAAGCCGGCGGCGTGAAGAGATTTTTTTACTATGGTCCGATGTTCAGATATGAAAGACCGCAAAAAGGGCGCTTAAGACAGTTTCATCAGTTTGGCGTTGAAAGTTTTGGCGTGAGCGATGTTAAAGAAGATGCGGCTGTTATTTTGATGCTGAGCGAAATGTTAAGTTTTTTTGGCATCAAGAGTGTTTTGAAGTTAAACTCTTTAGGATGCTCCAAATGCATGCCCTCTTACCGCGCAAGACTTGTGAGATTTTTAAATGATAACGATGGGCTTTGCGAGGATTGTTTGCGAAGAAAGATTTTAAATCCTATCCGTGTGTTTGATTGCAAAAATGAACATTGTCAGATATTATTGAAAGGTGCCCCTATTTTATTAAATGAGCTTTGCGATGAATGTGAAGACGAGTTTAAACGGTTGCGAGCTATTTTGACAAATTTTAATATTGATTATGAAATAGACCCGAAACTCGTACGCGGGCTTGACTATTACTCCAAGACGGCATTTGAGTTTGTAAGTACAGAGATTGGTGCGCAAAGTTCGGTTGCAGGCGGAGGCAGATACGATAGACTTGTCGAGTTTTTAGGCGGCAGAAGCGCTCCGGCGGTTGGTTTCGCGATAGGAATAGAGAGACTTTTAGAACTTATCAAAATGCCATCCCCTCAAAAGTGCGGCGTTTATATAGGGATTTTAGATGAACGTTTTTTTGATTTTGCACTTAAAATAGCAGTCGAGTTAAGAAGAAAAATCAAAGTTTATACGGATTATGAAGCTAAAAATCCCGCAAAAATACTCAAAAATGCCGACAGATTAGGCGCGAAGCAGTGTATATTGATAGGCGAAAATGAAGTTAAAAGCGGTACGGTACGCATAAAAAATCTTGAAGAAAAGATAGAGTTTGAGATAGATTTGGATTTATTGGGAGAGTTTCAATGGTAGATTATGGACTTAAAGTTTGGGGAAATGGCGATTTTATTATCAAAAACGGCAAAGTATGCGTCAACAGTGACTCGCAGCCCGCTATAATAGATATAGTTAAAGAGATTAGAAAAGAGGGTTTCAGAGGTCCGCTTTTGCTGCGCTTCCCGCATTTGATACACAAACAGATACGCTCTATCTACAGTAACTTTAAACAGGCACAAAAAGAGATACAGTACAAAGGCTCTTTTCAAGCCGTATATCCTCTAAAAGTCAATCAATATCCAAATTTTGTTAAAAATATGGTACGCCTCGGCAAAGAGTACGAATATGGTCTTGAGGCCGGCAGTAAAGCCGAATTGATACTTGCTATGGCTCATAATAATAACGGTTCGCCGATAACCGTGAACGGTTTCAAAGACAGCGAAATGATAGGACTTGGTTTTATTGCCGCAGAGATGGGGCACAATATCACTCTTACGATTGAGGGATTGAATGAGTTGGACGGTATCATTAAAACTGCCTCTGAAAGATTCGAGCCAAAACCTAAAATAGGACTTCGCATCAGACTTCACAGCTCCGGTTCCGGAGCTTGGGCAAAGAGCGGCGGTATCAACTCAAAATTCGGTCTTACCTCTACAGAACTTATAGAGGCTGTCAAAATGCTAAAAGCGGCAAATCTTTTAGACCAATTTACTATGATACATTTTCATATAGGCTCGCAGATAGAAGACATAGCGCCTGTAAAAAAGGCACTGAGAGAGGCAGGCAACATATATACGGAGCTTAAAAAAATGGGTGCGAAAAATCTGCACGCTATCAATCTTGGCGGCGGACTCGCTATCGAGTATTCACAGACTGAAAGCGCGCAGCAAAGAAACTATACGCTTCAAGAGTATGCGAACGATGTCGTTTATCTTTTAAAAGATATAGCAAATAAGAAAAATGAGATTGAGCCGGATATCTTCATAGAGTCAGGTCGTTTTGTAGCTGCCAATCATGCCGTACTGATAGCTCCAGTACTGGAACTCTTTTCGCAGGAATACACAGAAGATAAGCTTGAGTTTAAAAAGACAAATCCGCAGCTTGTCGAAGAACTTCACTATCTCTACACAACGCTTAACTCCAAAAACGCGATGGAGTATTTGCATGACGCCATTGATCATATGGAGTCTTTGCTGACGCTTTTTGATTTGGGCTATGTGGATTTGCAAGACCGTTCAAATACGGAAGTCCTGGTCAATCTCATCATAAAAAAAGCGGTGAATATTTTGGGCGAGAAACACTACAGCGAGATACTGAATATCCAGGAACAGGTACAGGAGCGCTATCTTGTGAACTTTTCCATTTTCCAAAGTTTGCCTGATTATTGGGGGTTGGAACAAAATTTTCCGGTTATGCCGCTTGACAGACTTGATGAGCACCCTACCCGCTCGGCGTCATTGTGGGATATCACTTGCGACAGTGACGGCGAAATCGGCTTTGATATAAAAGAGCCGCTATTTTTGCACGATGTGGATTTGGCGGAGAGAGAATACTTTTTGGGATTTTTTCTTGTGGGGGCATATCAAGAAGTCTTGGGAATGCGTCACAATCTCTTTACGCATCCAACCGAAGCAACGATAACGATAAATACCGACGGTTACGAGATAGAAAATCTACTGGAGTCACAATGCATTTTGGATATTTTGGAAGACCTTGACTATAATGTAAGAGATATCCAAGATACGTTAAATGACCGCATAGAAGAGAGCGGACTCATCGGCGAGATGGAAAAAAAACGTATTTTGGGAGAATTGTATCTGCTTTTGAATGATAATGGATATTTGAAAACCGTCAGCAGGTCGTCCGAGTAAATGATGATTATCATATTCGATTTAACAAGCAAAGCAGCACATTTACTGTCGTATTAAAATCTTCACAACATTTTTAGCCGTAAAAACATAAATCGCATCTTTTCTCATAAGAAAAATTATAATTGTGACGGCATAGCAGTTCAAAAATTCCCATCTTGCAAGGAACACGCAGTGTGACGCGGCAATCCAAAGGAATATAAAAATAAGTGAAATATTTCTTTATTATTTGTAATGACAAAAAATATAAACAATGACAAAAGCTTAGTTTGAGTTTTGCAGTAAAGCTTTTTTTGTTTGTTAGTCTAAAACATCTCTTTATATTATTGCCTCAGCATTTCTCATCGTTACAATAAATAAATGATTATTCTAACCAAAAACTGTCATCTTTTATATATTTTAAATCTTTTTGTGATAATATTCAAAAATTATTATTGAGGTATACAATGAAACAAACAATTATATTCTCAACGATTTTAATACTAACTTTAGCTCTCACAGGCTGCGGAGGCGGAAAATCTAACAATTCAAACACTCAAACAGGTTCTTCCAACTATACATGTAATGGCGGAGGAGAGGTAAAACACGGATATCAACTCCCACCCTGCCCAGATCCTGTAAAAAACGATGAAACTCTTTTAGGTATTGACTCAAACAACAACGGTGTCAGAGATGACGTTGAGATATGGATATATAATACTTACGATACTTATATTCCTTGTGTAGAACAAGAGGTAAATGTTACGGTTGATAACGGCGATATAGTACGAGCATTTAAGGATGTATGCGAAACCTCC
>JAISGD010000020.1 GCA_031263195.1 Campylobacteraceae bacterium | reverse complement strand
TTTTGGTGGTGTTTGAGATATTTTTTACATATTTTAAAAACTTTTGTAACACGATATTTGCCAACCTCACTAAATTCATCTGCAATATCATAAAATAAAAAGATGTAGTTGTAATTTTTGGCGAATTTTTTCATATTTTTTCTTTTAAAAGAAATGGCGCAAACTCTTTTTTTTCTAAAATAAATTTTATTAATTTATATCCATCAAGCTTTAGACAGTGCTCATATGAGACCTTTCTTTTAAGTTTTGGATGCAAAAAAGTTTCATCCAATCTGTTTCTAAACTCATCTATGAAAACTTTTTTACCCTCATCGTTTAATAACGCATAATTTAATTTTTTATCAAAATGTTTTGAGACTTGAAGTTTTTTTCTACCAACTAATTCAAAAATACTTTTAAAAACAAGTATGGGCTTAAACGCCTCGCATAAATCCAGGCATAGGCTAAATCTCCCCTCTCTTGGACTATGCAAAAAACTTATGGATTGATTTAGATGCGTATGATAAATTGCCGAGATTGTTTTTGTATAAAGCAATGTATTTCCAAAACTTATAAGTGCATTCATGGGATTATCAGGAGGACGTTTCACTCTTTTATTTATTAAAAAATCTTCCGGCAAAAAGTACTTAAAACTGTCATAAAACCTGCTCCAAATCTGTCCTTCAACAAATAAAATTTGTTCAATATTAAATGCTTTTTCAAGCAAACTGGACACTTTATATTTTAACCAATCAAGATACTCTTTTAACTCTTTTTTTTCGTGTCTATAATAGTGATATAAAACTTCATGTATATTTTTTGCTATCGCGTTTACAATGCTTTTTGCTATTTCAAGACGATGTTCCACAAAACATAATGATTGTTTTACAGTCAAATTACCATTTATAAGATACTCTTTCGGATAAAAAGTGCCGCTATATCCACCGCCATAATTAAAAATGTGCATAGTGATACCGGCTTTTGAAATAAAATCTAAAAATTTAGTATTAAAACTCACCTCGTTGAAACAATAAAGTTCTCTCGTTTCTTCAATTGGTAAATAAAAATTCATACTATCATTCTTAAAGGCGATAGAGTTATCTTTGCGTTCAAGTTTTCCCATAGAAAATATATAACGAGTATGGCTTTTAGACATTAAATCTCCTATATAAAACAGTATTCATAATAAGCGCATTTTTTACATTTTGATACAAAAACAGGCTTTGGAGGAATTTTTTCTTCAATCAAAGCATTTATTTCTTCAAAAATCTCTAAAAGTTTGGCTTCATGCACATCGTCTAACATCACAACTTCTGTTTTTGTTTGTCTATTTTTTTCAGCATATTCAAGTCTGCCTTTTTTCTCAATACCTTTTTGCTTTAGTGTGAAAAGCTCAAGCAACAATTGCCATTTTGCAGCTTCAGGGTCAGAGTCTGACTTTTTAAATTCAATCACATAATCATCTGTTATTTTATCTATTTTGACATTTCCCAGTGATATCTCAGCATGTTTACTTTTTTCTTCATTTATCTCATGAAGTACCCTGCCTATATGAACATCTTCGCTATTATCTTCAAGATTTAGACGATTGGCACTAAGCCACAATTTTGTTTTACAAATAAAATAATAGGAAATCATAGTTCCTGTAATTTTTACCAAATTTCATCCTCGTCTTCGATAGGTAACTCGATTCCGCTTTCGAACGAATATTTTAAATTCAATATGCGATATTTTAGCTTTTCCTGAGGAATATATAAATATTTATTCGCATAACATGACGGCAAAGATATCGTGTATTCGTAGTAGTTTTTTGGATTAATTGTTTCATTCATAAAATCATCATATAGCAAAAAATCCTCTCTAGGAACATTAATATCTCTCAAATCATAATTATCTTCCGATTGTTCGATAGCATTCAATTTTTTCAAATTCTTATCATGTTTTTCATAAGCGTCATCAAAAATTCCGGAAATACGATTTTTTATACTTATATCATCTACAAACAACTTGTCATATACAATATTTAGCCATTTGACATATTCACTCAATTCAAAATATCCATCTTTAATAGTTTCAAATGTTAATTCTAAAATATAAGTATTTTTATATGGAAAAGCTTTATCATATTTATATATAAATACTTCCCCTTTTTTATTTAAAGATTTTTTACGATTTATCCTTCCAAATCTTTGAATTAAGGCATCAATCGGCGCATTATCAGTAAATAAAATATCAAAATCTATATCCAAAGAAATTTCTACAATTTGAGTAGCTATTAAAATCAAAGGTTTATTTGTTTTGGATTTTTCAAGTTTTTCAAAAATCAATTTTTCTTTTTGATTTTTGTCTATTTTCTTAAAAGCAGCATGGTACAGAATAATTTCAAATTTTTCAGGATCAAGATTTTCTTTAAGCCTTTTATATGTTAGTGTTGCGCTTCTGACTGTATTTCTTATAATTAAAGTGTTTTTCTTAAGACAAATTTTTTCTTCCAGCAAATTAAAATCATCATCCATCACACACTCTTTTTTGGTAATTTGATTTGCTTTTTTCTTAAATAAGTCGTTTTGATGCACTGTTTGATAGGATTTGATTCCGAGCAATTGCTTGGTTTTGTTTGGAATTGAAGCACTCATTAGACATACTTTTACCTCATATTCCTTATTGCAAAGTTCTAAAAATCTTTTTAAAAATCCCATCAATTTGAAATCATAAGAATGAACTTCATCTACTATAATTACAGAGTTAAGGAAATTTTTTATTGCAATATTAAACCTTCCTATATTAATAAAATATTTTAATAGTGAATCTATCGTAGAAACGGTAACTGGCTTATTAAAGCTTTTGTTAAATAGAAAATCACTTCTAAAGTTTTCATCAATAAAGCCATTATCTTTTTCGTACTCTTTTTCAAGATAAACTTTTGCAGAGGAGTGAATTAAACCACACATTTCTTTATCAAAAAAACTTTGTATTCTCTCATATAGTTTATTTGACGTCGTTTGAGTTGGGAGCGTATATATTATTTTGGTATTTTTATTTTTTAAGTTGTTAATTGCCCAAAGCAATGAGCCTTCTGTTTTGCCTTCTCCTGTTGGAATCTCAACTAGTACGCTTCCTGCACATTCGGATAAATTCTCCTGAAAACTTCTTAATTTATCAAAAGATAGCTTACTGATAAAAGCTTCCTTTGAGGGCAATACATTAAAAGTAATATTTGTTGCATTCTTGGCAAATTTTGCACTCGCCAACCAATCGGCAATATTTAAAATACCGGATATATACGAATAAAGCGTCCTTAATATATTATTGTTTTCAATATACTTTAGGCTATCCTCAATACATTCAATCTCAAGCTTGATATTTTCTGAAAATTTAAATTCAAAATTATACTTACATGTCTTTTGCATATATAGCTCATATTTGCTTCTATAATTTTCAAAAAAATCCTTTGCTTCATCCAAAAATGTAAATTTTGAAGAATTTGCCGTATATGGCATCAAAGTATGATGAGTTAAAGAAACTATCAACAATAGATTTATATAAATATCTTCATTTTTATATTCAAATTTTTCAATGTTCTCCAAAATGCTGGCAGAATACATAGGATGATATGATTTTAAACCATTTTTAATCGTTTCTTGAAATTCTTTCGTAGCTTTACCAATATCATGAAAATAAGCGCAAAAAAAAATTAAATCTTTTATTTTTTCCTTATTCCATTTTGTCAGTTTTGAAACTTTATGAATGGTGTATTCATCTATCTGTTTTAAAGACTCCTCTATAACACAATCTGTATGTCCTTCTATAGTTTGGTATTGTTCGCCAAGTCGCTTTGCCCAAATTTTCATTAATAAAAAATTACCCTATTGCCTAATTCCATATCTCTAAAACTTTCAATATTTTCCAAAAATTCCACTTCGCAGTTTATATATTCAACTTGCAAAAACTCCTCTTTGGCTTCTTTTGAAATTCTATTTCCTTCAGAGTCAAATGCTGTAAATTTTGTTGGAACCAAGTTTGGCGTTGGTAGTTTTAAAAATTTGTCATATTTGGCCATATGAACTTTATATTTTATGTTTTTATCAAGAAAAACTGAATTAACTCTATTTGTGTTATTTTGCACAAATATTTCACTGTTTAAGGCCGTAATATTCTTGATTGTTATCAGTTCATCATCAAGACCCAATGATGGAATATTTTTTGGATTTGTTAAAAACTCTAAAGTATTTTTAAAAAGTGCGTCATCTTGTATCCGTAGATAAATAGTATATATTGGTAAAAAAAGCTTGTCTCTCCTAACAACACTCTTACCCATATTCACCTTTTTTAAAGTTTTATAACTCCATAACTCTTTTGCTTTACCGCTTATGCTGTTTATAACAACAGAAACATCAATAGATTCTTTATTTAAAATCTCAAAAAATTCTTTTTGAGATTTTAAAGATATATTGCACAACATACCAATAATTGTACTTTTTGGCGGCGCAAAAAATGTTTTATGATAAGTTCTAAAAAAAGGAACCCTGAATGAATTTAAAATGCCCTCTACACCAAATCTTATAAATTTCATTTTTAGACTTTTATTAGATTTTTATACTCATCAATAGCTTGTGCAATAGTTACAACTTTTTCAAAAGAATTTTTTATTTCTTCTTCATTATTAAAAATTCCCTTTGTAAGCCCAACAGTATACTTTTCTGTCTCATTGCCTTGAAAGGCTTCTTTTATATTTTCTATATTGATATTGCCATTGGTATCAACGCTTAAAGCATTAAGCAAAAACGGATTACCTGTTTTTTGTTTTGCAATAACAATAAATTTCGGAGCAATATCTTCAAGATTTCGTGCTTGTTTGGCTCCCCCATTAAAATACTTTATAGCATCCAACAAAACATTCAATCTTCTATTTTTCTCTTCAATATTTAAGATTTTATTAACCTCATAAGTATACTCATTAATTTCATTTCCTATATGAGCTGTATTTACAATAATATTTCCCCTCATAAAATTAAAAGTATCAATCTCAACCTGCACAATATTGCCGCTCTTTGCACTTTCGTCTGCAGTTTTCTGTTTTCTTGTCAAATAATCATATTCACCTTTATACGGAAGGATTGAAATCATAGGAGTAACCTTTACAGGCGACCACCTTCTACCTCCTTTTGGCAACATATAACCAAATAGATCCAAATCACAAACAGATTTAAAAATCTTTTGTTTTTTTTCGTCTTTCATCTTCTCATTAAGCTCTAAAAATTTATCTCCGTCTTTAAAAGTAGGGTTTCCACTCTCATCTACAGAACTAATAATTTCTCCCAATTGCATTAATGTTTCTTTTAAGTATCTTCTTAAAGCTTGACCTGATATATATGCAAACTCATCACCATTTGCATTTGCAATCTTTTTCATTGCCGTTATGTTCCCGCCGCTTCCTTCGCCGCCGTTTAGTGAAGCTATGTTCACTTTAACTATATAAGCTATATTTAAAAACATTTTATTCTCCTTGTTTATTGTTTTTTGCAAAACTAACGGTTTTAAACTTATCTATTGCATAAATAGCAATGTAATCTCTCGCTACCTCCCAATTTTCCTCAATATTGCTTAGAATATTCTCAAGTGCATCATTAAATTCCTTTGAAAATTTTGATTCTCTTCCGTTTTTTAAAGCTGAAAATTTCAAATCTTTAAAATAAGAAATTAATTGTTTATAATTTTTTATATTACGCAATTTAAACAATAAATCTTTATCTCCAAGTTCCGCACAAAAATGGCCAATACCATCGCCTATTTTTTTTGCATCTATATGAGTATCCATATTTTTGTCTCCCGATATAAATTCTAAATAAATTTGCTCGAATTCAAAAAGCAATTTGCCGGAAAAACCTTTTGAATTATTTTTTAAAGCATTAAAACTCGTCAAATAATACTCTTTTCTTAAATCTGAAAAATTCAGTAAATTTTGACACCATCGCCGCATATTGACATTTTCTTGCGCACCTTGCGATAATGAAAAAATAACAAATAAGTCAGATAAGTATTTGAAAAGATCTTTTTCTTTTAGTTTGTAAAAAAACTGTATTAGCCAATAAGCTTTCGTGTATTCTTCCAATGATGTTTTAAACATTCCGTCATCCGTATATACGGTAAAGCTGATATATTTTAATGTCTCGTAGAGTTCTTTTGCTCTTTCCGCTCTTCGCTCTTTTGCATTCTCATATCTTTCTTCTATATGATAAAAAGTAGAAAATAGATACATAAAAAACTTAACTTCAAACT
This sequence comes from Campylobacteraceae bacterium, assembly GCA_031263195.1. Taxonomy (GTDB): domain Bacteria; phylum Campylobacterota; class Campylobacteria; order Campylobacterales; family Campylobacteraceae; genus JAIRKW01. The sequence goes on along the minus strand of JAISGD010000020.1, from coordinate 37,897 downwards.
CCTCTGCACTATGCAAAATATGTAAATTTTTAGCGCTAATCCCATCTTTTTCTAAGGCTTTAGGAAAATCAATATTCGAACCGGTCGATTTCAGTTGCTCATTTTTATCTCTATATTTTATATCATCATCACCTATATCTAATGACTTCTTAAATTTATTTAGAGCTTCTAAATTATATGAATTCGGATAAATGTAATAAGATGAACCATGAAGATTACCAATTCGACCTCCAAACCAATAGATTAGAGCGTCCCATTTATCTATTTTATAATTTTGCGGATGCTTAAGCATATCGTGAAAATGTTCTTGCCCGTCTTCAAAAGAGTGTATTTTGGAATCTATGGGTAAACTGTTAACTTGTCCAACAAAATATTCAACAAATCGCTCAATAGCTTCTTCCAATGTAATTGCAACAATCACTTCATTGTTTTTATTTGGAACTTTTAGTTTTCCATCGGACTCTTTTTCAGGCTTTTGTTTAAATTTTTCACAAAAATCAATATACAGTCTTTCAACGTTTTCTCTCGTCAATCCAAATTCTGTCACTTTTTTATAAAGGTATACACCGTTTCTTAAATCGTTTTTTTGTCCACCTTTTGTATCAAACTTTTTATCTAATATAAAATCTAATTTTTTCTCATCAAAATAGTATCTATTGTTTTCAGTTTGATAAACTATTTTATACTCTTTTATAAAGGCATTGAGTATTTCAAAATATATCTTTTTTTCATTTGCAATACTAAGAGTAATTAACAGACTATCTCCCGATAAAGTTATTTCTAAATTAAAATATTTAACTTTCAAAAATTGATACAAGTTTACAATACCATTATTGTAAAATACATCTTTTACTTTAAATTCCTTAGTAACCGTATCATTTTCTTTGGACAAATTTTCTCCCTTTATCTCCATATACAAAACCCGCCGCCGTAGCTATTTTTCTCACCCAAACCGCATCCGAAAGCACCAAATGCAAGCTTTTGTGAAATTTCATCTTCATTTGGAATTATCTTTAATTTATTGCCAAAAAAACAAATACTTTTATTATCTTTTGCTATTACAATATTTTGTGGAACCCTATTTTTAATCTCAATAAATTGTATAAAATTCTGCTTAACATCCATATCTTCACCAAAAAAACTTTTGTATTTTTTTTCTATATTATTGTGCAGCAATTCTCTAAGTTGTTCTACATCGCCACTCTCTTTTATCGTCCAAAATCTTCCATTATCCACAGAAACTATGACAGGAGAGACACTATATAACTCATTTATAAAAAATTGAGAAATATCTTTTTTTATAGTTTCGACAACGGTAAAATATCTATTGTTTGTATTGTTTTTTAGTGTATTGTAAAAAGCTTGGGCAAGAGTTTTATTTAATGTTCGTATTGTGAATTTATAGATTTTACCTTTCTTGTAAATTTTATCTTTTTCTGTAGGATGAAAACTTCCAAATGTATAATATTTATAATCCTTACCTTCATGTATTGAACCAAGCTCAGCTAAATGCAGTGAATAACTTATATACTTTGCTATAGCATCGAAACTGCTTTTAAATTCAATATCATCTTTTAAGTATGCTGTGCATGTGAGTTCAAATATTCTCAATCTCTTTACCTTTTAGTAAAAGTTTATTTGTAGAATAATACCAAAAAATTTTCTCTTTGGCAACTCTTTTTTACGTATTATATGTAAAAATCTTAAAAACACAAACTTTATTACAAAACGCCTCTTTTGTTATGACCATAATTTTCTCCTTTTTAACTTTGCGTCGAGATTAAAACGTCTTCAATGATTTTTGTTATATCGCCATCCAGTATAGCGTCCGTTTGCGAATAAGCCTTATTGCTTCTGGCATCTTTTACTTGCTGATAAGGAGCTAAAACGTAACTTCTTATCTGATGTCCCCAACCGATCTCGCTTTTTGGAATTCCGTCTTTTACGGCTTGCTGTTTTTCAAGTTCCAATTCGTACAGTCTTGATTTTAACATTTTCATCGCGCTCGCTTTGTTTTTGTGCTGACTTCTGTCGTTTTGACACTGAACCACGACGCCTGTTGGAATATGCGTAATCCTAATGGCGCTTTCGGTTTTATTTATATGCTGTCCGCCGGCGCCGCTTGCTCTATACGTATCTATTCTTATGTCTTTTTCTTCTATTTGTATATCTATGTCGTCGTCAATCTCAGGACTTACCATAACCGAGCTAAAAGATGTGTGTCTTTTGGCGTTCGCGTCAAACGGGCTTATTCTAACCAATCTATGAATGCCGTTTTCCGCTTTCAAATAACCGTATGCGTTTTCGCCTTTAACGATAAAACTAACGTCTTTTATGCCCGCTTCCTCGCCCTCTTGATAGTCAAATATCTCTACTTTATATCCCATACGTTCGCTCCATCTAAGATACATGCGATAAAGCATACTTGCCCAATCATTCGACTCCGTTCCACCGGCACCAGGATGAATACTGACTATCGCGTTTGCACCGTCGTGTTCGCCGCTTAACATCATGGATATCTCAAGAGTTGTTATCGTATTTTCAAGATTTGGAGCGTCTTCGATAAGAGCGTTTATAGTATTTTCATCGTTTTCGTCATTTGCCATATCCCACAAATCTTTCGCGTCATTCGCGGCATTTTTAGCGTTTTCATATTTTTTATATATGTTCGCGAGTTTGGTTTTCTCTTTGGAAAGCAACCCGACATTTTTAGCGTCTTCCCAAAAACTAGGATTTTGCTCAATCTCTTCTATCTCTTTTAATCTTTTTAAAAGCTCGTCTGTTTTTACAATCTTAGCGATGTTGTCTATTTTGATTGAAAGCTTTTTTAATAACTCCGTGTATTCATAATTATCCAATTTAACTCCATAAATTTTGATATAATCAACTTTTTAAAAAGTAAATTTTACAAAAAAGCAGCTAAAATGAAAATAGTATCAACAGTAAAAGAGTTGACGGCGATCAGAGAAGAGCTAAAAGGAAGCGTTGGTTTTGTGGCTACAATGGGCGCTATGCACAACGGTCACCTGTCTTTAATCCGTCAAGCCAGAATACAAAACGACACGGTTGTCGTCTCTATCTTTGTAAATCCAACGCAATTTTTGCCGAATGAAGATTATGAAAAATACCCGCGCCGCGAGGAAGCGGATCTTAAAATATGCACATTAGCGGGTGTGGATATACTTTTTATGCCAACATGTGAGGAGATGTACGCAAAAACAGAACCTGAAATTCTCGCTCCAAAAAATTTAGCGTATATTCTGGAGGGCAGCAGCAGACCGGGACATTTTGACGGAGTTTTAAGAATAGTGTTAAAACTTCTAAATCTCGTTCGTCCGACAAACGCTTATTTTGGCAAAAAAGACGCTCAACAGTTGTACCTTATACAAAATATGGTAAAAACCCTATTTATAAACACCAATATAATCCCCTGCGATATCGTGCGAGAGAGCGACGGTTTGGCTCTTTCTTCCAGAAATATATATCTCGGCGAAAAAGACAGAGTGCAGGCTTTGGCTCTTAGCATAGCTCTTAAAAACGCTTCTCAAGCTATCATGAAAGGCGAAAGGGAGGCGAAAAAAATAGAACTTATTATGTTGGAATCCTTACAAGATTTAAAAGTAGACTACGCGAAAGCCCTTTCACGTAACTTTGAGGCAAAAGAGCAGATTATCGTTAAAGAGACGATCTTATTGATAGCCGCGTTTGTCGGAAATACAAGACTAATCGATAACTTATGGATATGAGAAAAAAACTTCACCTTGTCTCTCTTGGCTGTAATAAAAATTTGATTGACAGCGAAGTTATGTTAGGACGCCTCAAATCCTACGCTTTGACTGATAACGCAAATGAAGCCGACGTATTGATAGTAAATACATGCGGATTTATAGGAGCGGCGAAAGAGGAGAGTTTAAGGGTCATATTTTCCTTACATGAGCAGAGAAAAAAAAACTCGCTTTTAGTCGTAAGCGGCTGTTTAACTGAGCGCTATAAAGAACAGCTGATAAAAGAGTTGCCCGAAGTTGACATATTTACAGGCGTGGGAGACTACGACCATATAGACGTTATAGTGGAGGAGCGGAAAAACCGTTTTTCGCAAGAGACATATCTTATAAACAATGAAGAGAGAGTAATAACAGGTTCAAACACGCACGCGTACATAAAACTCTCCGAAGGCTGTAATCAAAGTTGTAGTTTTTGCGCCATTCCAAGCTTTAAAGGCAAACTCAAATCGCGCGAGTTGGAAAGCGTCACAAAAGAAGTTGAAAACCTCGTAAAACAAGGAATTTGGGATTTTAGTTTTATCTCGCAAGACAGCAGTTCGTATTTGAGAGATAAAAAAATAGACGACGGGCTTATTTTGCTAATTGACGCTGTTGAGAAAATCGAAGGGGTAAAAAGCGCTCGCATTTTGTACCTGTATCCCACGACAACTTCTGCTGCTTTGATTTCGCGTATTATAGCTTCAAATGTTTTTCACAACTATTTTGATATGCCTATCCAGCATATTGACGATAATATGCTAAAAAGGATGAAAAGAGGTGCTGATTCAAAGCGAATAAAACAACAGTTAAATCTTATGAGAAGCGCGGCTGATTCGTTTGTGCGCACAAGCTTTATCGTAGGACATCCAAACGAGAGCGACGAAGAGTTTGAAAACCTTTTAATCTTCGCGAAAGAGTTTGAATTTGACAGAGTAAATATTTTCGCTTACTCAAACGAAGAGGGAACAGCGGCTTTTGAGATGGATGGGAAAATACCAAAAAACGTATTAAATTCCAGACTGAAAAAACTTGAAAAGATCGTACATGTAGGCATAACAAATCGCCTGAAAACGCAAATAGGCAAAAAAGTTATTTTAGTGGTAGAGGGTGAAAGCAGCGAGCACGAACTTTTATTGGGTGCGCGCAAAATAGAGTGTATCGGCGAAATTGACGGCGAAGTTTTGATAAACGAGAGCGAGGTTTTGGGATTAAAAACGGGCGATATTGTAGAGGCTTTGGTAACAAATCTTGTCGGAGATAAATTAGTTGCAACAGTTACAAAACTCATCTGACATTTGGCAGAGTTTAAAGGAGACAAAAAATCTTCTCGCTTTTTCGGGAGGCGTTGACTCATCCGCGCTTTTTTATATGCTTTTGCAAAAAAACATACCTTTTGATATAGCGATAGTAAATTACAATACAAGAGATGGTTCAAAAAACGAGGAGGAGTTTGCGCGAAACTTGGCGAAAAAATACAGCAAACTCGTCTTTGTAAAAAGCGTCAAATTAAACAGCGCGAATTTTGAAGCGAACGCCAGAGCGATAAGATATGAATTTTTTGACGAGATTATCAAAGCCAATGGATATGAAGCGCTTCTTTCAGCGCACCATTTGGGAGATAAACTGGAGTGGTTTTTTATGAGATTTATCAGAGGAGCGGGCGCAGTGGAACTTTGCGGTTTTTCGCAAATTGAGCAAAGGGAAGGCTATGTACTCGCTCGTCCTTTGATCTGGCACACAAAAGATGAATTGTTGGAATTTTTGACGAAAAACGGATATGAGTATTTTATAGATGAGAGCAATTTTGACGAAAAATTTGAACGCAATCGGTTTCGCAAAAATTTCAGCGAACCGCTTTTAAAAAAGTATAAAGACGGCATCTTGCGAAGCTTCAAAGCTTTGGAAGAGGATAAAAAGAGGCTTCTGCCGAACGAATATCAAAAAATAAACTCTCTTTATGTTTTTAAAAGAGACGAAAACAAGATAAGACTTATAGTGAAAATCGCGAAGTTTTTCAAAATCGTCCTAAGCAAAAACCAGCAAGACGAGATATTCAAACAAACAAATTGCGTCATCAGCGGCAAGTTAGCTATCGGCAAAAATGATAAATTTGTTTTTGTCGCTCCTTATTTGCGAAGTGTTGTTATGAGCAAAGAGTTTAAAGAAGCTTGCAGGAAAGCTAAAATTCCTCCGCATATAAGAAGTTACATGTATGAAAAAAAAATAGATCCGAAATCTCTTTAAAAAGGTTATGATGATGAAAAAAGTGATTTTTTTAGTTTTTATGTTTGCGGCATACGTATTCAGTGAAGAGTTATATATCAAAAATAGCGATGCACAAAGCGGTATCTATATGCAAACGGCTATTGGTTTTACCGACAAGAGTGACAAAATAATAGGCAAAACGCAAAGTGTCAAAGAGCTAATGGGCGAGCGCAAAAATATTAATGAGTTTGATTTGGGATTTTACGCGCGAAATGATGCCATGGGCGTAAAATTTTACGGTTCATTATGGTTTGGCAATACAGACCAATATGGCGTAGGTTATGGTATAGAGGGTAAATACAGACCATTTCAATCTATTCCTATTTCACTTGTTTTGGGATTCGATGAAAAATTTGGTATCGGCGATGATGTATTTGAGGAGCGAAATGTTACTATTTCAGCGATAAATGCCGGAAACAGCGCGATGATATATTTTACCGATGACACGAGATTTGACAGTATAGCGCTTAAATTTGGCGTTGAATTTGACATATCAAAACATTTTACGTTAAACGTCGCTTATATGCCAAAATGGGATCGCTACAAAATAAAATACAGAGAAACAGGAAGTCCAATTTTTTGGAGAGAGCATGAAACTTTATGGCACGAGTTCCATAGCGTAGTACAGGCAGGTTTCTCAATCTATTTTTAGCTGTTTAGTTCATGCATTGCATCAGAGCGGCTTTGACTTTTTCTTTCGCCTCTTCTTTGGTCAAACTATCTATATATACAGGTTCGCTGACTCTATAGGTTATCGTAGAGAAAGGTTTCGGCACTTTTGCCTTATCCCAGCTTTTAAGCTGCCAAAATGAGTCTAAAACATATCCAAGAGCGACTACAGGAACACCGCATTTAAAAGCAAGCGTAATTACTCCATCCGATATTGAGTAAGCTGGACCTATCGGACCATCGGGAGTTATACCTATATCCTCGCCTTTTTTAAGAGCATTTATAGCTTGAACAAGTGCTTTTACCGCTCCTTTTCTACTGCTGCCGCGAATAAAATTAGCACCAAACCTCTTTGCCACCTCTACCGCAACATCGCCATGCATATGTTCGCTTACTATCACGCTAATTTGCATCACGGGACGCATTTTACGGTAAATATACGGGCACATCAAGAGCTGTCCATGCCAGCAAGCCCAAATAGCAGGAGAAGGAACTTCACCCTTTGGTAACTCATAAACTTTTTTGCAAGTAATATATATAAAATGCTGCACAACACTTATCAAAAAAGGTGAGATTTTGAACGCTATTTTTTTCAAAATCTTACTTTTCATACGACTTGTCCATATAAAATCAACCTTTGAGGTTGTGTTATTTTGACATTTCTTATTTTACCTAAGAGTTCTTCGCCGCCTTTAACGCAAACGGTACTATTTTGAGATGTCCTGCCTGCTACAAGACCGTTATCTCTTAACTCCTCAAAATATACTTCAAAAATTTTGTCCATATAGCTTGGTGTCATCTCATCAAGTATAGCCGCGTGCTTATCTTGTAGTATCTTCAATCGCATAGAAGCTATTGTATCATCAACTCTATTTGTCATTTGCGCCGAGGTTGTAAGCGGACGCGCGGAATATTTAAATGAGAATATCTGTTCAAAACGAACCTTTTCCATAACATCCACAGTATCCATAAAATCTCTTTCGCTTTCGCCTGGAAACGCCACTATGATATCCGTACTGATGGAAGCTTGCGGCAACATAGCGCGAAGCTTTTCAGCGCGTTCCAAAAACCACTCTTTTGTATATCCGCGTTTCATAACTTTAAGTATATCGGTCGAACCGCTTTGAAGCGGCATATGCATAGATTTACAGATTTTGGGATTGGAAGAGAAAACTTCCAAAAACTCATCATCCATATGCAAAGGATGCGGTGAAGTAAAACGGATTCTTTTTATTTCATCAATTTTACTGATGTGTGTTAAAAGCTGTGAAAAATTGAATTTGTTCTTACCGCCACCGCTCAGTCTTCTGCCATAATTATTAACGTTTTGTCCAAGTAAAAAAATCTCTTTCGCACCATTTTTTGCCGCTCGTTCGACTTCCGATAAAATCAATTCATGCGGTACCGAAATCTCCTCGCCTCTTGTATGCGGCACTATACAAAACGCGCACTTTTTATCGCAACCTATTGAAATATTTATGTAAGCTTTATATGGATTTTGACGAAATTCACCAAACGCGTATGCGCTTTCGTCATAATTGATGTTAATAGCTAAAAATCTATCTTTAGCAACAGCCTCTCGTATTTTTGAGACATTTCTTGCGCCCAATACAAAATTGACCTCCGGCGCTCTTTTAAATATCTCTTCTCCCAAGTGACTGGCAGTACAACCACAAACGCCAATCTTCGCTCCGTGTTTTTTGTGTTTGAGAAATTGTCCGATTTCGGAAAAAAGTTTATTTACAGGTTTTTCTCTGACGCTGCAAGTGTTAATAAGTATGAGGTCTGCCTCTTTGGCATCCTTGGTCAAAAGGTATAGCTCGTCGCGGTTCAATTCGGCTATCATATGCTCCGAATCTCTTACGTTCATAGCGCATCCGAGTGTTTCTATAAAAAGTTTTTTTGCCACTTAAGACTGCTTTAGAGTATATGCACCTCATACATATAATCTTGTTCATTAAGACCGTATCTGACTTGGCGCAGATAGACACTAAAATTTTTGGTTTCAAAGTGTTCCACAAGTTTTACCAAATCCTTGTGAGAATTTTCTTTATCAAAGTAGAATATTTGTCCGCCCTCTTTTTCGATAGCCTCTTCAATTTTTTCCAATTCTATGGTTTTAGGTTTTTCGCTTAAACCGGTTCTTGCTAGTTTCAGTTCCATCATTAAATCCCTCAATTATAAAAAGATATAAGTATAGCTTTATTTGGATAAAGAAGCCTTTAAAGTAAAATAAAAGTTCAATTTGGTACAATATGCGCGCTCCGAAATTATAAAAATCCATATTTTTTCATTGCAAAACAAAGATAGAGGCAGCAATTATGGAAAGAGTTATAGATATTATAGAGTCAATCGCAAATGAGAAGGGCTTAGCTCTTAATGATGTCAAAGACGCTATCAAATTGTCATTGACCAAAACGGCCAAAAAGGTTTACGGCGAAAAATATGAATATGAAACGCAAATAGACGACAAAAAAAAGATTTTACAACTATTTCAAAAAGTACTTGTCGTTCCAAATAATGATGAGCAGCTTTTGGTTAGCGACGAAAACCACATATGTATCAAAGAAGCCAAAGAGATTGATCCGCTGATAGAGATAGGCGATGAGTTAAGATACGAGCTGCCTCTTGACAATTTAGGGCGTACAGCTGCCGCTACCCTGCACAAGGAGCTTGAATATCATATACAAAGACTTTTGGAACAGCAGATATTTGAAAAGTATAAAAATCGCGTGAGCAAATGCGTCCACGGTATCGTCACGGGTGTTGATGCGGAAGAGAGTACATATATAGATGTAGACGAAGTACGATGTGTGCTTCCGCGCAAAAACCGCATAAAAGGTGAAAAATTTAAAGTCGGCAATGTCGTAAAAAGTGTTATACGAAAAGTCTTTATAGATAAATCAAAAAGAATAACTGTTGAACTTTCGCGCACCAGCCCAAAATTTTTAGAGGCTCTTTTAGAGCTTGAGGTGCCTGAGATTAAAGATGGTACGGTAATTATCCAAAAAGCTGCCAGAATTCCGGGTGACAGAGCCAAACTTGCTGTCGCTTCGATTCACCCAAATGTAGATGCTGTAGGAGCGACTGTCGGCACAAGAGGGGTACGCATAAATGCTATCGGTAAAGAGCTCCATGGCGAAAATATAGACTGTATAGAGTACTCTCCTGTAGCTGAAATATTTGTAGCACGCGCATTAGCTCCCGCACTTATATCAAATGTAAAAATAAACGCTAACAAAGCTATCGCTACTCTAAACAGCGAGCAAAAATCAAAAGCGATAGGTAAAAACGGCATAAATATCCGCTTAGCCTCTATGCTCACCGGATATGAGATAGAACTGATAGAGGAGAATTCGAAAAAAGCAGGCGAAGCAAAAACAGCTATTGATCCAAATGCGCTAAAGGCTCTTTTTAAAGATTAAAATGGGTGCGTAAAAGCACCCAATCTCTCACTTCACCACAATAGATATTCCAACTCCTTTCGGCACAACAAACGATTCATTGTATATATTGTTTGTCGTTTTTCTTAAAAACGGAAAATGAGCGTTGGGAGCTAATGTCGCAGGTGACGATACAGGCAGCTTACGAGATGATCTATACGTATTGCCGTCAAATGCTTCCAAATTAAAACCATTATCATTACGGGCAGGATACCCAAAACCTTTAGGTCTCTGTGAAGATGAAAACATAGCAATACTGGCTCCCCAATGACGCAGAGCTTTTGCTAAACCTCCACTGTCATATATTTTGATGGCTTTGTCTATCGCATCCGTAGATGAACCGCTTGTTCTAAGCAGTGTCTTATAGAAATCTATACCATATTGACGCATCAAAAATGCTCCGAAACTGCCTCCCATAGCATAGACATCACACTCGCCGGAACTAAGATCACAATGATAAAGCGGTGCATTAATCCAACTTACGTATCTACTACTAACTCTATTATATGATATCCTGCTGCTTATTACATCTTGCATCATTACGGCCGTCATCTCTTCTAAAAATGATTTATACCCATTGCCACTACCTATAAGGACAAAACGCTGATAGAAGTTTATGGCGTGGGTCAGTTCGTGAGCTATTGTGGATAGTGTATATCCGTTATCCATACACGTATTTATAAATATAGCTACCGCTTCATTGGAGTCGCTATATGTTGATTTTTTATAATTATTGAGACTCCAAAAATATCCTGCCATTGTTTCTATAAATGGAGATCGTGCACCTAAATCAACAAACACTATATCCAAAGGTTGATTGCCGCTCGCTATGAGATTTGAGGCTCTGTGTGTTCCCCAAGGTTCTCCGGCTACCTTGACTACATCAGTATATATAGTACTGATATAAGAGGATATATCATTGATTTTTGCAGCATCAATCTTTCCACTGCCATATTCACTGTCTTCAACCCATAGGTTGACAGTGCGTCCGTTAACCGTTAACTGTTTTCTGAGAGTTGTTGCACGAACTAATGAACCATAGTATACATTCCAATTACGTTTATTTCCTTCGTACCATACTGCGTATGAAGGGGTTTGATTTAGCTTTAAGTCATCGGTCTCTTCTATCAGTTCTGCAGGCTCAAAGTCTCTTATAAAATCGGGTTCTCTGAACTCATAAGTCTCTTCTTCGTATCCGATATTATATGGGTATATCTCATTTTTCAGAGTTTTATCGATAGAGACAGGAGGTATAGTAACATAACTGCTTCCTTCGTTTGTATAGACAATAGTTATATCTTTGTTTGATATATTGGACATAGAGACATTGAGATTTACATTACTGTTTCCGTTGTTTTTATAAGTCCAGACATTAGAATTTGTTCCGCTATACGAACTGAGACTGCTACCGCAGGAAGCGCCGTTGCACTGAAAGGTTGCGCTTGTCGTTGTATTGATCTCACATTTACCGATGACTACATTACCATATTCATCAACACAACAGCCTGCCAGAAAAAGAGCAGGCAGTAAAATCAAAATCGCTTTAATCTTTCTCATTTTCAATTCCTTTAATACCACCCCCTTGCGAAATATCGCTCCTGATAAATTCATACCGCATAATAATGGAAATACTTAAAATATGTTTATAAATACTTTATATATTTTGTTTTGAAAGATAAAACTCAAGACTTGAATTAAGCCGTGTTCCCCGCTCATAGCACCGCCAATATTTATAAATTGAGGGCAATTATATGTTATTGTTAATAGTTTCTCAACTCTTTATTTGGAGTTGCGGGGATTGCAATCGGGTAATTAAAAATCTTTTGCACTACCGGAATATAATTTAATACACCAATATAAAGTTTAGTCTTGTTTTCCAAACAGACTAATAAACGCTATATGAAATTCACTGGACAATTACAGTTACCGATGCATTTTTTGGCACAACAAAAACCTCTTCATATGTGTAGCTTGCAGGTCTTCTCAAAAACGGAAAATGAGCATGTGCCGAGAGTGTCGCCGGAGAGTATAGAGGCAATGAACGATATTGTTTGTAAACGCTCCCGTCAAACTCTTCCAACTCGAGTCCGTTATCGTTGCGATACGGATACCCAAAACCATTAAGCGGTAAAGAGGTCGACAGCATCGCGATACTCGCTCCCCAATTACGTAGGGCTTTTGTCAAACCTCCGCTGTCATATGTCTTTATGGCTTTATCTAAAATGCTTATGGATTTTGTTCTGGCGCTGATATCACTTCGGGTTTTGAACACTGTTTTGTAAAAATTATCTATACCGTACTGACGCAGCAAAAACGCCCCAAAACTACCGGCGACATTATAACTATAGACAGCATTACCGCACCCTTCCCACTTTGCAAAATCACACTTATAAAGGGGGATCCTGAGCCATTCCATATATCTCTCTTTAGCATCATTAAAAACAGCATCTATCTTTCTAGCCAATACGTCTTCCATCATTATAGCCGTCATCTCGTCTAAAAATGTGTCAAATTCATCATTTATAAGAATAACACGCTGATAGAAATTGACCGCATGGGTCAATTCATGCGCTATTGTACTTAATCCATACAATATCGAACCCCCGTAAAGCGTCTCAGTATCTATAAAGACGGCTATGGCTTCGTTGGAATTTTGGTTAATATTTTTATTAAGGTTATTGCCTGCCCAAAAATACCCTATCGTACCAAATGGTTGTCCGTTATTATCAAAGTTGACGAATACTATATCTAAAGGTTGGTCACCGGATATATATCCTGACCTGCTATGAGTTCCCCATGGTTCTCCCGCTATAGTTATCACGTTATAATATATGGTATCAATATGGGAAGAGATAGTATTTATCTCCGACTCGGTAATCTTGCCGCTTTTAAATTCGCTATCCTCAACCCATAGATTGATAGTGCGCCCCAAAATACTCATCTGCTTTCTAAGCGTAGCGATACGATTTGTATTTGAACTTATATCTCTATGAATGCGCCATGTGTTTTTATCGTTTTTATTCCATGTCTTAAGCAGTAATTTTTGTGAATATTGATTTGGATAAGGCTTATTTTGTCGTATAAACTCTTCTGGGTCAAAATATCTTATAGACTCTGGAATATAATTAAATGTATCTTCCGTCTGTGAATAAGCGTATATCTCATTTTTCAAAGACTGGTACACTTCAATATGCGGAAAATTGTTGATATTTGTATCACCTTCATTTGTAAAGACTATGGTGATATCTCTATTTGCTACATTAGAGAGTGAAACATTGAGATTGACACTGGATGTACCACTGTTTTTATAATTCCAAACACCAATACCTGCTCCCATATAACTGTTGCCGTTATTGCCGCAAGGTAGTCCACCACTGCAAACTGAGGCAAGAGTTACCGTACTACCACCACTATGTGCTTCATATCCGCTGCTTCCGCCACCCCCGCCGCAACCAATCAAAAAAATAACGACAAAGGGGACAAAAATCGATTTTGACATATTTTTCATTTACCACACCCAAAAAAACCACTACATCTTCTCTTTAGCGTTTACCCCTATAAGATTTAGTCCCGTACGTAAAGAGAGAGAGACAATACTTAAAAGTTTCAGATATCTATCTTCAAACTCGCTGCCTAAAACTCTGTTTTCATTGTAAAATTTATGCAAAACTGCCGCCAATGATTTTAAGTAATCCGTTACTTTTTGAAGTTGCCTTGTCTCAAATGCATCTTCCAATACTTCAGGCAGTAAAAGAGCATTAAAGAGCAGATTTTGCGCGCTTTCATTTAAATTGGTAAGTTTTACATTGGCTACGTCGTCAATACGTTTGCCACACTTGGCGAAGAGTTGATTTATCCTGGCATGCGCATAATTGACATAATAAACGGGATTGGAGTTATCGTCTTTTTTCAATTCGTCTATATCAAACTCAAGATGCGTGTCGCTCTTTTTGCTCAAAAACATAAAACGTAAAGCATCGCTTCCTATCTCGTCAATCACTTCGCTCATTAGTATAAAATTACCCGCGCGTTTACTCATCTTATACGGTTCACCGCCTTTTAACAGGGACACCATTTGCGCTAAAATAACCTCTAATTTACTCTCGTCATACCCCATAAAATTTATTGCCGCTTTTACTCTGGCTATATATCCGTGGTGGTCTGCACCCCAGATATTGATATATCTGTCAAAATCTCTTGAAAATTTACAGTCATGATAAACTATGTCTCCTGCAAGGTATGTGGGGCGATTGTCTTCTCTTATGACAACTCTGTCTTTCTCATCGCCAAATTCCTGCGATTTTATCCAGACTTTTCCATCTTTTTCATACGTTTTGCATTTGCTTTGCAACTTTTCAAAACTCTCTTCCCATTTGGGATATAAGCTTTTTTCACTGATAAAACTGTCAAAACTTATTTTTGCAGCATTTAGATTTTGACGTATTAACTCCATCATCTCATCTTTACCCCAAAGACTCAAATCCACTATATTTTTTTCATCCCCAAATATATTTTTACCGAATTTCACTGCTGCCTTATGCGCCAAATCTACAATATACTCTCCCCTATAATACTGCTCGGGAAATTCCACATTAAGTTTCAAAATATTTTCGCGCCCTGCCAAAAATATGGAAAGCCCCAATAAATCCACTTGATTGCCGGCATCATTAACGTAATACTCGCTTGTGATTTTATAACCAAGATGCGAACCTATGCGGCATAACGCGTCGCCGACAACCGCACCTCTTGCGTGTCCTATGTGTAAAGGACCGGTTGGATTTGCGCTGACAAACTCTATCAATATCGAGCCGTCTTTTTTACCCTTTGCAAAATCGTTTGGATTGTGCAAAAAATGGGAGGCATAATTATCCATGAAATCCAAAGAGAGTTTAAAGTTGATATATCCGTTAATCGCATTCACGCTCTCAAAAACAGGTTCATTTTGAAGTTTTGAAGCAAGTTCCTGCGCTATAATGATCGGGGGTCGGCGTAATTCTTTTGCCAATGAGAAAGCTATAGGCGTAGCGTAGTGCCCGAGTTCCGCGCTTTTTGGTTTTTCTAAATGAAACTCTTTATCAATATATTTTTTTATAACTTCGGTAACTTTTCGCTTCATATCGAGATTTACTTAGACGCTGTTTTAGTTTTGACACTTGAGCTTTTTTTCGCAGTCGTTTTTTTAACCATTGGTTTCTCTTCCAAAACAGGTTCGGACTGAACCTTTTCATCCTCTTTCACAGCATCTTTAAAGTTTTTCACGCCCGTACCAAGACCTTTTGCTACTTCGGCAATCCTCTTGCCACCAAAAAGTACGACAATAATAAGAAGTATAATAACTAAACCCGGCACGCCTATATTTGAAAGCATTTTTACTCCTAAATTTAAAAATGAGAGAGGTATTATATCATTTTTTCAACTCTTTATCCAATCTTCTATAAATTTATCCACATCCGTAATAACGCATTTATTGGATGCGGCACGAGCGATATTCAGCATTTGCGCGAGAGCTGTTTTAAAATCGTCATTAATAACGAGATATTTGTAGCGGTTGATATAGGTCATCTCCACAGCGGCATTTTCAAGCCTTTTTTCAATCATCTCTTTGCTGTCACTTTCTCTTAAAAGCAGCCTTGTTTTCAAATCATCCCTATTTTTTGTCGTCAAAAATACAGAGGTGGCTGATTTGACTTTCTCTTTTAAGAGCATATATCCCTGTACATCTATATCCAAAATAACAAGCTTTCCCTCATCTAGCATTTTTATAATCTGCTTCAGTGATGTGCCGTAAAAGTTTCCGTGAACATTAGCCCACTCCAAAAAAGTTCCCTCTTTTATCTCTTGCTTGAAACTTTTTTTATCAACGAAATGATAGTTTACTCCATCAACCTCTCCTTCTCTCTTTTGCCTTGTCGTCGTGGAGACAGAGAAAGCGGCATTTGGGATTTGTTTTAAAAGTTCGCGTATAATCGAACTTTTTCCTGCGCCGCTGGGACCCGATATAACTAAAAGCGCGCCTTTGGCATTCACTCTTTGTCCTCAAAAGTTATCGTGATATTCATTTTTAAGCCCTTTAACACATCGCGCAAAATATTGCCTTGCAGCAATCCTTGCACACTATCTTGTACTACGCTTTGTATCTCATGCTTTACTATCTCTTCTGCGCTTTGAGGTAAAAGCCCTCCTTCTTGAAGCACTTTTTTCATCTCTTTTTCATTTAGGTTTTTAAATGGGTCAGCCTGAGCTTTAGGTTCGGAAGCATAAGATGGTAGCTTAACCTCTTTAGGCACGGTTTCATCTTTTGACGGTTTTATCAAATCATCAAATTCTTTTGCCAGTTTTTCAAATCCGCCGAATTGTTTCACTTCTTCTACGGGCTCTTTCAAAAAGTCCTCTTTTGCTAAGGCATCTTCCATTGGATTTGAAATTTCTACCTCATCCATAATATTAAAATCAAAATCAATTCTATTGTTATTTTGCTCTTTTGGCGGTATTTGCAGATCTTTATCAATCTCTTTGTCGTTCAATACAAAATTGCTGCTCTTTAAACTGTCGCCATTGTCATCTATAGCAGGCGGCAGTGTCGTTTGTTGTTTTGGGCTTTGGGCAGTTTCGTTAGATAAAGTTGTCACTGGATCTTTTTTTACAGTCTCTTCGCTGCCGGAAGAATAGAATTTGCTAATATCATCGGAGAGATTAAAAAAAGCGCTATCCGATATGTCAGGTTCTATTTTAGGCGCACTAAAAGCCATATCTATCGGTTCTGTAGGTACAATTTCGCCCTGCTCTTCTACACTGAAAATGGGCGCTTTTTTTTGCAAATCGTCATAAAAGTTGAGGTTAATAAAATCATTATCTATCGCCTGTTCTTCAGGGGTTAGCATAGAAATTTCGATAGCCTTTTCCTCTGTAGCTTCCACTCTACCCTCTTCCGGAAGCATATTTACAAACTCTTCGGCTTCAGGTGTAATAAACCGCTTTAACTCGGGATTTTTTTTCAAGATGGATACGATAAATGTGATAAAATCTGTCGGTAAAAATGGCTTTGAAAGTGCATATTGAAAACCGGATGGCGTCAGCATATCTTGTTGTTTAAGATATATCAAAGAGGGCGCGATACTAACTGCCAATAAATCATCTATATGCGAAGCATCGTATGAGTCGCTGTCCACGATAACAGCTATAAACGAATCCAACGGCAAATTATCATAACTGCTTATCTCCCTCGTTTCATGCCCTATACGATTTAAACTGGCATTTACAAGCTTTGAAACTGCGGGATTTGTATTAATAAGTAAAAAGCGCATGCTGCTTCCTTTGATTTCCAATTGTAAATTGTATTATATCTTAAATTAGTATTGGATTATTAAAGCATTTTCAGTACTAAATTTTCAAGTTTATATGCTTCATCACAACATTTGGCAAGATTCAAATCATGCGTTACTAAAAAAAGTATCGCATTATTGCTCCTGATATAATCAAAAAGAAGTTCGGTTACTTCTGCAGCAGTTTCAGCATCCAGATTGCCCGTAGGTTCATCGGCAAATATGATTTTAGGCCTTTTTGAAAGTACGCGTGCGATGCTTACTCTCTGCTGCTGCCCGCCTGAAATATCACCCGGTTTTTGTTTTAAAATATGCGAAATACCAAGTCTTTTTAAAAGCCTGTCTTCCAAAGGAAGTCCGGTCAAAACGCTGGACAGTTCTATATTTTCAAATGCGCTGAAGCCTTTAAACAAAAAATGAGATTGAAATATAATCCCCACATCATTTCTTCTTATATTTATCAATTCATTAGCGCTTAGCCTGTAAAGGCTTTTATTATCAAAAAAGACTTCGCCGCCGTTTGGTTTTAAAAGCGTGGAACAGATATGTAAAAGTGTACTTTTACCGCTGCCGCTGATACCCGTTACAGCCATAGACGATCCGGGGGAAAGTTCAAAAGAGACATCATTAAAAAGAGGGTAATCAAATGAATGTGAGAGATTTTTGACGTTTAAATACACACTCTCCCCTTTAAAAGCGTGGGCGGCACAAACCGCCCTTTATTTTAGTTAAGTTGCGCCGCGACTTCGGCAGCGAAATCTTCACTCTTTTTCTCTAATCCTTCGCCAAGTTCAAAGCGGATATATTTTGTAAGTTCTATCGTTCCGCCAAGTTCTTCGGCTCTTATCTTTACGGCCTGTTCTATAGCCTTACTATCGTCCATAACGTAAAACTGACTCAAAAGCGCATACTGCTGATCAAGCTGCGTATTATCCGCTATAAACCTCTCAAGCTGACCGGGAATAATCCTGTCCCAAATCTTCTCGGGTTTACCCTGTGATTTCAACTCTGCTTCAAATTCAGCTCTTACGCCATTTAAAACTTCGTCTGTAATTTGCGCTTTACTTCCGTAAATCGGCATTTTCTTCTCAAGTTTTTTTAGGCGCCTGTTTTCTTCATTCTCTTTTTCTATATTGGCTTTAAGTGCAACAAACTCTTTTTCTATAAAGTCTGGTGTAAGCTCGTTGTATGAAAGATAAACCGGTTTCATAGCCGCTGCGTGCATAGCGATATTTTTCAATAAACCAGCCGCCTTTTGAATCTCTATATTTTGGCTTATTTTTGCCTCTAAAAGCACGCCCACACGTCCGTTTGAATGGATATATCCATTTACGACAAAACCGTTTGAAGCTTTTATCGTAACAAAACGGCGTACTACAAGATTTTCGCCGATAGTAGCTATTTGCGAATTTATATACTCGCTAAAGTTTATGCCGTCTATGGAACTGTTTTGAAGCTCTTCTGTATTTTGGATGTTGTTGTCTTGAATATATTTTGTTACCTTTTTTGTCATATCTGTAAATTTATCATTTTTGGCAACAAAATCGGTTTCGGAGTTTATCTCGCTTATTGTAGCCGTACTAAAATCCGGCGCAATTTCAACACTTATCAACCCTTCACTTGCAAGACGGTCTGCTTTTTTAGCGGCTTTACCAAGTCCTTTCTCGCGTAAAAAATCAACGGCAGCATCTATATCGCCGCCTGTTTGAACGAGAGCGTTTTTGCAATCCATCATTCCAGCACCAGTCATCTCTCTTAATTCTTTAACCAAGCTTGCACTTATCTCTGCCATTATTCTGCCTCTTTTGGTTTTCTTGTTCTCTTTGGTTTTTCAGCTGCTTCCACGCTATCTTTATCAGTTTTAGTCTCTTTTTTTACTCTCGTTTTTTTAGGAGATTCTTGCGTATTATCTTGTTCGGCTTTTGATTTTTTGACCTCTTTCGGAGCGGTTTCAACGATATTCTCATCTGAAAACTCTTCACTCAACTCCTCGTCGGCTTCACCAATCGCCTCTTCCAGCAACTCTTCTTTCTCTTTTTGTGTTATGACAACGCCTTCGGCGTCAGGATTATCTTGAGCTCTTAACTCTTTACCCTCATTTACAGCTTCCATCATCTCTTTACAAAACAACTGAACGGAGCGGATAGCGTCGTCATTGCCAGGTATTGGAAAATCCACAACATCCGGATCACAATTTGTATCAAGGGGAGCTACTACGGGAATTTTCAATCTATTTGCTTCGGCAACGGCTATTCTTTCTTTAACAGTATCTATGATAAAAAGCATATCGGGTGAACTTTTGAGATTTCTTAGTCCGCCAAGATAACTAATAAGTTTCTCTTTTTTTCTGCGAAGCATTAGAGCCTCTTTTTTGGTCAAAAGGTCAATTTGACCGTCTTTTTCCATCTCTTCTATAATTTCAAGTTTATGTATTGATTGTCTAATGGTATTAAAGTTTGTCATCATGCCGCCAAGCCAGCGATGATTGACATATGGCATGCCGCAGCCTTCAGCCGCTTCTTTGATAGCTACAACAGCTTGTTTTTTTGTGCCGACAAAAAGAATGGTTTTACCTTCTGCCGCGGCGTCTCTTACGATATTGTAGGTATATCTAAAATATCTTAAAGTCTTTTGAAGATCAATAATATAGATGTTTTTTCTCTCGCCGAAGATGAATTTTTTCATTTTCGGATTCCATCTTCTTGTTTGGTGCCCGAAGTGCACACCGCATTCCAATAAATCTTTCATTGTTACCATAATGGCTCCTTATAGGCTAGCGCCTGTATTTTGGTTTTGCCTCCACACCCATCAGCGCACATGAATGCACGCAACCTTTTTAAGAATTGGTGTGTGTGAGATTAAGGGAATAATTTTACTTAAAATTTGTTTATGTAGGGCTTAATGTAGTAAAGACCCATGTGTAAAAAGTTTCACAAACTTATCTATTCTTGGTTCTATATATATTATTTATCTCTTATTTTTCTATTTTTATATCTATAAAACTGTTCTTTGTTGTCTTTTGCTATCCATTTTTTATCACTTTTGTTATTTGCAAAACCAATGATAATCAAAAACGCTAATGTAATAACTATTTTTGTGCTTTCTCCATAATGATGTTCTACAATCCATATAAATATGCTCGCAATGAAACACCCCGTAGATGCAAAAATACCCCAAATACTAGCCATAGAAGAATGACCCTTCCTACTATAGCTAAACAAAAGCCATAAAATAACACCACCAATAAAATACCTGCGGCAATATACAAAGCCAGCATTATAAAAGTTCTTTAACAAACCTATCTAATCTTTGTTTGTTTTCACAACTGGTTAAAATCATCAAGGTTATTGCTAACAACTTCATATTTTAATAATAACACACCTTGTGTCATAATGACCGTCTTAATATTAAAAACAGCCTTAATAAATCTTTACAATATGAACAAGACATATTCAAAATGACCAAAAGGGTTTTTATGGAAGTTTGGGAAAAAATAAATTACATTTTGATTGAAAAAATATGTCAAAAAAAGAGTTTGCAGATAAACTTGTAGCCCTTGAGCCGAAAATCAAATTAACAAGTGAAACATCTTCGGAATACACCATACTTGACTATCTTATGGCAAAAGAGAGATAAAATTGAACTTATACCATAATATTGCAGATGTTAGAGCTTTTTGCGTTTGATTTGGAGTATTCCGTAAGCTACAATCACCGCCATTCAAAAGAAGTCAGAGAGATTATTCGCCTCTTGTCCTACGCGCCTCAAAGCGTAGTTGTACACATCAAAGATCAATTTTTGAAATATAAAAAACTTCATAATGAAACACCCAAACCGTTTTGATTTTTCATGTAGACGGCAAACCAATGCGTACCGTTTTTACATTTTAAAATGCGATGTTTTGTAAAAGCTTTAATAAAAAGATATTCGCCCCTTTTAAGGCAAACTTCTTCTCCTTCTACTTCCAAAACTGTCTCGCCCTCAAGCACAATAACAAATTCGTCTTTGTCTTGGTTATATTCAATATCCTGTAGCTTTGATGAACTTATTATATGAGTTATCTCTATATTTTTTTGCTTATGCAAAATCTCGAAAATCTCACCGCTTTTTGGAGATGCTTTTTCAAATATACTCATATCATTTTCACGCCAACGGCAAATCTCCCGCACACACCGTCACGCCTGTATGAAAAGTAGTTTTTATCACAGCAGGAACAAATACCGCCGTCAGCGATATTAACAATACCGTTTTCATACAGCTGTTTCTTGATAATTGTCTGCAGCGAAAGAAAATATCGTCCGTCTATGCTCTTTAGTGCGTATGCGAATCTCTTCATAGCTTCACTTAAAACCTCGCCTTGTATTTCATAACAGCAAGAGCGGATAGAAGCTCCGATATAAGCGTTTAACGCTTTTGTGCCAAATTCCGTTCTCATTGCTTCGCAAGCATTTGTGATAATGTCCGTAAATATTCCTTTGCGCCCTGCATGTATAGCGGCAACGGCTTTTTTATCGTTGTCATATAATATAACAGGCACGCAATCGGCGACCATAACGCATAAAATCAAATTTTTTTCTTGAGTTATCAAAGCATCAGCTTTGGGGGTCTCTCCTTTTCTTGCCACCACTACCGAAGAGCTGTGTATCTGCTCCATAAAACATAACTCTTTCGCACTTACACCAAAATATGAGGCAAAAATCTCTCTATTTTTATTAACGCGCAAAGGTTCATCGCCGGTATGCAAAGCCAAATTTAGACTGTGAAACGCCCCCTCGCTCACGCCGCCCGCTCTATCGCTTTTGATGATTTTTATCCACTCTTGAGCGACAATCTTTCTCATTTAATACAATGCTACCATTCTATCTATATCGCTCCATTTTAAACCATTCCCTCTGTTTTGCGTGAAGTTAAAAAGATAACGCGCTATCATATCAGTCTCTATATTTACTCTGCGCCCGACTCTATACGCGCTAAAAAGTGTTTGGCGCATAGTATGTGAAATAATAGTCAGCTTAAAAGTATCGTCCTCGCCGACTTCATTTACCGTAAGACTTATGCCGTCAATCGCGATACTTCCTTTGGGAGAGATAAATTTTATAACGTCATTTTGCGTTTTAATGAAAAAACTTGTGGAATTCTCATCTTTTTGTATATTGGTTATCTCACCGACAGCGTCTATATGCCCTTGCAATAAATGCCCCTCTATACGGCTTCCGATCACTATTGCCGGCTCTATATGAACCAAACCTTTAAAATTCTCCGTTGCCAAAGTTTTTCGGCTCTCATGCGAAAGCTCCGCCTTAAAACCACCTGCTTTAGCCTCCACTACTGTTAAGCACGCACCGTTTACGGCGATGCTATCTCCGATATTTGGTCGGTATTGCGCGCTAAGCCATAAAATATTGTCTTTATATGAGAGCGTTCTGGCGCACTCTCTGATAAGTCCTGTAAACATTTTCTGCCTTTCAAAATTTGTCGCGTCAAAAACCGCCACAACACCCCCGATACCCTCCGCGAAATTAAAACGTTTTTATTATAGCATATCTATTTATATTCTTTTAATATTTTCGTATCAAAACAGCATTTTATTTTAATAATTAGTGGCTGTATATTACTCAAATAAACTTTCTCCTATATGCGTTGTTCTATCGGAACTGATGTTGTTTGCTTTTATGCTACAATACTTCCTCTAAAATTTTTTAGCTTTTGAGGAATAAATGAAATATGATATTATCGTTGTAGGCGGCGGACATGCTGGTATTGAAGCCTCTTTGGCATGCGCCAGAATGGGTAAAAAAACGCTGCTTCTTACTATACTGGTCGAGCAGATAGGAGCTGCCAGCTGCAACCCTGCGATAGGCGGACTTGGCAAAGGGCACCTGACCAAAGAGATTGACGCTTTAGGCGGACAAATGGCACTTGCAACAGATGCCGCCGGAATACAGTTTCGTATTTTAAATGAGTCCAAAGGTCCGGCAGTAAGAGGCACAAGAGCACAAATAGATATGGACAGATACCGTATTTTTATGCGAAATATTATATTAAACACCAAAAACTTAGATGTAACTCAAGAGATTGCGGAAGAAATACTCACACAAAACGGCGAAATAAGCGGCGTTTTGACGCATATTCAAAATAAATATTACGCCAAAAAAGTTATTATAACAACCGGCACTTTTTTAAAAGGACTCATACATATAGGGGAATTTCGTCAAAGCGCAGGCAGAACAGGGGAATTCGCTTCAAATGCGCTATCGGATTCTTTAAAAAATTTGGGGCTTACTTTGGGAAGACTGAAAACAGGAACTTGCCCGAGAATAGACGCTAAAAGTATAGACTTTAATAAAATGCAAATTCAAGGTGGAGACGAAAATCCTTCGCCCATGAGCTTCAGAACAGATAAAACAAATTTTAACCCTTTTCAGCTTCCGTGTTTTATAACATATACAAATAATATAACACATGAAACAATACGCAATAATTTCCACAGAGCACCACTTTTTACGGGACAAATAGAGGGTATTGGTCCAAGATATTGCCCAAGTATTGAGGATAAGATAAACCGTTTTGCAGATAAAGAGCGTCATCATATTTTTGTGGAACCGCAGACAAAAGAGGCAAGCGAGTATTACCTGAACGGACTTTCAACTTCGCTGCCGCCGGATGTACAGTTAAGTTTTTTACAAACAATACCGGGACTTGAAGAGGCTAAAATCGTACGTTACGGATATGCGATAGAGTATGACTATGTAGAGCCTATAGAACTTAAGCACACGCTTGAGACAAAAAAAATAAAAGGACTTTATTGTGCCGGACAAATAAACGGCACAACAGGATATGAGGAAGCGGCGGCGCAAGGTTTAATAGCCGGAATAAACGCCGTTTTGTCATACGAAGAGAAAGAGCCGTTTATTTTGCGCCGCGATGAAGCGTATATAGGCGTTATGATAGACGACCTCGTAACAAAAGGCACGAAAGAGCCTTACAGAATGTTCACCTCGCGTGCCGAATACAGGCTTTTATTGCGTGAAGATAACGCTGATATAAGACTTATGGAATATGGGTATAAATTTGGCTTGATAGACGAATACATATGTGCCAAAATGCGCCGCAAAATAGATCATGTGCGCGAAGGATTGGAACTTTTGGAAAAAAATTTCTTAACTCCTTCGAAAGAAAATGTAACATTTTTAGCCTCTTTGGAAGAGGAGGGCATAAATGATAAAACGACTTATCAAAAGATAGCGGCAAGAAAAAGTTTTACCGCTGAAAAATTGGAGAGACTGTTGCCTTCTTTGTCAAGTTTTGATAATGAGGCAAAAGAGCAGATATTGATTCTGGCTAAATATAAAAACTACATACAAAAACAAAAAGAGCAGATAGCTTCAATGCGCAAAATGTTAGAAGTAAAAATCCCGACAGATATTGATTTCACAAAAGTAAGCGGGCTTGGAAACGAAGCTGCTGAAAAACTGAAACGCTTCAACCCCCCCACGCTGTTTGCCGCAAGTGAAATCAGCGGTATAACGCCGGCAGCTATTGACGCTTTACATGTTTATATAGTTATGAGAAAAAAACGATAATTTATTTGTAATTATAAATTCTCATTTTTTACCATGTTTATAGGGCAAGACGCTTCTTTACTTTGATCCTCCAAAAACTCTGCTATACGCCGTTGCAAAAGCTGTTTGCTTTCATCTATATCATCTCTTAAAAATCTATCGATGTGATTCATATTGATTTTTATAGCAAGGCTTTTGTTACTTTTTATCTTGCGATTTATATCTTTGACCGCTTCATCGTAAGAAGCCGGCGCATTGCGTAAAATCATCGCCACATACTCTTTGACAATATTTAAAAGTACTCCCCGCCTGTGGCGGTCATTCCCATATATATCAACGGCAATCTCTTTGAGTGTGTTAAGATTGTACTCTTTAGCATTTTTACAACCGGACGCAATAATAAGAGCGAATATTTCAGCTCTAAATTCGAGCGATTTGTAATGGTATAAAAACAACTCTCTAAAAACCGTCAAAAGCCAAGTTTTAGCGCCCATATTTTCCTCTGTTTTTTATAAGTATAACATAAATCTTCACTATGTATTTGAACCAGCTTATACTACTGTTGTTAGTGCCAAAGGGTAGGGTAGTATTCAAATCAGCTGTCAAAAAAGGTACGAAGTGTGTAAAAAATCAATGAAATAGAAATTTAAGTCAAAAATAGTTATCATCACGCTTGCCTTTCCTTAGACCTGTGCAATGCCCGTTTGAGCAACGCTTCAGGGTGGGAACACAGCAGAGCACTGAAACGGTGTGTGTGCCGCAGATATCTGGGGAAAGGTCTTTTTTAAAGTAATAAAATAATCAAGCAGTAATATATATTATAAGTAAATTGTATTTATAAAAATGTTTTCTTTAACTACAAAAAACTACACCTAATCAGGACACGGCTTTAAAACAAGATATAAATTAAATATTTTAGCTATATCGCCATACGCAATGTCCTCTCTTATAATAACCCATAAAGCCGCTTTTTCATCGGGGTAATAAGTGCGCAAGTAAAATATCCGGTTTTGTTTTTATAATATATTTCATTGTATGGGTCATATTTAAACCCGCTAGTCTCCAAACCGTTTGATATATCGGTTGCTACAATAGCTTCTCTTCTCCCTAATTTCAGGAAAAACTTGTGTAAATAGCCCGCCCGCTGTCTATTTCATCCCCGTCATTTTTTGAAGACCTGATAGAGCCTCTCTCACTTATATCTAAATCAGCCGATGAGCCGCCGGCAGCATATGCTTCATAAAGATAATTTTTATAGCACATATAATCATCACAAATAAAGCAGTTATTTTCTATATCTTTAACATTTTTATCAAAATCTGCTTTCGATATATAATCATACGCTATGCATTTTTCGCTTTCTGCAAAAGCTATATTAAATGCCGGAAACTATTTTCTACCGAAGGTAAGAATGTTTCGCCATTACTGCTACTCCTCTAACTAATTAAGAATAGACTAAGTAAGGAAGAGGGAGCGCTTTAAACTTAAATAAAGCCTTGAACTTGGTTATTGAAGCCGCTATTATCGACTCTTTTGATTTAAAATTTATTCATGAAAATGAATTTTTATTATATAAAAAATGTTATTGCGAATATTTTATAGTGATATTAATTAAAATAAAACTCTTCTATCTCGTCGGCTAATTTATAAAAATCAACATTCGAATTTATGTTATCTTTTAACTTCTCTTTTGTACTCTCTTTACCGTTTATCAATTCTCTTGATTTAATACCGTAAGATATCGATATTACAGCTTCAATAAACGCTGCCAATCTATCGCATTTTTTTAAGATTTGACCGTCTATGGCGCTAAAACTGTTTTCATTATAATCGAATAGATTGTTTACTGTTACAAGTTTGCCTTCTTGAAAGATTCTATTTTGAAACTCGTCTTTTTTGCCCTCTTTAATGCCAAGCAGATATAAAAATTCGTTTTGTATACGGTACGGGATATACGGCATTATCTCTTTTTCTATTTTTTGAATTTCGAATTCGCTTATTATCTCATCAAGCCCGCTTACGGAATATTTTACGGGACTTATAATATCTCTTGTTAGAGCCTCGGGCAAATCATGAAAAAGCGCGCCGAAAAAGTTGTTTTCAACTCTCTTCGGACAAGCTTTAATCTTAAGCGAATAAAAGTAACCTAAAATGGCTACTATCAACATATGCCCCAAAACAGATGTTTTTGGAATACGCTGTGTCTGAGCCCATCGTTTCTGAAAACGAAGTCTACCACTTAAATCTACAATGCGCGATAATTTTTTATTGAAAGCTATCTGTCTTACGCCGTTTAAAGACAGATACTCTTCCATCTCTTCTTCTACGGAATTTTTCACACCCTCTATATCATTTAAAAATTTACTTGTTTGATAAATAATGGAAAATTCCCATCTTGTTGCAAGATATGAAGCGGCTTTGAGGATAAAACGCTCTTTAGCATGCAAGCTTTCATCGCTTAAATACTGTTCAAATCGCTTATAAAATTCTCCGTTTTCTATCTTTTCCAGAGAGTTTTTTAATTTTTCCAAAACCCATATATTTATCTCTTTTGTCTTTTTTTTAAGCGCTTGGTGAAAAACATCAGGACGTATATCCGTTACAACAATCCTTCTTAAAAACTCAAAAACACCAGCTTCAATGAGAAACGGCATATCGATACCGCTTTCCTCTTTAGACAAAAAGAAAGCGATTATGAATTTATGCGCTTGTTTATCAAGCTCAGACAATTCTACCATTCTTGGATAATCATTCCATCTTTCTATAGAAGCTGCAGAAAAAAACTTATCTATAAGTTGCGCGCTTATCATGGAAGTTTTTCTATTTTTTGCGAATCTATTTCGATTACAGTGTGAACATTACCGCGAGGATTAAAATCAACTGTAATTTTCAGCCATTTTGGTTTCAATTTCTGCCATAAAGTGTCATAAATCTCATTTGCACTCGTTTCATGACTTATATTTTTTGACATAAAACTATTGATATAGAGTTTCAAAGCTTTTAATTCAACCACCCAATCGTTCGGGATATATTCCAGATAAATTGTTGCAAAATCAGGATATCCGCTCCTTGGGCAAAGACATATAAATTCCGGAAGTGTAATTTTTACAATATAATTTTTTTTATGTCTGTTTTCCCAAACCTCCAAATCTTTATCTATCTCAAATTCTTTGATTATCTTTTCTCCGTATTTCATCATTCTCCTTAAAAATCTTTCAAAGCGCGTGGCTTATCAAATAAAAATCCTTGCACAAAATCGGGACGAGCATCGCTTAAAATATGTAAAATACTCTCTTTGTCTATAAATTTCACAACTGTTTTAAGACCAAGCTTTTGCGCAAAAGAGATAAGAGTTTTAAACATCGATCGATAATTTTCAGAATTGATATTTTTCACAAACTCCAAATCAAAACTCACAATATCAAATTTTATGCCGTGTTTCAAATATTCAAATCCAGCATTATTTGAACCAAACCTGTCTAAAACTATCCCAAATCCAAGTTCTCTATATTCATTGATAATCTCTTTAAATCTCTCAAAATCATCATAAACCTTTTTCTCTTCAAATGCGAAAGATACGCTATGCGCGTTAATCTCTTCATTTTTTAAAAGCTCTTTGATAAAGATTAAAAAGCTTCTGTTTCTAAAAGAAACGGGCGAAATTTTTACTATAAAATGAAATTTTGGGTAACTTGTAAGTAACAGTTTTATCTCGTTAAATAATATCTCCAAAACAAATTGGTCGAACTTCACCTCATAACCGTTTTTCTTAACGGAAGTAATTATCTGCGATCTTGGAAGTGCGCCGTAACGGTCTATCAAAAGTTTTGTATTAACAGTGAAAATATCCGCGCCTTTTTCCGTATTATTATAATCAAAAACGCCTTGGTAGGTAAAAATGAAATTATGCGTTTGCACAGCGTTTCTTACAAGACGGTCAAATTCATTAGGCTTTAAAATATCTTGAAAATCATTCTCTACATCTTGAGAAATATTGATGAGTTTGGAGATAATATTTTTTGCGTTCTCATCATAACTCTTGCTTACGGAGGCGGATTTTAACTTTATCTCGATTTTAAAAATACCTTTTGATTTTGTCTCCTTGCAAAAACCTATAAGCAGATGATCTAAATGTTTTTTATTGCCGATATCATTAAAAATCAGCAAAAAACTGCCGCTTTGATAGCGGCCTATCGGTATCTTTTTAAGCCCGAATGAGGAGAGGTAGAGATTTAATCTCTCAACAAGATGTTTTAGGATTTGGTTCCGTGCCGCGACACCATATTGTTCCTCAATATAAGAGATATTCAGGATATTTATCATTGCGATAAATCCCTCTTTATTTCTTTTTTTAATAGTTTTTTGTATCTCTTTTGTTATAGTATGAGCATTAAAAGCTTGCGTGTAATCTATCAAGGATTCGTTAAAACCCTTATATATCATATAAAAAATATAATAGATATAGACTAAAATAAATAAAAGAAGTAAAACAAAATTATTGGACTTTATATCAAATAGCGCGAAAACACTTATATAAACAACTATAAGGGCTAAAAAAGGTAACCCTATCTTCAGCGCTACGGCAAATCTGTTTTGCCTCTCTTTAAATTCGGAATACAACATCTAAACATCCAAATATTTTACATCTTTTGCATGATCTTGAATATATTGACGTCTTGGTTCTACCTCATCCCCCATAAATAATGCAAAAGTATCGCTTGCAGTTTGAGCATCTTCTATTTTGATTTGAAGTAATCTGCGGTTTTCCGGATTCATAGTTGTCTCCCAAAGTTGTTCCGGATTCATTTCACCCAAACCTTTATAGCGTTGTATATAAGCCCCTTTTTTTGCATTACTCTCTATCTGTTCCAATATTTCGATAGGATCTTGTCCGTGCAACGCTTCCAAATCACGCGATTTTATCTTCTCATAAATATACAATGCCTCTTGATACAGGTTATTTGTAAAAAGATCATCATCTATCAAAAGCTCTTCAAGTCCGTTTTTTGTTTGGATAAAAAGATGTATTTTGTCATCTGAAACGATTTTATTTAAAATGTTAAACTCCATTTTTAGTGCAAATTGTTCTATATAGCTGTAAAGTTCATCGAATGATTTTGATATAAGGTCGGGATTTTCTATCAAAAGACGCACTATATCTATAATGGAAAATCTTTTTTCAAGTTCTTTTAAAACACCTCTATAAGCAGAAACTATCTTAAAGTAGTTAATGATATCATTTGTTCCGATACCCTGAAACTCCATATTTTCTATGCCGTTTGTTATCAAAAACTCACTCATAACTTTATCGTCTTTAAGATAAATCTCTTTTTTACCCTTTTTATAGCGATATAAAGGAGGCTGTGCCAGATAAATATGTCCGTTTTCAACAACATTGGGTAAAAATCTAAAAAAGAATGTTAAAAGCAATGTTTGTATATGACTTCCGTCCACATCGGCATCTGTCATAATAATGATTTTATGATATCTGAGACGGTTTGTATCAAACTCTCCGGCTATACCGCAACCAAAAGCAGTTATCATATTTTTTATCTCTTCAGACTGTAAAATCTTATCAAGACGACTTTTTTCAACATTTAAAATTTTTCCTCTTAGCGGTAAAATAGCTTGAAAAACTCTATCTCTACCTTGTTTTGCCGAACCTCCGGCGCTATCTCCCTCTACTAAATAAATCTCACATATTTCAGCGTCTTTACTTTGACAGTCGGCGAGTTTTCCCGGAAGCGTACCTATACTCATAGCATCTTTTTTACGGGTTAAATCGCGCGCCTTTTTAGCAGCTTCACGTCCTCTTGCAGCAGCTAAGGCTTTATTCATTATAGCTCTTGCTTCTATAGGATTTTCTTCAAAATACTTTACAAGCTGCTCATAAACATATTTTTGAACTATAGGTTTTACATATGAGTTACCAAGTTTGCTTTTTGTCTGTCCCTCAAACTGCGGTTCAGGAACTTTTATACTGACAATAGCTATAAGTCCTTCTCTTACATCGTCTCCGGCAATTTTTATATCCTTTTCTCTAGCGGCTGCATTCAGGTTTATATAATTTACGATAGCTCTTGTAAGTCCTGCTCTAAATCCGCTCTCGTGAGTACCACCTTCCGGTGTCTTTATATTATTCACAAATGAAAAAAATATCTCCGTATATGAACTGTTATAACCAAAAGCAATATCGATTTCCAAATCTTCAACACTATCTTGGAAGTGAAATGGTTTTGCTACCATCTCTTTAGTATTTAGGTCTGTTACAAACTGTTCTATACCGCCGTCAAAATGATAACTCTCTTCTCTTCCGGTTCTATGATCCTTAAAATTTATAATAATCTTCGGATTTAGATAAGCTATCTCTTTAAATCTTTTAGCCAATGTATCAAAATCAAATTCCGTAACTTCAAATATTTCCGAATCAGGCCAAAATTCTACTTTTGTACCACTTTTTTTTGCGTTTCCTATGATTTCCAAATCATACTGAGGTATACCTTTTTTAAACTCTTGCCTGTATTCATTACCATCTCTTTTAATCTGTACTACAAGTTTTGATGAGAGCGCGTTTACTACCGAAACACCCACACCATGCAAACCGCCGCTTACTTTATAAGTATCTTTGTCGAATTTTCCTCCGGCGTGAAGCACGGTCAAAACTACAGTTGCAGCAGATATATGTTCTGTCGGATGAATATCTGTAGGAATTCCGCGACCGTTATCTGTAATAATAGCTGAACCGTCAGTCGTTATTTCCACATCAATCGTGTCACAGTATCCAGCCATAGCCTCATCTATAGAGTTATCAACAACTTCATAAATCAAATGGTGAAGTCCGTTTATATTTGTATCACCTATATACATTCCGGGGCGCTTTCTAACCGCCTCAAGACCTTTTAAAACTTTTATATTTTCCGCTGCGTAATTACTCATCTGTTTTATACTTTCCTATATTTTTTTGCTTTTTATCGTATTATTGGCATGACTATGGTTATAAAATCTTTCGCTTCAAGCGTAAATGGCAAGTTTGAGTCATTATATCCCAAGATAAAGCTATTATCCTCTATATTGCTCAAAAAATCAAGCATATATTTGATATTAAATGAAAGATTTATTTCATCATCAAGTCCTGTCTCAAAATCTATTTCCGTTTTCGCTTCAATATTTTCATCATTTAAACTTTCAAAAAGTATATTTTTAGACTTGAAAGTAACTTTTATTTCATTTGAAATAACTGATATTTGTTTAATGGATTCTATCATTTTATTACGGTCCAACTGAAGCCTAAAATGTTTATCTTTTGGGATAATTCTCTCGTAATCAGGAAATTTACCATTAATTAATTTTGTAAAAAATGTGAAATCATCACTCTTTGCTATAAGAGTATTTTCATCATAAAAAAATTCTATCTTATCAGAAAATAACTTTTGAAGTTCTATAATAGCCTTTTTAGGGATAATAAGTAGAAATTCATTATCATTGTCTCTATTTTTTTTAAATATTCCAAGTCTTCTTGTATCGGTTGCCACAAAATTTATAAAATTTGACTTTATATCTATAAGTGCGCCGTTTAACTCAAATTTCGGATTATTATTATCAATTGCCGGTGTTATTTTTTTTACTGCTTTGACAAAATCTTCAGCATCTATGTCAAATTTTGATTTGTTTTCTATCTCCGGAAAAGATGGAAATTCGAGATGGTTAAACATAGGAAGTTTAAATTTTGAATTTTTCTGTTTTATATATAGATAATTGTTGATTGTCTCAAGCGTTATCTCGTCTTCTTTAAAGCTTTTTATGATTCCAAGTAATTTTGTACCGTTAGCTGTAGCGTATCCGCTTTCAACTATGTTTAATTCGGAACTCAAATAACTGAATCCTATCTCAAAGTCAGTAGCCTTTACTTTTAATACACTGTTTTCTGCTTGTAAAAGTATATGTGATGTTATCTGGCTTAAATCTTTTTTTTCAAGATACGATTGAGCGTTTGTGAGTATGAGTTCTAAAACGCTTTTAGCTATAACGACTTTCATTTTTTCTCCTTATATTTTTAAAATATATAATAGTAATAGTAACTGTGTTGAAAATGTGAAAAACAGTTGAATTTTACTAAAAAATCGCTGTTTTTATTGTGAAAAAGTTGAAGAAGTTTTTCACATATTTTCACTGTCATACTATACTTTTTTTAAAATTTTGTTTTTTAATTCATCTACTTTTAGTCTGAAACTCTCACTGCTTTGGATCAATTCTACTATTTTTTTCATATTGTGAGATACTGCTGTGTGGTCTTTCATACCAAAAAATGATGCGATTGAAGGCATAGAGTTTGGTGTTAAGACACGTGCTAAATAGATAACTATACGTCTTGCCTCTACTATCTTTTGTGAGCGATTTTTTGATTTTATCTCGCTTGGTTTTATATTTTCATTTTTAGCTACAATATAAATAATGTCATCTATGTTGATATTTTCGTGTTTTTCTCTAATCTGATCTTTGATAACGTTTTTAGCAAATTCAAGTGTTATCTCTTGACGCATAAGATTTGCATAGGCATTTATATTGATGATAGCACTCTCGATTTCTCTGATATTATCACCCATATTTGAAGCTATATAATTTATTGTGCTATCTGTTAAATCAACTTTATCCAACTCACACTTTTTTTTGATAATCGCTATTTTTGTTTCAAGTTCAGGAATTGATATATCCGCTATGACTCCCCATTCAAAGCGTGTTTTAAGTCTTTCTTCAATACCGTCTATGATTTTTGGTGGTTTGTCGGAAGTTAAAACTATCTGTTTTTTCATTGTGTATAGTTCGTTGAACGTATGAAAAAATACCTCTTGAGTACCGACTTTTCCTTGAAAAAATTGTACGTCGTCTATCATTAAAATATCGCAGCTTCTGTATTTTTCTCTAAATTTATCCATTGTATCATTTTTAAGATGATGAATATAGTCATTGACAAATTGTTCGCAAGTGGCATAAATGGCGATTTTATTTCTGCTTTGAACATAATTTCCTATAGCGTGTATCAAATGTGTTTTACCAAGTCCTGTAGGACCGTATATAAATACCGGATTATACACGATTCCCGGTTTATTTGCTACGGTTTTTGCAGTACTGAAAGCAAAACGATTAGAGTTGCCGACTATGAAGTTATCGAAATTATACGATGGATTTAGGATACTGTTTTTCTTATTTTCAATTTTTTGGGCATTTAATGATGCCTTATCGGAATGACTCTCTTTGATAGTAAAAATGATCGAATGTTTTGTATCTGTTTTAGCCTCAAATAATTGTGAGAGCTTCAAGCCGTATCTTGTCTTTATCCAATTTAATACAAGTTTGTTGGGTACTGTAAATACGCTTAAATTCTCTTTTGACTCTTTTTCATTGTAAGAGAGTTGTTTGATATATCTATTGTATTCGTTAATCGGTATCTCTGCTTTCAAAAGCTTAAATACGTTATTGGCTAATTCTGCCCCCAACTATCATCCTTTGCTCTTTCTAGAAAGTTCAATTCTATCCAATTTTCGTTGAATTGTATGTTAAATAAAAGCCTGCTACAATTGCGCAAACGGATATAAAGGATACAATTGAATATTTTAGGAATAGATCCGGGAAGTAAAAATTGCGGATATGCTGTTATAGAAAAAAACTCAAATAAACTAAGACTTTTAGAGGCGGGACTTATTAAAATAAAATCAAATGAACTCCAATATCAGATAACGGAACTTGTTGAAGGAATAGATATCGTTTTTAAAAATAACAATATAAATGAAGTCGCTATAGAAGATATTTTTTATGCGTATAACCCTAAAACTGTTTTAAAACTTGCACAGTTTAGAGGCGCTTTAAGTCTTAAAGTTTTACAGATTTTCGGAAATTTTAGTGAATATACGCCTTTACAGGTAAAAAAATCAGTTACCGGAAAAGCGAAAGCGAAAAAAGAGCAGGTAGCTTTTATGGTAAAAAGAATTTTAGGTATAAATCAAGAGATAAAACCTTTAGATATAACCGACGCCATCGCCGTTGCTTTAACGCATGCACAAAGATTGAAGATATGAATCGTTAGATATAATTGGCGTTATCTACAAAGTTATTGTTTTCATCAAAGTATCCGATCAGCTATTGAAGAACCTTTTATATTTGTATTGCCTCCTATATTAACCGTACCTTCTGTTATTTAAGAGAGAATTACCTGTTTTTCCTGATAATTTGCACTGTTTATTCGGAAGTTAGCGTTAGCTAAAGTTCCAAAATAAAATAGAATAAAAAACAGATTTAATGTTTTGTATCGCATATTTTATTCTTGTTGGTTTGTATTTCCGTCAATAATATATCTTTCAACACTATCTTCAATACTTTCTATCTTTTTGGCGTTTTTAAACATATTGCCAAATTCGAAATCTTTTACTATGATTTTATCAAGTATATGTTTCGGAAATGCCCTATACGCTTGTGGCATTAACATATATATAAAATTACGCCCTATTGGTTCCATCATTTTGTGAGTTTTTGCAAAATCTGTAAATTCATTTAATGAAATTGACTTCGCATTAATAACAAACTCCTTTATCGGACAATCCCAATACCAAGTATAAATTCCATTTGACTTTCCTGCTACGCTAAATACCATAGTAAGCGGATTATCATAATCTCTCACTATCTTACGAACAAAACTATCTTGCTTGTTATCAAAATGTTTACAAGAGTTTTGTTTTAGCGTCACATCTATCCATACAGCAGGAATAAGTGCTATCTCATTTGGATTAATAGTTATCGTGCCGAACAAAGTATCATTATCAAATTGATAGTTAAATTTATAATAGCTTGCGATAGGTTCTACAACCTCTTTTGAAATAGATTTTTTTTAGTATTATCTACAACCGTTCTAATAACTTCTTCAGGTGTTTTCTCAAGAATAATGTTTCCAAATATTGAATTGTATTCCTCTGTATATATCGGATTAAATCCACTTGTGCTTTTCAAAGAAATACTTTTTATATAATATACTCCTGTCTCTACAGGTAAAGCAAAATAAATACCCAATCTTGAAGTACCATAATTAAACGAAAAGTCGTATGTGGCGTTACTTCCAGCTTTTGCCCAATATATTCTTAATCCATTTGTGTCATAGTCAGGTAAAATCACTACACTTTTGCCATCATTTAGATTGGCTTCGATATTAGTTTTAGACGCGCAGCCTGCAATGACTAAAATAGCAAAACATAGCAACATATTATGTATAATATTTTTCATATTCTCTTATTTATTCAAATGTTTCCACTTTATATTTTATAGTTTTTATACCATTTAGCTCTTCCTCTTTTTCTATATTTTTAGAAATATTCCCAAACTCAAAATCTCTAAATATTACTCTATCTAATACTCCATCTGGAAAATATTTTTTATCCACTTTTGAGAGCAGAGTTTCTATGGAAATTGTTTTTGTGGTGATATACATCTGTTCAGCAGGACAACTCCAATACAGATGATTAAAATCATCAAAACGGTCATCGCTCTTTATGATTTCTGCTATTGTAAATAAATCAAGAAATGAACCGCTATCGCCCCTATACTGACAAGCATTTATCCTCATTATGAAATTAATTTCAACTAACGGCATTAAAATAACTTCATTGGGCATAACTGTTATGGTACCTATAATAGGTTTATCTTTATCAAAAGTATACTTCATTATGTAATAACTTGTTATACTATTTACTTCTTCTCCTTTTTCAATCCATGTTGAAAACTTACCCTTTCTTTCTCTTTCAAAACTTATACGTTCTTTTTCCGGCGTTTTATCTATTTCTATGTTACCGATACTTGAGTTATATGTCTCTTCATATCGCAAATTCCTTTTTTTGGTATCTTTGAAAGTAACACTTTTTATATAATATACTCCCGGCTTTACCGATGTTACAGAAACATCTCCCGCTTTAAATGTTGAAAAAGTAAAAGGTTTGGAAGAGTTATCTATAATTTGCCACTCTATATTTGATTCAGAAAGAGGAAAAATTAGGATGCTTCTATTGTCGCTGATGGCATTTTCAATCTTTACATACCCTATAGATGCACAGCTTGACAGTCCAAACAATAGTGCCATGAATAAAATTAAATGAGTATATATTACTTTATATTTTCTAAAATGGATTAAGATGATTGGCATTATTTAAACCTTTATTAACATCATATACTTTATCAAAATAGTAATGTAAATGATTATCATCTAAGAATTTTTCAACATAACTGTTTTTACTTAACCCTTCATCTATCTTTTGCATTCCACTAATAAAAGAATTGATACTATTAATATTATCTTTTGAATATAAGCTCTGTATATCCATATTAATCAAATTATTGACCGAAGTATCTATGCTTTTAATTCCGCTATTAATTTTTATAAGACTAATTAATGTTGTTTCTACTGTGTCAGCAAATGTATTTTCATTTTGCTTGTTATTATTTGTGTTTTCTGTGGGCTCTTGTTTTGGGTTATCTTCATTTTCTAAGGATGTTTGTGCCGCTTTGTCTGCATCATCTTTTTTAGGTGGATTTAGAACCGTATTAATAGTGCCTATGCCGTCTCTAATTTTAAGTACCCCATCCGCAACATCCAAAGCGCTACTTGCCATATTGAGAATATTATCTGTTTCGCTAATGGTTTGGAAAGCGTCTTGTATATTAAAAATACTTGTTACAGAAGTTTGTATCGCTCTACTTATGGGATCTCTAGTAACGCTCTCCACATCCAATCCTATACCGCCGCTGTATAAAAGATTGTTCATATTGTTGACATCTCTATTTAGTTTGTCTAATTCATCTGAGTTTTCAGTGTCTCTTACTGTTATTTGACCAAG
>JAISGD010000018.1 GCA_031263195.1 Campylobacteraceae bacterium | reverse complement strand
AAACTCATTTTTTAACTCCTACATAAAAATCCAAACAATATTTGTAAAGAGAAATTGAAAGAGATAAACATCTGTAATAACTGACAATATCCTCTAAATAAATATAATGAGGCGGTTCTGTTTTATAGATAGGCGCTATTTGTATGCCTATACTATTAAACGCACTCGTTCTCTCGAACTTAAAATACAACTTATTAAAAAGTAACATTTAATCTCTCTCCTATATCTCTAATTACCGGCACGGTTACGCCGTTACCCGCTTGTTTGTATAGCTGTGTGTCAGAGTTCACAGCCGCCGCCTTGTCGAATAACTCGTCCGGAAACCCTTGTAGCCGCCAACACTCTTTAGGAGTTAGATGTCTGATACGAAGATTTTCGGTGTAGCTCCCCCCCCCACTCTGCGCCATTAACGTTCGGTAAGGTTTCCTTATATCGCTCACCCTGTCCGCTGCGAAGGTCCTCTTTTTCCTTGACAACACTTGTAATATAAGTTCCCCCTGCCTTACTGCTCTTATATCCTGCTGTAATCGTATTTGAGCATATCCCATTATCCTCTTTGTTGCTGTAGATGATAGGAAATACTTCGGGTCTACGCTCTCCTCTAAGATGTCCGATAATGTAGACCCGTTCCCTGTTTTGCGCGACGTAATTGTTGCTGTTAATAACCTGCCATTGAGGGATATACCCAAGTTCCCCCATCGCCGAGAGGATTGTTCCAAATGTTCTCCCCCTATCGTGAGATAAGAGTCCCTCAACGTTTTCAGCGAATAGGATTTTAGGCTTCCTTGTTTTAGCCAGCTCAAAGATTCTAAAAATAATGTTGCCTGATTTAGTTCCGAAACCGAGTCGCTTTCCATTAATACTAAAAGATTGGCATGGAAATCCGAAGCACCAGCAGTCAGCTTCCGGTAACTCTTCTGCTTCGGCTGTAAAGATGTCGTCATGATAATATTCTCCCTCCGTGTTATGTATCGCACGGTAACTTTTAACCGCGAATTTGTCTTTTTCTATGAAACCTACGCACTTATGTCCGGCTTGCTCCATTCCAAGCCTGAAGCCTCCAATGCCTGAACATATGTCAAGAAATGTCATACCGCTTCCCTGAATAAAGTCGTGGGATAAAGTTTGTATTGATTGTTTACTTTGTCTTTTTCGGTAATCAAGCCTTTTTGCAAAAGCTCTTTTACACGTCCTGTAATGCAGTTAATGGGTTTACCTATGATATTGGTAAGTCCTTGTCTTGTTACGCCTCTGTTTTCAAAAATAGCTTCTAACACCACCCTTTGCATCCTTCCTATGTGAGGTTGAATGTTTTCGTAAGCTTGTAATGAAGTGTCTCTCATAATCCGCTCCTTTGGGGATTACGCCTTATAGAGTCAGCCCCAACCCAAAGGAAAGGAAAAAGCGGGCTGACTTTATAAAAGCTTTTTGTAAGCCTTTTAGGGTAGAATTATTCTGCCCTGTTGGGCGACAAACAGATGAGGAGAATCGGCATTGAAAAGCTCCACTTTAGATTTACCGATTCTCTTCTGCAGCGACAGACAAGGACTTACTTTGCCTTATCTGTCAGAGCTACAACAATAACGGGACTTATTTTTTTGCCCATTAAAACCATAAACTCCAGTGAGCGCGGGGCAAAGAATATAAAAAACCGCGCTCGCTGCAACTTAATAGAGAGTTTAAGAAATGTGGCAGGATTTGAACCTACACCGACAGTTTAGATAATCGCATATACAATTAAATACTGCTGCACTACCATTACTTTATGCTACACAAGTAACCCTTATATGCACGGCTTCTTAAACTCCTGAGAGCCGTCCAAAGAGGTTTCGGAGCATTAACGGAGAATCGGACGGCTCACAGCAATTTAATACTCACTCTAAAAGCCCCTTTGTGATATAATCCGTCTACACATAATAAAAATTTATCAAAAGGAGCTATTACAATGAAAAAATTGTTAATAACTTACGACCTCCCCAAACAAGGTCAAAACTATGATGGCTTATGCAAAGCCATTAAATCGTTATCTACAACTTGGGCACATTGTCTCGAATCAGTGTGGGTGGTTAAAACAACCTATGACTGCCAACAAGTTAGAGAAATACTTATGCCTTTTTTAGACTCTAACGACTCACTACTCATTTTAGATGGAACAACCTCCCCTGTCACATGGGTTGGATTAACCCCGCAAGATGGTGATTGGTTTGTAGCCAATTGGTAATTCTCTTTACGTCCTAAAACTACAGTATCTTCTTTTAATTGAAAAGGCATGGCTTTAAAATGTATAACTGTGCCTTTTGGAATCACAATAACATCTAACTCTTCACTCATCATTTATCCTTTAGTCATTAAGTCAAAAGCCACTACCATAGGGTTTACGACTATTAACTCTTTTTGTTTCAGTATGTTTTTAATCGTTGGTTTAACCAAAAGATTAATTACTTCCGAATTACTTAACCCTTTTGCATCGGCTATCTCTTCCACTAACTCCATATCGGAGCTTGAAAGAGTAACCGTAATGCGGTTTAACCGTTTGTTACTGTTGCTTATGGCTTCACCATAAATCATTTTTAGTCCTTATTTAACAATTCAAATATAATGAATAAGTCAAGAATAGTATCGCACAACAAGAAGCAAACTAACAAATTATCCATTGCTGTTACCTCCATCACACTCGTTCACATTCGGTATCTCTTGACCACAGTTGTCAAGTTTGGTATCATTACCTGAAATAAAAGATTTTATGTCAGCCCACGCTTCAAGGGGGATGCCATACTCTTTTAATAGGAGCATTTTTTTGTATGAGGGTTGTCTATTACTGTTCAAACAGGAATATGCCATTGATTTTGACATACAGGATTGCAGTATTTTTATAAAATTCTTTTTATTCATGCATGAATTATACTATTTGCACAATTATAATAAACTTAAAATTGTGCTAAATGCATAATTTTAGATGATAAAATCATGGAAAGGATAAATTTTGGAAGTATATGAAATTATCAATAATTTGTTAGACGAAAAGCAAAACTCAAAAAGAGACTTTGCTAAAAAAATCAATACGCAACTTGTTGATAAAATTCCAGAGCCGACTATTTATCAGTACTTAAACGGTAGGCGGAAAATTCCTACAGAACTAAGAATACCAATTTCAAAAGCTTTAGGTGAACCGCTATCTGCTATTTTTAGAGATGAAGAGACAATCACATTACTAAAAGAATATATTAAAAATCCAAGCGAGGAGATAAAAAACTTGATTGCGCAGCATAGTAATTTAGGGAGCACTGTAGCTATCCCTACTTTTGAAGCTGTCGCGGGGTGTGGCGCAGAGGGAATGTTGGAACAGTTAAAATTCAATAAAAAAATGAATATAGACAAAGAGTTTTTACCAAATAATCTTAACGCAAGTACTCTTGCTTTAATACGAATAGTTGGGGATAGTATGGAGCAATACCTAAGCGAAAATGATTGGGCGCTGATACAACTTAGGAACAATAATAATGTAGTTTATGCAAATAGTGTATATTTAGTAGCTCATGGTGATAGTGTACAGATTAAGCGATGTCAATTTAAACCTGATGGTTCTTGTCTATTAATCTCTGATAATAAAGCATATGAACCTGAAATTGCTTATGCTGGGGATTGGGATGTAGTAGGTAAAGTTGTAGGTCGTGTTAAATTCGGCAGTGGATTTGAATTTAAATAATAAGCACGACTAAGAATGATTGGACGAGGATAACCTCAACTCCAATTAAGCATCTTATGATATAATTCTCCCATTGCTACTATGGTAGTTGTATACAAATATTCGAACTGACACAACCTCTGCGGACACCGTATACAGTCTGTGGGGGATTGTATTTAAAAAGATATTTTGTTTTGAATGGGGTTATCCTTTCAATACTCGAACTGATATACGCGGTATATTGAAATAAGTGTTTTGTTTTTACTGCCTTAGCAATAAGAGACTTATTCGTAAGTCTCTTCCTTTATCTGTATCCCATAAATCCGCAACCTTGTGCATTCTTTTCACCCAACCCTAACCCTAAAGCCAGATAAGCCAAATCTTGTGAATATTGGTCATTATTTACATATATTTCAAACTTATTTCCATAATATGCAAAAGTAGCACTCATATTGGCTTGAATTATTTTAATGAGTTTTCTGTTTGTAACAGTAAGTCCTTTAATAAAATTCTCTCCTCTAACATTAGTATTATTAATTTCGTTGTATTTTCTCTCTAAATTAAGATGTAATGCATCCAGTAAAAAGTCTCTGTCATCTTCTTTTGTCCAGAATCTTTGGTTTTGCATCGTTACAACGGTTGGAGTAATATTGTAGAGCATATTTATATGAGTTTGCTTAATCTCCGTCTCTTCATAACCTGTCAGTTTTATGTTTAACCCGTTTTTGCCTTTTACGTGTTCAAATATGTTTTTTAAACTCTCAACAGACCTTATTGTTATATTATAAGTTTTGCCTCTTTTATATATTTTATTTTCTTCTTGGGGGTAAAACAGATTATAGCAGAGTCTTTTCTTTTGTTCTTCTCCTGCATACCTAAATGCATTCACTATAAAATATTTTATGCTCTCATACGCAAGTTCATAATGTATACTCTCGTTTAACACAAACCAGCATTTTAACGCTTTTACCATTTTTTGCTCCTAATTAAAATAGTAAATTTTACAGATTTAGTGCTTAAAATAAGGATTTTAATTGGAAGTTTTAGAAAATAGTCCTTTGACTATAATAGCTACGATAGCACATATTTCGATGAATGTTCCGCCTATAAAAATATCTAAAGATATGTTTATTTTTTTGAGGCTATTTTAAAAATTTCAATTGTTCCTATTATTATTGGAGACAATCCTGTCATTAGAGCAATATACCCGCCTATGTCATGTCCTTGTATAATTAATTTATACCCACAAAACATAATTGCAAAACACAACCCACCTCCCATAAGCACTGCCAAAATAGTTATATAGCTTTCCATATTTTTATTATGGTGGGTATTTTTTAAATCATCTTCAGCCATTTTCATAATTCTGTCGGGAATATCTTCTCTTATCTCTTTATATTTTTCTAAATATTCAGGTGGAGGTATTGGTCCGCTATATGCTGTTTGTGTTAGCGTCATCTCCTTGGGGCTTGTTATCATCCCTGTTTTTGTACTAGCGTGTTGTTGTATTTGTTGTTTTTGCATTTTTGCTTTCATAACTTTCTAATGCTTTATTCAAGCTGTTTCCTACGTTATTCCAAGCTTTCTCAATGTTGTTTTTTTTAGTATGATTTTGTCTATGCCTAATATAGTATGCCCCTGCTATAGCAGAAAGCCCGATACTAAAGGCTATTAGTATCCTTCTTGACATTTTTTATCCTTTTAAATAAATCCACTCGCTTTTGCACTAAGCGCATCACCCTTTAAAGTGCACAGATTGTAGCAGAACAATGTTTAAAATGCTTTTAAGCCTCTCTTTTTCTGTGTCCAAAAGCGTGTCCAAAACAGCTTTTAAAATCGCTTTAACCAACAGTAAGTGATGAAGAAGCCATTGGTATTACGTATTATCGTTATTTAAAGATAGCTTTTTTAATTTCTACTATTGTAGATCTCATAACCAAATCGCCCGTATCCGTATAGTCTAGACTCTTTACTAAATTCTACTACTTCAGATTCGCTTTGTATTTACGAGAAACTCGATAGTGATAAAATATTTTGCACAATGCGATACTAATTTTATGGGTTGTATTGTATAGATTATAAGACAAAATGTATTTTATGGTACATCGATAAGCCGTAATTTTCGTATAGTTGTA
The DNA here is from genome assembly GCA_031263195.1 of Campylobacteraceae bacterium. Lineage (GTDB taxonomy): Bacteria > Campylobacterota > Campylobacteria > Campylobacterales > Campylobacteraceae > JAIRKW01. The sequence goes on along the minus strand of JAISGD010000018.1, from coordinate 65,475 downwards.
ATAGATTATAATACATTCCCATTTAATGCATACTATAATCTTAAAAGTTGCAAAAGTAAGATATTATAAATACAAAAACAGTAAATGTTGTCTATAATATCCAGACAATATGCTGTGTGTATCCATATCTACCAAATCAAGAAAGTATAATTTATTGCAGTGGAAAACTATGCTTTAGTTAAGCCAACTCTTTATCTTATCGAATACGCTCTCATCATGTGTTGTATTTTCTATATCAAAAGAGTCTTGTAGTTTTTTGAGCATATTTTTCTGTTCATTGTTCAATGTTTTTGGGTATTTTATGGAGATTTGCACTATAAAATTTCCAACTTGCTTGGTACGCAAATCTTTCACGCCTTCATTTTTAAATACAAATTGCTGCTTATCGTGTGCTCCTATCGGGAGTTTTAACTCTTTTTTGCCTCTCAGTGTTGGTATTGTAATAGTTTCGCCTAAAATTGCTTGCGTAAAGAATATGGGCATATCTATATAGATATGCTGCGCATCGCGTATAAACAGTTCATCGTTTTTTACACTGACAAAAATATATAAATCGCCTCTATTGCCGTTTTGCATAATATTGCCTTTTTTGGCAACTCTAATGCGATTATTGTTGTCAATACCTTCAGGTATGTCTACCACAACACTCTCTTTTATCTCTTTCCAGCCTTTACCTTTGCATATTTTGCATGGATTTTTTACAATTTGTCCTGCACCATGGCATTTTTGACATGTTTGCGAAAATGTCATAAAGCCTTGACGATAAAGTACTTGTCCTTTACCGTAGCATTCGGGACATTCGGTTTTAATTTTATCTTCACTGCCGCTTCCCAAACACTCTTCACATGGCGATTTGTATGTAAAATGTACTTCTTTTTTACAGCCAAAGATCGCTTCGTTGAATTCTAAAGTTATCTCGCTTTCCAAATCAGATGGATATTTTTCGCTGCTTTTCCGTCTTTTGCTACTGCCAAAACCAAATCCATTTCCAAAAACAGACTCAAATATAGAGCCCAAATCCCCCATAATATCTTCATAATTTTGTTCGGAGAAATGGCTAAAACCTTGCCTGTCAAGTCCTGCCTTACCATATCTGTCATAAATTTCACGTTTGTTTGTATCACTTAAGACTTGATAAGCTTCGTTTATCTGTTTAAATTTTTCTTCGGCTTCTTTATCGCCTTGATTACGGTCTGGGTGATATTTAAGGGCTAGTTTACGATAAGCCTTTTTTATCTCGTCAACGCCTGCATGTTTTGTAATTTCTAAAATTTCATAATATTCAAAGTCCAAAATAAGAATCCTTCTATAAAAGACATCTACAAAAAAAGCGTATTCTAGCAAAAGTAACTTTAATAGTTAGCATAAAACATGTATATATACAGTATGATAATGTTTATAAGCTTTTATATTTAAGTTATAACTAAGAAAAGCAATGAATTTGTGAATATATGAAACATATTTTGTAGATAAAGCATTTTAATTCGGTAAAAAAATGGCATTTAATAAAAATTCTCAAAAAAGAATGTTTTTATTAATTAAAAACTGTTAAAATAATCAATACAAGGGCAATTTTATATAGAAAATATTTCAAATACAGCTTTAAGCGTTCAACAAAAGAGTGTTGAAAACTATAAAAACTATAGATAATTGTAATAAAAAATAAATTTATGTTAGAATAATGTCAGAGAATATTTGTTATAATTACATAAAGGTTTTAACCTTTTGTTTGCAAAAAATTTTACACAAGGGACAGAGCTATGATTAATGTTTTAATGATTGAAGACGATATCGAGTTCGCTCAGATATTAAGTGAGTATTTATCACGATATAATATCAAAATTACGAATTACGAAGATCCGTATCTTGGGTTAAGCGCAGGAATCAAAAACTATGACTTATTAATTTTAGATTTGACATTACCTGGTATTGATGGTCTTGATGTATGTAGGGAAGTTGCTACAAAGTATAATATTCCTATTATTATATCATCTGCCAGAGGTGAACTCTCAGATAGAGTTATAGGTCTTCAAATAGGTGCTGATGATTATTTAGCTAAACCATATGATCCGCAAGAGATGTATGCGAGAATTGTAAGTCTTATCAGAAGATATAAGAAGGTTATGACAGGAATTGAAGAGACTCCCGTTGAGGACTCAAAGTTTAGAGTAGACGAGAAAAGACATCAGATTTTTCTTGAAGATAAACCGCTTGTACTTACTCCGGCAGAATATGAAATCCTTTCATGCCTTATTCAGCAGCACAGTTTTTCACTTTCACGTGAGCAGCTTGTATATAACTGTCGCTCTATAAAAGATAAAGGCGGTAAGAGTTTGGATGTTATTATAGGAAGAATCAGAACAAAAATAGGTGACAGTTCAAAATCTCCTAAATATATCCACTCCGTAAGAGGTATTGGCTATAAACTAATAGGATGAGGCGTTACTCTTTAGAAACCAAGGCAAACATTTCGTTTGTCTTTGGTTTTTTTGTTTTATTTATCTTCTGCACACTTTTTTATATCAATAATGAAAAATCTCAACATATTTATCTACCTGCACTTTCTCAAAATAGTACATTTGCCGATATAGAGGGTCATTTTGAAAATCTAGGATTTCATAAAGCAGATAATGCTCTAAAAGAGATTATTTTAAAAAATAACGATACTGTACAAAATAGTATTTTTGGCAATTTTACTATTATCAAATATAAAGGTGCGTATTATATACAATTTACAGATAAAGATAACATTGTGCTTTTTTTGATAAAGCAAGATAATTTTATGAATAACATATATTTGGCATTTTTTTTAATTGTTTTTATACTTTTAACGGGATTTTATATCTTTACATTAAAAAATGTTAAATCTGCTGATAGACTTAAAAAAACGATGAAAAAAATAGCTGACAGTGATATAAATAGCGAAACTACGGACAGGTGCGATAAACTTAATCAAACGATACAAAGCATTACCGATATACATAATGTACGTACGCTTTTTTTGCGATCTATTATGCACGAGTTAAAAACCCCAATAGGTAAAGGGCGCATTATAGCCGAAATGGTGGAAGACAATTTAAGCAAAGAGCGACTTATCAAAGTTTTTTGCCGTCTCGAAACGCTTATCGGTGAGCTTGCTAAAACAGAACAGCTTATTACACGAAATTATATACTTGAGAAGAAAAAACACTCTTTATCAAAAATACTCAATATCTCTTTTGATTTTTTGATGCTTGAACCGGAACAGTTAAATAAAAGAGTTATCAGAAAGCTTTCTAAAAAAAGTATTTATATTGACGCTGATTTGGATTCTATGGCTCTAGTATTTAAAAATCTTATGGATAATGCCATTAAATACAGTAGTGATGGCTGTGTTACAGTCACTTTACAGAAAAATACACTTTCTTTCAGCAATAAAGGCAAACCATTAGACAAGCCGATAGCCGACTATAAAAAACCATTTGTCTCTTCCGATAATAAAACTGAAGCGAATATGAAGATGGGACTTGGTTTGTATATCGTGGAGAATATACTTACGTTACACGGATTGAAGTTGGATTATGAATACAAAGACGGTTTTCACTGTTTTTTTATCAATCTTATTGCGTCTTAAAATAAGTTAGGTTAAACTTCGACTTATGAAACTTCAAAAATTTAACCGTTTGGTAGAGGCTCTAATGAGTCTTCCTACCGTAGGTAAAAAATCGGCTTTGCGTTTTGCGTACCATCTAACACTTATCGACACATTTGGCGCTATAAGTCTTTCTCATGCTATCGAGGATGCCGTACAGCACATCAGACGATGTAAAAAATGCGGCGGAGTAAGTGAGCATGAGATTTGTGAAATTTGTTTGGATGAAATACGCGGTAACGGACAGCTTTGTGTGGTAGAGAATGCGAAGGATATATTTACGCTTGAAGAAAACAGGTTATTTTCGGGTCGTTATTTTGTTTTTGATGATTTGGAAAAGATAGAAAACTTAAAAGATATTATAGAAGAAGCGGGAGCAAAAGAGGTGATATTTGCTTTTACACCATCGCTTGCGAGCGATGCGATGATACTATTTATAGAAGATAGATTAAAAGATTTGGACTTAAATTTTACAAAAATTGCACAAGGTGTTCCTACCGGCGTGCAGCTTGAAAATGTGGATATGCTCTCTTTGGCTAAAGCATTGAAAGACAGAACGAAAGTATAAAATGTTTTTTGCCAAAAAAAGTATTTAAAATTTGCTTTTTTTAAAATACTCTGTATATATAGCAGATGATTATATAATAAAGGAATTCATCTCTCTTGAAGATTCTATTTTGACCTTTTTTGAAAGAAAATAATATAACTATATGCTTGTTTGTAAGAGTAGACGTATATATGAGAAAAAGAAGCGTTGCTAAATTTTCAGAAAATTTGATTAAAAATAAAAAAATACTACGCTTACCTATTTTATTTATATCTGTAAAAGCGTGAGATAATAGTGGCAATGAAGTAAAATATAACTTGCAAGATAAATATTGTAGATAAAGAGTGCAGGTATGATTTTCAAAGATTGAACAGCACAATTGTCTATTTTCAGTTTATAAAATCAGAGTGTTTTGTGCAAATGGGTTAATTTTATTCCGTCACAATGTAAGTAAGAACGTAAACCGGATAAAAGAGTTATTGATTAAATAGGCTTTTTTTCATTGCTTGAGCGATCTTTGTCTCATCATAAGTCTTATCAAAAAATATATTGAATGCAAAAACAGCTTGATACAAAAGCATATCAAGACCATCTTTATATTTTAGCCCAAATTCAGCGCAAAGCTTTAAAAACGGTGTCTTCTTGTTGTATATCACGTCAAACCCAAATCGCGCGTTTCTAAGCGCTTGATTTAGTATATTTACAGGTGCAGGCAGGGTATCGTCTTTTAAGCCGGCAGAGGTTGTGTTGATGACAATGTCATATTTTTTAGGTACAAAACCGTCCCACGAGATGCTTGCAAAACCTTTTTGTTCAAAAAATACCAATCTCTCAATGCTTCTATTGAGAATAGTTGGCTCAATACCGTTTTGTTTCAAAATAAACGCGATAGCTTTTGCTGCACCACCTGCTCCCAATATAAGAGCGTTTCTTATTTTGCCAAACTCTTTTATAGCCTTAAAAAAGCCTGCTGCATCCGTATTAAAACCTATAAGTTTATTGTCCCTTTTAACTATTGTATTTACTGCTTCTATCTGTGTAGCTATGCCTTTGATCTCATCACATATGTTAAATGCTGTCTCTTTATATGGTACGGTTATATTAGCGCCGTCAAGATTTGCTTCAAAAAAACTCTCCCTTAACAGCTTTTCATCTGATAAGAGCATTTTTTCATAAACAGCTTTTATCCCGAAAGCTTTGTATGCAGCATTGTGCATATTGGGGGAGATGGAATGTTCTATGGGATTGCCAATGACACAAAATTCTTTCATAGTTGTAGAAAGGTCGGTCTTAACCGACCCTGCATTATTTGACTTGATAGATAAACGCGTCTTTACTAATGTCGCTTTTGACATCTAAAAGTGCTGCTCTTGCGTCTTTATCGGAATTATACGGACCTACCAAAATCTTTATCACCTGTTTTGAATTGACGATTGTTTTATATTGGTGGCAGGAATAGCCTTTTTTTGCGATACTATCCAAAAAGCTTTTTGCCGGTGCATTTGCAGAAGAGCTTACTTGTATATACCAACCGTTTTTTACATCGCTTTGTAGAGTATTTGGTTTTGGTTCGATAATAGGCGTTGCCGGAGGCTGCTTGACCTCTACTATTGTAGGCAGTTCAGATACTTGCTGCTGAGTTTGTTCTATTTCTGTAATTTGAGATGATATATTGTCTTCATTTGTAATAGTAGATTGCTCTAAAGTGCTGATCTCTTCTATATGCGTTTGCGTTATGGTTGCATTTGGGATATTCGCGCTCTCTTCAAGCATTGTTTGTGTCAATTTATTTTGAGGCTGCTCATCGCTTTTGTTGATAAATTTCATTATCAGTACTACTACAATGAATAAGAGTATTAAAAGTATGGCGATAATAATCAATCTTTTTGCTTTGACTACTATAGCATTTTTAGAACTTGTCTGCTCCAATAAAATATCGCTCAATTCATGTTCTTCCATCTTTTATCCTTTCTAATACGTAGGTCTGTCATAAATGATAAATTTAGAGGATAACTCTTTAACCTCTTCTCGTATTTTTGCATGCATGCTTGTGTTATTGATATTATCCAATACTTCTGCAATCTTTTGGGCTATAAATGTGAACTCTTTGTCTTTCATGCCTCGCGAAGTGAGAGCCGCAGAACCTATTCTGATGCCGGAAGTTACAAACGGACTTCTATTTTCGCCGGGAACTGTATTTTTATTGACGGTTATGCCGGCAACTTCTAAAGCATGATCGGCGTCTTTGCCGCTAAACTCTCTATCCAAGAAGCTAAGCAATATCATATGATTGTCCGTACCGCCACTTACCACACTGAAGCCTTTACCGGATAAAATATCCGCTAAAATTTTAGCATTTATTTTGACTTGTTTAGCGTAAACTTTCCAGTCAGGCTTTAAATTTTCACCAAATCCTACAGCTTTAGCGGCTATAACATGTTCCAAAGGACCACCTTGAATACCGGGGAATATGGCAGAATTTATCTTTTTTGACAACTCTTCATCGTTTGTCATAATAATACCGCCCCTCGGACCTCTTAGCGTTTTATGAGTTGTTGTTGTAACGATATGGGCATGCGGAAATGGGTCTTGATGTTCGCCTGCCGCTACAAGTCCTGCTATATGTGCAATATCCGCAAATAGATATGCCCCGACTTCATCGGCTATACTTCTGAAAGTTTTAAAATCAATTTCTCTTGGATACGCTGACGCACCGCATACTATTACTTGCGGACGAACTATTTTGGCTATATCTCTTACTTTGTCATAATTGATTCTACCATTTAATTCAACGCCATAAAAAAAACTTTGATAATTTTTACCCGAACTGCTTACTTTGGCTCCATGCGTTAAGTGTCCGCCGTGACTTAAATCCATACCCAAAATCTTATCATAAGGCTTTAAAAGAGCCTGATAAACAGCTTGATTTGCCTGTGAACCGGAGTTTGGTTGTACATTTACATATTGACAATTAAAAAGTTGTTTGGCTCTGTTTATTGCTATTTCTTCTATCTTGTCTACTACTTCACAGCCGCCGTAGTATCTTTTTGAAGGGTATCCTTCTGCATATTTATTGGTCAAAATACTGCCCATAGCTTCTATAACGGCATTTGAAGCGAAATTTTCACTTGCTATCATTTCAAGATTGTAGCTTTGTCGTTCTAATTCTTGTTCGAAAAGTGCGTAAATTTCAGGGTCATTTTTGGCTAAAAAACTCATTTATTGTCTCCTTCATCATTTTGTTTGTCATTTGGCTTTAACTGTTTCATTGCCGGAAATAGTATTACATCACGGATAGATGTTTGGTTGGTAAGCAGCATTACAAGTCTATCTATACCAAGTCCCTCTCCCGCCGTCGGTGCAAAACCGTACCCCAAAGCTTTGATATAATCTTCATCCATTTCATGAGCCTCATCATCTCCGGCAGCTTTAGCTTCAAGCTGCGCCATAAACCGCGCATACTGATCTAAAGGGTCGTTTAACTCATTAAAACCATTTGCAAGCTCGTTGCCTGCAATAAATAGTTCAAATCTCTCAGCTATATTTTTATTTTCATCGTTTTTCCTGGCGAGCGGGCTAATCTCTATAGGGTATTGGGTAATAAAAGTAGGATTGATGAGCTTATTTTCTACATAGTTATCAAAAAGCTCGGAGTGTAGTTGTCCTAAATTGAGATTTGGCTTCAGGTCAAATCCATCCGCTCTAATTTTTTGTTCAATCGCTTTTTTATCATTCAAAATAGAAGCATCTATATCACCGATTTTGGTTAATGCTTCTTTATGTGAAATCCTCTCAAAAGGTTTTGAAAAATCTATTATTTTATTGTCATATGATAAAATCTCAGGCAAGTTAAGTGCTTTTAACAATGTATGCAGCAACTTTTCTGTCAAATCCATCAAATCTTTATAGTTATGATGTGCCCAATAAAACTCAATACTTGTAAATTCGGGATTGTGAGTAAGGTCTAAACCCTCGTTTCTAAAATTTCTATTTATTTCAAAGACAGCGTTAAATCCGCCTACAATAAGTCTTTTGAGATAAAGTTCCGGAGCTATTCTAAGATATCTTTCAACACCTAAAGCATTATGAAAAGTGACAAATGGTTTTGCATTTGCACCCCCAGGTATCGGGTGCATCATAGGAGTTTCAACCTCTAAAAATCCATGCTCTTCAAAAAATCTCCTAATAACGCTTATAATCTTGCTTCTTGATTTGAAAGTTTGTTTAACTTCAGGATTCATAATAATATCAAGATATCGTTGGCGATATCTAAGCTCTTTATCTTGAAGTCCATGAAATTTTTCAGGAAGCGGCGTTATGGATTTTGTTGCTATTTCAAGATTTGTTGCATGCAAAGACAGTTCGCCTGTTTTTGTTATAAACGGATAACCGCTTACTTGTACTATATCTCCTACATCAAGTAGTTTTTTGACATGAACAAACCACTCTTCACCGAGCGCTTCTTTATTGAAGTATATCTGTAAGTCGCCATCTTCGTCCTCTATTTTGGCAAAGACTGCTTTCCCCATCCAGCGCAGAAATTTTATTCTGCCGATAAGTGTTGATACTATTTTGTCGTCTTTTTTATCTTCCAAATCATTTATATAAGCAAATCTGTTTTTAAATTCGTTTGTATTTATATCTCTTTTTGTATTGTGTCTATATGGATTTTTGCCGATAGTTTTGAGGACTTCGGCTTTTTCGACTCTTTGTAACTCAAGTTGGTTTGTAAAAAACAATTCTCTTCCTTTATTTTTTTTGGCAGTTACCGCATATGCCATAGAGTTGCATTAAATGTCCCGTAAGTTTAAAGTCGCTGTTTTTAGCGATTTTTTCCTGTAGTTTCTCTATGGATTTATCCTCAAATTCCACAATCTGTCCGCAATTTTTGCAAATCATATGGTCGTGGTGCGGTTTATTGCCAAGTTCAAATTTTTTACCTTGGCTGCCAAAAGAGAGCGAAGTAGCGATATCAGACTCCTCTAGTACATTTAGCGTTCTATAAACAGTCGCTATACCTACATTTAAATCCGGATATTTCTCTTTGATGATTAGATATAGAGCATCCGGCGTAAAGTGTCCGTTGTTAGAGTAAAGTGTTTTTAAAATCACCTCTCTTTGTACTGTAAACTTCAGCCCGTTTCTTTTCAAAATATCCTTAAAACTTGCGAGTAACGCGTCATATTCGATATTTTCAAGTTTTTTCATATGTTCCTACCTTTACTGTTTTGAGTTTATAGTGATATTCACATCATTTATGGAGTTTATAATGTCATCTACATCGTCAAATATCAAATCTTGTACATCATTTTTTATCTGAGAAGAGGTGTCGGATATAGTTTCTACCTTCATATCCAATATTTTGCTGCCGGCAGATAAGAGTGTTTTGTACATAAAACTATTACCAAGTGCACTGTCAAGTTTACTTTTTATAACTGCTATATTTGATAGTGCGAATATAATAATTGAAAATATTAAAAACATTTTTAAGCAATTAAAAAGAAAACCAAAAAATTTATTGAGATTTGTCAAACCGCCTAAAACAATAAGTTTTGAAACAACCAAACCCGTAATAAAGCATAAAAACCAAAAAGAGAGTAGTATAACGACAAAGCCGACAACTTGTATAGCAGCTTCATTTTGCATTGCATATATATTTTCATTGATGATTTTACCAATATTTTGTGCAAAACGGGAAGCTAAAAAAACGCCGCCCACTAATCCCAGCAGACTAAAAAATTCTTTGATAAAACCGTTTATAATACCTCTAAGTCCGATTATAAAGATAATGACAATAACCAGTATATCAAAAAATGAAAATTCCATATTTAACTTCCCGTTGTTAATGCGTTGCTGAGCTCTTGCAATTGTGTAGAGTAGCGCATAGCATTCTCTTTAGTGATAAGGTTGGCTTTGATGGCTTCCAGCATTGATTGTGTTTGGGTTATCATGCCTGACTGTCCTTTATTCAATTGCATTTGTGAATATATTTGATGGACTTTATCCTCTCTGATAAGATTTGCGATGGCAGGATTTGATATCAAAATTTCAAAGATAGCGATTCGTCCGCCGCCTATTTTCGGCAGTAACGCTTGAGAGATGACGGCTGTAAGCGAAGCGGAAAGCATATTTCTTACTTGAATCTGTTCATTGCCTTCATAACTGTCTATGACACGGTTAATAGTCTGAACAGCCGAAGTAGTATGCAGTGTGCCGAATACTATATGCCCGGTTTCAGCTGCCGTAATAGCAGTAGATATTGTTTCTCTGTCTCTCATTTCACCGACAAGTATGACATCCGGATCTTCGCGCAATGAGTGCTTGAGTGCAGCGGCAAAACTTTTGGTATCATCACCTACATTCCTCATAGAAAAGAGTGATTTTTTATTTTCGTGTATAAATTCTATTGGGTCTTCAATTGTAATGATATGTTTATGTTCCGTATTGTTTATCTCGCCCAGCATAGCTGCAAGTGTAGTCGATTTACCGCTTCCCGTTGGTCCAGTTACCAGGATTAGCCCTTTTTCTCTTTTAAGAAGTGATTTGAAAATTGCCGGTGATTTTAATTCGCTTAAAGTCGGAATAACAAGAGGAATAGTACGAAATGAAGCGGCTAAATCGCCATTCATCGTATAGTAGTAGTTAACCCTAAAACGTCCCGCCTCCGGTAGATATATAGAAAAATCAAGCTCTTTATTCTCTTCAATCTCTTTTTTTTGCTTATCTGTTATGAGGCTATAGCACATCTCTTTTATTGTGGAGCCATCCAACTTCGGCATATTTACCGCCGTTAGGTTACCGTCTATTCTTATTTGCGGTTCGCTTCTGCTGACAAGGTGTAAATCCGAAGCTTTATAAGCTACAACATTTTTGAGTAAAACTCTTATATTTGGAATATCTGCCATAAAACCCCCTTATTCAATAATTTTAGGAACTATAAAGAAACCATCTTGAGTTTTCGGAGCATATTTTATAATAGTTTTGATAGTACTCTCATCGCTTTTGGATATATCTTCACGGAACGGCGTTCCGCCCTCAACGGTTGTGAATGTCGCTTCATAGGAACCTAAATCCAATTCATTAAGATTTTCAACAAAGTTTACAATTTCGCTAAGTTGGTTTACTATACTTTCTCTTTTACTCTCTTCTATTTGCAGCGAGGATAGAGTCTCTAATTTTGAGAGCAATTTGTTGTCAATATTCATAAACAGCCTTTACCTAAAAAATCATAAGTTTAATTTCGTTGGACAATTGTACCAAAATGTCTTTTCAATCGTGCTGAAATTGTGATTATTTGGATTTTATTTTTAGTATGGTACTATATAACTTTTAATTTTGGTATTAAAAGGAATGAACTTGGCTTTCAAAGAGAATATAAAAGCTTTGCAAAATGAGCTTAGCGCGCAGGAAGAGTTATTAAAAAATGTCATTAAAAGCGAACGTTTTTTTAAAAAATATAAACGCTCAATCATCGCCGTTGCGATTATAGCGATTGTTTTATTGGTCGCATACAGTGTAAACGGCATTGTTCAAGATAGCAATCTTAAAGCTTCAAATGAAGCCTATAAAACACTTCTTTTATTTCCTACCAACGAGCAGGCTTTAAATACTTTGAAGAGTAAAAACAGACAGCTGTATAGGGCATTTGTTTTTCAAGAAGCTGCCAAAAATGGAGATAATGCAGCTTTACAAACACTTGTAGATGAGGATAGATCCGATGTTATCGGGCAACTTGCCGCTTACGTATTGGGGCAAGATAGTGAGATAATGCGTGATTTTATTACTCTACGCGGTGGATATGAGCTTATAAAAGAGGGCAAAACCGATGAAGCGAGTTTGAAACTTATGACAATTATGAATGGTGCTCTTTTTGAGATAGCTAGAAGTTTAGAACATTATCAGCCAAATGAGCAGGAAAAATAATGTTAAAATCTATCATCTCAATCTTTTTTCTAATTTTAGCACTCTTTTTTAGCGGTTGCGGTACAAAAAGGCAATATTTTGAACCTGTCAGCGTAAATGGCAAAATGAAGCCGAGCGGTTCTATTTCGTCTGATTTGCAAGAAGCGGTAAGAAGCGGGGCTACTCTAAAAAATGGTAAAGTTATCACAACAAAAGGTGAAGAGAAGGGTATCGACCTCGAAAGACATGAGAGTTTTTTAGGTGAATTTGACGGTAAATTTATCACTGCTTCCAATGACGGCAAAGTGCGTATAAGAAATAGCGACGGTTCGACTATTTTTGACACAAATTTGAATATCATGATAGCTTCGGCATCCGTAGATGAAGAGATGCTTGCCGTAATCACTTCCGACAATGCTATTTATATCATAAATATGGATACCAATACTACTGTTTTTCAAAAAAAAATGGACGTGATGGCTGCTGTTGATTCGAGAATAGCTGCACCGTATTTTTTGGGAAGCCTTATTATATTTCCGACACTTGACGGTAAACTTGCTATAGTAGACAGAAAAAGCGGGACACTTGTAAGAAATGTAGTTGTAAGCGGTGAACGCGAGTTTAATAATATCATCTTTTTAGATGTACTTGGTGATAGAATGTTTGCATCCACGTCTAAAAGGATTATCGGTATAAGTCCTAATAATATCAATTATATAGACGACGATATAAAAGACGCGCTTGTGAATGGGGATAAGGTATTTGTATTTACAAAAGACGGTCGAGTGCTTTTATGCGATTTGGAGTTGAAAGTCTTAAGTGAAAAAAAGTTTCCGTTTGCTATTTTTGCAGCGGTTACAGCTAATGATAAACTCTATATTTTAGAGAAAAGAGGTTATCTTATAAGAAGTGATTTGGAATTGAAAGAGTTTGAAATTTTTGAATTTACGTCGCAAATAGATGATTTTTTATTTATGACCGCAGATAAAATCTTTTACAAAAACAGATTTTACGTATTAGAGTAAATCTTGATACTTTGCGATATCGGAAATACAAATGCTCACCTTTTAAGAGATGGTGAGTTCGTCATAGAGAGTTTGGAAAAGTTTTTGGCTGCCAAATTTAACGGCGAGGTTTATTATATATGCGTAAACGACTCTTTACGCGCGACTTTGAAGATGCGAAAAAATTTTACTGATTTGGAAAGTTTTATCAAATTTGATACATCATACAAAGGTATGGGTATAGATAGAATCTGCGCTTGCAAATCAATCCGTGAGGGCATAGTTGTGGATGCCGGAAGTGCGATAACCGTTGATGTTATGAGTGACGGTAAGCATCAAGGCGGATTTATACTGCCAGGATTAAGAGCGTATAAAGAGGTATACGGGAGTATATCACCACGTTTGGATTTTGACATGAATAGAGAAGTTTTATTGAGCAGTCTGCCCAAAAATACGCAAGATGCCATTAGCTTTGCTATTTTAAAATCATTGATTTTAATGATACACAATAGCTCCGAGGGTAAAAGTATCTATTTTACTGGTGGAGATGGAGAATATTTGTCAAGTTTTTTCGAAAACGGAATTTTTGATAAAATGGTAGTATTTAAAACGCTTTTAAGCACTGTTGAAGAATTGAAAAAAGGGAAATTTAAATGTTGATAATTGCTTTACCAAAAGGAAGAATAGCGCAAGATACGCTCAAAATATTTGAGAAAGTTTTTAAAAAACCGTTTATATTTGATGATAAAAATTTGATTTTAGAGGCAGGCAGTTTTAAGTTTTTACTTGTAAGAAGTCAAGATATTCCGGCTTATGTTCTTAATCAAGCTGCCGATATAGGCGTTGTAGGGCTTGATGTTTTGGAAGAGCAGGGTTCGGATTTGACGAGACTTTTGGATTTAGGTATCGGCAAATGCAAGATTTGTATCGGTATACCAAAAAACAGAGAGCTTGATTTTTCACTACCTGAGATAAAGATAGCTACAAAAATGGAGAATATCACACGAAAGTATTTTTCTCAGAAAGCTGTAGCTGTTAAAGTGATAAAACTCTACGGCTCTATTGAACTAGCTCCGCTTGTAGGCTTAGCGGATGCTATAGTAGATATTGTAGAGACGGGTTCAACAATGGAACAGAACGGACTTAAAATAGTAAAAACAATTGCAACTTCATCAGCTCATTTGGTTTGCAATAAAAATAGTTTTGTATCAAAAAAAGAGGAGATGCTAGCTATTTATACTAGTATCAAAAAGGTTATTTCCTAGTCTAAAAGCTGTGCGATTTTGAGAATCTTCTCCGATAACTCAGGCTCTCTTAGCGGTTTTACCAAAAAGTCGTGAGCGCCGTTTTCAAGCGCTTCATATTTTTTAGTCTCATCTGTCGTAAGAACAATAATCGGCATATTTTTTAGCCCTTGAGAACGGATATTGGCCAAAAACTCTATGCCATTCATAACAGGCATTTTGATATCCAATAGTACCATATCGATGTCTTGTTCACGCTTTATAATATCAAGTGCCTCAAGACCGTTTGATGCCTCTACAACACATAAGACATTTTGGTTTTTTTTCAACATAGCATTAACTAATTTTAGGTTAATAAAATCATCATCTACAGATAATACTTTAAGTTTTTTCATCTGCTTTTTTCCTTATAGATACTTTGCTATCAGCGTTTTCAGCAACTGTTTACTAACGATATTCTTTTTGACTTCATCAAACTTAGCCGCTTCTTCTTCCGAACATGTGTCAATATCATAAAAGAGTATAGTCGCTATATGACCTTTATTGTGTCTGATTTCAGCATCTTTTATAATGTTTACAATCGCGCTCAAAGTTCCTTCTCCTAATTCTTTATCAAGAATGGCCACTTTTATATGGGTATTTTCAAGTATTTTTCTAATCTCCATAGCGTCATTTGCTATTGCTATGGAGTTACCGAATTGTCCTATAACGTGCGCAAATATATCTGTCTCAAGCGGTGTCTTTTTATATATTAAAACATCTTTTGTTTCTATTGTCGGTTGTTGTATTACCTGCTGCTGTGCGGTTTGTTGCATCGGAGTTATTTGCGTCTGTATTACGGCAGGCTCCGGTGGAGGTGTAGTATCACTTGAAATAATAGATTCAAATTTTTGATTTATAGCTTCTTCAACTTTTGGATCAGGGATAATTTTATCAGGGATAAACATATTTAAAACTCTTAAAATCGCATCTTTTTTAATAGGCTTTGTTACATATTCATCTAATCCTTCACCCATAAAACGTTCCCTGTCGCCTTTCAGTGCATTTGCCGTAACAGCAATTATAGGGGTGTGTTTTTTACCGGTTGTCTGCTCATATTTGATAATCTGATGCGTGGCTTCAACACCATCCATAACAGGCATTGCGATATCCATAAATATTATATCAAACTGTTCCTCTTTACTCTTTTCAACGGCCAAAAGACCGTTTTGGACTATTGTTATAGTTAGTCCGATATCTTGCAAAGCCCTTTTAATAAGTTTTTGGTTAATCTCATTATCTTCAGCCACAAGAATTTTAGCATCAAACATAGTTCCCGGAGTTTGATGGCGTATTATTGGTTGTTGTACTGCCGGTTGCGGTGTCGGAGTTACTGCTTGTGCGAATGATTGCGCTTGTGTTTGCACCGGAACAGCAGGAGGTATTATCGGCTCAACTATAGGTTGTATCGGAATTTCATGGATTGGCATAGGCGTAACTTTTATTGTCTCTTGCTCTTTTACTGGAGGGATAATAACTGTAGGCATTTCTTCTTTTAAATCAAATTTAATATCCAACTTAGTCTCCTCATTAACTTTTGTCTCTTCCCTTGATTCGCCTAATTTTACATCGGTTTGTTTAATCTCAACAGGCTCTTCATCAAGTTTTAGTGTTATCTTCGGTTCAGTTTGGGCTGTAAAATCAGCTTGCTGTGATGCAGTCTGAACCGTAAAAGATGGCGGATTTGGCTCTATTATGGGTTGCGTCATCGGCTGTATCGGTTGAATAATCGATTGTACTAGTTGTGGTGCTGGTTTTGGAGCTGTCTCTCTTGGCAATTTATCTCTTTTTTGCTCCAATACTTTGATAAGTTTTGTAATATTGATAGGTTCAAAAATAGAAGATATAAAGTCCGTATTGAATTCGTCAAAGCGTTTTTGCTGAGATGGTTTCATAATCACTATGATAGGCAGTTGTATCTTCTTGTATTGTTTGATATCATCTTCTGTAACATTCTCCAAATCCAAAAATATAGAATTAATAGATGAGTCATAAACAAGCTTTTTAAGCTCATCAAATGATGAATATTGTAAGACCTGCGAACCAAAATACTCAAGATATGATTTTGTAAATTTCTCATAAATTTTAGGATTATTGGTTTTTGTAAGCATGGCAAATCTATATTCGCTATATGCTTGTAACAAACTAGGCTCATTTGAAGGCGTTTCCACAAGGTCCAACGCGAAAAAGAATTTACTTCCTTTACCTTCTATGCTTTCAACTCGTAACTGTCCGCCCATCATATCGACGAATTTTGATGAAATTGTAAGCCCGAGACCTGTTCCGCCGTATTTTCTTGTTATTGTAGAATCTGCTTGCGAAAAAGCATTAAATATATCCTGAAGTTTCGATTGGGGTATGCCGACGCCATTATCCTCCACGCTGAATTGCACTCTCGTACTTCCCTGTGCCATAGTTTCAAGTCTGATAACAGATACTACGATGATTCCGTTTTGAGCTGTAAATTTGACGGCATTGCTCATAAGATTGATTAGCACTTCTTTAATCTTGGTAATGTCGCCTTTTAGATAATTTGTAAGGCTTGGGTCAATGTAAGCCGACAGTTGTATATTTTTTTCAGCCGCTTTAGGTCCGTAAACTTCAATAGCATTCTCAAACTCTTGAATAGGTAAGAATGGAATCTCATCGAGTTCGACTTTGTTACTCTCAATCTTAGACAAGTCAAGGACATTATTGATAATTGTAAGCAGGTTTTCGGAACTTTTTTGTATGACTTCCACAAATTCAAGTTTTTCTCCGTCAAGCCCACTCTCTCTTAGAAGGTCGGTAAAACCGATGATACCGTTCAATGGTGTTCTGATTTCATGCGACATATTGGCAAGAAATATACTTTTTGCCGAGCTTGCCTCTTCTGCTTTTCTTTTTTCGTGAGCGATATTGATAAGGGCTTGGTCAATAATTTTATACGCTTTGCTGGTATCTTCTGCCGTATCCAAATCAAGTCTGTTTTGAGTGCCTGCCAAATCCTCAACCCTTGCGAACACATTTCCCAAATCCTGTACATTTTTAAAGAATTTTCTTATATACACAAAACCCATTAAAAGTAATAACAACGATATAATCCAAATGACTGCCGATATAATAAAATTTCTAATATTTTCTTGCATATATTTTAATATCTCTGTGTTAAGGGCTGTTTGAATATTTGATGCCGCAGAATTTAATATGGTGATTTTACTTGTCATCATACTAAACCAAAGAGTCGGGTCAATCATAAATGCACCCGTGGCAGAAGCTTGCATAATACTGCCTTTAGCCTCTTCTATATCGGCATATACCTGTTGCGCTTCATTGGAATTTAAGATATTGCGTAAAATATCTTCTATGCCGCTTGTTTGCAAACCGGCTGTTTGAACAGTATTTGTCTGACTTGATATATTAATCCAAATATGTAAAGACTCTTCCGGTATCGGTTCATAAGATGATAGCACACCTGCCATAAAACCTCTCTCTTGACCTGTATATTCTATATCGTGATACGCCGAAATAAGGGCATTACTAAGAGATGTTATTCGGCCGTTTGTTGTTATGGAGAGAGCTGAATCGCGCATCTCGTCCAGCATGTATTGGTTCATCTGCGTATAATAATCAAAAAATATCTCTTGCGGGACGCTTTCAAGATTATCGACTCTGCTTCTTATTGCTTGAAGCTGAGACAGTTTATCGACTATTTGTTGGATTCTGGGACTCATTTCCTGATTAATATAATAGTCGTTAAATATTTTTACGGATATGTCCGTTTTGATTCTTTGTTGAGGGATAATATCTTTTGCTATAATACCTGAACTGCTCAAATAAGCGTTTGTTAAACCTCTTTCGGCGGCGAGATCCATAGCCAATCTGTTAAGCATAACACTCTCTTCGTTTTTTTGCTTAAATTTTGTAATATTTTGATATGCTGTGAAAGATATATATAGATAATAAGATGAAAGTATAAAAAGAATGATCAATGGGAATTGGGCTATCATTCTCAACATGTTTTTTGTCTTTATGTTAAACATAGAACTAATCCTTAAATTTATAATTTCAATGCCGACTGCTTAAATTCTAAAGCAATCTTTTCAAATTCACGTAATACCTCGCTCTTATCATCATTTATATCTATTGATAATAGCTTTTGAAAACTTTGTACCAGCTCTTTTATCCTCAAATTACTACCGATACCAATCAGATTGGCTAATACACTCTTTATTTTAATCATATCTTTGTTTTCATACAATGAATGCAAAGTTTTAACGCTCTCTTCGAGATATAAGGCGTACTCTTTCATATATTTTATAACATCGTCTTTATTGATACCCAGTATATCGGAAACTTCTTGAATATCAATTTTAATTACTACTGGTTTTTTCTCTTCTTTGAATATCTTTAACTCTTCGCCATTTTGTCCGTTTTGTGAGATTTTTACGGATTCGGCTTTGAAATCGGGAGTCGTGAAAGTTGGCCGAGTGTTCGGCTCACTCATTATAAATGTAACTTTTGCATTCTCTTCGACATTCTCGCTATTTTCTGCACTTTTACCAAAGTCAACTACCGCAGCTGCGGACTCTTCCTCGCTTTTAATCTTAAATATAGGCTGTTTAGCCGCATTTTCAGTTGTTTTAATCTCTATATAGCGTATATTTTTTAGTGACACAAGATAATATTTCTCGCTCTGCGAGTCTGCAAGAAGTATCTCCGTAATAGCAATTGAAGCTTCAATTTCACCGCCATTTCGTGTTTTGATGATAACGTTTTTATTTGGAAGGCTACCATTCAAGACATAATTGATCCATGAAAAGTCATCAAACTTATGGACATATCCTTGTCTATTTATAAAAAGGTCTGCTATATCATTATTATATGCCATGAATGTGTTCATATCCTCATAACCCAAAACAGAGAGTATATCTGTGCTTACACCGATAAATTTAGTGTTTTTATCATATAAAACCAAAGCCTGCTTCCTTAAAAAATATAATGTGTACATTTTATCTTATATTAGATTAAATAAATCTTGCAAGAAAAGATCTTATATTTGAAATAAATTAGAAAGTTATTCCCCGAAATTAATCGGAAATTTCGGGGATTAAAAAAGTTAACAAGAGTATGTTGTTTTAAACTCAAATGCTGTCGGACGAGCTTCATCAGGCCAAACTTGAGTTGAAAATTTATAATGTTGATATGTATCTATAAATTCGCTTGTCATAACAGACTTTAAGTATTCATTATCACGAATCAATGCTTCAAGAGAGCCTCTGAGTGTGTGCGGCATTTGGTTAATACCCTTTTCTCTAATCTCTGCAAGAGTAAGTTCAAATAAATCCTCATCCATTGGACCTACCGGTTCAATTTTATTTTTGATACCATCAAGTCCGGCCAAAAGCATAGCTGCAAATGCCAAGTATGGGCAACCCGTTGCGTCAGGAAATCTAAACTCCGCTCGTACGGATTTCTCTCCCGCGTTGTACGGAATACGGCATGAAGCCGAACGGTTTTGTGACGAATAGGTTAAGATTGACGGAGCCTCGAAGCCCGGTATTAATCTTTTGTAAGAGTTTGTGGAAGCATTTGTAAATGCTGCTACGCTTCGCGCATGTGCCAAAACACCGCCGATATACCATTTGGCTATGTCGCTTAAGTTAGAGTATCCGCCTTGTTTATAGAAGAGGTTTTTGCCATCTTTCCAGATTGATTGGTGTGTATGCATACCGCTGCCGTTATCGCCGTAGAGCGGTTTTGGCATAAAAGTAGCTGTTTTACCGTTTAGATGTGCTACCATTTTGACGACATATTTATATTTTTGAACATTGTCGGCTGCCTCAATAAGATCGCCGAATTTTACTCCTATCTCGCCTTGAGCTTGTGCAACTTCATGATGAAGAACGAAAGTCTCAATACCGATTTGGTTTAATACTTGAACCATTTCCGCTCTCAAATCAACCATAGAATCTATTGGTTGAACCGGAAAATATCCGCCTTTGGTGCCAGGTCTATGTCCTGTATTGTAACCGTCTTTGTAGTTTGTGGACATATTCCAGATACCTTCTTCGGAGTCAACTTCATAGTATCCGCAGTTAATATCATCTCTGATTTTTACATTGTCAAATACGAAAAACTCATTCTCCGGTCCAAAGTAAGCTTCATCTCCAATGCCCGATTTTTTAAGATATTCAAGCGCTTTTTTTGCGATACTTCTCGGACACTTCTCGTACAAGTCGCCTTTATAAATATCGTATACATCACAAAATACCACAACAGTAGCGTCCGCTGTGAATGGGTCTAAAAATGCTGTCGGTACATCAGGAATTAACAACATATCCGATTTATTGATAGGTTGCCATGCTTCGATTGATGAGCCGTCAAATGGGATAGACTTGATTGAATCCTCATCAATAGCCTCGATAGTGTAAGTTAAATGATGCCATGCACCTTTCAAATCGGTAAATCTAAAATCTACGAATTTAACTTCGTTTTTTTTGCAAAATGCAAAGAACTCTTCTACATTATTTACAAATTTGCCCATAAATGCTCCTTATAAAATTTTTGCGCTATTATACTTATTATCAACATAAAATTCGCATTAAAAATGATTAAAATTTAATCAAACGCCTATCTCTTTGCAAAAAAATCGCACATGCATTATATCCGCACTCTCTTGCCAATATTTCCGCCTCAGCGCTTTTATACGCTATATGCTCTATTTCATGTGCGTCGGAACCAAAAGTTATTGGTATATCAAATTCATATGCCATTTCTAAAATAGCGCGTGACGGATATTGTTCATTGATCGGTTTTCTAAAACCAGATGTATTTATCTCTATCGTCATATTCGCTTTTTTTATCGCACTAATAGCACTTTTAGATAAAACTCTAATATCCGTTTTGGGCAGATATTTGAATATTTTAAGTAAATCAATATGTCCCACAATGTCAAAAAGTCCGCTTTTTGCCATATTTTCCACGGCTTTAAAATAGTTTTTCCAGATATCGTCTATGTTTTTATTTTGATATTCGCCGATAAATTCAGGATTGTCAAAGCCCCAACTATCCAAAAAATGTACCGAACCGATAAAATAGTCTACTTTTCTCTCTAAAACTCTATTATCAATGAACGAGTTTAAAAAATCCACTTCATACCCCCAAAATATCTCTATATCCGAATAAAATTTCTCTTTTAGACCCTTCACGGTTGTCTCATAAAGAGGCATTTGACTAAAATCCATTCTATACTCTTCGTCAAATCTCATCGGTGCATGATCCGAAAAACCGAAATATTTCGTTCCTGTTGCAATCGCTTTTTTTACATAATCTTCAGGCGTTCCGTCGGCATGTTTACAAAGCGGGGTATGGTTGTGTAAATCTACTAACACCAAAGTACCTTTATTTTCTACTATTTTGGCAATTATAAAGTTGAATTATATATAGTTTTTTATATAATTTCGCATAATTTTTAAGTTCAAAGGGATTTTTTATGGAGAAGGAATTTGATATTCTGAATGAGAAGCTTAAAGGTATTAAAAATTCGGTTATTGAAATTGAAAATTTTACTCATAAACAATCCGAGCTTTTTGAAGTTTTAAGTGAAAAATTTCCAAATATTGAGCAATTCACAAATGCGCTGCAAGAGGCAAGAGAGTTGCAGGAATGTACGAAATATTTACAAAATGAAGCAGACGCAAGTGTGCAAACTCTTGACACTTTGCTATTGAAACTTAGTTCTCAAAAAACTGCTCTGAATGCTCAAAAAATCATACTAAAAGAAAAAATAAGTACGCGTAGGATAGTTATCGATATTTTGAGTAAAATAGATGATATGGATGAAGCCGGTATCAATAACCTAAAAAAACTCTTAAGCGGTATTAAAGAGTGAGTAGTGAGCTTTTATCTCCGGCTGGAAATTTTGAGAAATTAAAAATAGCCCTTGCTTACGGCGCAGACGTTGTTTACGGCGGTGTGAGTCACTTTTCGCTTCGTATCCGCTCAGGAAAAGAGTTTACATATGAAAGTTTTAAAGAAGCGGTTGATTATACTCATGCGTGCGGCAAAAAGATATATGTAACGATAAACGGTTTTCCTTTCAATTCTCAACTCAAGTTGCTTGAAAAACATATAGAAAAGATGGCAGGTATGAGTCCTGACGCTTTTATTGTTGCTGCTCCAGGAGTTATAAAGCTTGCGAAAGAGATAGCTCCGCATGTACCGCTACATCTATCCACACAAGCAAATGTTTTAAATTATTTAGACGCCCAAATTTACTATGATATGGGTATCAAACGCATAGTAGCGGCACGCGAGGTGAGCTTAAAAGACCTCAAAGAGTTTAAAAAAAGGCTGCCAAATCTTGAGATAGAGGTGTTTATACACGGGTCAATGTGTTTTGCGTACAGCGGCAGGTGTTTGATTAGCTCTTTACAAAGCGGGCGTGTTCCAAATCGCGGAAGCTGCGCCAATGACTGCAGGTTTGCTTACACTCTTTACGCTAAAAATGAGGATAGCGGTACTCTTTTCAAAATAGAACAATCGGCAGATGAGGGAACATATATATTTAACGCGAAAGATTTAAATCTTATAAACTATCTGGATGAAATTTTAAGAAGCGGCGTTGTAGATGCTTTGAAAATTGAAGGACGTACGAAAAGTCCGTATTATGTTGCGGCTACGACTAATGCTTACAGGCATGCGATAGATGATTTTTATGCCGATAAATTTCAAACCGACATTTATAAAAAAGAGTTGCATAGTATTAAAAACAGAGGCTTTAGTGAAGGATATTTGGTACAGCGTCCATTTGAGCGCGCCGATACGCAAAATCTGTCTTCCACGCTTTTAGTTGGTACTCATCAAGTTTATGGAGAAGTAAATGAGGACGGGCTTAGCTTTAAAGCAAAAGATAAAATTGAAATAGGCGGAGTTTATGATATTTTGACGCACACAATGCCAATAGCGTGTGATAATAGCAGAGGTAAAATCTGGTTGGAAGAAGGCGTATGGAAGATATGTTTTAATGAGCTTATAAGCTTAAACGGCAAAGTTTACGAAGCGATTCACAGCGGCAATACAAACGATATACTTTTGCCTGCGCCATTACCTCCTTTTACATTTTTCAGAAAAGAGATTTAAAGTACAATAATATTTTTAGTATCTTTGGATACAATAATAGTTTGCGAAAAAATTTAAGGAGCGAAACAGGTGAAATTTGTTTCTATCGTTATAGGAAGCAAGAGCGATTATGATGTTATGAGCGAGTGCGCTAATACGCTTGAAAAGTTTGATGTCAAATAT
The DNA here is from genome assembly GCA_031263195.1 of Campylobacteraceae bacterium. Lineage (GTDB taxonomy): Bacteria > Campylobacterota > Campylobacteria > Campylobacterales > Campylobacteraceae > JAIRKW01. The sequence continues at coordinate 41,823 of JAISGD010000018.1, read as the reverse complement.
GAGCTTATTATCTCATCGGCGCATAGAAGTGTAGAAAGAACTAAAAGTTATGTAAAAAGTGCGGAACAAAGAGGGGCTCAGCTGTTTATAGCAGCAGCAGGAATGGCGGCGCATTTAGCCGGTGCTATAGCCGCCATCACTACTAAACCGGTCATTGGTGTCCCGATGGCAGTATCCGCGCTTAACGGTATGGACGCGCTTTTATCAACAGTTCAAATGCCGTCCGGTATGCCGGTAGCCACAGTCGCAATAGGTAAAACCGGTGCGGTAAACAGCGCTTATCTTGCGATCCAGATTTTAAGTGTAAGCGATAAAGAACTTGCTGTCAAACTTAGCGAAGATAGATTGAAAAAAGCCAAACAGATAGAGAATGATTCCAAACAGATAGAAGTATTGGTAAGTTGCGATAAAGAGGGTATACAATGATGACTTTCAGTGAAATATTACTTGCCTTGCAGGACTTTTGGCAAAAGCAAGGCTGCAATATCATACAGCCTTATGATATTGCAGCAGGTGCCGGTACTTTTCATAACGCTACATTTTTGAAAAGTCTGGGCAAAAAGCCATGGTCTGCCGCTTATGTTGCGCCAAGTCGCCGTCCGACAGACGGGAGATACGGTGAAAATCCTAATCGTTTAGGGAGTTACTATCAATTCCAAGTCATTATCAAACCGAGTCCCGACGGTATACAGGCTCTGTATTTAAAGAGTTTGGAAGCTTTGGGGCTTGAGATAAAAAAGCACGATGTACGGTTTGTGGAAGATAATTGGGAATCTCCGACTTTAGGCGCATGGGGACTTGGCTGGGAAGTGTGGCTTGATGGCATGGAAATAACTCAGTTTACATATTTTCAACAAGTCGGAGGCATACCGTGTGACCCGATACCGGTTGAGATAACTTACGGCGTTGAAAGGTTGGCTATGTATCTGCAGGAAGTTGACTCCGTATTTGATATAGTGTGGAATTCGAACGAACACGGTACTACAACTTATCGTGATGTACATTATGAAAGCGAATATGAGTTCAGCAAATACAATTTTGAAGTAGCCGATATAAATATGCTTTTTGCGCAGTTTGAAGCGGCTCAGAATGAGTGCAAGCGCTGCCTTGATGCAAATCTGCCGCTTCCGGCATATGACTATTGCCTTATTACTTCGCAAACATTTAATGTTTTAGACGCAAGAAAGGCTATATCTGTAACAGAACGGCAAAACTATATCTTAAAGATTCGTGAATTAGCCAAAGGGTGCGCCTTAAAATATCAAGAGATAGTTAATGAAGATTGAGAAAATCTATGAGTTATTGGATGGCTTAAGTCCATTTGAACTTCAAGAGAAGTGGGACAACAGCGGACTTATCATAGGTTCGATGAATGATGAGGTTGAGTGTATTTGCCTCAGCCTTGAACTTGACAGTGAAGTTGTCAGAAACGTGCCCGACAAGACACTTTTTATTACGCACCATCCGTTGATATTTAACGCTTTTAGAAGGCTTGATTTTGCGAAATATCCTGCCAATATTGTTAAAACTCTTGCGCAAAAAGAGTGTGCGGCTTTGGCTATGCATACAAATATAGATAAAACGCACCTCAATAGATATGTAGTGGAGCGAATTTTGCAGCAAGAAGTTGTTGGCAGCAGTGATTTTATCTGCTATTTTGATATAGATATGAGTTTTGATGAGTTGTGTTTATTTATTTCAAAAAAACTTCACACACAAACTCTAAAAACAGTAAAAAGTACTGAAAATATCAAAAAGGTAGCTCTTAGTACCGGTTCAGGCGGGGATTTAATAGAACGTATAGAGGCGGATTGCTTCATCAGTGGTGATTTGAGATATCACCATGCTGTTACGGCAAAAGAGAATGGTTTAAGTTTGATAGATATCGGGCATTTTGAGAGTGAACGCTATTTTACGAATGTTTTACTGGATTATTTGAAAAATTTTCCATTAAAAGTTATAATACAAGATTCTAAAAACCCATTTGAATATTTCCATTCAAAAAATAAATTTTAAGGATAAAAAGAGATGAATAAATATCTAAATCAACTTGTGAAACTTGCTGAGGTAAATAAAGAGATTGACGCTTTCGAGCCGAGAGTTCAAAAGATAGAAAAGAGTATCAACGTTGCTTTTGAGAAAGTAAAAAATGCAAACGACAGCGTTGATTTGCTGGAAACTGAGATAAATGAAGCTAAGGCCAAAAAAGCTAAAAACGAAATTCTTTTGGCTGAATTGTCTGAAAAATTAAAGAGTATTGGTAAAAAAACCTCCGCTGTTAAAAACGAAAAAGAGGTCAAAGCGCTGCAACTTGAAGAAGAGTTGGCAAAAGAGCATTGTAGTTATGCAAATGAAGAGATAGCAAGACTTGAAAAGATAATAGAATTCAAAGAGGATGAAAAAACTAAAGCTAAAGAGTCATATTTACAATTTCAAAAAGCTGCTGAAGAGCTCAATATTACCATCGAGAAAGAGCGAGAAGAGATAGAAGAGGATATGAAAGCTGCATATGCCAAAAAAAGCGAGATTGTAAGCGCGATGAGTCCTAAAATACTCTCATTCTATGAAAAAATCAGAAAATGGGCGCACAGCAGCGCGGTTGTTCCCGTAAGAAAGCAGGCGTGTTACGGCTGTTTTATGCGTATAAATGATAAAACAAACGCACTTGTTACGGCGAGCGAAGATATCATCACTTGCCCGCACTGCGGACGTATTTTATACAGGGAAACTGCATAAAATTAATGAAACTTCTTTTCATATACTTCTATTTTGTGATATTGGGATTTCTTTATATTCTGATGTTGCCGTTTTTATTTTTGATATGTTTTATAAAGAAATATAGACGCTCCATACCGTCGCGTTTTTTTCTTTATAAAAATCCGACTTTTAAAAATGAAAAATCTATTTGGTTTCATGCGTGCAGTTACGGCGAGGTTACATCACTAATTCCGCTGATATACGCTCTTGGTAATAATAACATTAATGTGAGCGTTATCACAAAAACAGGTTTCGATAAAGCATGTCAGATATGCAAAAACGAAAATATACGATTTTTACCGTATGAAATATTTTTACCGTTTTGGATAAGAAAACAACGCACTCTTATCGTAACTGAAGCTGAGCTTTGGCTCATGCTTTTTTTCGTTGCCAAAAAAAAAGGTATAAAAACCATACTTATAAACGCTAGAATTTCGAATAGGTCGTATCATCGTTATAAAAAATTTAGCTGGTTTTATAAAATATTGTTCTCATTTATAGACGAGGTTCATGCTCAAAGCGAAACAGATAAAAAAAGACTTTTAACACTCGGAGCGCGCAATATAAAAGTATCCGGTAATATAAAAAGCTTGCTTTTACCGAAAGTAACGAAACACTATAAAATTAACAATATATATAAAAAAGTTATAACTTTAGCCAGTACTCATATAGGTGAAGAGTCGGCGATTTTGGAACAATTGTCCTTTGTTGATTTATCAAACACGTTGATTATCCTAGCGCCGCGTCACCCTGAGCGGTTTGAAGCTGTACATAAATTACTTCAATCATGGGCAAACGCTAACGGTAAAACATATGGCAGATTTTCCAAAGAGGGATTTGAGGCACAGAATGATGTGGTACTATGCGATACTATGGGTGAGTTAATTAATATCTATGCTATAACAAATATAACGATTTTAGGCGGTTCGTTTATAGAAGGCATTGGGGGACATAACCCTTTGGAACCGTCGGCATTTAACAACTCTATCATTTCCGGAAAATTTTTCTTTAATCAAAAAGAGTTATATTCAAAAGTCGAGGGGATTGTGATTTGCAATATAAAAGAGATAGCTTCTGTACTTGGCGGTAAATTACCCAAAACTTCAACAACGCATTTGGCAAATGGCCGTGATATTATAAAGAGTATTTTATCTGAGCAAGAAAAGCAGGAATTACAATGACGCCAACCGATAAAGCATATAAACTTTTAGCTCTTCAGGAAGCTATCAGCAATCGTGCAGCAAAAGAATTGATAGACAGAGGTGTTGTATATGCAGCGGGTAAAAAGGTATTGGTCGCGAGAGCAGATATAAAAGTAGGTACGAATTTCAGAGTTAATAAATTAAAAAAGCCAACTGTTATTTTCGAAGATGATAATATAGTAGCTGTGGATAAACCGCCGTTTCTAATATCAGAGGAGATAAGCGAAAATTTTAAACTCACACTTTTGCATAGACTTGACAAAGAGACTAGCGGAGTGTTGCTTTTAAGCAAGAGCGAAGATTTTACAAAAAAGGTAATAGCTGCTTTTAAAACTGAAAAGGTTAAAAAAACTTACCTTGCTATAGTTAGCGGTAAATTTATCGAATCATGCCGTATAGATATCCCTTTGCAGATAATCAAAACAAAAAGCGGAGCATATGCCAAAGTCGCTAAAAGCGGGCAAAACGCTGTAACTTTGGTAGAACCAAAGCTTGTTGCAGGTAAAAGCTCTTTGGTTGAGATTAGTATAGAAACAGGTAAAACACATCAGATAAGGGCACATTTGAAGAGCATAGGTTTTTCTGTGCTTGGAGATGAAAAGTATGGTGGTAAACCGGCATCAAGGATAATGCTCCATGCTTGGAAAATCGAGCTTTTAGGATATAGTTTTGAGTCGCCTCCTCCGCATGAGTTTACTGGTTTTGGCAAAAATTCTTGAGTTTTTATTAAAAACTCATGCAAATGTTTTGTAGTCTCTATTGTCTTTATTAATTTTAAAGAAAGCTTTTTTTAAAGCTTAATTGAGTTTAAAGCATCATTTTTGTATCATTGCGTTTTTTTGGTGTAAAAAATATCATTTTTATTTAGGAGAGAAATAGTGTTTGATGTTTTGACGGATTCTTTCAAAGCGGCTATCAATAAAATCCGTTTTAGTGATGATGAAAAAGCACTGAAAAATGCATTAGAGACACTTAAAAAATCTCTTCTAAAAGCCGATGTTCACCATAAAGTCGTAAAAGAGCTTTTGAGTGCGGTTGAGATTGATACCAAAAAATACGGTGTCGGGCAGAAACAATTTTTAAGAGCTATCAGGGAGAATTTGACAAGAGTTTTGACGGTAAAAAACGGCAATCAAGGCTTTGTATTTGCTTCAAAACCGCCGACAGTAGCTTTGATGATGGGTTTGCAAGGCAGCGGAAAAACAACTACAACGGTAAAATTAGCCGTATACTTGAAACTTAGAAAGAAAAAGGTTTTAGTGGCGGCTTGCGATCTACAAAGATTGGCAGCTGTTGAACAGTTGAAACAACTTTGCACGCAAAATGAGATAGATTTATATTTTGATGATAATGAAAAAAATCCCGTAAAAATCGCAAAAGAGGCTTTGAAGCAGGCAAGCGATCAGATGTACGATGTACTCTTAGTGGACAGTGCCGGACGTTTGGCGATAGATGAAGAGTTAATAAACGAACTTGCGCGCATCAACGAAGTCCTTTCGTCTCACGAGCGGTTTTATGTAGCTGACTCTATGGGTGGACAAGATGCCGTAAGAAGTGCACATGGTTTTCATGACAAAATAGGTATAACAGGTGTCATTTTAAGTAAATATGACGGCGACGGCAAGGGCGGTATTGCGCTTGGCGTAGCGTCACAAATAGGCGTGCCTTTGCGTTTTATCGGTACCGGCGAAAAGAGCGCGGATTTGGAGAGCTTTATCCCTGATAGAGTGGTAAACCGCTTAATGGGCGAGGGCGATTTGGCTACTTTAGCCGAAAAGACAAGTACTGTTATAGACGAAAAAGAGGCTAAAGCGATAACTAAAAAACTCCAAAAAGGAGAGTTTAATTTTAACGACTTTTTGACTCAGATGGAAAGCATGAAAAAGCTTGGAAGCATGAAATCTATCATTGGTATGATACCGGGATTATCCCAAGTAGCGGGACAGCTAAAAGATTTTGACTTTGAAAACTCAGTGGAGATGAAGCGTATAAAGGCTATGATAAGTTCTATGACTATAAAAGAGAGGTTGTCGCCCTCTATCTTGAATAATACGAGAAAGAGAAGAATAGCTGTGGGTGCCGGGCTTTCACAAATGGAAGTAAATCGCTTTTTCAAGCAGTTTGAGAATGCCTCAAAAATAGCTAAAAAGTTTTCAAGCAAAGATGGAATGGCAAGTCTGCAAAATATGATGCGGCAGCCGAAATTTCCGCGGTAGTTGCCTTTATACAGTTTAGATGTGAGCGTTTGAGCGCTTATATCTAAGCCGTATAGGACTTAAATTGAAACGTAATTTTATAAGGAGAAGAGATACTATGGCAACCGTAGTACGACTAACACGCATAGGAAGAACGAAACGACCTTTTTACAGAATTGTTGTTACGGACAGCAGAAAACGCCGAGATGGGAATTGGATTGAAATCATCGGATATTATAATCCTTTAACAACACCGGTTACGGTTAAATTTGACGCTGAGCGTTTAACATACTGGAAAGGTGTCGGCGCAAAGTTAAGCGATAGGGTAGCAAATCTTACCGGAAACTAATATGATTGACAAATTTTTAGAAGAGTTTGCAAAACTTATAGTTGAAAATACCGATGCTGTTCGAGTTGAAACAAACGAAATAGATGAAACTTTTAGCGAGATTACTATATATGTAGATAAAGCAGATACCGGTAAGGTTATAGGAAAAGACGGCAAAGTAATAAACGCCGTTAAAACTCTTATAGCGGCTTGTAAAGCTAAAAGCGGCAAATCTTATCGTATCAATATCAAACCGAATAATGAAAGCTGACTTTCTTATAGATGTTTGTAAGCTCGGACGTACTTCAGGACTTAAGGGTTTTCTTAAACTGTACGATTTGAGTGATTTTCCAGAACAGTTTAAACCCAAAGCTCTATTTTTTATTGATGAAAACAGCACTCTCACTATCGCTCAATATGACAAAAGCAGGTCACTTGTGCGGTTTGAGGGTATAGATGACAAATGTTCCGCCTCAAAACTTACCAATAAGATTTTAAAGACTACAAAAGACGCCACAAGAGCTGCTTGCAAACTTAAAGAGGGTGAGTTCTTCTGGTTTGATGTTATAGGATGCGAAGTGACGGAAGATAATATTAGTTTGGGTATAGTTGACGAGATTGTACGTATTGGTACGCAGGATTATCTAAATGTGCGAAGCAGTGACGAGTTTGTTAAAAAAGGATTAGATGGGAGCTTTTTGATACCGTATATTGAACGTTATATTGTAAATACGGATATAAAAGAACGCAAAATCACTACAATAGACGCTATTTGGCTGTTGGAGAAAGAGGATTGAAGTTTACGTTTGTTACGCTTTTTAGCGAACTTATATATCCATACTTTGGCGGTTCTATCCTGTCTCGTGCTAAAGAGACCGGTATTATCACGATAGAGTGCGTTAATCCGCGCGATTTTAGTCTTGATAAATATAAAAAAGTCGATGACTATAAAGTCGGCGGCGGAGCAGGACTGCTGATGTCTCCACAGCCGCTATTTGATACGTTGAAAGAGATAGTACGGAAAGAGTCCGACGCTTACTTTGTCTTTTTACAGCCTGCAGCTAAAAGCTTTACACAGCAAGACGCTAAAAGGCTTGCCGGCAAGAGACATATAGTTTTTATCTGCGGCAGATATGAAGGAATTGATGAGCGGGTAGTAGAGAGTTGGGCTGACGAAGTTTTCTCTATAGGTGATTTTGTTGTAACGGGCGGTGAATTGCCTGCGCTTTGCATGTGTGACGCTATAAGCCGTATGCTTAAGAATGTGCTTGGTAATGAAGAGTCTTTGTTGGAGGAGAGTTTTGAAAGTCTATCTTTGGAAGCTCCGTCATTCACAAGACCGAATATTTATAACCAAGACGCCGTTCCCTCAGACTTTTTAAAGGGAAACCACGCTATAATTTCGCGCTTAAAAAACAGAATGGCACATGCAAAAACTTACTTTCATAGACCGGAGCTGGAGAAAAAAGTAAAAACTTATAATAAGAGGAAGAGTTATGAGAAATAAATATATTGAAGCTTATGAGAATGCTCAAGTTGCACAAAAGAGTGTACCGGAGTTCCGTAGCGGCGATACTTTAAGAGTTGCCGTGAGAATCAAAGAGGGCGACAAGCAAAGAATACAAAATTTTGAAGGTATCTGTATAGCAAGACGCGGCACAGGTACAGGTGAAACTTTTATCATAAGAAAAATAGGTGCAAATAGTGTCGGTGTTGAGAGAATCTTTCCTATTTACAGCGATAGCATAGAGAGCATAACCGTAGTGAGACGCGGGCGCGTTAGACGTTCAAAACTTTTCTATTTGAGAGAATTACGTGGTAAAGCCGCGAGAATTAAAGAGATAAAATAGTCAATGTGCATAATAATTGAGGGAGGAGAGTTTTCTTCCCTTATATAACCGCTAAATTTTATCAAGTTTTTCTTCTATTTCAAGATAGCGTTCTATAAGAGGTTCCAATTCGTTTTCTTTGGTGAAAAGTTGTTTTGTAAGTTCATTTACACCAAGTTTTTGATAATACTCAGGATTTGCAAGATACTCTTTTAATCTTTTAATCTCATTCTCCAGTTCATCTATCTTTGAGGGCAGTATAAGGTACTCTTGATTTTCCTTGTAACTTAATTTTTTAGGATTTGTCTTCTGCTTTATGCTCTGTGTGCCATTTAACTCTTCTTCGTAACTTTCCATATCTTTTAATTCATTTTCATATTCTAAAAATTCACTATATGAGCCATAACTCTCAATTATTTGCCCATCTCCTTTAAATATGAGTAGTTTTTTAGCGATTTTGTCTACAAAATATCTATCATGACTGACAAATAAAACAGCTCCATGATAGTTTAGTATATACTCTTCTAATATATTTATCGTTGGTATATCAAGATCGTTTGTCGGTTCGTCCAATACGAGACAATCTGTCTTTTTAGCAAACAATAGTGCTAAAGCTACGCGGTTTTTTTCTCCGCCGCTTAAGATTCCTATCTTTTTATCCAGATACTCTTTTGGGAAAAGAAAATTTTTTAGATAGCCGAATACATGCATGTTTTTGCCTTGCACATCTACTCTGTCACCGCCATTTGGACAAAATATTTCAAGTATATTTTTATCATCATTTAACATTTGCCGCTGCTGGTCAAAATAACCTATCTCAAATTCGCCTCTTTGCATTTTGCCGCTATCCGGTTTCAGTTCGTCTGTTAGCAATTTTAAAAGTGTGGATTTTCCTACACCGTTTTTTCCGACAATAGCTATCGTATCTTTTTGCATTATGCGTACGGAGAAGTTTTTGATAAGCTGTTTTTCGCCAATATTTTTTGAGATGTCTTTAAGCTCAAAAAGCATTTTTTGTCTGTTTACAGACTTTTCTTGATTGAAATTATGTTTTTCACGCTCTATTTCAAGCTTTATTTTTTTTATATAACCTGGATTTCTCTTTGCTTCTTCTCTAAGCTTATAGACTCTTCCTTTACGCCCTTCATCTCTTTTAAGTCTCGCTTTTACGCCGCGTCTTAACCACTCCTCTTCGCTTTTTAGTAGTTTTAAGAGATTTTCATACCCTTTTTGTATAGAACGCAGTAAAGCCTCTTTTCCGCTTAAATATTCGGCATATCCACCGTCAAAAATTCTCAATTTATAGCTATCGATCTCGATAGTTTTAGTGGCGATTTTATCTATGAAATATCTATCATGAGAGATAAACACAAGCGTAAAATTCTCTTTTAAAATCATCTCTTCCAAAAAAGCGACCATATATACATCCAGGTGATTTGTAGGTTCATCCAAAAGTAAAATATCAGGTTTTTTTAAAAGCAATCCTGCTAAAGCTACTCTTCTTCTTTCACCGCCGCTAAGAAGAGAGATACTTTTATTCTCATATTCTTTTAGGTCAAATTCACTGATAACTCTTTTGATTTTATCGTCAAGATTCCACGCATTATGAGTGTCGAGGTAAGAAGCTATCTCAAGCTGTTTTTTTAAAAGTTCGTTATTTTTAGTATCTTGTATTATTTTAAGGCTTATATCTTCATACTCTTGACGTTTTTGTGTTAATTCGGAAAGTTCTAACTCTATGCACTCTCTTACGGTTTTACTCTCCTCGAAATCCGGATTTTGATTTAGCATTTCAATCTTTATGTTGTTTTGGATTATCCTGCGTCCGCTATCAGCTTCAAGCGTTCCATTGATAATTTTCATAAGAGTTGATTTGCCGCCACCATTTTTACCAATGACGGCGATTCGCTCTTTTTCGTTTATAAAAAGGTTAATTTTATCAAGTATCTTCTCAGTCTCATAACTTTTGCTTATATCTATCAAGTCCACAAGCGCCACAGCAGTATTCCTTTAAAAAAATGTAAGTATAATACTATTTTTTAATAAAAATATAGATATTTTTTATATATACTATACGGTTAACTTTTGACTAAGGCAAAAAATAATGAAAATAGCATCTATCCCTATTATAGCGGCTTTATGTGTTTTGATAGCGTCGGCTGAAAATATAACTATGGTGGACGATTTGAAGGTTTTTGATGAGCAGACTACTATCTTCGATACAAACTATCTGACGGATAAAGTGTGGGAGTGTTCTTCGCATATACGGGCTTTCAAAACCGATATCGAGTTATATTCACGCGATATTTATTATGTTAACAAATCATATGAGAGTCAGCCTGCTATCGGCATAAAATCGTCATCGGCATATAATAGTGTTATAACGCTTGATAACGCCGTTAAGGGCACATGGGATATTGAAGAGGATAGATTTATTTCGCAGTCCGGAAGCGAACGAGATGAGATGTCTATAGTAGAGTTGACAAACGAGCGCTTTGTTACGAAAACATCAAGCGGTTTAGAGCGCGTGTGCAGGGTTAAGGAGATGAAATTTAATCCTGAAATATTAGTTGCGAATAGTTGGAAGTGTATGCTTGACGAAAAACTTGACGAACATAATACTTATATCAAAATGGAGTCTTTTAACAAATACTCAAGTAATGGTACAAGTGAAGTCGAAGCGGTTATAAAGCTTAAGTTCGACCCGACGCAGCCTGAGTCATCCTACTCTGTTGCATACGACGAGGAATGGTCATACGAAAACGGACTCTTTAAAACAAAGATGGGGACGGTTAAGATAAAAAATGTCACTGCAGATGATAACTCCGAGAGAGCTTTTGAGGAGATGATAAATCTTGAGAGTATCTTTAAGAACGGAACAGTAGACGATATGGAAATACTATTATTTGATGAGAATTCTTTTATATTGCAGGATTTGTCAAGTCTTGGTGAAGAGAGGTCAAAGTATAGCTGCAAAAAAGTAAATTGATGGTAGATTGGAAAGATAAATATTATGAAAAGAATATTATTTTAATACTTTTGTTTTGCGATTTTTTGAAGGTATATGATGCGAAATTTTTAACCGGATAAAGTAAGTTGTACAACTCTATTTTGCAAGGAAGTGCTTTGTGATACGACTTAGTACAGAGGATATCTACCATACAAATGGAACTTTTGATAGTGTCGGCATAACAGAAAATACAGAGATAGAGCAAAGTTTGTATTTGATAACCCAGTATTTGAAATTTGGCGTATTGAGAATGATGAATTCATAACCTCTATCACAAGTTACAGCCTCAAAAGCAAAGACGGGTAACCCAAAAAGCCAAAAAAATATGAAATAAATGGCTTTGAAGGGCAGGAAAATGAAGAGATGTCTGTTATACGGAGATGAACGAAGAGAAATTTACGATAAAAAGCGTAGGTTCGAATGATACCTGCCATGCGAAATATGGTAGCAGATAGAAGCTATTATTTACCGCTATTTCGATAGAATAACGCAAAAATTTTAGGATAACAGATGATTGCATTTATAATAGCGCTTTACCTTTTTTATACTCTTGCCAAAATTTATATATCTGTCAGCGAGATAAATTTTGTTTTAAAAGCCAAAAATCTTTCCGCCATTATACTCTCAAATGAGAATTACCAAAAGGCGGCGGAATACAAAATAGTCAATGAAAAATTTGCAATTGTGAGTTCGTTTTGGGATTTCGCATTGTTTCTCTTTTGGGCAGTTTTTGGGCTTAAAATGCTTCAAAGTCTGGTCATAACCAGTGGCGGGATACTCCAAAGCACGGTTTTTGTGTTTATATTTATAGCAATAAATTTTATTTTATCATTACCATTTGATATATACTCTGTTTTTGTGAAAGATAAAAGATTTGGATTTTCAACAATTGATATAAAAACTTATGTGATTGACAATATAAAATCAGTCGCAATTTTTATTATCATAGGTGGTTTGATGATATCGTTAGTAGCATGGATACTGTCAACATTTGCATTTTGGTGGCTTTGGTCGTTTATAGCGATATTTTGTGTAATTTTATTTATAAATATGTTTTATCCGACTTTTATCGCGCCGTTATTCAATAAATTTACACCGATAAATGATAGCGAGCTAAAATCGTCCATTGAGACTTTAATGAGTAAGGTCGGATTGAAAAGTTCCGGTATTTTTATGATGGATGCGAGTAAGCGCGATAATAGGCTAAACGCTTATTTTGGCGGACTTGGCAAATCAAAAAGAGTGGTTTTATTTGACACTTTGGTAAAAAAACTTGATAAAAAAGAACTTTTAGCGGTTTTAGGACACGAGTTGGGGCATTTTAAGCATAAAGACATATTAAAGAATATCGCTTTAATGGCTGTTTTGCTATTTATATTATTTGTGCTTTTTGGCAATCTTCCGACAGCTCTTTATGAGGCTTTCGGATTGGAGAAGGGCGCGTACAGCGTCATAGCGATATTTTTGCTCTTATCCTCAATTGCAAGTTTTATTATGATGCCTCTTATTGGCTATCTTAGTCGTAAAAACGAATACAAAGCCGATGAGTACGGCAGTGAGTGCGAAAGTAAAGAGGCACTGATTTCAGCTCTTATGAAACTTGCCGATGAAAATAAAAGCTTTCCGCGCTCGCATAGACTTTTTATTGTCTTTTATCACACGCATCCGCCTTTGACAGAGCGATTGAAGGCACTTGGTGCTGATATTTGATGCTAAGCGCTAAAGAGCTTTTGGATATAGGGGCAAAAATGCTTCAAAATGTGGCAAATCCTAGACGTGAAGCTTTTATTTTGCTAAGAGAGTGGATGAGAAAAGATGACAGTTTTTTAGTCGCTCATGATGAGACTCAAGTGCAAGATGTCGACGGTTTTTTAGAGTGGATAAAACGCCGTGCTGAACACACGCCGTTGGAATATATCACAAAAAAGGTATCTTTCTACTCAAGAGAGTTTGAGATAGAGGAGGGGGTTTTAGTTCCGCGCCCTGAAACTGAAATACTTGTGGATAAAACCGTGGAATTGGTAAGAGAGTTTAATGCGAAAAATGTAGCTGAGATAGGCGTGGGAAGTGGTGTTGTAAGCATCATATTGGCTTTGTTGCTGCCTAATATTAGAATCAAAGGAAGTGATATAAACGAAAAAGCTGTAGCACTATCACGTCGTAATGCAAAAAAGTTTGGTGTGCAGGATAGGGCGGAATTTTACTTTTCAAATTATCTTGATGGATTTGATAAGCCCGATATTATCGTATCAAATCCCCCATATGTCTCTACAAAAGAAAATCTTGAAAAACATGTGTTGAATGAACCGCATAGTGCGCTTTTTGGTGGCACTTGCGGTGATGAAATACTAAAAAGTATCGTATTGCTGTCTTTAAAATTTGGCGGTGTGCCGCTCGTGTGTGAAATGGGTTACGATCAAAAGAATTGTATGGAGCTGTTTTTTCAAGAGAATGGCATAAAAAATTACTCATTTTATCAGGATTTAAGTGGTCTTGATAGAGGATTTATAATAAAAGGACAAGAATGAAATCATCTTGGCAAAAGAGTTTTTTTATAGTATATCTATTACTGTTGGGGATTTGCATAGGTGCTGAAATAGCTATTGGTATGTTGACGGCTCCTGTTATTTTTTATCCCGATAATTTTTTGGGTATAGGTGTGCTAAATCATTTTCAAAGCGGCATTTTAATGACTCAGATATTTTTAAAATTTAATGTTTTGCTAATGTTTTGCATGTTTTTAGCGGCGATATATGAGATATATTTGTATAGAATAAAGAAATATGATTTTATAAGTGCAGTTGTACTTTTTATCGCATTGTTTGGTTCAATGGCGTTTGTTTTATACTTTACGCCATATATCGTAGAGGCGCAAATTGCAGGTTTGGAAGTGACAGCAACGGTTGAGTTTAAAAATATGCATAATTGGAGTGAAATTGTTATGAAGGTGGTTTTACTATCGCAGATAACTCTATTTTTTAGACGTGTTTGGCTGTTTTTAAAGTAGTTTGCATAGATATGAGTAGAATTTTATAAAGTAAGTGTATCACAATATTAAAATAGCCTGTTTAAAATGCAGTTTTAAAATAAGTAATGGTTTACATAACTTAAATTTATAAATATATTAAATATATAAAATGGGATTTTTATTCATAAAGTTAAGTATACTCATATTTTTCATTACAATAAGGAATACAGTCTTTTTGTGAATATGATAGTTACTTTTGAAAAATTATGATAAATATTTCACATGTATGATTGTAGATTTGGCTGGTAGGTTATCCGGTTGAGTATATTAATTGACTCTTGAGAACATTGTCGAATGCATTTATAAGAAGCATAAGGACTTCATCCATGCCGGTAATATATTGGTGTTTGTATTGAAAAAACGACAGTTTGAGTAGTTATCTTGAGAGTAAATCAGAAAAAGCAGGTAGTGGATTTCGCTTCTACATGGTTATGAATCATTTTTGCGATTAGTTGCGCCGATTAATATCACCTTCCGTTATAGCTATTGGATAAACTGAGAAATTATATTTTAGCAGTATGGAAAAACTTTGTTGTTATGTCAAGTAGCTTTTACGAAAACAAACCCCTAAATGGCTCCATATTTTTACAAAATTGTGTGAAATCAGTACAACTTTTACCTGTTTTATAGGAAAATTAAAACAATTTGAATTTTTTACTATTAATGATTTATCCTATAAATCCAAAGTAACTTACAGCTTTGATTATTTTTGCCGAAAAATACAATATCTGATTGAATTCCAATTGATTGCAAAAACTATATTAAAAAAACAGGCGCAGGCTAAAAGGAGAGAAAATTAAGCCTGCGCCATTTAAGGAGATTGAATAGAAATTAATCCATTTGGTTTCGTATGATTGTCGGTATATCCAAATAATCTTCTTGCATACTATCGCTTCCGGAGACTAGTACCATGTTGCTTGTGTTAATAGATAAAGGACGTTCTCTGTTGATCGTTGGTTTGTTTGTTACTATAGGTATGTTTGCAATTTGGCTGTCAAAGCCGGTCGCTACTATTGTTACTCTGACATAACCCTCTTTGATACTTTCATCCGTTGTAATACCGAATATTATGTCCGCTTCATCGCTTTTTGCTGCATCGTATACTATATTCATAGCTTCCTGCAATTTTCTAAGAGGGCAATCTTTTGGATGTGCGTAGAAATGCACAAGTACACCAAGCGCGCCGTTTATGGACATATCGTCAAGCAATGGGGATTGTATTGCATTTCTTACAGCGTCATTCGCTGCGTCTGTACCAGTGCTTTCACCAACCCCTAAAAGTGCTTTGCCTCGGTGACTCATTACTGTCTGTACATCGGCAAAATCTACATTGATAATACCCTTAGAGAGGATAACGCCGCTCATACCGCTAACGGCACGACATAAGACATTGTCCACTATCTCAAAACTTTCTCTAACGCCAAGGTTAGCGTCTATAATACTTAAAAGTTTATCATTTGGTATGACTACTATAGAATCACTCTCTTTTGTAAGTTCTGCAAGACCCTTTTCAGCAGAACCCATTCTTTTTTTACCTTCAAATGCAAACGGTTTAGTCACGATAGATACAGTTAGGGCACCGACTTCTTTTGCTGCCTGTGCTACAAGTGGAGCCGCACCTGTTCCTGTACCGCCTCCTAAACCGGAAGCTATAAATACAATATCTGCGTGTTCTAATGCGCTTTTAATCTCTTCGTAACTCTCTTCTGCAGACGCTCTGCCTACTTCAGCTTTGCCGCCGGAACCCAAGCCTCTTGTTGTTCTCTCACCAATTTGGATTTTGACGGTTGCTAATGAATTTTCAAGTGCTTGCGCATCTGTATTGGCGGCTATCAAATCAATACCTTTCATATTGTCTTTGACCATATGATTGATCATATTGCCTCCGCCTCCGCCAACGCCAATTACTTTTATTTTTGCGCCATAAACCTGCTTCGTTTCTTCTACTTTAAAATTGCTCATCATCTCCCCTTTAAAATAGTTGCGTTAAGCGGTGCCATAAACTTTTAAAAAACACCGCGACTCTATTTGGTTTTTTATCTATATCCGATAGATTTGAAGATTTTATATTACTATCTAAGCGCAAATCTTCTCCTCTAAGCAGGTCGTCATCGTCTTCATCCGATTGCAATATATTGATATTTTTACCCTCTTCAAGTATCTCATTTTTGTATCGCAATTTTTTATTGGAGTCAATCTCATAAGGCGTAAAATATCCGCTGCCGTAAAGTACCAAACCTACCGCCGTTGAAAATCCGGGGTCCCTTAAAATCTCAAATAACCCCTCCATCTCTTTCGGTTTCGCCATTCTTACCGGCATATTAAAAATCGCTGCTGCTAACTCTCTTAATCCTTCAAGTTTTGTCATACCGCCGGTTAGTACAAGTCCAGCGCCGATTTTATCTTTATAGCCGCTTTTATTCAAAGAGTTAGAAAGTATCGCCAAAGTCTCTTCAACTCTTGCGTATATCACATTTGAAACCATCTCCAAAGATACCTCGTGAGAGGAGTGTTCATCTCCGATAATCGGCAGCTTTATCAATTCGCTGGAGATATTTTTCAAAGAGCCATATTTAATTTTCGTCTCTTCTGCAGAATGTATCGGCGTATGCAGCGCCATAGATATATCGTTTGTTATATTTGCAGAGCCAACGCCTAAAAAGTCGTTGTATCGTATGGAATTTCCTACATGTATAGCCATATTGCAGGTAGCACCACCCAAATCTATAATGACAACCCCAAGTTCTTTCTCATCTCTGCTAAGTGCGGCTATACTTGAGGCGTAACTGTTTAACACAAGATTATCTATCTCAATACCTGCGAGTTTTACTGCCTTTTTTAGATTTATTAAAGATGATCTTTGTACTGTGATAATGTGTACTTGTACTTCAAGCCTGCCACCGTTCATACCAAGCGGATCTTCTATAAAAGACTGATCGTCTACTATGAAATTATACGGAAGAACATGCAGTTTTTCATGTTCTTGCGGTATTGTGGCGTTGGCATTATAGTCAGCCATCTGCATAGCACGGTTTATCTCTTTAATACCTATATCGCGGTTAGGGATATTGACTACGCCGCTGCTATCCATACTTTTAACGTAAGCACCCGATATGGATACAATGACTCTCTCAAACTGCATCCCTGCCGCTCTTTTAGCTTCACCGATAGCGGTTTTAATAGACTTTGAAGCAAGGTCAATATTTGTGATAATTCCTCTCTTCAAGCCTTGAGATTTTGCGACACCGACACCAAGTATCTTTGTATCGCCTAAATTATTTTTTTGGGCTATAATAGCACAAATTTTGGTTGTACCTATGTCAATACCTAAAATTGTCATAGACATTATCCTTTATAATATCGCTCAATTTTATATTTTTTACTGAGCATATTGATAAGTTTTTGCTGTATTTCATATTCTCTGATTCTTCTCATTGTATTATCAAGAGTTAAGTCATTTTGTTCTAACTTATCGCTGTTTGGTAGTTTTTGCTCAACTATATTGTATAGATAAGCTTTATCTCCAAGTATTACATATCCTTTTTTTTCTTTTGAAGCAAATATATTGTTAATAAACTGTTCCGCCTGCTGGGGTGTAAGTCCTGTGATATTACCGGTATCTCTTGTCACAAAGCCCAAATCGCTTCCTTTGAAAAAGTTAAGTCTATCTTGTGATTTTTGAGCTAAAAGTTCAATCTTTTTGTTGGCTTTCAAAGCATTTAAAACTTGTGGTTTTGCCTCTTCATATGTTTTTGGAGCGGGTAAATCCATGCTGGTAAGTTTTAAAACTTCCCATCCGTTGTCTTTTTGGATAGGCTGTAAAGTTTCACCTTCGCTTATTTCGTCAAAAAGCGATATATTATATTCGCTGCTTGACTCTTTAACGGTTATGTTTTTATCAGCTGTTATCTCCCCTTTTTTAAAAGATAGATAAGCTTTCAGCGCGTCTTTTTTGGCATTTTCGATTCTTAAAGCTTTTTCAACATCTTTTTTGGCTGCTATGTAGTCTAATATTCTGTCTTCGTTATCTTTATAGAAATATTTTGTCTCCTCATAGTAAGCTTTAATATCGTCTTCGCTTAATTTCTCTTTTGAAAGCGGTATAAAAACACTCTCAAGGTAGTAAACTTTTTCTGTTAAAAAATTGTCTTTTGAAGTATCCCAATATGACTTTATCTCATCTTCGCCGATTTTAATTTCATTGTCATTAACCGTAACTGTGGCTATTGAAAGTCTATCTTCCATAAACAGTGTTGAGCCCAATATCTCTTTATCTATTTCACTTACCGGAAAATTCATAATTATCGCATAGAGTTTATTTAATATAACATCTTCTTTTAATGCTTCTTCGTAATCGGTCGGCTTGAGACCTGATTGGCGGAGTATTGAGCGGTAAACGTCTTTGCTGAATGTACCGTTATCATAAAAATTATTATTTGCCGTTATGAGTTCAACTACATCGTTGTTTGATGCCATAATGCCAAGCTCATCGGCAAAGTTTAAAAACAAAGCTTTATTTATCAATGAATCCAAGACAATATTCTCAAGTCCCATCTCTCTTGCTTGCTCTTGCGTTAGCTCACCATTAAAGTTGTTAGTATTATAGTTATTGAAGTAATTTGCATAAGTATGCGAGAATAGCTGTTTGCTTATCGCGCGTTCACCGACTTTAGCGACGGAAGATGACCTTGTAAGGTTAAAATCGTAAGCTCCCCAACCTATAAAACCTGCCGCCACAAATGCGATAACGCTAACCCAAACTGTTACTATTAAATATTTCTTATGGCGTTGCATCCAAGTAATCATAATAAAGCATCCTCTCAATAACAAACTAAATCTGTTAGATTGTACACTTAAAAGTGTTTAAAATAGCTTAAAATAGGCTTTTCTTTACATCTTTTGCTGATAAAAAGCGATTTTGTTAGTAATTTTTGTTAGCCTATTTATATTTTTTATAAAACGCTACTGTTTTTCATTTGCCGCTAACAGCAAAACTCTGCAAGTATTCTCTATCAAAGCAATATTTTTAGCCAAAGAGTATATATCACGGTCATATGCAAAAATACCATAACCCTTTACGACTATTATGTTAGTATTTTTTTCTATAAAATATCTATATATTTCGACATTCGCTCTTTCGTACCAATCTTCAAATCGCTTTGAGTCATAAATATTTATTTTTCCTATGAGCATAAGCCCAAAGTAGTCTTTTGGAATGATATTGTTATGGTTGAGCGTATAAGCAACAGTATAGGGCGGCATAGCATAGCAGATGTATTTAGCTTCGCTGATGTTAGTATATATACTAAGATGTATCCTGGCATCAATACTTGCGTCATTCCATCTGTAATCTTTTTTTGAGTATAATTCTACAAGTGAATTTTCGCCAATCCTGTCAAAAATCGCGTTTTTTTTATTGATAATAAATTTATTCTGTTCGGTTCGTGCGGATATGGAACCGTGATATATACCGAAAAAATTCTTTCTAAACATAGAAAGCGAAATCTCATTTAACTCATTTACCAAATAATTTTGCATCGTCATTCAACCTTTTTGAAAGCTAAATTGTGTATTATATCTTATAAATTATTTGATAAGGAAAAATTGTTGCAAATTCCGCATATATCGGTTATGCCAAACGAAGTAAAAGAGATTTTTAAGCCCATAGAAGACGGGTATTTGATAGATTGCACGCTTGGTTACGCGGGACATACTCATATGCTTTTAGACGAAAAAAACTCTTTACATGTAATAGGCTGCGATCGCGACGAGGAAGCGATTGAGTTTTCAAAAAAGAGACTTGAAAAATTTAAAAACAGAGTAACGATAGAGCATAAAAATTTCAGTAATATTGTCAGTAAATATGAGCATTTGCCTATACGGGGTATTTTGGCTGATGTAGGTGTCTCTTCATTGCAACTTGACAGTAATGACAGAGGTTTTGGATTTGACTCCTTAAAACTTGATATGCGTATGGATACAGCTCAGACTTTAAGTGCATATGAAGTTGTCAATCGCTATTCGAAAAATGAGTTGGAGCGTGTTTTAAAAGATTATGGTGAGCTTAGAGAGTATAAAAAGATAGCGAAACTTATATGTGATACACGTGAGAAAAACCCTATAAAAGAGGCTAAAACTTTAGCCGATTTAGTTGGAAGAAAGGGACATGTTAACGGCAGAAAAGTATCACCGGCGACATTAGTGTTTCAAGCGATACGTATTGAAGTCAATCAAGAACTTAATGAACTTGAAGAGTTGCTTAGAAGTATCAAAATGAGTAGTATAGATGAGTGTATAGTTTGCATTATCTCTTTTCATTCGCTGGAAGACAGGATAGTAAAGCAGACATTCAAAGCTTGGTCGAAATCCTGTGTTTGCCCTTCTTCCGCCCTTAAATGTGAATGTGGTAATAATAATGCTTTGGGTTGGATAATTACCAAAAAAGCAGTTGAACCCACATCGGAAGAGATAAAAACAAATCCAAGAAGTCGCAGCTCAAAACTTCGCGCGTTTTATATCAAAAGGGGAGCGCGTGAAGGATAAAAACGAGCTTAATATTTACAAAGATATAGACATCAGTGTTCAAAGCGGTATACAAATGCATAATGATAAAAAGCCGCGGCAAGAAAAAAATATATCGCTAAAATTTTTGATTTGGACATATGTCGTTATGATAATAGGCTTTGTACTTTTATTGCCGATGATTTATATCAAAAATCAGATATATTATCACAGTCGCGATATTAGCGCATTATGGAGTGAATACTCCATTCTTATGGAAGAGAATCGCGATTTGAGACAGAAGATAGAAATTATCCGCTTTAAACAAAAGGTATTAGATACACTGGAGATAGAGTAAATGAGTATAGAGAGTATTGTCATTATCGGTATTTTGCTTTGTTGCGCGACTGTTTCGGTTTTTCTTTATATCAATGTTAAATTACTTGCAAAAACACTTAACGATGAGAAATTTTTAAGGCAAAAAGAGCAAGAGAGGATAAGAGAATTTTGGTATGAAAAACTCTCTTCAATGGATACCAAAGCCCTTGAAAACAGTAAAAATTTACAGATTCAACTTGAAAAAAATGCGGAACTGTTTATCAAAATATCGACTTCTCTGGAAGTTATGCAAAAAAACTTAAATACGTTTTTACATGAGAAGTTGGAGATTTTAGGGCAAAAGATAAGCAATTCTTTAAAAGAACAACAAGCCCAAAGCGCGAAAGATTTTGAGAGTTTAACCAAAAGAATTGACGAGAGATTGGACAAAATCAATGAAAAGGTTGAAAATCGCCTAAAAAGCGGTTTTGAAAATATAGACAAAACTTTTAAAGAGCAGATAGAAAAAAATGCGGAACTGTTTATCAAAATATCAACCTCTTTGGAAGTTATGCAAAAAAATTTAAATACGTTTTTACATGAGAAGTTGGAGATTTTAGGGCAAAAGATAAGCAATTCTTTAAAAGAACAACAAGCTCAAAGCGCGAAAGATTTTGAGAGTTTAACTAAAAGAGTCGATGAGAGACTGGACAAAATCAATGAAAAGGTTGAAAATCGCCTAAAAAGCGGTTTTGAAAATATAGACAAAACTTTTAAAGAGATAATAGTTGGGATCGCCAAGATAAATCAAGCGCAAAAAACTATAGAAAATTTGAGCGGCGAAGTGGTCTCTTTGCAAGGTATTTTAACGGATAAAAAGACGCGTGGAATTTTTGGCGAAGTGCAGTTAAACGCTATACTAAAATCTATTTTCGGCGAGAGAAAAGATTTATACGATATCCAATTTACCCTCTCAAATGCAAGCATAGCGGACGCGGTTATTAAAGCTCCGGCACCCGTTGGACTTATATGTGTGGATTCAAAATTTCCGCTTGAAAACTATAGAAAAATGGGCGAGGATAAGAGTTTTCAAAATGATTTTAGAAACGATTTGAAAAAGCATATAAACGATATCGCTTCAAAGTATATTATTAAAGGCGAAACTTCCGATTTGGCGATTTTATTTTTACCAGCAGAAGCAATTTTTGCGGAAATTAACGCTTATCACGAAAATTTAATTGATTATGCGAGGCAAAAAAGCGTTTGGATAGCCTCTCCAACGACTCTTATGGCGCTTTTAACCACAATAATGGCAGTCGTTAGAGATATAAAAACCAAAGAGCAAGCTAAAAAAATCCAAGAAGAACTGATAAAACTTTCTAAAAATTTTAAACTTTACAAAGAGCGATGGGAACAACTCTCAAAACATATAGACACTGTCCACAAAGACGTTAAGGAAATCTCCGTGACCACCTCTAAAATTTCAGACGAATTCAGTAAAATTGAAAGAGTTGAATTTGACGAGGATATTAAAAGCTTAGAATAAAAATTTAACAAAAATGATTTTTACTCGTTACATGTAGTGCTGCATGTAACATATTAAAGCAGTATAAGTTTATTTTTGTGGACTTTTCAATTTAATAGTCGCGTAGCTTTCTACTCTTATCGTTTCGTTATCTACATCGTAAGCTATGCTCGGAATAAACATTATATATTCGTCTGATTTTAGCTCTGAAGTGTGAAGAATGCCAACAACACAAATAGTAAAATCAGAAATTTAATCTTTAAAAAAGTTTTCATTCAAGCTCGTCTACTAAGATAAACTCTGTCGCGAAATATTCAGGTTCATTGTCTTTATTTAGACTTTGATACATGTGTATTTTCTTATTTTTCACGCCAAGAAAGTAGGTTTTATTTTCATTTTTTGAATATATTGTGTCGTAATTGCTGTCATTTTGTCTTGAGAGTAAAAATTCATACCGCATATTTTTATAATAAAGCCTTCCATGATCGTCCAAAAATAACTCTTCGCCGTTTTTACTTCGGTAACGTTTCTTGCCAAATATCGTTTTGGTTATAAAAAACTGTGCCGCAAGAATAACATCTTTTATATGACCTACCTGAGAGTATCTTGTGCCGCTATCATCTTCTATGCGTCCTTTTTCTCTTTTTATGTCGTATAGAGTGCCGTTTGGATTCATTATGGTGATTGTTTTTGTTTCCAATACGGTTATATTTTTTGTTTCGGCATCCGAATAGCCGTAGACATATGTTATCTTATAATTATTTATCAAGATGGCGTCTGCTTTTGTTGCGTTGGTTGTACTGATAAATTTATTAAGAGCTAACGTATGAGATTTACTCTTTTTTAGTTCGTCTATGTAAATATCGGGCAAATAAACTCCCGATACAGCATTTGTAGCGGCATTAGCATGGAGGCAAAAAGCCAACAACAGTATAAATTTTTTCATATCCGTTTCTCAAAACAGTTCAGGTCTGTATTCAAAATGCATCGCATCGTAATGTCGCCACTTTCCACCCCAAATAAAGCCGTGTTTTTCAAAAATATCTATTATTGTTTGCGGTATTATCTGTCCCTCGTCATCGTTTTTAGTCTCATTTTGCAGCCAATAGCGCGATTGGCTAGGATTGATATCTATAGCTATACCAAGAGTATGTATATTAAGCTTACCGTTTCGCGCGATTTGCTGATATGAATATGTTCCGTCTATATTGTCCAAAAACTCCAAATACTTTTCATCCAATTTGTCAAGTTCATTTGAAACGGCTTGCAGAGCTTTCGCCGCACCGTTTTTTTGATTGAAAAGAACAGTTTTGTTTACTGTTGAGGGAAGCCACGATACCTCAATGAGATTTTGCTCTACCTCTTGCTTATTATGTCCGTACATCGCTTTGAAAAACTCTTCATTTCTTATTTTGCCTGCATCATTTTTGTTCGTGTTATTTATGGCGCCTTTTGTATATACTTCATAGAATTGGTCTAAAATATCAGGATTTTTAAATATCTGTTCATAGTTTTTTTGTTTTTTATCGCTAAAGACGATCTCGCTTCCGTCTTTTAAATACACGGTATTGTTTGCGATTTTCTCTATTGTGTCCTGATATGTTTTGAGCAGTTTTATCTCAATAATAGTTGAGCGCGGCGCAAAGACGGTGAAGCCTTGAATTTTACTCATAAGAAGATTTTTTTTCTTCATATCAGGTAGATTTTCACCGATATGGAGGTCTGAAATGATTGATTTTCCGATGAGAAATTTCCCGCCTTTATTGTTCGTAACACCCCAGATATTATGCATAATCAGCGCTCGTTCGTCCATTTGCCCTACGTAAAGCATAATATGTCCGGGCATATAAACAAGAGTCATATAGGGCACACCAAGCTCTTTTAATGTCTGTTCTTTTTTCGCCAAAGTGAGATTTTGCATATCTACAAATGCGGAAGAGCGTTTTTGAGACAGCGAATTGCGTGGAAGCCAAACGCCAAAAAGCGAAAAAAAATCTTTTGTCATAGCAGAGCAGTCTCTATTGTTATAAAGCCCGCCCCAGCCATAATTTTCACCAAGCAGTTCATTTAAAGCCGCTTTGACATTCTCTTCGTTAAACTCTAAAGGAAACGGCGCAGCAAACTTTTTATTTATTGTTGCATTAACAGCTTTTGCTCTTTTATAAGTGTCGGAGTAAGTGATAAAAACTCTATAGTTTTCTTCATCGCTTTTTAAAAGTGGTAAAATTGCCCCCATTTTTATATAGTGCGCAAATAAACTGTTTTCAAGATATAGCGGCGCATTATCTTTTGTGATAACGATATGCGGACTATTTTTTATCTTTTCCGCCAACTCCTCGTCAATAAGCGCTATTTCATTTGTCTTTACCCAACCTGCCGCGAACGAACTCTCCACAAACGCCCATGCCGCATCTTTTGAATAGTGCGAGATCAAAAGCGGTTGCATAATACCAAGCAGTGAATTTTGTATATAATCGAACGGATAATCGCTGCTGCCATTACTTTGTTTACGAAAAAAGGGTTTATCGGTCGGCAATACGCGAAGGTGGCTCTCCTCTACGGTTACGGCGTATTCCATAACTGTACCGTGTGCCTCAAAATTTGTTTGTTCTTTTATGCCTTGAAGCGTTTCATTGCTTACGCCAAGAAGATTTTCACTTGTAAATTTACGTGCCCCGTTTAAAAAGCTAAGCCCCCAAGCGGCTTCATTCAAACTATTTCTAAGCCTTTTTTCTTCCCATGGTGCAAATTGTTTTTGCATATACCTCTCTTGGTATTGACTCAAATCATCTGCGGTTACAAGTGGGGTTGGAGGTAATATGGACGTATTTTGTTCATATCGTAAAACTTCTGCTAAATTCAACTCTTTTACGCTGCAGCCACAGAAGAAAATGAGTGCGACAAGCGCTAAAAAACGAGTCATTGCGAATTACTGTAAAAGTGGCTCTATAAATACCACGTACACTACCAGTCCAATTGAACAAAGCATTACTGCTGTGCAAAATAGAGCCAGTTGCATTTTATTTATACTTACTATAGATATCTCTTTGTTGTCACGCAAATGCCGTTTGTGTTGAGCTTTACTCTCTGCAAGAGTGTTTTTAGACTCTTTTGACGATGCATTTTCGTTTTGATTTATATTTTTTGGAGATAATCTCCTCTTTTTATTTGCCATATTCCCACCTTTAAAAAAATATCTTTTGTGTATAATACCAAAAAATTACCTAAGGGTAAAGTGTGAAAGAACTCGAAATTTTAAAAGATATATTAAAAAATGATCATCTTTTTTTAACAGGTGGCGGTGGAGTCGGCAAAAGTTATCTTACGGCAAAACTTATAGATGAGTATAAAAAAGACAAAAAACAGGTCATAGTGCTTGGCAGTACCGGTATTAGCGCGATAAATATAGGCGGACAAACAATACACAGTTTTTTTGCTTTTGGTATCTGCAAAAGTACCGAAGAACTTTTAAGATACGATAAAAATAAAAGCAGGCTTAAAGAACTATACGGTATTTTGTCAAATACCGACCTTTTAGTAATAGATGAGATATCTATGGTATCAGCCGCTTTGATGGAAATGATAAGATACAGATTAAACGCTTCCGGTTTTAGCGGTTCCATACTTTTTGTCGGCGATTTTTTCCAGCTTCCGCCGGTACGAAAAAAAGATGAATTTGACAGCGGTTCTTTGTTTGGCGATGAAATTTATG
Organism: Campylobacteraceae bacterium; assembly: GCA_031263195.1. Classification (GTDB taxonomy): domain Bacteria; phylum Campylobacterota; class Campylobacteria; order Campylobacterales; family Campylobacteraceae; genus JAIRKW01. The sequence continues at coordinate 15,418 of JAISGD010000018.1, read as the reverse complement.
CTTTTGAAAGCAGCGCGTGGAAAAATTATAATCCTAAAATCTTGGAACTTGCCGGTTCCAAAAGAACAAGCGATAAACTGTTTTTCAATATACTGAATAGAGTGCGAAAGGGCGAAATAGACGAAGAGATAATGCGGTTTTTTGAAAGTCTCCGTCAAAACAGAACCGTAATGCTTTCGGAACCCACTATACTGTTCGGCAGAAATTACGAAGCCGACAAGATGAACAAAAAACGGCTGGATGAGATAAACGATGAACTGCACGTATTGGAAGCCGAATTTAATCTGCATGAAAAGAGTCTTAGCCAAAACAGGATTGAGAGTTGGTGCAAAGCATTGAATATCCCGTTGAGGCTTGAGCTTAAAGCAGGTGCGCATATACTCTTTTGCGTTAATAAGTGGGGCAAATTTTATAACGGTGAGAGAGGTATCATAAAAGGTATTTTTGATGAGTATCTGTTGATAGAAAAAGGAGCGGAACTCATAAAAGTAGAACCGTATGAATTTACTTTATATGAAAATACGTTAAATGGCGGTGAGATAAAAAGCAAAGCACTTGCCGCCTTAAAACAGTTTCCGATTAAACTTGCTTACGCTATAACTATCCACAAATCGCAGGGTATGAGTATAGAGCGTTTGGTATGCGATGTGGATAATATATTTGAGAACAGCCAGTTTTATGTCGCTGTAAGTCGTGCCATAAGCGCAAAAAACTTATATATAAGATATTCGCGCGGTGATTTTGACTCATATTTAAAACGTTGTATACGAACTGACGACAGAGTTAAAGAGTTTTATAAAAATGCGAAGATTATAATGTTAAAAGATTAATTTTTTTTATGCAAGGTAATATAATGAGATTTTGCTTATCAGTTATCCTCTTGACAGTCTCTTTAGCAATAGCCAAAGAGCCAAGCTTTAATTGCAAAAATGCTTCAACGCTTTCTGAAAAACTTATATGCAGCAGCGATACTTTAAAAGAGTTAGATGCAGATTTGGCAAGAAAATATGGAAATAGTCCGTCTGATGCGAATAAGCAGACTCAAAGAGCATGGATAAAGGAAAGAGATAAATGTTTGGACAAAGTATGTTTGGTAAATATATACCAAAAACGCATAGCTGAAATTAGTAGACAAGGTATAACAAAATACCCTTTTTTGCCGTCATTAAAATACTCCTCAGATGATCAGCTTTGCGAGCAAGTACTAAATAAATATTTAAATGAATTTTTAGATAACGATAACAAAAGTGAATTACAAGAGATGGCTTGGAAAAAAATAGAAGAATATGGCGATATAGCGTATGCAGAACTTAAATTTGATAATAAAAGCATGTTTTTAACGCAGTTTCAGAGTTGTTGTTTAAGAAATAATGAATTATATAAATCGGCTCTATTTTCATCAAAAGATGCATTTTGGGATTTAAACAGAAAAAATTATTATAAAGAGATCGAACCTGCAATAAAAGATAAAGGTATAGAGATAACTCCTGGCGGTAGTATAATGAAAATAGACGAACTAAATGACATACCAATCGAAACTTCGCAATACTTTTGGATAAATCCATTTGAATACAAGGGGAAATATTATTTTGAAAACAGCAATAAGTATCTATGGAGTAGAGGAGAACAAAAAACAACAACGCTTCAAATACTTGAAAGTGGGGAACTGAAACCTGTTTGTGTTGTGCAGGCTAAAAATGAAAAAGAAAATCGACTGCTTAAAAAAGAGAATTTTGTAAGATTTATCAATTTGCTTGCAGATATGAATGGCGGCGGAGCAAATACTTGTGATGGCAGCGGCGGATACAGGCAATTGATTCCTTATGTTGTAGTTCCTGATACAATCGGGCAGATATCTTATACGCCTTGGAAAGATTTTGGTCTTGATTATGGTGGTCGTGAGTATGGTTATGTGAAAAGACAATTACCATATGCGCGGGATTTTATAGTAAATTGGTCGTATGACGGGATATATAATTATGATATCTATCAACAATATAATGATATTAAAGACAGCGCTTATAGTGATTTAGTACGGTATTATAAGGAGGAGTTTGCAGTAAATGACAAGAGAGCTAAAGAGTGGGCGGATAAAGCATATGATAAAATTTTAAGTTCACATTTTGTTATTTCGTCAAGTTATGATTATCAAAGCTCCGATAGTCTTAGAACTATGCTCCTTAAAGGGGAAAGTATTGATACGATAGAACCGTTATTGGTTGGTAATTGGATGCGTAAAGAGAAAAATTACTATTCTTATCATAACGACTACGAACCAACACTATTTTATTCGCTCAAACATCCAAAATTAGTCAAACTACTTTTGGAAAAGGGTGCAGATGTAAACGCCGCTAATGATTTTAATAAAACGGCTTTGATGTATGCGGCACAGTTTAATCTTTACGATACTGCAAAGATGCTTTTGGATAATGGTATTAACGTCAATGCCATAATTGATGATATTAAGTCACCTTACAGTAATTGCAGAAGTATCAACATTTATGGTGTTTCCGCGCTTCACTATGCTGCAAGATATGCTGATATTGATTTTATAAAACTTCTATTAGGCAATGGTGCCGACAAAGAGTTAAAAGATACCAATAATAAAACACCGTTTGATTGGTTGGAGTTATATAAAAATAAAAACTTGCAGAATAATATTGCCGAAGCTAAAAAATTATTGACTATTAAATAAAATCTCAAACTGTCAAGTAAAAAATAGTTTTATAGTTTTTGTTGCCTTAACTCTAATATCTTACCACATCATAATTTGTCGGGACGTTGACTCTGAATGTCAGTTTGTCTATATTGATATTTAAAAGCGTATTGCGTAAAAGTATCTCTATTGTATTATCCAATGCATCTGTATAGGCGATTTTGGCAGGTATATCGTTTTGAAATGAGATGGTATAATCAATTTCTGCTATATTAATCGTTACTGCTTTGTTAGTTTGCTTGTTAGCAGCTAAAGCTTCATTTAAAACCCGTGAAATATCGGGCATTTCTTTCAATGTAGTTATGACGGCTTGCTCTAAATCAGGCTCTAAAATAACGACATCATTATTGATAAAGTATATTGTTTTGATAACAGGCGTTTTATAATTCCATAAGGCAAAATTATTACCACCTTCGTTCATTGCTTGAAAGTTGCCGCTGTATTTTATCGTATCGTTTTCAGAACTTTTGATAGTTTGCGTAAAGTCGCTGGATATACTTTTAAACGCGCTTTCATCAGCATTTAAAAATACAATAAAAATAGATAAAAATGCCAAAAAACGCATAAATACTCCTTAGGAGATTAATAAAGGTAAATTATACCAAAAGTGTGTTAAAATCTGCACTCTATTTATAAAAAAGGCTCTATTAGATGTTAAATTTTCTAGGTAAAATCTTTGGCACAAGAAACGACCGCGAGGTTAAAAAATATGAAAAGCGTGTAGCTGCGATAAATGATTTGGAGAAGAAATATCGAGCTATGAGCGATGATGAATTGAAAGCAGCATTTGCGATTTTCAGAGAAGATGTTAAGCTCGAAAAGAGGAATTTAGACGATGTTTTAAATGATGTCTTCGCGGTAACAAGAGAGGCAAGTGTTAGAACAACCGGACTTAGACATTTTGATGTGCAACTCGTCGGAGGTCTTGTTTTGCATAGCGGCAATATCGCTGAAATGAAAACCGGTGAAGGCAAAACATTAGTAGCAACTTTACCAGTAGTTTTAAATTCTATGGAAGGAAAAGGTGTTCATATTGTTACGGTTAATGATTATCTTGCCAAACGTGACGCGACTGATATGGGGAAAATTTATAACTTTTTGGGTTTGAGCGTTGGCGTGATATTGTCGGGTGTTTATGATGAGAAAATTAAAAAAGAACAGTACGACGCCGATATAACATACGGTACAAATAATGAATTCGGATTTGATTATCTGCGTGATAATATGAAATATTCACTTGAAGACAAAGTCCAAAGAGGGCATAATTTTGTTATAGTTGACGAAGTGGATTCGATCCTTATAGATGAAGCCAGAACTCCTCTTATCATTTCAGGTCGTGCGGGCAGAAAACTTGAGAACTATCAAATGTCCGACAATGTCGCGAGAAAGCTTACTAAAGACGAGGATTTTACCGTTGATGAGAAGAATAGAGCTATTTTAGTAACGGAAACAGGTATAGCCAAAGCAGAAAAATTCTTTGGCGTTGATAATCTGTATAGCCTTGAAAATGCGATACTGTCGCATCTTTTAGATCAAGCTTTGAAAGCACACTATCTGTTTGAGAAAGATGTGCATTATGTTGTGCGCGATGATGAGATAGTTATCGTTGATGAGTTTACGGGAAGGTTGAGTGAAGGCAGGCGTTTTAGCGAAGGACTTCACCAGGCGCTTGAAGCAAAAGAGCATGTAAAAATTCAAGACGAATCACAAACTTTGGCAGATATAACATTTCAAAACTATTTTCGCTCATATAAAAAATTGGCCGGTATGACAGGTACGGCTCAAACCGAAGCGGCGGAGTTTTCGCAGATTTATAATCTTGACGTTATATCCATACCTACAAATGTACCTGTCATCAGAAACGACTATAATGATCTTATATATAAAAGCGAGGCAGAAAAGTTTAAAGCAGTTATTGACGATATAAAAGCATCACATAAAAAAGGGCAGCCTGTTCTTGTTGGAACGGCGTCCATAGAGAAGAGCGAATTGCTGCATTCTATGCTTGAGAAAGCTAAAATCCCGCACTCTGTTTTGAATGCCAAAAACCACGAAAAAGAGGCGCAGATTATCTCTGAAGCGGGTGTGAAAGGAGCTGTTACTATCTCTACAAATATGGCGGGACGCGGCGTTGATATAAAAATCAATGATGAGATAAAAGCGCTTGGCGGACTTTACATTATAGGTACCGAGAGGCACGAAAGCCGTAGAATTGATAACCAATTGCGCGGACGCGCGGGCAGACAGGGGGATCCTGGTAAAAGTAGATTTTATTTAAGTCTTGAAGATAATCTTCTTAGAATTTTCGGAAGCGACAGAATAAAAGTTATCATGGAGAAGCTTGGTATTAAAGATGGTGAGAGTATAGAGTCCAAAATGGTTACAAGAGCGGTTGAGAATGCGCAAAAAAAAGTAGAGAGTATGCATTTTGAGGCACGAAAACACCTTTTGGAATATGATGATGTGGCAAATGAACAGAGAAAAACGATTTATAACTTCAGAAATGAATTGTTGGGAAATGCGCTTGATATGAAAAAGCGTACAGATGAGCTTCGTATTGATTATGTACATGATTTGATGTTTCGCATAGGAGCAATTGAGGGTGCTCCCAAGGAAGAATATGATATAAAAAGACTTATCGCGACGCTGAAAGAGGAGATAAATTGTATATTTGACGAAGAGAGTTTAATCGAGCTTGAAAATGATAAACTTTACGAGATTGTGTATTCATACATACAAGAGGATTATGAAAAGAAAATGTCTGTTGTCGATACGGCACAAAAAGAGCAGATAGAGAGGATTTTATCTTTGCAGGTACTTGATACGGCATGGAGAGAACACTTGTATCAAATGGATATATTAAAAACAGGCATCGGGCTTCGCGGTTACAATCAGCGAGATCCTTTGACGGAGTATAAAAAAGAGAGTTACGGGCTTTTTGTGGAGCTTGTAGGGCGCATTAGAAGTGAGAGTTTTAAAATGCTCCAGCTTGTACAGTTAAGAGATAACAAAGCCGAAGAGGAACAAAAGGCCATGAGAGTGCTCCAAGAGATGGAAAGTGCGGCAGATGACGTGAAACTTAGACACGGAAATGAACAGCTTGGCAGCAACGTAATTCATAAAAAGATAGCGCGAAATGATTTATGCCCTTGCGGAAGCGGTAAGAAATATAAATTTTGCTGCGGGAAAAGCGGACCGAAACGGGGGCTATTGGCTTAGATATGAGGAGTGTGAGCCGATACCTGATAAAAAAATATCTTCGTTTTGATAAATCTCAGCCGTTTATTACCGTGAGTGCTGTTTTGGCATTTTTGGGTGTAAGTATAGGACTTATGGTATTAATGGTGGCTATGGCGATTATGAATGGTTTTGATAAAGAGTTTCAGCGCAAATTATTTACTATGAATTACCCTATTACTGTCATGCCGCTTGGTGTGTCGAGCGTCAATCAAGGCGATTTGGAGCTATTGAAAGAAAATTTTCCAGAGTTGAGATTTAGCCCCTACATCTTTTCTCAGGTTATGCTTAAAAAGGGGCAGAAATTTGAGGGCGGTATAATTTTCGGCGTTGATTTTGAATACGAAAAAGAGGTAAACAGTATTGTTGCCGAAGCTTTGAGCGGTAATGAAAAATTAAATGAATTTGATATTTTAGCCGGGCGCGGTATAAAAGAGGAACTGTTTTTGGATAAAGGTGACAAAATAACAGTTGTCTTTATGCAAGGAGAACCCGGCGGTCTTGCGCTCATTCCCAAAACAAAACGCTTTGTCTATCGGGAGGAGTTTACGTCCGGACTTATAAACTATGATAAAGCTTATATGTTTACACCAATATTATCTTTGGCTAAGGTGCTTAATTATGACGAAGGTGTGTATGACGGTATACATATCTATTCAAAAGAACCTATGAGAGATATCAAAAATTTGCAAAGCATTTTGCCTGATCATTTACGCGCTGTCGGTTGGTGGCAGCAAAATGGTAACTTTTTCTCTGCTCTTGAACTTGAGAAAAGAGCACTGTTTATAGTGCTGATGTTAATAATATTAGTTGCCTCTTTAAATATAATGAGCTCTTTACTTATGACTGTTATGAATCGTCGTCAAGAGATAGCTCTTTTGCTCTCTTTGGGAGCTAAGCCAAGCGAGATAAAAAAGAGTTTTTTCGGGCTTGGTATGGTCATAGGCTGCAGTGGTGTGGTATCTGGCATACTGCTTGGCACGATAATCCTTTTTGTACTTGGTTCTTTTGATATAGTGAGTCTTCCTGCTGATGTTTACGGCAGTTCTAAACTGCCGCTTGATTTGTCTTTGGCGGATTTTGGATTGATAATCATAGGTGCGCTTGCTATCGTGGCTTTGTCATCTTGGTATCCGGCTAAAAAAGCTACAGAGGTTGATATATTAAATACTTTGCGAAATGAATAGGGCGATATATTTAGTAAAATACCTAATAATAAAACTTGTGCACTAAAAGGACAATAGAAAGCTTAAGATTAAAAATAAATCGCACTTGCACTTCGGAAAAGAGTTTACGTTTTATCAAAAGTTGAATGTGCAGGTCATCTTCCTGAAATATATAAAAATCCAAAAAGCTTTAGATTTAATACCCAATAGTAAAAGGAATAATGTAAATCGCACATGCAGCAAATTTTTAGATGGTAAAGTAACAATTAGAAATATTTTTATATCGAATATGACTAATATATCCATGAATGATTCGAAAGAATATAGTTTATAGAGAAATACTGCAAAATATGGTGCATGCCATTAGAACGCTAGTACTTTTTTCTACATTTAATCCGGTGGTAAGATAGTGTATTTTCTGATAGTATTACTTTGGAGAACTTGCACATTTGAGCAAAAATAATTCAGCTATAGAGCATTTTCAAATTTTCAAAACCAAAAATATTTTTATCATTTTTATGGCGGTATGTAAAATTAATTTTATGAGCTTTTATGATATTGTCAACTATATATAGTCCAAGCCCTAAGCCTTTAGCTTTATTGCTGCCTTGTGTAAATGGAGTAAGATAGTATTCAAATGCTTTGTCGAGAGGTTTCCCCAAACTGATAAATTTGATACTGTTTTCATCAACGCTTATCGTTACATTTTTATCAGGCGAATATTTGATCGCATTATCTATCATATTTTTAATAGCCAAAGAGAATAGTTTAAAGTCAACGCTTAAGTTCAAATCTTTACTTATATGAAATTTTATACTGTTTTTATCAGCCATCGCCAAGTCAATCGCTTCGTCAAATATATCTATAAGTCTGTAAGTGCCGATATGCGTAAGATCTATGCCTGAAGTTATTCTTTCTATAGATGCAAACTCATTTATCATTGTCTCAAGTCGCTCAAATACTGTGATAAGTCTCTGTTTTTTCTTATCATCATGTATCATTTCAGCCAATATGCGCCCCTTTGTGATAGGCGTTTTGAGTTCATGCATTATATTGCGCAGAAAAAGTTGGCGAGAGTGGTTGAGCTTTTTTATATGGTTTGCCGATGCATAAAAGGCATTGGCGACTTCGGATATTTCGTCTGTGCCGCTATAAGGTTTTGGTGTGTCAAAATCGCCCATGGCAAATTTATCTATTTGTTGTTTAAGTTTTTTCAAAGGACGTATTTTTCTGATGATCAAAATATATGTAAAGATAATTATCAGCAAAACAAGCGCGAAAATGCCCTCCATAATGCTATATCTATACGTTTGAAATTCACTATCTTTGAGTAACAGATTTGTGCTCTCGTGGACGATATTGAGGTAATTATTTTTATCATACCAAATAATAGCCGCGCTCTGTCCGTATTTGTTTATAAGCGCGTCAAGCACCGTACCATTAGAGAGTATGTGCCGTTTTGATTGCTCGTCGGTTATCTCCTGCATTTTATAGTCTTTTATCTGATTTTGCATCTCATCGGTAGTGATAAAGTTATTTAAACGAAACAGTGTTGCTTCCGCGATAACGAAGTATTTTAGATTAAGCTCTTCCGCGTATTTTTCTTTATCATGCTTGATTAGATATAAAAATGCCAAGCTGGCGCTTATAAGCGAAATACAAAATATGAGAGTTATTGTATAGATAATGGAGGATTTGAGCCTAATCATTTAAGATACTTGTATCCAATACCGCGTACCGCGTAAATATAGCGGGGAGTTTTAGGATTTTCACCAAGTTTGTGACGGATTCTGCTGACTATGACATCTATACTTTTATTTACACTCTCCTCATTTATCGCCTCGCAATTATATATCAATTCCTCACGAGATACGACGCCGCCCTCTTTTTTGATAAGGTAAGCTAATATTTCGTATTCTGCTGCCGTTAAAATAAGTTCACCGCCTTTAAATTTTATCACTCTTCTTTGTGTATCCAGCTCTAAATCGCCGTTAGACTGACTCTCTCTGGATTCTTTTTGAAGTTCGTGTATTCTTAAGCGACTTTTGATGCGAGCTTGGAGTTCCATCGGGTTGTACGGTTTTGGCAGATAATCATCGGCGCCATTTTCTAATGCCGCGACTTTATCCGTTATATCGTGTCTTGCAGATGAGATGATGATGGGGATATTGTGGCGTTTGCGTATCTCTTTGCATATTTCAAGTCCGTCAAGACCGGGCAGCGTCAAATCCAAAATGACTAAATCAAACTTTCCTATCTCAAGCGTAGAAAGTCCTATATATGGGTCTTCTGCTATAGTCACATTCATATCAAACTGTTCAAGATACTCTGTTAGTATCTCGGCTAATTCAGTATCGTCTTCTATCATTAATATATTTATCATGCCAAATCCAAAAATTATTTTCTTAAATTATAAGGAGAGATTGTCTCTCCTTATTGTACTACTATAACGGCTATACCGTTTCCGCGTTGTAAATATACTGCTTTTTTAGCATTTTTGTTTTTACTGAAAGCAGCTTTTAATTCGTCTATTGAAGTAATTGCATTTTCGCCTACTTGTATTATAATATCGCCTGCTCTAAAACCGGCTTTCTCGGCTTTGGACTCTTCTTTAACGTTTGTTACAAGTACTCCTTTGACGTTTTTAGGGAGTCTGTATTTTGAAGTATCTGTGATATTTTCAAGTGTAAGTCCGTCTATGATATCTTTATCCGTTGCGCTGCTTACTGTGACATCGCCTTCCATTTTATGAAGTTTGACGCTTATGGTCTGAACTTTATTGCTGCGTTCATATGTCAAAGATATTTTTTCTTCGGGATTCAACTTGCCGATGAGGTTTGTAAGTTCATTGACATTTTTAATCTTCACATCATTTATTTTTATGATTAAATCACCCCTTTTAAGCTTTGCTTGATCGGCAGCCGAGTTTTCCTCTACACTCATGATCAAAGCACCCTCTTTATTCGTATAAATCTCTCTCAAATCACTTGTCAAATCGTTTATAATAACGCCCAAATAACCCCTCTCTATTTTACCGTTTTCTACAAGAGATGTTGCTATTTTTTTAACTGTATTTGATGGAATTGCAAAACCTATGCCGTTGTTATCTCCGCTGCGGGAGAGTATAGCGCTGTTTATGCCGATAAGCGCGCCGCGACTGTCTATCAATGCTCCGCCGGAATTGCCGGGATTAATGGAAGCATCTGTCTGAATGAAATTTTCATATCGATTTAAATCGGGAATATCTTTATTTAGAGCGGATATAATACCTTGTGTGATAGTGCTTCCTATGCCGAAAGGATTTCCAAGCGCAAATACAATATCGCCTTCCTGAAGATTGTCGGAGTTAGCAAAAGGTATTGTTTGAAGGTTTTGCTCGTCTATCTTGATGACTGCCAAATCGGTTCTTGAGTCCAATCCTATAATTTTAGCTTTATACTCTTTGTTGCTGTTAAAAAGCGTTACTATTATTTCGCCGCCGCCGCTTACTACATGGTTATTTGTAACGATATAACCGTCATTTGAGATAATAACTCCGGAACCTAAAGAGGTTGATTTTCGCTGTTGCGGTTTGGAAAATGGTTTTTCGCCGAAAAACTGTTTGAAAAATGGGTCGTTAAACATCAAATCAAGCTGATTGTTAACTGTAACCGTAGAGGTTGTAGCGATATTGACAACGCTTTTTTTAGCCTCTTTGACCGAGTTGTGATAGGATAAGATAACGCTTTCGTTCGTAACGGCAGCTCTTTGCGTGATATTCGGCGCTTGAGCTATATCTATAGCCGCGGCGCATAGCCATATGGTGCTTAGCGATAAAGATAACAGGATTTTTTTCATAATATTCTCCTTAAAGTTAAAGTAAAATTATAATTATAAAGTATCAGGAGTTAATACACGGTAAATATGTATACGAAGCTCAAAGTTGATTGACATCGACTAAAGATTTATGCTACAATCACTATAAATATTTTATACATTTTAGTATGCAACTGAGGAGAAAAAGAGTGAGCAGAAGTCTATATGAAACTTTGGGAGTTAATCAAAGTGCGTCTGCCGATGAGATAAAAAAGGCCTATAGAAGACTTGCTAGAAAATATCACCCCGATATCAATAAAGAAGCGGGTGCGGAAGATAAATTTAAAGAGATAAATGCAGCTTATGAGATATTGAGCGATGAAAAGAAACGACAACAGTACGATATGCACGGTGACAGTATGTTCGGCGGTCAAAATTTCCATGATTTTGCAAGTTCACAGGGAGGAGCAGATCTCAATGATATTTTGAGGAGTATCTTTGGCGGAGGATTTGGAGGTTTCGGCGGAGGGTTTGGCGGATTTGGCAATTTTGGCGGGGTGCAGCAAACGCCGGATCTTGATATCAATGCTAAAATAACGATACCGTTTGAAACGGCTATTTTAGGCGGTAAACATAAACTCTCATATGGCGGAGAAACATTTGATATAAAGATTCCGGCTGGTATTAATCAGGGCGAAAAGATGCGTATTAAAGGCAAAGGGCGCCAATATCAAAGTATGACAGGCGATATGTTTTTATCTGTTGATATCGCTCCGAGCCTCATCTATAAACGTGATGGTATAAATCTTGAGAAAAGTTTTGATGTGCCTTTGAAAACCGCACTTTTCGGTGGCAAAGTCAAAATACCTACTTTTGAAAAAGAGGTTACGATAAAGATAGCTAAAGATACAAAACAAGGGCAAAAATTTCGCCTCAAAGGGTATGGCGCTATAAATCGCAAAACGGGTGAAAAAGGCGATATGTATGTGTTGGCGAACGTGGTATTGCCAAAAGTTGATACTTTAAGTCCAAAATTGAAAGAGTTGTTAAAAAATGAGTTAACAGGAGATGCTGATGCATGACTATAAAGAGCCGGTTTATCTTATAAGCGTTGTAGCAAAGGTTTTGGAGATTCATCCTCAGACGCTAAGGCAATACGAGAGAGAAGGACTTATAGTACCGTCTCGTACAGATGGAAAGATGAGACTTTATTCGCAGATGGATATAGACAGGATAAGGCTTATTTTGCGTCTGACACGGGAGCTTGGAGTTAATTTGGCCGGAGTCGATGTAGTCTTGCAGCTAAGAGAGAAGATGGATGAGCTTGAGAATACGATAGATAAGTTAAGAGTTGAACTCTCCGGCTTTACACAAAAAGGCAGTGTCGTAGCTTCAAATAAAAATCTTGTGAAGCGTAGAAAAACTTATGATGTGATAATTTTCGGAGAGTAAAATATAATGAAATTGAGCGTTTGTTTACGTTAACAAAAGTTCACCGGATTATTTAAAGCATACCAGCTCCCGCGAAAGCGAAAGGTATATCAAGAGTTGGATTTGTGTTGTTGATTATATTTCCAAAATCGCTGCTCAATCTTTTAACCTCACGCCTTCAAAGAATTTGTCGTATTGGGATTGAAATATATTAAAAGTATTGACATCATGCAAATAATAATAGATATAAAAAACTTCGCCTTTATACATAATATGTTTGTCCAAAAGGTCGTTTCTTGATTTTGTTATGCAACTGTATACTTCAGCTTCCCAATTATTTATTTTTTGGGTTGTTTTTTCAAGAAATTCATCACAAAATATTTCTAAAGTTGTTAGCCATGTGTCATCAACATTATACAAATGTATTTCAGAAAAAATCTCTCTTTTGAAGCCGTCAGCTGTTATGGGAATTCCGACAAAAAAAGGATTGTTAGTCTTTTCCGACATTTGACCAATCCAATGAAACTTTGGTAAGTCAATGATAAAGTTTTTCGTTTCAAATTTGGATTGATATATCATATTCCATCCAAAATTGAACATGTATTTATTAAATATCAGACTTATTAAACAATATAATCCTACAGCACCAATGATAATATAAGCTATTTTATTTAGCAAGGTCATAAATTGTTTCCGTTAGTGGATTGCTAACGACTAGAGGAAGAGGGCACATATCTTTTGCTATTTTTCTTACATTTTCAATATTATCTATACGATTTTTGATTAGTTTTGTATCCTTATCGTACAGTCCTCCGGCAAAACCAAAAGGTATATCAAGATTTGGATTGTTTTGTGTCACATTCCCACCTATATCATAATACTTCTCTTCCAATATATTCCCGAATGAGTCGCAATCAAGCTCTTTCATGTTTTGATTTATTAATTTTGCTATTTGCATTATCAATCATAAAATATATCTGCATCGATATATTTCAAGAACCATTTGACAATATCTTTGCTAAAAGTCAATACAGTTCTTCTGTTGGACTTATCATTGATATTCAACCACCATTGTGCCGCAAAGCTGTCATTATCATTATAAAATACTCCTCTAAAAGCACAAATACCACCATATTCATTCGGACAAGTTCCGCCGAATTTACTTATATCCATATCATACATATCGGCAACATCGAGGCTATAATCAATTCCTTTATAGTTAACAGTTATATTTTTTATATATGTTTTTGGTATTTCATAAGACACAAGAGAAACTCCAAACGGAACGCGTCCGTTGATTAAGCAGATAACATCAATATGATTGCATTTTTCTATGATAAATTTATTTTTATCAAAAACATCTTTTGTTACGGTAACGCTCAGATTATCGTTCAGATTGAATGTTGCCGTATTATCAGCTTTTTGTCTGTTTGCTTCTGTCAGTTCGTTTTGATATGCATTTACAATGGTCCTATTAATGCTTCTAAGAAAATCCGTTTCCATAGCGTGTCCTATAACCGTTCTGACGCTTTTGCCGTTTATTATCGCCCATTCCGCACTGAATGCTGCTGCCGCATCGGAAAAATATCCTCTAAATACGCAATTGTATTTATCCTGACACAGTCCGTAAAAATAACTGTCCAAACAATACCCGTCTCCATATTCGCATTGTATTTTTCTCGCGTATTTCAGTGTATTTTCACCCCAAGCGTTATACATACTGCTTGAGTCAAGACTGTAAACTTCTCCGAGATAATTTACGGTGATACTTTTTACGTAGCTTTTAAACACTGTGAGAATACCGAATGATTCCTCATTATTGATATAGCATACATCATCATTATTTCTGCATTTCTCAATTTTAAATTCATTCTTATCAAAAACACTCTCGACAATGGTAGTCTTTGCTCCGTTCGGCAATATAAATTCATATCTCATTTCCGTATTATTACTTAGCAGATATCCGTAAGACAGACAAATGATAAATAGTGTGACCAAGAAAGTTTTCATGGGACAACTCTTAAGAGATTGTCTCCGCTGTTGGTTATCCTGTCTCGCCTATTTCTTCCATTTATAATTATGCAACCACTTGATGCGCTATTGTTCATAGCGCTGTTATCTCCGTGAGGATTTGGGCTATTCTTCCTTCTGGAATGAATGAGGGATTTGGGAAAATTCATTGTTCTCTCAACTTTACACCTTCAAAGAATTTGTCGTATTGGGGTTTGAAAGCATCTATATATGTGTATATATAAAAAGCTTCATCTTTATATACAATCATTTGGGATGGTATATCAGGGTTTTTTACATCAATACAGTCATAGACTTCAGCATCCCAGCCGTTTATTATTTTAGTTGATTTAGTAAAAGATATTCCACACATTTTTTCCCAAGCATCAAGCATACCCTCGTAAAAATTATCAAATATTAGTGTGGGCAATACTCTATCTTCGTCGTCTTTGTTGATAAAAACAGTAACGCCGCCAAAAAACAGTTCGTCATCTTTTTCCTTAATTAAAATCCAATTAAATCTTGCCAAATCAATGACAAAATACTTAGTTTCAATATTGGTTTTATGTATAATATTCCAGTAAAAATTGAATATATAAGCGTCCAACGAATACCCAGAATATTTTGGATTGACTAAAACGATAATCGTTACAATAAAAATAACAAGCTTTATATAGTGTTTTTTAAGGTATTGCATTGACACCCTGCCAAATTACGTCCTCTGCGCCTCCAAGGGGTAAAGGAAACGCTGGAGCAGTACATTGAGCAGCTTTATTTACATCTTTTAGTTGCTGAGGGCGAATTTGATGATAACATTCAGCCCTTACTATAGGATCTTTTATATTATCACAACTATCTTTTGCTTTCACTGCATTGTCTATAAATGGTTTAGCAATATATATGCCAATAACTGTTATAACGACACCAGCAACCCACGCCCATTCTCCCGTCGGGTCAACATAATTCACCGGATCACCCAACACATACCCATAAAGATTTGAACTTCCTCCTCCAAAGTCAATAGGATCCTTGCTTGTCCATCTTCCTGTATTGCTATCATATT
>JAISGD010000008.1 GCA_031263195.1 Campylobacteraceae bacterium | reverse complement strand
CACTTTTACTCTCCGAATAGCAACATGGGTTATATACCTAAAGGAACTTACCCTGTGTATGTTACATATCAAACGGATATGGAACTTAGCGCGTCGGTAAAAGAGATGCAGGATATCATAGTGCGTATAAAAGTACCCGGACATGACGATACAAGAGTAGTCAGCTTAAAAGTATTGGATAGTTTAAGCGGCGGTCATATAGCTGACATTAAGATTTCAGATAGAGGCGAATCTGAAGTCGTTTTAAAAGATGATTTTGCAAAAAACAGCGTCTCTTTATATTATTATCAGTATTCTACAACAGGATACGGCGTTAGTACGGGAGGAAGTGCAGGCACAAACAATTACTACAGTGAAGGATATGCGGGCGACGGAGGACATATAGATACGGGATATACAACAGGCGGCGGCTGGAGTACGCCGCATATAGAACCGCCTAAGGATTATGAATATTCTATATTATGGCTGATACCTCGAATATTGCTCGGACCTTTAGCTGGAGCTAATATAACTGTTTATGAACTTAAAGATTACGACTTAAATACAAACAGAGGTTCAAACCCTGTATATTCCGGACTATCCTCTTACGGTTCGTCTATATATACGGCAGGCGTTATAACCGTACCAAGAGAGATAACAGACGCTCTTTCAGATGAGAAGCTTTATGTGGTGGAAGCAAAAGGCGGAATGGATATAGACGCGAACGACGATAAAATATTTGATGCAAATCCTGTTATCAATCTGGGGACAGTAAGAGCCGTAACAAGCGGAAGCGCACTTAAAAACACAGGTTTTAAACTGAATATCTTAACGGAAATGGCTTATCAAATCTCTAAAAAACATTACAATAGTAATGATATCTTAAGGCTTATCGCCAAAAGCGACGAAGCGGTAAAATGTCTTTTGAACAGTGATATAAATCTTGATAATGTTACAAACAGTATAGACGCTCTGTACTTTACTCCGTATGAGAATAAAAACAGTCTGTATCGTGATTATTACAGTGATTTTATGCCTCTTATTAATAAAATCCACAAAGGAGAGGATATATACGAGGATAGTTTTAACTTGTACGCTAAGCCGTTAGTCAGGGGCGGATATTTCAGCGTAAACGAAGATGCCGCAATTGGAACTATTATGGGTAGGATAAATACCGATTGTGTCAGTGAAAGTCCCGTGCATTCATTTAATTTAAGTGGAGCTGGAAGCGAAAACTTTGAAGTAGATAATCAAGGAAATATCAAAGTAGCAAAACGGCTTGTTTATGAAGAGAAAAGGATATACTATCTTTCAGTCATCGGCACGAATGCTTACGGCGATTCGCCCGCTGAGCCTGTTTATATCACGGTAACGGCAGATAATTCACCCATCATAACGACAAACTCATTAGTTAATTATCTCTTTGAAAATATGCCAAACGGTTCATACATGGGAACAATAAGCGTAAATGATATGGGATATCCGATAACTGATATGAGACTTGAAGGATACGGGGCTGAATACTTCAATATAGACAGTAAAGGCAATATAACCGTAACTCATGGAGAAAACATAACCTTGAGCGATAAAGTCTATAGATTGACGGTTACGGCGACAAATGCTTTCGGAGACAGCGCGCCCGTGTCAGTCGTATTTAACATATACGACGATGCACCCGTTATACTTGGTAACGTATATGCCTCTATACTTGACAATGCAACTTCGGGAACTGCTATAGGCAGACCTTCGTATCAAGAGGGACTGTCTGCTGTAAAAGAGTTTCGTTTAACAGGCGCGGGAGTTGAAAACTTTAACGTCAGCATAGACGGGACTGTCAGAGTCGCTGAAAATGCCGCTCTTTCAGTTGAGAACTCTCCTTATCTTCTGTATATATCTGCCAAAAATGAGCAAGGCGTGAGCGAACCCGGAATGGTAATTATAAACATTATACCTTCGCAAGCCTCTGGAGCTGATAACAATGCGGTGTCTTACAATATAACGCTTTATGATTTCGCCGCAAATATATATGTCAGTGCGCATAATAATTCCATTGTCGGAAAGATAGCGTACTCTTACGGATATACTCCGCCAAAAGCGTTTAGCTTAAGCGGTGTTGGCAGCGAAAGATTTAGCATAAGCTCCAACGGCGTTATAACTCTCATTGACAATACAAACCTAAACGCGGGAGAGGTATTTAACCTTGAGGCGAACGCTTCAAACGAATACTTCTCAAATACAAAATCTCAAGTAAAGATAACCGTCATAGACGACTATCTAACGTTATACAGTCTAAGCGTTTCCATAGTGGAAGGATTGGATGCAGGAACTGCTATAGGCAGAGTCGGATACTCTTACGGCGTTTTACCTGCGGTATCGTTTGAGTTTGAAGGAAATGACGCAGCTTACTTTACTATAGACAATAACGGCGTTATCAGAGTAGCCTCTATCCTTAACTACAATACAAATCAAGAGTACAGCTTTAACGTCAAAGCCGCAAACGGCGATGGCAAAACCTCTACAAGTAAAGTTACGGTAAAGATCATAGACGACGCTCCCATCTTGGCGGATACTGCGTTAAATATCATGGAGAATTCGTACGGAGGAGAGACGGTTGGATATGTGAGAGTAAGTTCAAGCGGTAAAAGTTCTATCAACTCATTTACTCTAAGCGGTGAAGGAGCGGAACACTTTAACATAAACAATCAAGGACTTATCAAAGTTGCCATAGGAGCTACTAAGATAGACTATGAAACAAAATCCATTTATAGTCTAAAAGCCACCGCTTCAAACTCTCATGATACAAGTAAAGCCGTAAACGTAACTATAAACGTCATAAACGCTCCAGATGAAGAACCAACGCTGATACCGACAACATTGAGCATTTATGAAAACTCTCCGACAGGCACAGTAGTAGGAAACGTCGATATATTTTCTCATGGTTCAGATACCATAAACTCATTTGTCATAGTAAGCGGTACAAATAGCGATTGGTTTGCTATAGACGATACGAGTAAGATAACTACGACAGAGTTGGCAAACTTGGACTATGAAAATAAAAAGAGTTTTACCATCAAAGTAAAAGCATCCAATATATACGGTGAGAGTAATATAGTTGATGTAACGATAAATATTAATAATCTGCCGGATAGTCCGCCAACTGTAAATGGTCCGACCTTTTATATCAATGAGAATTCTCCGGAGGGAACGTTTGTCGGACAGTTAAGTATGGACGATGACGGCTCACCGGTAACTTCCATAACATTAAGCGGAACAGAAGCTGAGAACTTTAAAGTTTATAATAATGGAACGATAGTTGTTGCTGAGGGAGCAAAGTTGGATTATGAGAGTAGAAACTATTATTATCTATACATTCAAGCTGTCAATGCTTTTGGCAACGGCAATACGGCAACTGTTTATATTGGTTTAAATAATTTAAAAGATACCCCACCTGTTTTACAAAATAGTCATTTTAGTGTACACAGAAAAACTCCCGCGAATAAAACGATAGGAACTATACAATCAGGCTCGTCTATACATTGCGATATAACAGAGTATGTATTGGATGATAATTCGGTATTTGACGTTAGAGATAACGGAGAGGTTTATACAACTGCCAATGTAACCGAAGGCAGTAACTATACTATGAACATATACGCCAAAAGTTCATGCGGAGACAGCAATATCGTAAAATTGACGGTGGATACTAAAAATAGGATTATTAGTCAGATTGACGGTATGCACAATGTTAAAGATATCGCCCTTTCGTCGGATAATACGAAAATATTTATAGCCGATTACAGTGTTATCGGTAGTTTAAGAATAATAGACGTAAGCGATCCTGCTAATCCTATTCTTATCGGTCAGATTGACGCACTGAATATTTATGATGTTACCCTCTCATCGGATAATACAAAAGTGTTTATAGCAGATATTATCAACGGCTTAAAGATAATAGACGTAAGCAATCCTGTCAATCCCGTTCTTATTGGTCAATTTCCCGTATCAGGCATGGGAAGTATCGTTCTCTCATCGGATAATACAAAAGCATTTGTAGCTGATTACATCAAAACCGGCAATTTAAGGATAATAGACGTAAGTAATCCTGTCAATCCCGTTCTTATTGGTCAATTTCCTGTATCATATGCTGATACTATCACTCTTTCACCAGATGAAACAAAAGCGTTTGTGGGTAGTTACGATTACGATTGCGGTTGTTACGTTCTAAAAATAATAGATGTGAGCAATCCAAAAAATCCAACTTTTATCAATCAGATTAGTACATATAACACTAAGGATATCATTCTCTCATCAGATGGGACAAAAGCGTTTATAGCTGATAGCTATGACGGTTTTAAAATAATAGATATAAGAGATTTAACTAATCTTACAATTATTGGTCAGATTTCTACATTTGTTACTGATATTGCTCTCTCGTCAGACGAGACAAAAGTGTTTGCAACTGATGGTCCTTCTTTAAAAGTAATGGATGTAAGCGATCCTATTAATCCTGTTTTTATTGATCAGTTTTACTTATATGGTGTTTATGACATTATTATATCGTCAGATGATACAAAAGTGTTTACATCTACTCAAGGCGGTTTAAAGATAATTGATATTGAGGGGTTTACGAAAGAGTAAAAGAAGAGATATTGCATGCAGGGGAAACCTTGCATGCTATCTTTTATCTGTCATTATAAAAATATTTCACCCTTTTCATAGTATTGCGTCATTTCGCTTATTATTGTGAGGAAGCGTCGTTATTTGCACTATCAAAATAATTTTAAAAGCTGATTGATTTTATTTTTCTGGATTGCTTCGCCGACTAAATCAGCTCGCAATGACGGAATTATTCTCTTACGTGTAAACGTTTTATTGGTTTTTGTAGTTTGCATGTGGATTGCCGTGCTTACGCTCGCAATGGCGGAGGGCGAGACAATGTGGATTGTTTCAACATATTGTATGTGCCGCGCGTGCAATAAACAAAAAAGCGTGCGTACGCTTAATTATCAGGAAGTACTTTCTTATAATTCGTATATATCTCACTCTCAATCGGGAAATACTCATTAATGACAAGAGCATATCTGTCAAATGGGTTTTTCTCAAACACAAATTTCAGTCTTTTTGAAAGAGGTAAATCATAACTGTTCAGTATAATTGAAAATGGTACCGGATAGTCTGAAGCATATAAGAGTTTATGATGTATCTCCTTTTCGCGACTTAAATGCCTCAAGACTTTAGCTCTTACGGGTGTCAATATAGCTGAAATATCGGCATAAAGGTTATCATAAGTTTTGAGCATTTCAATAAGTGTGAAGTACTCTTGCGGATAGTATTTGGGGTTACGTTTTAAAGCCCGCGATATTTTTAACGACTCATAACTTAACGCCATATGCGCAACTATTACTTTGACGCCGAGTTTTAGCGGCAAATCTATCATTTTTAAAGACTCGTAAGCTTTATTTGAAGGCAGACTGCTTTCACTTCCTATGTGAAAAATGGCGGGCAAATTTCTTTTCTTAAGCTTTTCATAGTACGGGATAAATTTTTCATCATTTGTATCTATCTCCCAGTAGTTTTGCATAAATTTCGCCCCTTTAAAGCCCGCATCGGCATACT
Source organism: Campylobacteraceae bacterium (assembly GCA_031263195.1). Classification (GTDB taxonomy): domain Bacteria; phylum Campylobacterota; class Campylobacteria; order Campylobacterales; family Campylobacteraceae; genus JAIRKW01. The sequence goes on along the minus strand of JAISGD010000008.1, from coordinate 83,747 downwards.
TATCTATAAGTTTCAGGGCGTCATTCCTTAACGGATTTATAGAAAAAAACGGGATGATGATATCTGAATGTTTTTTGTAAAGATTTAACACATCATCATTGCTAGCGCATACCGTATTGTCTTTATGCAGCAATTCACCTTCCTCGTCTATCTTTTCGTCAATGCCAAAAACAGTTATTTTTTTGATTTTCTTTGAAGTTTTGACCGAATTAGTAAGCGTATTTAAATACTCTTCATAGCTATTTTTCATAAGTCGTCTCGGGTTTGCGCCGAGGCGTCTTGCGAAAAACATAATGGCAAGCTTGTCATACAAGCGTTTAAATCTGACTTGACTGCTTAAAAGATGCACATGCATATCAACCATAACTAACCCCCTTAATCAATAAATCTTTCAGTGATTTCCGCGTAAGCATCTACACGTCTATCTCTCAAAAACGGCCAAATACGTCTCACTTCTTCGCTTCTTTTGATATCCAAATCAATATACAGCGTACACTCGTCCCTATCGTTTGCCATTGCCAAAATCTCACCTTGTGCCCCTGCAGCGAAAGAATTACCCCAAAAGCGTATAGGTTCATTTACATTTTTTTCATCGCTCTCCAATCCGACTCTATTTACCGACACAATGCTCAAGCCGTTAGCTATAGCGTGAGAGCGCTGTATGGTTATCCATGCGTCGAGCTGGCGTTTTTTTTCATCGTCTCTATCCGCGTCAAACCACCCAATCGCTGTCGGATATACCAAAAAATCAGCTCCTTTCAACGCCATAATTCTTGCTGCTTCCGGATACCACTGATCCCAACAGACTAGAAGGCCGATTTTGCCTACGCTTGTATTTATCGGATTAAATCCCAAATCGCCGGGTGCAAAATAAAATTTCTCATAAAATGACGGATCATCGGGAATGTGCATTTTACGGTATTTGCCCGCTATCTCGCCATTTTTTTCAAATACAACTGCCGTATTGTGATAAAGTCCTGCAGTTCGCCTCTCAAAAAGCGAAGTTATCAAAACTATACCCTCTTTTTTAGCTATACTGCTAAAAAGATTCACATCGTCGTTGAAGCTGTCGGCAAGTGTGAAATTGTCGGTATTTTCATTGATACAAAAGTATTTGTCTTTATGAAGCTCTCCCAAAACCACAAGTTGCGCTTTTTGCGCTGCTGCCTCTTTTATCTCCCGCAACGTATATTCAAGCGTTTTTTCTCTTGAGCCGTGAAATGATTGTTGTATAAGCGCGGTTTTCATAATCTCGCCTTTTAAAAAGATTTGTAAAATGTATCGTGTGAGAGCTTAAAAAATACCCAAATAGGTAATAAAAAAGGAATAATTAAATTTATAAAATGTAATATAACCGTTTTATTGTCCGTTTGTTCCAAAAAAATAAAATAAAATTTTTAATATTAAGGACTACAATGTTACAGCTTTTGAAAATCCGCGGATTTTTACCGTTTATATTGATAATGTTTATAAACGCTTCTGTTGATTTGGCGCATAAGATAACCATTCAAAATGTTCTTTTTAAAAGTTATAGCGGCGATATGCTGATAATCCTGAATGCATTCGTAAACAGTATGATACTGCTGCCTTTTATATTTTTGTTTTCAGCGGCAGGATTTTTAAATGATAAATTCTCAAAGACCGTGATTATCCGCTACTCTACAATCGCAGCTGTGTGTTTGACGCTGCTTATACTTTTTTGTTACTATCAGGGATGGTTTATCGCTGCGTTTGCGATGACATTTTTGCTTGCGGTGCAAAGCGCGATATATTCGCCTGCCAAATACGGACTTATAAAGCGCATTGTCGGAGTTGAGAAATTGAGCTTGGCTAACGGTATCATCCAAGCTTTGACGATTGTCGCGATTTTGTTTAGCTCATTTGTTTTTTCAATCATTTTTGAAAAGTACTACATAGACGGATTAACAGATCCAAATGATATTTTGACATCTATGCTGCCTATAGGTTTTGCACTTGTTATTTTAAGTTCACTGGAAGCCTTTTTCGCTTTTAAGATACCGTTTTTTGAGCCTCAAGAGACAGCGGATAAATTTGAAGTGAAAGAGTATTTGAAATTAAAATATCTTCAACGCAACCTAAAAACAGTCAGAAGCAATAAAGATATTTGGCTTAGCATTGTGGGTCTTAGTATCTTTTGGGGTATATCACAGATGGTGATATCGGCATTTCCTGCGCATTATAAAATGGTAATCGGAGATGACAATAGCGTTATTATGCAGGGTATTTTGGCTGTAAGCGCGATAGGACTTATAAGCGGTTCGGTTATAGCAGGAATTTATTCAAAAAGACATATTGAACTTGGCATTATACCCATAGGCGCACTTGGGATATTTGCCGCTCTTTTTGGTATGACGTTTGCGCAGCACGCTTTTTCTATGGGAATTTTCTCTTTGATATTCGGTTTTTTCGGCGGACTTTTTATAGTTCCTTTGAACTCCGTCATACAATACTTTTCAAGCGATAGTCAAATTGGTAAAATCTTGGCAGGCAATAACTTTATACAAAACTGCGTTATGGTTCTGTTTTTGTGCTTGACGGTAGTCTTTGTGTTTTTTAATCTCTCAACGACGCAGCTGTTTTTGGCAACAGCTTTGATAGCTTTTTTAGGGGCTCTGTATGCGATAAAACAAGTACCGCATCTGTTTGCGAGGATTTTACTTTTTCCGATACTGAAGCTTGGATACAAGACAAATATACACGGTATCGAAAATATTCCTCCGCGCGGAGGCGCTCTGCTTTTGGGCAATCATATAAGTTGGATAGATTGGTTGGTTTTGCAAGTGGCGAGTCCCAGAGCATTAAAGTTTGTGATGTTTCGGGCATATTATGATAAGTGGTATTTAACTTGGATATTTAAATTTTTTGATGTTATCCCGATCGCCGGTGGTGCAAGCAAATCAGCGATTGAAAGTATCAAAATGAGACTTAAAAACGGCGAAGTCGTCGCGCTTTTCCCTGAAGGAATTATAAGCTACAACGGTCAGATAGGTAAATTTGAACGCGGTTTTGAGTTGGCGATAGAGGGGGTTGATGTACCTATTGTTCCGTTTTATCTGCGCGGACTTTGGGGTTCAACATTTTCACGCGCGGATGACTACTATAAGCAATTGCGTCGCGGGAACAGCAAAAGAGAGATAGTCATAGCGTTCGGTGAAGCTCTAAAATCCACAGCAAAAGCCAATGAAGTCAAGCAGGCAGTTATCAAACTGTCGTTTTTGTCGTGGGATTTTTATCTTTCAAATCAAAGACCTTTACATTATAGTTGGTTGAAGTGTGCCAATAACGCGCTGTTTGCTAAATCTATCGCTGATTATTCTACCGGTATTGCGATGAGTAATATTAAAGTTTTAACCTCTGTAGTTTTATTTATCAAAAAATTGAGAGGGGCATTAAAAGAAGAGGAAAATATCGGTGTTATTTTGCCCTCATCGGCTGCAGGTTCGATAGTTAATCTTGCTCTTTTTGCGCTTGGCAAAAAGCCTATAAATTTAAATTACACACTTAGCGTTGATCATCTCAAAAGTGCTGTAGAAACGGCGGAGTTGAAGACTATAATCACTTCAAAACTTTTTGAGCAGAAGCTTAGCGCGCGCGGGTTTGATTTGAGCGGGGTATTGGAGGATAGAGTGATTTATGCTGAAACTATTAAATCCTCTTTTGCTAAAATCGATATTCTCAAAGTACTTTTGCAAATTCTGTTTTCGCCTACATGGCTTTTGGAACTTCTGTATTTTAAACCTGTGAAGATGGAAGATACAGCGACTATCATATTTAGCAGCGGTAGCGAGAGTGCGCCTAAAGGAGTTGAGCTGACACATAAAAATCTGCTGGCTAATATCAAACAAGTGTCCGATTTGATAAATTTTAGAAAAGATGACGTGGTACTGAACTCCTTGCCGATTTTCCACTCTTTCGGGCTTACTATTACAACGCTTATGCCGCTTTGCGAAGGGATATTTACAGTGTGCGTTGCCGATCCTACCGACGTTGCGGGCATAGGTAAGATGTGTGCTAAATACCGCGCCAGTATTTTGCTTGGGACTTCGACATTTTTTAGACTGTATATCAAAAATAAAAAACTTCACCCCTTAATGCTTCAAAGCATAAGACTTGCCGTGGCGGGAGCTGAAAAATTAAAAGATGATGTTAAAAACGGCTTTAAGATAAAATTCGGTATAGATATATACGAGGGTTACGGCACGACTGAAACCGCGCCAGTTGTGTGTGTGAATATGCCGGACAGTTTGGAGTATACGACATATAAGCCTCTGACTTTTCATAAAAACGGAACCGTAGGGATGCCGCTTCCTGGAACTATTGTAAAAATCGTTAATCCCGATACACTTAAAGAGCTTCCTGTAGGCGAGGACGGATTGATACTGATAGGTGGTTCGCAAGTGATGAGAGGATACTATAAAAACGAAGAAAGAACCCATGAAGTTATCGTTAAAATCGGCGAATGGCGATACTATAAAAGCGGCGATAAGGGACATATAGATGAAGACGGTTTTGTAACGATAGTTGATAGATACAGCCGTTTTGCCAAAATCGGCGGGGAGATGATAAGTTTGACAGGCGTGGAGAGTTTGACAGTATCGCTGTTTAAAGAAGAGGTTGACCTCATAGCCGTCAATCTTCCCGACAGTAAAAAAGGCGAAAAGGTTGTGTTGCTGTTCGCGAGCGAACTCTCATATGAAGAGTTTTTGCAAACACTCAAGTCAGCTCAAATCCCACCGCTTTTAATGCCAAGTGAATTTTATAAAGTAAATACTTTGCCAAAACTTGCAAGCGGAAAAGCAGACTTTAATGCTTCAAAAGAGTTGGCTTCAAAACTCTCAAACGATAAAGGTGAAACAGAAGAGTAGGGGCATTAAATACTTTTACTACGGAAAGCAAATGTTTATGGGATTGTCATGCCGACAAAATCAGCGTGGCAACCCGAAAATTTCAAATCACAAATTATTTTATTTAAAAAAAGGTTACTTGATTACCGCATTCTTGACTCTGAATTTATTATTTAATAAAAATATTTCTTTTACATTAAATTTCTGATATAATATTTTAAATTTTTTTTCATAAATAAACTTCAAATTAAAGGAATACATATGTTGTCTTCAATGATTAACTTTAAAGCTTTATATCGTTTAAATTTAAAAGTATTTTTTCTCTTGCTTGGTTTTTTCTTGATCGGTTGTGGAAGTGAAAGTTCATCCAGTGTTGGCAACAGTAGTTACAATAGCAGCGAGATTAGCAAAAATGATAATAGCAGCAGCAAAGATAAAAGTTCACGGAATAATGTAAATACAAACGCTAATAAAGGAGGAACAGACACCTCAGGATTATGTGGTGACATCAGTTACGAAGGTGTGAAAAAGACAACAAATTTTCCGCTTTATGACCTGCCTGCAAATACTTTTCCAAGAGCACAGGTATTTAACTACTATCCTATTCCCAATATTAGCTCATACGATACTCTTCTTCAAGGTAATGGTCTTACTTTATACCAATCAAATGATACTGTAAGGCTTTATGCGCATTATTCAGGCGATTCATTGCTTGATATAGGAGTTATAACACGTAAGAATAACGACGACTCTTATACGGTGATAATAAATTACAAATCAAACCCAAGTCTGTTAAGCACTATTACACCTGCAGGAGCATCGCTTAAGCAATATCAACTTACAGAGTTTTATACAGGCGAGAGAACTTTTGTCATCAATCATATAGCCCAATATAAAAACAGCCTCAAAGGATTGGGTTTCAAAGATATTGGAGACAGTTATGGAGCGATGGAGAAAAAGGCCGGTAATTGTGTATATCGTTGGTTTTACCAGCATCAAGATCATCATTATCTTAACGCCAACAATGGATATATAGATTATAACTGGGTAGTTGTGGATAAAACTTTTGATGATTTGGAATAGATTGGTTTGGCGAATTTTTCGCTAAACCTTGTATTTATACTGTCACATTTACTTTCGTAATATTTCAAATTTTGATAATACTTCTCTTAATATTATTTTTTTGATATAATACACGCTAAATTTTTATAAATAAACTTAAAGGAATATCCATGTTGCCTTCAGTAACTAATCTTAAAGTTTTATATCGTTTAAATTTGAAAATATTTTTTCTCTTACTTGGTTTTTTATTGATCGGTTGCAGCGGTGGAGCTAATAATGATAATAATAACGGCATCAATAATAGCGGTAATGGTGGAGTTGAAGATTCGTCCGTCAATGCAAATACTAGTGACAATAAAGGTGTAACAGGTACCTCAGGATTATGCGGCGACATTAGTTACGAAGGTGTGAAAAAGACAACAAATTTTCCGCTTTATGACCTGCCTGCAAATACTGTTCCAATAAGTCAGGATTTTGCATATTATCCTGTTCTAAATATCAGTGCATACGATACCCTTCTTCAAAACAATGGTCTGACTCGAATTCAATCAAATGATACGGTAAAGCTTTATATTCATTCTTTGGGCGAAGACATAGGTGTTATGACATTGAAGAGTAACGACGGTTCTTTTACGGCAATAATAACTTACCACTCAAACCCAAGTCTGTTAAAGGCTATTATACCTGTCGGGGTACCGCTTAAACAATATCAACTTTTCGGGCATTACACAGGCGAGAGAAATTTTGTCATCAATCATATAGCTCAATATAAAAACAGCCTCAAAAAATTGGGTTTCAAAGAGACAGGAGACGGTCGCGGATCGATGGAAAAAAAGGTCGGTAATTGTATATATGGCTGGGGTTATGATCATCATGATCATTATCCTAATGCCAATAATGGATACATAAACTATAGCTGGATAATTTCGGATAAAACTTTTGATGATGTTATTAAAATAGCCTTGCAAGGCAAGTAAGCCTTGATAAATCGGTAATTATAAAACTTTTGATTATTTGGAGTAGTAAAAATAATGGTTTGGCAAATTTTTGTCAAACCTTATATTGATGTTGCGGTATTTATTTTCGTAATATTCCAAACTTTTATATATATTATTTTTTTGATATAATGTGTCTATAAATTTTCATAAATAAACTTCAAATTAAAGGAATATCCATGTTGTCTTTAACGATTGATTTCAAAGTTTTGTATCGTTTAAATTTGAAAATATTCTTTCTCTTACTCAGTTTCTTCTTACTCAGCTGCAGCGGCGGAAACGGTAATAACAATAGTAGCGAAGTTAAAGGTTCATCCAGTGATAACAGTGGAATTGTCAGTAGCGATAAAGGTAATAGTGGTGAAGGTTTGTCTGGTGGCGGAAGTTGGGATAAAACTCTTTCTTTATCGACTATAGATAGTGGCTTTCCGAACTCTTTTAATAAAAATGGATTAACTATCCAAAAAATATATGCCGGTAAAAACTATCACTATTATTCGACAAATGATGCAAGCTCATTTCAAAATTCGCTCTCAAGCAGAGGATTTGTTATTGACGATACAGGTTCTGTTTGTAATGACGGCGTCGTTTCTTCCGCTACCGGTTTTTATAAGTATAACGCCAAACGCTCTATGCTTGGGTGCGCTGGAATAGAACATGATTTTTCATATAAAGACTTAGCAGGCTACTATAGTAACTTTAGTACTAATTTGATAAGTGCTAACAGTTCTGATCAACCTTCCGATTCAGATCTAATCGATGCGTTTGGAGCAATATCTGGAACTCAAAATACTGCTTGGCGTGCAATTATAACAGTTGATAATTCCAATGCCAGAAGTGCGATAAGCTCGTATGAAAGTGCTCTTTCGTCATCGGGATTCTTCTGCACGGCCGGCAAAGATATCAGCAATGGCAGAATGTGTGGGAATATATCAGGCGGTATACAATTCTTTTTTGGCTTTTTAGACAATGGCAATACGTTGGATATAGGTTGGAGTATTCAGAAAACGACGATATAGTGTGATTGACTAAATGATATCAGCATGATAGACACACTTTTAGTTCCTTGTACAATCTAAATTTATCATATGCGGGGCTACAAGAAAACTATTTTATAAGTACTATGTTGTCATTTATTTATTTTATCTACCATACATAAATGATGATAAAGCTAATTATAGTATCGTATTGTCACACCGTTTGTGATAATTCACAATGATATAAAAATGCTTCATTTCAATAAATTACCTTCGTTTTTATTTAAAATAACTAAAAAAACTCCAAATTTTAATTTATCATCAATAAAAAATACTCCTCTTATATTATTTTTTGATATAATATACGCTAAATTTTTATAAATAAACTTAAAGGAATATCTATGTTGTCTTCAATGGCTGATTTTAAAGTTTTATATCGTTTAAATTTAAAAATATTTTTTCTCTTATTTAGTTTTTTCTTAATCGGTTGCAATGGCGGAAGCGGTAACAGTAACGGAGTTGAAAATTCATCAGGCAATGTAAACACGAACAATGTCGGGACAAGTAACGGCGGGTTATGCGGTGATATCAATTACGAAGGTGTGAAAAAGACAACGAATTTCCCGATTTATGATCTGCCCGCAAACACTTTTCCGACAAATCATGACTTTACATACAATCATATTCCAAATATCAGCGCATACGATACTCTTCTTCAAGGCAATGGTTTGATTCGATACCAATCAAATGATACGGTAAGCCTTTATATTTATTCTTCAGGCGGTTCATTGCCTGATATAGGCGTTGTGACGCATAAGAACAGCGACAGTTCTTATACGGCGATAATAAATTACAATTCAAACCCGAGTCTGTTAAGCGCCATTAAGCCTGCAGGAGTACGGCTTAGTCAATATGTACTTACGGAGCATTATACAGGCGAGAGAACTTTTGTCATCAATCACATCGCTCAATATAAAAACAGCCTCAAAGAATTGGGTTTCAAAGAGACTAACGGAGGCGGTGACGGATATATGGAAAAAAATGTCGGCAATTGCGTATATAGCTGGCTTTATGTTCATCATGATCATCGTCTTGATGCCAATAATGGATATATGTACTATAGCTGGGCAATTTCGGATAAAACTTCTGAAAATATTGTTCCATTAGGCTTGTGAGGCGAGTAAGCCCCTTGGTAAATCGGCAGCTATAAAACTTTTGATATTGTTCTATTAGTAATGGCAAAACGAGAGAGATGAATCTTTTTGGATTGCCGTGCTTCGCTCACAATGACAAAATAGATAGAATGAATTTCGCAATAAATTGATTCTATCTCGCTCATATTTTTTATAATAGACCCACTTACCAAGATGGCGGAATAAGACATTTTGTATTATATTTCAGATAAAAAATTAGATATTCTGTCAAAAACAGCGTAATTTTTGATAAAATTAGGGCTTATCTATTTTTTCCAAAGGAAAAATTTTGCAAGCAAAAATCCAAAAAGCGCAAATCCTTCTTGACGCGCTTCCTTATATTAAAAAATTCAGAAACAAAACCATAGTCATAAAATATGGCGGCGCGGCGCAAATAAATTCGGACTTGAAAGAGAAATTCGCGCAAGATATCGTACTTTTGTATCTTGTGGGTATTCGCGTTATCATAGTTCACGGCGGCGGTAAAAGCATAAACTCTATTTTAGACAGGCTAAATATAAAAAGCGATTTTGTGGACGGTCTTCGTATAACCGATGAGAAGGTGATGGAAGTGGTTGAGATGGTTTTGAGCGGAAATGTCAATAAAGAGATTACGACTCTTTTAAATCACAATGGCGCAAAAGCCATCGGTATCACGGGAAAAGACGCCAATTTTATGCACGCCAAACCTATAGACGATGGAAAATACGGACTTGTCGGACAAATCACGCAAATAAACGAGAGTGTTTTAAATGATTTGATAGACGAGAAATTTATACCTGTTATCGCCCCTATCGCATCGGGCGACGACTCTTCACATCCCGGCTACAATATAAACGCGGATTTGGCGGCAAGTAAAATAGCCGTTAGCGTGCAAGCAAAAAAAGTGATATTTTTAACCGATATTTTAGGAGTTTTAGATAAAAATAAAAAACTTTTATCAAAACTTTCTCAAAGCGACGTTGAAAGATTAAAAGAAGACGGCACTATAAGCGGCGGAATGATTCCAAAAGTTGACGCTTGCTTGGAAGCGATAAGCGGCGGCGTGGAAAACGCTCATATCATCGATGGGCGCATAGAACACTCGATACTTTTGGAGCTTTTCACAAACGAAGGCATAGGAACCATAATAAAACAATGAGTTACATCATAGTTTTTACGACAACTTCCGATAAAGAGTCCGCGCAAAAGATAGCGGATGAACTGTTAAAGAAAAATTTGGCAGCGTGCGTTAGCTTTACGCCAATATTTTCAAGTTACAAATGGCAAGGAAGTATTCAAAAAGAGAGCGAGATAGAGCTTCAGATAAAAACCAGAGCGCAATTGTATGAAAAAGTTGAAGAGACTATAAAATCTCTTCACATGTACGAAACGCCGCAAATCATAGCAGTCGCGATAAAACAAGGCTGTGACAACTATCTTAAATGGATAGATAAATCATTAAAGGTTGATTGATAATGTTTATAGAAACAAGAGGAAACGACGGAAAAAATCCTAAAAAGGTTCAATTTTCATATGCGATATTAAATCCGAGCGCAAGTTTCGGCGGACTTTATGCGCCTTGTGATTTACCAAAAATTGATGAAAATTTCTTTGCAAAGATGGCAAAAAAAAGCTATAAAGAGTTAACATTGGAGATTTTAAAGCTTTTTGATATAGATATAGATGAGGATATTTTAAAAAAAGCTTTGGATTTATACGACGGATTTGACGACAAAAACAGTCCCGCCCCGCTTGTAAAAGTCAAACCCGATCTTTTTGTCAACGAACTTTATCATGGACCTACGCGAGCTTTTAAAGATATGGCTTTGCAACCTTTTGGATATATTCTTTCGTATTTGGCGAAAAAACGAAATGAAAAATACCTCATCTTAGCGGCTACGAGCGGCGATACGGGACCGGCGACGCTTAACGCTTTTGAAAATAAAGAAAATATAAAAGTGGTATGTCTGTATCCTGATGGCGGAACAAGCGATGTGCAACGACTTCAGATGGTAACAAGCGAAGGAAAAAACTTAAAAGTCGTAGGAATACGCGGCAATTTTGACGACGCGCAAAATGCTTTAAAATCACTGCTTGCCTCAAATTCTTTCAAAGAAAGCCTAAAAAAGCAAAACATTAATTTAAGCGCGGCAAATTCGGTAAATTTCGGACGTATCATATTTCAAATCGTATATCATATATCAAGCTATATCGAGTTGATTAAACAAAACGAGTTAAAAATCGGCGAAAAATTTTACATAACTATTCCCAGTGGAAATTTCGGCAACGCTCTTGGGGCATATTATGCGAAAAAGATGGGTTTGCCGATTGAGAAAATTTTAATAGCTTCAAATATCAACAACATACTAACCGACCTTTTAACTACAGGTATTTACGATATAAGCAAAAGAGAGCTTTTGCAAAGCACATCTCCTGCAATGGATATCTTGATATCGTCAAACGTGGAGAGAATTTTATTTGACAAATTCGGAAGTGCAAGGTGCAAAGAGCTAATGAGCGACCTATCGGATAAAAAGTTTTATAAGTTAAATAAAAATGAATTGGACGCTTTAAGGGAGGATTTTGACGCTGTGTACTCAGACGATGAATTTGCCTTGGAGACTATAGCAAGATTCGCAAAAGATGGCTATGTATTAGATCCGCATACGGCTACATGTATAAAAGCGTATGAGACTATAAAGCAAAAAAATATTCCGTGTGTCATTTGCTCAACTGCCGAATGGACAAAATTTGCGCCTACAATGTTAAACGCTTTGCAAAATGACAAAGAAAAATATAGCGATAAAGAAGCGCTTGAAAAATTCAGCAAAAGCTTACATGTAAAAATTCCAAACTCTATAAATTCTTTATTTGAGAAAAAGATACTTCATCATGACGTTGTGGAAAAATCTCAAATTGAAAAAAGCATAGTTGATTTTTTAAAAGGTTAAAATATGATAATTATCCCTGCCCGCCTCGCGTCAACAAGATTTCCAAACAAAATACTAACCGATATACTCGGACTTCCAATGGTTATAAGAACGGCTAAAGCGGTTGAGGATATAGACGATATCGCCATCGCTACAGACAGCAAAGAGGTAATGGATGTCGCTGAAAAATACAATATAAAAGCGATTTTGACAAACGTAAATCACCAAAGCGGGACAGATAGAATAAACGAAGCGGCACAAAAACTATCCTTAAAAGAAAATGAGATAGTGATAAATGTACAAGCGGACGAACCTTTTATAGAAAAAGATGTAGTTTTGACCTTGAAAAAAAAGGTTGAGAGTTTAAGAGAAAAAAATGAATGGGTTATGGCGAGCTGCTGCAAAAATATTACTCAAGACGAAGCGCTTGATCCAAATCTCGTTAAAGTGGTGACGGATAAAGATAAAAACGCGCTCTACTTTTCAAGATCGCGTATTCCATACGATAGAGAAAATATAGGCGCGCAATACTTAGGACATTTAGGACTTTACGGTTTTATATTTCGCTCTTTGCGCTCTTTTTGCACGTTTGCACCCTCCCCGCTTGAACAAATAGAAAAATTGGAACAATTAAGAGCTTTGCACTATGGCAAAACGATAAATATGATAAAGGTAGAAAGCCAAAGTTTTGGCATAGATACAAAAGAGGATTTGGCAAAAGCGCTGAAGATATTTGCATAGTTTTTACATTCTGTAAAGCAATGAAGGCGTTGCCGCATAATGTTATAGTAATAAGCTTTATGATAATTACGATATAATATCCGTTAAGTCTTCATCAAAAATATCAAAAGATACTGCAAAATCGATTTTCACAGGATTTTAAAATGGTTATAGCGGCAATAATAGCGCTTATTATCTGTATTTTTTGTTTCAGATGGATAGCAGGTATAGTCTTGGTCATATTGGGAATTTGGCTTGAGATAGTGTGGCTGGGAATATGTTTTGGCAGCATTGTACTTGGTATTGTTTTATTGCTGTTTGCACCTGAGATATTATTGCTACCGCTTGCCATCAGCAGTTTAGGTCTTGATATAATAAAAGGTGAATAAATATAATGCGAGAAGTAATTTTGCAATGATATATGCTTAAGGGTCAATCAGCATATAAATATCGTGCAAATGAGGATAGATTTCAAGAGTTGATTGAAAATATTTGATTGGCTCATGGATGGTTGTTATAAATATAACTGCTAAAAAATATTTTCAAGTTGTTATGGCAATCCGGTAGTATGTAAGTGTCCAAATGGTAATTATCTAACTTTAATGCACAAATTTTTATCATTACATGCAAAATGAAACAATCTGTTTTTACAAACAGACAAGGTTTATATTGCTATGTAATGCTTGCAATGATGGAATTAAAATTTGCCCTTAACGGTGTCGTATTACGCAAGTGGAAACCTGCGCAGATGAACAGGCATCTGCATTGTTTGAAATGACGAGAGTATGCTTTTTATCTTGCGAATGGAACATTTGCTCAAATGATAAAAATTAAAACCATTCGAGTATTGTTTTTACGATACTTTTTCTGGGAAATATAGTTTTACTGCCATTGCCGTTTACGCTGTGAAAGATTATCGTATTGTTTTTTGCGGCATATAGAGAAAGCATTAGATTTTGCATTGTTGGTTGTATGGAGGGTAAAAACCATGCGTTATTGCTGACAACGCTGAGAAACTGCGGATTACCCTCATAAATCTCTTTTCTACTGCCTTCAAAACAAACCGCGCTTCGTATTTTCACACCGTTTACGATAAAATCAGTCGGGCTTTTGGCTTGTGAAAAATCACTTGCCCCGCCAAAAAAAAGTTCGTTTATATAATTTGAGATAAAGTCCGGCAGTGGGATTTGTTCGGCAAACGGCACAAGAACTATCTTATCCGCTCTTTGCATGATGCCCTTATCAAAGAAGTATGCCGAATTGTAGTATTTTTCATCTTCATAAGTCAGCGCTCCGGTGATGATAGCGATATCTTGCGAATATTCCAACAGTCTATCCATAACAGCTTCATTTTTATTTAAGTAAAGCGCAAATGCCGTTTCAGGTAAAATAATAAGTCGCTTCTGATGCTCTATCGCACGTTCTATGATTTTGAAATTTTCCTGTACATTGCTGATAATAGTCTCTGTTTGCCATTTCTCATCTTGCGAGATATGAGTTTGAACTATCTCTATATCGAAGTTGGGAAGCTGAGGCAGTTCTTTGTTGGAAAAATCGAACGCTGCGATAAAGCAGACAAGAGCTAAAAATTTATATCCTTTACGCCTATTTTGTACAAGCAATATAGAAGCGATTAAAAACATGGCATGTAAGCTTGTGAGTCCGAACGGCGTATAATAGAGCATTAGCTCGAAGCTAAACCAATTAAAGCCGAAAGGTGCGATTTGCGAAAGTAATACGAGCGCTATGGCATGAATATATGCAGAGTTTGTCAAAAGCGACGGTATAAGAAATAAAAGCCCGTAAATAACGCCTATGCCGATAATGATGATAGGTATAAGCCATGCTAAATCACCATAATATCTAAAACTTAATGATATCCAGTAAAACCATAAAATCCCTACAAAAAAACCTGTAAAAAAATAACCTGCGCGATTCGACTTAAAAAGCAGCCAAAGTCCAGCGCATACCACGATAGAGTGTAAAAAATAGTTTGTTATGTCAAAATACGCCAAATAGATAAAACTTGACAGCGCCAATGCAGTTACAAAGGCTTTTATTATAATAAAAGTGATAAAATACCTACTCAAATTTTTACTTTTAAAGGATTTACATGCAAGGTTTGGAGTCATTTTTACCTCTAATTGTGCTTATAGCTATTTTTTATTTTCTCATTATTATGCCCCAACAGCGTCAAACAAAAGCTCATAAGCAGATGCTTTCCGAACTGAAAAAAGGCGATAAAATTATCACTAGCGGCGGATTATTCGGCGAAGTGACAAATATCGAAGAGAATTTTATCAAAATTAAACTTAGCGATGATGTAAGTGTCAAAATCGTCAAAGAGTATATACTAAAGAGAGTCAATGAATAACAAAGGTTTAAATTACCGCTTTGTTATTTTTATTGCGGTAACGCTGTTTGGTGTTATATTTAGCATGCCGACTTTTTTACAGATGCAAAAGGGAACTAAAGTGTCTTTAGGACTTGATTTGCAGGGCGGTTTATATATGCTGCTCGGCGTAAAGACAGATGAGGCGATATCTTCCAAAATAAAATCCGTAGCAATCGGTATTAAATATCACACAGATGATAACAAAATAATTATAGACGCGCCAAAAGTCAAGGATGATGCAATTACTTTAACACTTTTAGACAGTGATGAAGAGAAAAAACTTGATTCTATACTTAGTGATATGGGCGGACTTATCATTAATAAACAAGGGCTTGATTATACTATAAGTCTAAGTGACGCGGAGCAGAAAAGCGTGCGCGATTTGGCAGTTTCTCAAGCTGTGGAGACAATCAGAAACAGACTTGATCAATTCGGACTTGCCGAGCCTAACGTAGCTAAACAAAGCGAAGAAGATATATTGGTTGAGATTCCCGGTGTCAAAACCAGGGAAGATGAACAGCGCGTAAAAGAGCTTATCGCGAAAGCGGCGCATCTTCAGTTGATGGCTGTGGATGAAGATAGAAATGCCAGAGCTGATTTTATGAGTCGTCAAGAGGCGGCGGCTTACGGCGATGTTATATATTCGAGTAAAAACGGTGAAGGAAAATATCTCTTAAAATCCGTGCCCGTACTTGACGGGTCTATGCTTACGGGTGCCAATGTAGGATTTGACCAGACCAACCGTCCGATGATAGAGTTTTCGTTAAATGCTCAAGGTGCAAAGATTTTTGGTGATTTTACAGGTAAAAATATAGGTAAAAAACTTGCGATAGTACTTGACGATGTGGTTTATTCCGCACCTGTCATACAGAGCCGTATAGGTGGCGGTAAAGGTCAGATAACCGGCAGTTTCAGTGATAAAGAAGCAAGCGATATAGCCATAGCGTTAAGAAGCGGCGCACTTTTGGCTCCGGTTACTATGCTTGAGCAGCGAAGTGTGGGGCCGTCTTTAGGCGCGGACAGCGTAAAGGCAAGCTCTATAGCTTTAGTATTTGGATTTGTATCTGTAGCTTTGTTTATGTGTTTTTATTATAGAATGGCGGGCGTTATAGCTTCGTTTGCACTTATAAGCAATCTCCTTATCCTGATAGCTCTTATCGCATTTTTAGGCGCAACTTTAACGCTTCCTGGAATGGCGGGTATCATTTTGACTGTTGGTATGGGAATAGATGCTAATGTCATTATAAATGAGCGTATACGTGAGCTGTTGCGATCCGGTGCCGGTATAAAAATCGCTATAGAACACGGTTATAAAAACGCTATGACTGCTATCGTTGATTCTAACCTTACGACTGTTATAGTAGCCATAGTTTTATATATTTACGGTACCGGACCTATTAAGGGTTTTGCTATCACACTAAGTTTTGGCGTACTTATTTCTATGCTTACGGCTATACTTGGTACACATGGCATTTATGATTTTTTTATCAATAGAATTGAAAAAAGCAAAAATATCACATTTTGGTTTGGTATGAAAAGGGTGAATAGTGGAAATCTTTAATCATAACAAGACATATAAATTTATGAAATTAAGCGCAATAACGAATATTATATTTGTTATTTGCGTTTTGGCGACTATATTTATAGTAGCTACTAAAGGGTTAAATTATGGTATTGATTTTGCTGGCGGCACAGTCGTACAGGTCAAATATCTCGATTCCGATGCCCCTATAGACAAAATACGCGAACAAGTTGACCAGGAGCCGCTTTTTCGAGGGGCAAGCGTGACGGAATTTGGCGCGAAAGATGAGATAACTATCCGTTTTCAGGGAAGCAGCGGAACTATCGGCGAAGATGTAGGCGACTTAATGGTAAAAACATTGCAAGGCACAGGCGAGTTTGAGATACGCCGAGTGGATATGGTGGGTCCTAAAGTAGGCGATGAGTTGAGACAAAAAGGTATGATGGCGATCGCTATATCATTGATCGCTATTTTGATTTATATCGCGTTTAGATTTGAATGGCGTTTTGGCGTAGCTGCAGTAGTATCGGAGTTTCACGATGTTATAGTGATTATCGGTGTGATAGCGTTTTTGCGTATAGATGTCAATCTTGAGATATTGGGTGCAGTTTTAACGCTGGTGGGATACTCTATTAATGACACGATAGTTGTATTTGATAGAATCAGAGATGAGTTAAAAAGTTCAAAAAATACAAATCTTTTTGAGATTATAGACTCATCTATCTCAAAGACGCTATCGCGTACAACGCTTACCTCTTTAACGACACTTTTTGTCGTAGTAGCATTGCTGCTCTTTGGTGGAGAGTCAATATACGGCTTTTCGCTGGTATTGACCGTGGGCATTATCATAGGTACTTACAGTTCTATATTTATTGCCGCACCGTTTTTGAAGTGGCTTAAATTTGATGTGGCGGAGTATAGGGCAAATATAGCTAAAAAAGAGAAAATGAAAATCGAAAAAGCTAAAATGCGCGCTCAATATGAGCACGGAAGAATTTAAGGAGTAGATATGGATTGGGGTAAAGTAATATATATATTTTTTGCTCTGATGAGTCTTACGACTACAGCCGGTTTTTTATATGAGCAAAATGAGATCGTTTTATTTATAGCGATGAGTATTAATCTCATATCAACATTTTTAAAGATAGGTATCAAAAACACGCTTTCCGCCGAACTTTTGGCAAGTTCTTTAGTGGCTGATTTACACTTGATACCGGCGTTTTTGATATTGGAGATTTCAGGAAATATAAACGTAGTTATAGCTTTATCCATCGGAGCGATTATAGCGAGCCTGTTTTCTATGATACTTGTTATTGTAGAGTCGGCGAGAGCGAGGGATGAGTTTTAAGTTATGGAATATAAACCTTTAGAAGTTGAAAAAAAGTGGCAGAAAAAATGGCTTGAAACGAACGCTTTTGAGCCTTCGGAAGATTTTTCACGTGCAAAAAAATATATTTTAAGTATGTTTCCGTATCCAAGCGGATATATACACATGGGACATGTGCGAAATTACACGATTAGTGATGCGATCGCCAGATATTATCGTAAACAGGGTTTTAATGTGCTGCATCCGATTGGGTGGGACTCTTTTGGTATGCCTGCAGAAAATGCCGCTATTAAAAATGGTGTTCACCCCAAGAAGTGGACTTATGAGAATATAGACTATATGCGTAACGAGCTTAGCTCTTTAGGGATTTCATTTCCGAAAACAAGAGAGTTTGCAACGAGTGATTCGCTATACACAAAGTATGAGCAGAATATTTTTATCAAAATGTATGAAAAAGCTCTCGTATACAGAAGAAGTGCTATGCTAAATTGGTGCTCGAACTGTCAAACAGTTTTAGCGAATGAGCAGGTAGAAGAGGGTAAATGCTGGAGATGCGGCACTGTTGTAGAGCAGCGTGAAATGCCGGGATATTATCTGAAAATCACAAAATATGCCGAAGAACTTTTGGACGATTTGAAAAAACTTGAAAATAATTGGCCTTCACAAGTATTGACAATGCAAGAAAATTGGATAGGCAAGAGTGAAGGTTTGGAGTTTGATTTTGAATTGTCTCCCGAATCCAAAGAACTTTTAGGTGGAAAATTTGAAGGTTATAAAGTATTTACTACGCGTCCCGATACGATTTTTGGCGTAACATATTCCGCGCTCGCTCCAAATCATCCTATCGTAAATGAGATTTTGGAACGAAGATTGTTGAATGAACAAAAGATATTGATTATTAAAAATATGCAAAGGCAAAGCGCTAAAGAACGTCAATCAAGTGAAAAAGAGGGGTTTGATTTAGGTATATCGGTTATTCATCCGCTTACGAAAAAGTTAATCCCGGTATGGGTTGCTAATTTTGTTTTACTTGAGTATGGCGGTGGGGCGGTTATGGCTGTGCCTGCACATGATGAGAGGGATTTTGAGTTCGCCGAAAAATACTCTTTACCTGTTGTACAGACTATAAAATCAAACAATGAAAAGACGGTTTTACCGTTTACGGAATATGGCGTATTGATAAATTCGGATAATTTTAGTGCTCTTACATCGACGCAAGCAAAGAGAGAAATAATAGGCTATTTTGAAAAACAAAATATCGGCAAAAAGACTATTAATTATAAACTCCGCGATTGGGGAATAAGCCGTCAGCGGTATTGGGGCGCTCCGATACCTGTCGTTTTGTGTCCAAAATGCGGTGCGGTAGCCGAAAAAGAAGAGAATTTGCCCATAAGGCTGCCCGATGATGTGCAAATAACCGGTGAAGGCAATCCGCTTGACAAACACCCGACTTGGAAATTCACAAAGTGTCCAAAATGCGGCTGCGATGCTACAAGAGAGACGGATACGATGGACACGTTTGTGCAATCAAGCTGGTATTTTTTGCGCTACACAACGCCAAAAGCTTTATGGCAAAACGTACCGTTTGATAAAAAAAGCGTTAAATATTGGATGAATGTGGATCAATATATCGGCGGTATTGAACATGCTATTTTACATCTTTTGTACGCAAGGTTTTTTACAAAAGCTCTTAGAGATTTAGGTTTTATAGAAGGGATAGACGAACCGTTCGCTAATCTTTTAACACAGGGAATGGTGTTGAAAGACGGCGTGAAGATGAGTAAATCAAAAGGAAATGTTGTAGATCCGGATAGTATCATTGAAAAATACGGAGCCGATACTGCTAGACTGTTTATACTTTTTGCCGCGCCGGTACAAAAAGAGTTGGAGTGGAATGATAGCGCGGTGGAAGGAGCTTTTAAATTTATCAAAAGATTGTGTGATAGAAGCGATAACGCCGATCGTTGTCAACATTTGCCTGCAATTGAACACAGCGCGCTTACAAAAGAGGAGCGATACGCAAGGAAAAAAGTTTATGAAGCGCTGAAAAAAAGCGAAGAGAGTTATAAAAACTGTTCATATTCATTTAATACGCTTATAGCTGCATCCATGGAAGCCTTTAATGCTTTAAGTGCACAAACAAATAGAGTTGTTTGGAGCGAGGGCTATTTTATATTGTTAAATATTTTGGAGCCGATTATACCGCATATTGCAAACGAAATCAGTGAAAAGCTTTTTGAATGTAAAAATTTCACACATCAGCTTAAGATAGATGAGAATGTATTTGAAGCTGAGAGTATGATTTTAGCAGTTACGGTAAACGGTAAAAGAAGAGCCGAGTTTGAAATAAGCGTAAATGCGAGTGAAGATGAGATTTTAGCTTCAGGCAGAACAGTTGCGGCGAAGTGGATAGAGGGTTTAAGTCTTAAAAAAGAGATTTATGTTGATAAAAAGCTTGTAAATTTGGTTGTTGTATGAGAGCAGTCGCACTCTTTTTTTTGATGATTTTTATTATTGGCTGCGGGTATAAACCGACTGCACGACTAGCCAAAAGCGTTGTCGGTGAGAGCGTATATGTTTATGTTGCTATCAGTAGAGTAGATCCGCAAAATACTGTCTTAATTAAAGACGCTATACAAGCAGCATTTGTAGATAGATTCGGTTCAAAAATAACTTCGCGCACGGAGGCTGACACTATTTTAGACGTCTCTTTGGCGAGTGTTGATTTTAATCCGCTTGTATATGACGCTAACGGCTACATTATCTCTTACAGGACTGTTACGAAGTTGAGGATTGATTATATTTTGAGTTCGGGTGAAAAGGGAAGCGTTATTACAAACGGCAAATATGACTTTCCTATAGCGGCAGACAGTATTATTTCCGATACTAAAAGATTTGAAGCGATACGATACGCTTCTATTGACGCTATTGACGAATTTACGGCTATTGTTGCCGTAAAGGGTTTACAGAACGATAGAAAGTAAGTTTTTATGAGTGTTTTACTAAAATATCTTGAAAAAAAACCACTCTATTATGATCATATAGATTATGGACGAATGCCGCGTATTTTCCGCACTATATCACATAAGTTTCATATTCCCAAAACCGTACATATTATAGGTACAAACGGTAAAGGCTCGACAGGCAGGTTTTTAGCGCAGATACTGGAAAGTGTCGGACTCAAAATCGGACACTATACGTCGCCTCATATTTTAGAATTTAACGAGCGAATTTACAGAGACGGTATATGTGTGGGATATGATGAATTGGATATACTGCATGAGAGACTTTTAGCGATATTGGGCGAGT
The DNA here is from genome assembly GCA_031263195.1 of Campylobacteraceae bacterium. Taxonomy (GTDB): domain Bacteria; phylum Campylobacterota; class Campylobacteria; order Campylobacterales; family Campylobacteraceae; genus JAIRKW01. The sequence goes on along the minus strand of JAISGD010000008.1, from coordinate 62,470 downwards.
ATGAGAGTGAGCTTTCGTATTTTGAGTATGCCACGCTTTTGGCGTTTTTAGCATATGAAGAGTGCGACTATATGATTTTAGAGGCCGGTGTTGGTGGTGAGTTTGACGCTACAAATATCGTGCCCAAAGAGTTATCGATTGTTACTCCCATCTCTTTAGATCATCAGGATTTATTAGGAAAAACTATCAAAGAGATAGCTTTCACAAAGCTTCAAAGCGTAAACAATATAGCTGTTATCGCACCGCAAGAAGAGAACGAAGCACTTGAAATTATCAAGCAAAGAGAAGCTATTTTAGAACTTGAGTTCATATATATACGCAAAAGTGAGCATGAGAGTGACGTGGAGAAATATGCCTCTAAATACTCGCTGCCGTATATTTTAAAAGAGAATCTGACTACAGCGGTAAGCGCGGCAAAAATACTTGGGTTTGAGGCGGATTTAAATAAGGTAGGAAAGTTAAGTTTAAAAGGTAGATTTGAGAAGATAGCTTCAAATATTACAATAGATGTAGGGCATAATATAAGCGCTGCAAATGTTGCGGCAAAAATTTTTAGCGGAAAAAAAGTAATTTTAGTTTACAATTCCTATAAAGATAAAAACTATAATTACATTTTAAAAATTTTGACACCTATTGTCAAAAGTGTAGAAATTATAGAGTTAGCAAATCCATATCGCGCTGACGCGAAAAACGAGATTAGAGAAGTTCTTATTAAACAGGGGGTGGATGTAAAAGATTTTGGTGGGATTAATCAGGATAACGAGTACCTCGTATTCGGTTCGTTTGGTGTCGCGGAGAAATTTTTAAGGTATTTTAATGAAAAATAAGTTTACGATAACCATTTCGGACATAAAAGGTTCGCGCCACTATACAATAGACGATATATTAAAGCGTGTAGTCGCCGTATTTTTGATATTTGTTATTTTATTGTTCGCCGGAGGAGTTATATATATTACCATACTCAACAATGAAGTTTCGCAGCTTGTTAATAAAAAAGATGAACTTCAAAATGAATTGGACGATAAAATAGCCTATTATGAGGTGATAAAAGATAAGATTGAAGAGATAGAGACGATAATCGGCATAGCGCATGAAGATGATAATATAAGCCACGAAGTTAGGCTTTCAAATATCACACTTACAACCATACAGCAATCTTTGCTTTTACAGTTTATACCAAATGGCGGAGTTGCAACGCATAACGGAATCTCCGATAAATTCGGCATGAGAAAACACCCTATAAAAATGACAGACGAGTTTCATAGCGGTCTTGACTTCAGAACACCCTTGCAAACACCGATTTACGCACCGGCTCTTGGTATCGTAGAATATGCCGGATATAGCGAAAGCTCGGGATACGGTTCTTTGGTGATTATAGATCATGGTTTCGGATTTAAAAGTTACTATGCCCATTTGGATAAAAAGATGCTGGTTCGAGTAGGACAATTTGTTAAAAAAGGCGACTATATAGCAAATTCCGGTAATACAGGACTTTCAAGCGGTCCGCATTTGCATTATGAAGTACGTTTTTTGGGGCGTGCGCTGAATCCTATTAATTTTGTCAATTGGGATTTAAATAATTTTTCACAAATTTTTGAGAAGGAGACGAACGTACAATGGGACTCTTTATTAGAGGTGATGAGCATATTATTAGCAAACAAACAGAATCCACAATAGTCGCTAACGGCGCGAAACTTGAGGGAGTTTTTGAACTCTCTACATATCTTTATGTGGATGGCGTAGTTTTGGGTAAAGTTTACTCCACAAGTACCATCGTTATTGGTAAACGAGGGTTTATAAAGGGCGAAGTTGAAGTGCCCAAGATGATAATTAACGGCAAATTTGAAGGCAAAGCTATATGTGAGAGTGTAGAGATTTTGGAGGGCGGTGCACTGTTTGGCGTAGTATATAGCAATGAGTTGGTGATTGAGCAAAAGTCACATTTTGAGGGCGAAAGTCATAAAAAAGATGCAACCGAACAGCATTTGATAACTGTAGAAGAGACAGATGAAGAAAATCGAGAATAGAGTTTGCAAGCGGCAGTTTTTGAGTATTTAAAGCAAAAGAGTGAAGTTGAAATTATCATTTGCAAGGATGATAAAGAGGCTTTTATTATCTCAAACGCTGCTATGTTTGCCGGCAGAGAGACATTCGTTCTGCCTGATTTTCGCGCTTCTTTCGGTGATGATTTACGTTCATACCGAAATGAGCTTTTTGAGCTTATTAATGTATTAGGTGGGTATCATAAAAAAAGTTCAACAAAAAAAATCTTAATATCCCCGTTAAGAACGCTTCTTCATTCGCTTCCTAAATCGCATCTTTTTGAAACTGCTGTTATAAAATTCGGCGATACGATAAAGCTTAATGAACTCAAAGAGAAGCTTTTACGTTGGGGGTACAGCTTTGTTGATATCGTTGAAGAGCGGGGAGAAGTATCGTTTCGCGGCGATATAGCCGATATCTATCCTACCGATTTTGAAAATGCGGTGCGTATCTGCTTTTTTGATAATCAGATAGAGAGCATCAGATACTTTTCTGCACAGACTCAAAAAAGCCAGAAGGAAGAGTTGGAGAGTATTACGATAACGCCTGCACTTTTTTCACTTGACAATGGCTCTTACGAAAAGATGAGCGGGGAGATTAAAAAGTTAAACTCTAGCAGCATTAGTCAAGATATGGAGTCTTTGGGTTTTTGGACTTTAGGCGAAAATGCGCAAAATTATATATCTGAAAAAAAATGTATATATGCTTATAAAATGGAAAGCGAACTTGAAGAGGTATCGCAGTTTTATAACGCGGATTTGAATCTTTTAAAATCTATCCCGATTATACCCGAACCATCAATATATAAAGATTTGCAAATATCGGCGATAAAGCCTTTTTTGGAATTCCACAAAGAGCAAAAGGTCAAAATTTTAGCTCGGTTTGAGGCGCTTGTGAAACAAGCCGATATAAAACTTGGCGATAATGCGGAATTTGTGCAAAGTCCGCTGATAGTCAATCTCACTTCGAAAAAAGAGATAATTATCTCTCTAAATCGCCAACTTCAAAAAAAGCGCAAAAAACATCCGTCTATCTTGCTTGATGAGCTTAAAATAGGCGATTATGTCGTACATGAAAATTATGGTATCGGTATTTTCAGAGGTTTGCAAAATACTACTGTTCTGGGCGCCAAGAGAGATTTTATCTTCATAGAGTACCAAGGCGGTGATAAACTGCTTTTGCCGGTAGAAAATCTAAATCTTATAGACCGTTATATTGCTGATAGCGGCTCTATAGCGGTCATTGATAAACTTGGTAAAGGAAGCTTTTTAAAACTTAAGGAGAAAACGCGCGTAAAACTCTTTGAGATAGCAAAAGAGATTATAGATATAGCGGCGAAAAGAGAGCTTATAGAGGGTTTTAAAATGGATGTTTTGAACGCTCCTCTGGAAGAGTTTCGGGAGAGCGCGGGTTTTACATATACATCCGATCAAAAAAAGAGCATTGAGGAGATTTCGCAAGATTTAGCTTCCGGCAAAGTTATGGACAGACTGCTTAGCGGCGATGTCGGGTTTGGTAAGACAGAGGTTGCCATGAATGCCATTCTTTGTGCTGCAAAAAATGGTTTTCAATCCCTTTTTATCGTACCTACGACACTTTTATCATTACAGCATTTTAAAAGTGTTTCCAAAAGATTTGAAAGTTTCGGCATTAAGACGGCTAAGCTTGATAGGTTTTCTTCAGCCAAAGAGAAAGGTTCGATATTAAAAGGGCTAAAAGACGGTACAATTGACGTTTGTATAGGTACTCATGCACTTTTGGGAGTGAATTGTAAAAATTTGGCTCTTTTAATTATAGACGAAGAGCATAAATTTGGTGTTAAACAGAAAGAGAGACTGAAAAATCTGCGCGAAAATATACATATCTTATCTATGAGCGCAACGCCTATTCCGCGAAGTTTAAATATGGCTTTGAGCTCAATAAAACAGTACTCGCAAATTTTAACTCCACCAAACGACAGAGAAGATGTGCGGACATTTGTCAAGGAATATGATGAAAAAATTGTGAGAGAAGTGATATTTAGAGAACTTAGACGCGGCGGACAGGTATTTTATATCCATAACCGTATAGCCACGATTAACGCTAAAGCTAAAGAGTTAAAGAAAATAGTTCCAAATCTTCGCGTTTTGGTGCTGCATTCAGAGGTAAGCGACTCTATCAGCGAAGACGAGATATTGAAATTTGAAAACAGAGAATATGATGTATTGCTTTCAACTTCTATTGTGGAGTCCGGTATCCACTTGCCTAACGCCAATACTATCATTATAGAGTCTGCTCATCGCTTCGGTATGGCTGATTTGCACCAATTGCGCGGCAGAGTAGGGCGCGCTCATAATCAAGGTTTTTGTTATTTTCTGGTAGATAATAAAGAAGAGTTGAACGACGGCAGCCGCAAAAGGCTTTTGGCTTTGGAGTCCAACTCATTTTTGGGTAGCGGTTCCGTATTGGCTTATCACGATTTGGAGATACGAGGCGGCGGCAACTTGATAGGCGAAGCTCAAAGCGGACATATAAAACATATAGGCTACTCTTTATATCTTAAAATGCTGGAGAGCGCGATAAATGAGTTGATGCACAAAAATCCTGCCAAAAAGCGCGATATGGAGATAAAACTCTCCGTGAACGCATATCTAAATGAGCGGTTTATCAGTGAAGACAGACTGCGTCTTGAACTTTATCGCCGTTTGAGTAAATGTGAAAACGTCAGCGAAGTTTATGCGATAGAAGAAGAGATGGAGGATAGATTTGGGCGGCTTGACGAGTCTTCAGCGCAATTTTTGTCACTTATCATTATAAAGATTTTGGCTTCCGATCTGAGATTTAAGAGTATTATAAATTATAAAGACAATATCACTGTAACAGATGAAAATGATCAAAAAATTTATCTTAAGTCTGCAAGTTTTGTTGATGATGATATAATATCCTCCATTCTTGGATTTTTACGGACACGCAAAGGGGAGAAAAAATGATAGATTGGAAAAATACAAAAGCTGCTGTTTATAGATCTAAAAAAGAGAATTTAAAACCAGTTTTTGACGTAGATACTATTGCTCTAAAAAATTTGTTTTATATTGACGAACAAAAGCAGGCTCTTTGCGAGAATACACAAAGATTTTTAGATGGTAAAAAAGCTTCACATGCGCTTTTATGGGGTTCAAGAGGTACTGGTAAATCCTCTTTAATAAAAGCGGTTTTAAATCATTTTTATGAAAACGGACTTAGGGCTATTGAAATATTCAGGGAAGATTTAAACGCACTCACATATATAAGCGATGAGATAAGGGCTTTGCCGTATAAATTTATTATATTTTGCGACGATATCTCATTTGAAGCCGGTGACGATAGTTATAAGGCTTTAAAAAGCGTCATTGAGGGTTCAATCGAACTTCCGCCTAAAAATGTTTTGGTGTACGCTACTTCCAACCGCCGTCATATGATACCGGAGTTTTATACCGATAATGACGGTACAATAGTGAAAAGCGGTGAAATTCATTATTCGGATGCCGTGGAAGAGAAGATTTCTCTCTCGGATAGATTTGGACTTTGGCTCTCATTTTATCAAGGCACATTTGATGAGTATCTAAAGATTGTGGAGAGTTATTTTCCATCATTAAATCCGGAAAAACGTACGTTAATGCGTGATGAAGCGAAGCGATACGCCGCTTATCGTGCTTCCAGAAGCGGACGCACGGCAAAGCAGTTTTTTGAGCTTTTTGGGGATAGATTTTTATGAAAATAGGTTTTATAGGCGATATAGTCGGCAAACCTGGTCGCGATATGATAAAAACGCATCTGAAGAAGTTAAGAGAAGAGTTTGGCATAGATTTTGTGATGGCCAATACCGAAAATGCTTCACATGGTTTTGGAATTAACATGAAAAACGCAGTTGAGCTTTTTAATAACGGTATTGATGTGATGAGCGGCGGAAACCATACTTGGGATAGAGGCGAGATAGTGGAGTGTATGAAAACAATGCTGATTTTACGCCCTTATAATCTACCCGATCTTGTTCCGGGACGCGGTGCTGTTGTATGCGATATTGATGGTTGCAAACTTGGTATTATCAATCTAATGGGGCACTTTACAATGCCTATGTGCGATAATCCGTTTTTAAAAGCAAAAGAAGCTGTTAATTTTGTCAAAGAGGAAGGAGCGGAGGCTGTTTTTATAGATTTTCATGCAGAATCTACAAGCGAGAAAACAGCGCTTTTTGCAATGCTAAAAGGTGAAATATCCGGTATAGTTGGCACTCATACGCATGTGGGAACTGACGATTTGACGATAGATGAGGGGACTCTTTTTTTATGCGATATAGGTTTGACTGGTTGCAGAGACGGTGTTATCGGTGTAGATAAAGAGGCTGCGATAAAGCGTTTTTTGACAGGACTGAATTATCCTTTTGATATACCCAAAGAGTGCAAAAAAATCTTCCAGATGGTGATTTTTGAACTTCAAGGCAGAGTTTGTGTTGATGCTTTTAAAATTAAAATTTATGATGAATATGAACGTGAAATAACAAAAGCGCATAATGGATAGTTTTGAATTGCTGTGCGCTTTGAGGCGGCTTGGATATTTAAAAGATGGGTGCGAAAAACTCTGGTGGCCTGAAAGCGGTTCGTTTGAAGTGGTAGTCGGAGCGATTTTAACACAGCAGACAAAATGGAGCAATGTTGAGATTTCTCTTTCCAATCTAAAAAATCGCTCTTTACTTACATCATATGCATTAGCTGATATAGATGAGTATGAATTGAGTTTGTTAATAGAGAAGTCGGGTTTTAAAGTTCAAAAAGCCGCACGGCTCAAACGTTTAGCACGAAATATCATAAAGGAGTTCGGCGATTTTGAGGATTTCAGGCAAAATGTGAACAGAGAGTGGCTTTTGGCACAAAAAGGGATTGGTTTGGAGAGTGCGGATGCGATACTCTGTTACGCGTGCTTGAAACCTGTTATGGTTGTAGATAGTTATGCAAACAGGCTTTTGAAAAGTTTTGGATATGAGTTTGGGAGTTATGAGGAGACCCAAGAGTGGTTTTATGATGGGATTTTAGGCAGATGGGGTGGAATATGTGAATTGTATGATAATGAGAATACTCTCTTCGCGCGCTTTCATGGTAAAATAGTGGAGTTTTGCAAGGATAATGCAAAAGGACAAAATATAAAAGCATTGATGCTATGAAATTTTACCGAGTTTATGCAGAGATTACAAATGTTTGCGCTCTTCAATGCAGTTTTTGTCCGAGTAAATCGGATAGTGCACGTACGATGGATTTAGCGTTGTTTGAAAAAATCGCGCGGGAATTACAGGGAAAAGCTAAAGAGATAGCACTGCATTTGATGGGTGATCCGCTTTTAAATAAAAATCTGCATCGCTATTTGGACATAGCAGCTCAATTTTCGCATAAAATATCACTTACGACAAGCGGTTTTTATTTAAAATTGCATGATAAATCGACTCTTTTGCATAAGGCTGTAAGGCAGATTAATATTTCACTGAACAGTTTTAACAAAAATGCTAAAAAAATGAGTTTTGAAGAGTATTTGGAACCAATTTTTGAACTTATTGATTACAAACTTAAAATGGGTGGCGATGAGTTTATAAACCTTAGACTTTGGAATTTGGATGCTAAAGATAGTGAGGTGGCTTTTAATGAGTCGATTTTCAATGCGCTTTACGATAAATACGGTATAAAGATAGACCAAAATAACACCAGAATAGCTAAAAAAGTACTTGTTCATTTTGATAAACTTTTTAGATGGGCGAATTTAGATGCACCTGTAGTAGAAGATACAAAATGTTACGGCTTAAATGCTCAGATAGGTATTTTGTCTGACGGTAGAGTAGTGCCTTGTTGTCTTGATTATAAGGGATTAATTTTGCTGGGGGACGCTAACGGCGAAAGTCTTGGAAATATACTTAGCCGCACTGCGCCGATGGCAAATGCGCTCAAAAATGGTATTATAACCGAAGAGCTTTGTAAAAGATGTTCTTACAGGTTGAGATTTAAGGAGTTTTAGTGTCAATATTTAAAAATGAGTTTATTACGATATTCAAAGAAGAGTCGCATATTCCTTGGCTGAAAATTTTTACGACTGTACCGTATAGAGAGTTAACCGACTGCCCCGCGGAGTTAAGAGAGATGCTTTACCGCACTACCGAGATAGTAGAGGAGCAAATGAGGGGCTATTATCATCCCGTGAAAATCAATATCGCGATGTTTGGTAACTATGTCCCGCATCTGCATATACATATAATGGCGCGTTTTGAGAACGATGCGTTTTTTCCAGAATCCATGTGGGGTAAAAAACAGCGTGAGCCGTCTCTTTTATTGCCTGATGAAAAGTTATTTTTCGAAAAATTGATTAAAGAGTTGGAAAATAGCTTTTTAAATAATGGTATTATGTAAATTTTTATTGTCGCGGCAATTTAAGTCTATTTTCCGGAAAGCCACAGTATTTTTATCGCTGCAATTTACTATTCAGTTGCGAAAACTATTCTAAATCCTACATCGTCGCCTTTGTAGTCGGATGAACGCGGGATACGCACAGACTGACGCAGAAACTCTATGCTGTTATAGCAACTGCCGCCTTTGACGATATTGTTATTGCTCATACGATTATTAATCGGGTCTTTCTCCGGACTTTTGGTATAGTAATTTTCATCATACCAATCTTCCACCCACTCCCAAACATTTCCATACATATCATAAAGTCCCCATTTATTCGGCTCTTTTTGTGCTACGGCATTTGGTTGAAGAGTTTTTGTTTTACCGCTCATGTAGTACCACGCATATTTTTCCAAATCATCCGGTTGCACACCGGCTGCATACTCCCATTCGGCTTCTGTAGGGAGTCTGTATTTTGTTGTCTTTTCAAGCTCATTTAATTTTGAGATAAACAATCTGATATGATACCAAGAGGCTGACTCTAATGGATTTTGCGGGTATTTGAATTTACTTGGATTTTGATTCGGACCTAAAATTTTTTCCCACTGCTCTTGCGTCACTTCGGTTGTGCCAAGATAAAAACTCTTACTTACAGTTACTTTGTGTATCGGTTTTTCATTGGCTTTTTCATTTGAACCCATCATAAAAGAGCCAGAGTCTATCAGTGCAAACTCCATACCGATACTGTTTGTATAGGTCTTGCTTAATTCTTGCTTCTGCTGTGAACAACCGATAAGCATGAATATCAAACCAATTAAAAAGAAGTAATACTTTACCATTTTATACCTTTATGGTTGGATTTTGCGCGTCTTTGCCTATAACCGTAATCCATGGCAAAATCTTATATGAACGGATAAGACCTTCTTTGAAATACGGATCATTTTTGACAAATTCTTCTATCAATGTGCTGTCTTCTGTTAAAAATAAAAATGCCGAACCTTGTGTTCCAAGCGCACCAGCTAAAATAATTTCGCCTCTTTCTTGGGCTTTGGCGGCAAGCTTTAAGTGTTCTTCTCTGAATTTATCACGCTTTGTTATATAATCTTCCACCGCTTCATATATTAATAAGTAGTGCATTAAACCCCTTTATATTCTTCGTAATTACCTTTAAAGTCAGTTATTGTACCATCGGTATTTATTTTGATAATACGGTTTGCGAAAGCGTCTATAAGTTCTCTATCGTGTGTTACGCAAATAACAACGCCTTCAAATTTATACAAAGCTTCGCCTAAAGCGATAATCGCTTCCAAATCAAGATGGTTATTCGGCTCGTCGAGAATTATGAAATTACTTCGTTCAAGCATTATCTTTGAAAGCATGATACGATGTTTTTCACCACCGCTTATGGATTTGACACTCTTTTTTTGCTCCTCGCCTGAAAAGAGCATGCGTCCTAAACATTTTCGTATCTCATCCAAATCTTTTTTATCGTCAAATTGTTGAAGCCATTCAAAAAGTTCCATATCACCTTTGATGATATCTGTCGTATCCTGCGGAAAATAACTCAATTCTATGGTCGCACCCCATAGGATTTTACCCTCTTTAGGAAAAAGCTCATGCATCAAAAGTTTGCAAAGCGTACTTTTACCAGCGCCGTTTGCACCGATAAGAGCTATCTTATCACCTTTTTCAACTTTAAAGCCGATATTTTTTAAAACCTCTTCACTATCATATGAAAAAGAGAGATTTTCTATACTTAAAACTTCATTGCCAATCTCTCTCTTTTTGCGAAAAACTATACTGGGTTCTCTGCGTGAAGAGGTTTTAATTTCCGAAGCGTCTATCTTTTCAAGTTGTTTTTGGCGGCTCGTAGCTTGTTTTGCTTTTGAAGCATTTGCGCTGAAGCGACGTATAAAACTCTCCAAATCTTCTTTTTCTTTGAGCTTTTTTTCTCGCTCTGTTTCAAGTTGTTTTTGTATAAGTGCGGAAGCCATATACCAATCGTCATAATTGCCGCTAAACTCTCTTATAGTTTTAAAATCTATATCTAAAATATTTGTAACTACAGAGTTTAAAAAGTGCCTGTCATGTGATATAACGACCATAGTGCCGTTATGGCGGTTAAGCTCGTTTTCAAGCCAAGAGATAGCCTCTATGTCAAGATTATTCGTGGGTTCATCCAAAAAGAGAATATCCGGTTTTGGAAAAAGTACTTGAGCCAACAATACTTTGAACTTTTCTGCACTTGTAATCTCACGCATAAAAACATTGTGTCTTTGGATTTGGAAACCTAAATTTTCCAATATTTTTTCTATCGTTATTTCATATTCATAGTTTGGGTCTTCTTCGGCGCAAATTATTTCAAGTTCGGCTAAACGATTATTGATGTTTTCGTCTTCAAAATCGGCGTTCTCACATAATCGCTCTTTTTCTTTTACAGCATTATAGAGTCTTTTGTTACCGTATAATACTGCGTCTTTTATCGTAAAATTTTCAAAGGCAAATTGATTTTGCCCTAAAACCCCGACTTTTAAGGCGCTATTTATCGCTATATTGCCTGAGTTTGGCTCTATCTCTCCCGATAGTATTTTCATAAATGTACTTTTACCAGCGCCATTTGCGCCTATAAGTCCATAGCGTTTTCCGCCGTCAAGTTTTAAACTTATATCCTCAAATAAAATCTGCCCTGCAAATCTCATCGTAACGCTATTTACTTGTACCATCATGCTCCTTAATCTTTAAAAGTGCTATTTTATCCTTTTAAAGCAAAATAGATAATAAAAACGCCTATTATCGTATTTGTTTAGTAAAAATTATCAAATTTCATAGCCTAAAATATAAATATCAAGATAAAGTTTCGTTGCAAGTCGCATACATTTCAACAAAATTTGAAGGCCAAAATAGTTTCTACCAGATACAAATTCAAGCAAGTCTATAACTCTATCATTTGTGTTTTTTGTCTAAAGCCAGAGACGAGATATTTGCCTCTATTTGGCACAAGCATTAATAATAATTGTTGAAATTAGCATAAGTCTTGATTTATAGGTAAATTTATAAAATAAATATTATTTTACAACCGCTGCATGTAGCTTGCCGCTGTTTCTTTGAAGTATGCGAATTATTTCCTTAAAACTCTTTTATCGGTACGTAACCCACGTCCTTAACAAGCGTTTGTCCTTGTTCGCTCAAAAACCAATCAATCAATTTTTGTCCGTTTTCTGATGTATTTTGCGTACTTACGATATAAAATTCAGCCGTAAACGGATAAGTACTACTTTTGATATTTTCAACAGTCGGTTCCACATTTTCAATACTTAAAAGATTTATATTTTCATCCGAATTCATAACAGTCGCGTAGTATCTAAACGAATATCCTATTGCGTTTTTGGCGTTTCTGTAGTCCGCTACTCCTTCTATCATGCCGCCCATTGAACCGTAAAACACTTCTCGTATAGGCTCTTTAAAGTCCAATCCTTTCATGATATAATTTTCCATAGCCGTTTGACTGCCTGAGTTTTGATTGCGCTGAAAAGCCAAGATTTTTTCATTTTCTCCGCCAAGTTCGCGCCAATTTGTGATTTTACCCGCATAGATTTGCCTAATCTGCTCAACGCTTAAGTTTTTAACAGGATTTTTCTTATTAGTTAAAAATACAAAAGCCTCTTTGCCAATCGGAGTTAAAATAAGTTCCACGCCTTTTTCTTTCGCCATTTGAAGCTGTTTGTCCGAAGGCGAGGCGACAAATATAATATCCGCTTCGCCGTTTATAAGTCTTTCGTAAGCGTACGGCGTAGATGAGCAACTTATGTATTTGTAATAATGATGTTGCATTTGCGGATATATAGCTTTATGCGCTGAAAAAAATATCGGGCAAAGAGCGGTCGCGCCGTCAATTTCCGGAAGATTATCGTCAAGATTAAATTTAAGTGTCGGTTTATCTATCGAGGTAGCGGCATAGCCATCATTTCCACGGTAATATTCTTGTCCATTATCCGTAAAACTCTCAAGATCGGCGATAGAAGAGGGCAGAAAATGGGAGTTTCTATATGACCATTGAGCCGCAGCAAGAAGCGCTAATACAAAAAAGATGAGAGTTAAGATATTCATCTTTTTATCAGGTTTTAATAATCCTTTTTTCCAAAGAGCAAAAGCGAATCCTGCGCTAAACGCTCCGTACGATACGATTTGCAGTAAAAAAGCGTACAGGGGTTCGCCTTCAAATATAAATATAAAATTTGGTATAAAAAAAATAATGTTTGAAAAAACGGCGATTAATCCGAAATAGCCATCCGAATAGTCCCAGTCTGAAAGTACAAAAGCTAAATTCAGACAAAAAAGAGTATATATCAAAAATGCGAAAAGTGCAAAATATGCTGTAAAATTCATTCTATTTATAAATTTTTTAGCCCAAAAATATCCTAAAAAGAGAAGTAAAAAAAGAGGAATTATCATTATAGATATTAAAACAATATATCGTTCTATACTGGTAAATGTGCCTTCAAAACCTATAAGGTATATATAGCCTATAATATGCGCGATTATCGGAACATAAATAAACAGAACCATATATGTGTTTGTAAATATCTTTTTTAGCATAATTTCCCTTTAATATATTTATACATGTAAGAGGATAACCCTTACATGTAAGGTTACCAATTGACCGATTTTTTGTCTCCAACTTTTCCGATGATACTCTCTTCTTCCCATATAGCAAGTCCGTTTTTGAGATTTGTGAGAGTTAATTGAAAGTAATACTCAACCAATTTGTTTTTATCAACGGTTTTTGACTGTTGTATTATTTTGCCTGTTAATGAGAGTTCAGGCGCTAATATCGTCCCTTTTTCAGCTATAGTATCTTGCTGAAATTCATCATCCGCTCTTAAATCTCTTGTTTGGTAAATGAGTTCATCATCATTTCCGCCTGCCGTTATAGCCGATGTAATGACTGCTTTGCCGGAATTTAGTATAGACGTTCTTATTTTTTTGATAAACAAGTCCGTATCGATTCTTTGCGTGGTATCGTTTACTATTCTGCCAATCGCTACGACATATTTCTCGCCGTTAGGTTTACTTAGCGCGCCTGAGCGAAGCAGAGAATCCACTGCGTCAGATGCTGCTTTTTCAAAATCCTGCCTGTCAAGACCCATAGATATAACAGCTTGAACTTCCGGATTATCAACTCCGACATAACGAGGCGCTTGTTGTGTGCACCCGACTAAAATAAATCCCATTATCGCTATGGATAATTTTGCGAATACTGTTTTTTTCATTTTTTTATTCTCCTTTGTATTCTCTTAAATTTACGTTTTGGTCTCTTAACTCGTCGTCGCTTGTAGGCAATCCGAAACGAACTTTATAATTTTGCGCGTTTGCGCTGGGGCTTATCACATGTATGATTATGGATTTGCCGTTTTCAATACTCGCTATTTTGCGTTTAACCAATATGGATTTAATCGTAAAACCGTTTTGGTCGTACCAATCCACATTGTAAGTCAAAATCTGCTTGGACGAGCTGATGTTTTTACCGGTTACTTCTACCTCTATAAATCCGTCGTCTCTAACGACAGAAACGACATTTTGCAAAGCAAACCACTCTTTTATACTATCGTTTTCAAAGACGATATTAGGGTAAGCCGCCGCATTTGGGCGTGGAGATTTATCCGCGCAACTTGTAAGAATCAATGCTAAAAACGCTAACAAATAGAACATTTTTCTCATTATTTATCTCCTAAAAATAGATTTTATGCGTTATAATTTGACCTTTTTGCGAGGATTTTAAGTAAATTATAACATTTTTATCGTTTTGTAAAAAATCTTTGAACAATATTACTCCATTTTCATCAATAATTGTAATATTACCATCTTTTATCGGAATACTCGCTGCCTCAAAATTTTTTGGCAAAGCGCTCCAACTTCTTGTATCGGCTTTTGCCGTCGCTGCCTGATAAAATAATCCCAAAAACCCCAAAAGAAAATTAACATCGTTTAATTGTTTTTGCATAATAGTCTTTGCCGCCGCGCTTATAACGGCTTCTGCGGCTATACCAAAATATCTTTTGTCAAACTCAGCCGCCGCTATAGCGTCAACACTTGCAATGATTGATGTTTTGGAATTATCGCCGGAATCGTTTTTTATCGTTAAATATGGATAAGAAGCGGCGCGAAACTGAAGCGAGGGCAGGGCGATACTGGAATATATAAATGAATCCGAGACCAAAAAAAGCGGCAAATTAATCATAATCTCGTTTTTTATCGCGCCAAGTCCGTTTTCGTACAATAACCAAACGTGATGTTCTTTAAAATTAGCGTTAAATTCACCCGCCATTTTATCCGCCAACGCAAAATCTTTAGCTATTTGCAAATTATTCGGATCCATTTGCAAACCCTCTTTTAGTAAATCAACCGCTCTTTGATAACTTCTGTCGTTTAATAAAAAAAGCGCGCTGACATAAGTCGTAAACGGATTTATAAAATCAGAATACGCGCTGCTTGCGGCGTTTTGCGTATATTTATTAAAAGCTAAGTCAATGGAGTCTTCATTGAACTTGATAGTTTCTACATTACCTTTTTCTTTTCGCAGTTCAGCTTTAAGTTTTACTAAACTGTTGTATAAATCCTGACTGTCTTTGAGATTTTGCAAGCCTTTGGCGTTCTTTTTTTCCAAATCGGCTATATCGTTCGCGAAATACTCTTTTGCTATGCGTTGTCTCTCAAGCGCTCTATTAAACTCTACTCGCGCGTTTTCCTTGTCGTTTAAAGCCAAAAAATTAAGCGCTTTATAAGTATTTACCATTATTTTTTCATAAACGTTTCCTTCGTACTGGTTTACGTTATTGTTTATTAAAATAGATCTCGTTTTATCTCTTACCTCAAGCAGAGGATTTTTCATATCCACGTCAAATTTATAATGAAGCTCGGCTTCGTCAAAGAGTTTTGTGCTTTTCGCGAAATCTTCGCAATTTCTGGCGAGCGATCCTCCTTGGATAGACCAAAGTATGATATCGTCGCCGTTTTTTAGTTTTTTGTCAACAAGCGAGAAGTCGCAGTCGTTTTCACGCAAAGCGTCGTCAAATCGCGCGAGTTCGCTTGTTGTGGACTTATACGCGCAACCGCTGAAGAGTAAAATTATAAAAAAAATCATACATGTGAAGTTTTTTTGCATAAACTATCTTTTGTTTTTGCGAAAGTATATTATTATTTTTAAAAAAAATTGATTAATATGTCAAAAATTACTTGAAATCATAATTTTTTTTGCTAATTTATATTATATTTTCAGAAACTTTTGGTAATCTACAAGTTTTTTAAAGGAAATACAAATGAACGATAGAAAATTGCATAGGGCTTTGAAAAATAGACATATTCAACTTATCGCTCTTGGAGGAGCTGTAGGGACGGGGCTGTTTTTGGGAACTGGTTCTGCTATATTTTTAGCCGGTCCTTCAGTACTCGTCGGGTATGCGATAGTAGGTTTTTTAGCTTTTTTGATAATGAGGCAGCTTGGCGAAATGATGACCGAAGAGCCGCAAGCCGGTTCATTTAGTTATTTCGCGTATAAATATTGGGGCGATTTTGCCGGTTTTTTGGCGGGCTGGAATTATTGGATACTGTATGTGATGGTGAGTATCTCAGAACTTACGGCGGTCGCGGCTTATATGCAATTTTGGTTTCCCGAACTTCCAACGTGGATAAGTGCTTTAATATTTTTTGTCATCATAAATATAATAAATTTTTCAACCGTTAAAGTATTCGGTGAAGTGGAGTTTTGGTTTTCTATCATCAAAATATCCGCCATAATCGCTATGATAATTTTTGGACTATACATACTTTTTATAAACACGAGTTTAGTGCCGGATGCAACTATAAAAAATCTTTGGGAAGCGCCTATAGGCATGGACGGCAAGAGCGGCTTTTTCGCGAACGGATTGTATGGACTGGTTATAGCGATACCTATTATAATGTTCTCTTTCGGCGGTCTTGAGCTTGTTGGAATCGCCGCGGCTGAAGCGGACAACCCTAAAAAGACAATACCAAAAGCTACAAACCAAGTATTGTTTCGTATTTTAGTTTTTTATATAGGAACTATCGCAGTTTTGCTTTCGCTTTATCATTGGAGTAATCTTACGAAAGAGTCAAGTCCGTTTACTTTGATATTTACCGATATAGGTTTTAAACATGTAGCGGGTATTTTGAACTTTGTTATTTTAACCGCCGCACTTTCAGTGTTTAATAGCGGCGTTTACGCGACAAGCAGAATGTTGTTTGGGCTCTCGTATCAAGGCAACGCCCCAAAAGTGTTTTCAAAATTAAATATTCGCGCGGTTCCGACGGCGGCTATGGGATTGGCGGCTTTACTTACTTTTATGGTCGTGCCTTTAAACTATTTTTTACCGAATTGGAACGAAGCTTTTAAGCAGGCTATGTCGGTAGTTGTGGCGGCTTTGGTGATAAATTGGGCTATGATAAGTTTGGCTCATCTGTTTTTTCGTAAAAATAAAGATAAAAACGGCGTAAAGACGCTTTTCCCGACTATCTTATATCCTTTTGGAAATTACCTGTGTTTAGCGTTTGTGGTTTTTGTTTTGGTGGTTATGGCAACGCCGAATTTTGGAATGTTTTATTCCGTGCTTGCCGTGCCTATTTGGATAGTTTTTGTATATTCGCTATATATTATATTTAAAAAGAAAAAGTATAACTTATGGAAATTAAAATTATAAAAATGTGATGGTTTTTGCCTATGTCGTTTAATTGAAGGCAAAAACCTACAGACATGGAGGAAAGTATTTATTTTAAGCGAATGTATAAATTTGATGATATCTTGCGGGCATTAGATATTTTCTCTGTGCCATACATCCAATAACTCTTTTTCTTTTTTAGTCAAACTTTTGGTGTTTAATGTTTTAATATAAGTGTCAATTTCTTCTATTGGTGAAACTTCTTTTATAAACTCTTTATTTATTAGATATTTGTTTCCTGATGATGATTGCTGCCAATATTTAAAAAGATTTAAAATTTTAAAAAACCACTCATTGCTACTAAAAATAATTTCTCTAAATTTTACCGATATATTATCAAATAGTCCATATTGTTTCATGTGATGCAACACTTTTATTCCTTTTAAATCTTTATTGTTAAAAATCTCTTCCAATGTTAGTTTTTCAAATTCTGATTTTACTTTTGAATATAGTATATTAAAATGTTCATCGGTTAAAAACTGTTTTTTCTGTTCTTTATAGTCATACAAAATATATGATTTTGTTAAAAGCAATATCTGCTTATTTTCAAATACATTGTCTATTCTCTTTTTATCTTTTAATTTATCAAGCAAATTAAGACCAAATTGAATATATATAAAATCGGGGTCAATATGAATTAATTTCATATATTCATCATAAATACCTTCCTTTACCAAGTAGACAACAGAAAATATATTTATAGTTCCATTATAAAGTTTATCATCTGAGATATTTAAATTATCAAAATCTATTTCATAAAACATGTCTATAAACATGCGTGATTTACCTTTATTATCTAGTTGAATAATACTTTCTCTAAACTCTTTTTGTTTTGTATTAAACATTAAATCTTTTATTGTGCGGTACTCTTTATGACTAATGGTATTTAAAGATGGGTCAAATGCAAAATAGTTATCAAAATATGCTGCGCTGGCTAAAGGTTTATTTTTGTGAATATTGTCAATTTGATAAGATTTTGAAAATACGGGAAATATAATCCCAAGCAGCTCTTTATGGTCTAAAAATCTACCGTCTTTTTCAAAATTTTCTAAAATTTCTCTTTTGGTGTCGCTAATTTCTTTAAGTACTTCTTTGATTGCAATATATGATTCAGGATTGTTTTTGATTGAATTGTATAAGGCAACATTATTTAATTTTATTAAAGAAATCATAAAATAATCAATAAAATTTACATCTTCGCATACCATCGGATACTCAAAACTCATAATTGTGATGATTTTATTTAAATCTCTTAGGCTTTTTATATATTTATCAATATGCTTATACTTACGAATAACATACCATCTATATTCATCGTTTTTAGTAAATATATTTTTTTTCTTATCTTTTTTCAAATTTTCTAATATTTGCCCCATTTTTTTATCCAACTCTTGCATTAATTGACCACTGAATGGTCTTGGTACTGATATTGAGTATTGGATGATTTTGTCAAGATATTTTTCGCCTTTTTCATTTTTGAATTCTTCAAAAGAATTTGCTACTACTTGTTTATCATACAAAAGCATATAAATAATATTATCAAAATCAGCTATACCTTTTATAAGCCTAAATAAAGTTTCAGTTTCTTTATTTGTTAACCTATCTATATCGTCAATTATGATGACTATTTTCTTATCAAGCTTTTTTAAATATCCATTGATTGTACTTTTTAATTCATAAAGAGTCTTTTCTTTGGCTTGTTTATCAATTTCATAATTAACACCAAAACCAAATAATTCGAAAGATATTGAGTCAGGAGTAATAGTTTTTACAAATGTTCCAACATCCTTTAAAATATCTTCTTTGAGCTTTATGTCAAAATCAATCCTTATTAACTCTTTTATAAGTTCGGCAAAAAAATATTTTGTCAACTGTTCCACATCGCTAACCATCCAAGGATTAAAATAAACAAGCGTAACATTATCTTTGATTTTGTTCTCAACCAAATTCATCAAAGATGTTTTGCCGCTTCCCCATTCTCCTTCTATAGCTATAGTAAATGTCTTTTCTCCATTTGGAAAAGCTTTTATGCTATCGGCAATCTTATAGCTTATATTTTCAAATCCTAAAATGTCCTCTTCATCTTCTCGTGTCGGTTTATCAATAGCTTTTGTTAACATATTTTCTCCTTTTCACTTGCGTTTATTTATGCAAATGAAGATTATACTGCAAAAAACAATAAAGTGCATTTTTGATAAACGGAACACTTCTTGCAAGTTATACAGATAAAGTTACGCTCGGTGGAACATTT
Source organism: Campylobacteraceae bacterium (assembly GCA_031263195.1). Taxonomy (GTDB): domain Bacteria; phylum Campylobacterota; class Campylobacteria; order Campylobacterales; family Campylobacteraceae; genus JAIRKW01. The sequence goes on along the minus strand of JAISGD010000008.1, from coordinate 43,061 downwards.
TATATTTTATAATTTCGGTAAAAAAGATTTTAATCTTTACAAGACTATAAGTACAATCAGTGGAATAGCAATGCTGAAAAATGAAAATGTTGACATAGCAAAGATAATAGTTGGAAAATTTAACCAAAAATCATTCTTTATCACAATACAAAATTATATTTAAATCTTTAAATCAATATTTTTGTACACTTGAAAAATTTTTATTTTTTGCAATTTGATATAATTGTTTTTTTAGTTTTTTCTATAAAGGTTTGCGATTTGAAAAAATACTTGGTCGGCGGCGCTGTGCGGGATTTGATACTCAGGAGAAAAAACAGCGATAAAGATTATGTGATTGTCGGCTCAAATATTGAGGAGATGTTATCGCTTGGCTTTAAAAGCGTGGGAAAGTCGTTTCCGGTATTTATTCATCCGCAAGAAAAAGGCGAATTTGCGTTAGCCAGAAGTGAAAAAAAGAGCGGAAAAAAGCATTTTGATTTTGAGTGTTTTACCGAAAATGTGAGTTTAGAGGAGGATTTGAAACGGCGGGATTTGACGATAAACGCGATAGCTTACGATGAGGAAAAGAATGTTTATATAGATCCATTCGGCGGGCTTAATGACATAAAAAAGAAAATCTTACGTCCAGTTTCGGAAGCTTTTTGCGAAGACGCTTTAAGATTGCTGCGAGCCGCGAGATTTAAAACAGAACTTGGAAGCGAATGGAGCTTTGACGACAAACTAAAAGAGTATGCCCTGAAAACCAAAAAAGAGTTGCAATATATCTCAAAAGAGAGGATTTATAAAGAGACAAAAAGAGCTATGCGGTGCGAAAAACCGTCCTTGTTCTTTAACTCTTTGTTGGAACTTGATATTTTGGACGCAATTTTTCCTTGGGCTTATGAGCTTACAAAAATAGAACACAACAATGATTATCATATGGAAGGGACGATTTTAAATCACATTATGATGGCTGTAGATATATGTAAAGACGAAAATGCGAAATGGGCTGTTTTATTTCACGATGTCGGCAAGTATCAAGCGTTTTTGGAAGATGGTAATTTTTACAGACATTATGACGCCAAAATTTTGCAAAAACTCTTTAAAGATATACAAAAAACATTAAGTCTTGAGCGCGAAGAACTTGAAATCTCAAAATTTTTCGCCCTAAATCATCATAATTTGCAAAATATATTTAAAAATACAATGAGAGCTTCAAAGATAGCCGCTTTGCTTTTCAAGATAAAAGATGAAAAGAGGCTTGAGAGCATTCTTGAAGCTACTTTGGCGGATTTAAACGGAAGGGTCGGCAAAAGCAACGAGTTGGTTTTCAGTAAAGAGCAAGTAAGCTGCATGTGGCGTCTTTTAAAAAGCGCGGATTATGGCGTAGATAGTAAGACGATGGGTGTGGAGCAGATAAAGTCAATCATACATCATAAACAAGCTAATATTATAAAAGATTACATAAAAGCAAGCAGATAGGGTTATCTATCTGCTGTAAAAACCTAAAATCTATTTTTTGATATTTTGCAATATATCAAAACTGCCGCTAATAACAAACGTTATTTTGTATTCGGAAGGCGGATTGACATCAATCTCGTTCGCGATTTGACTTTCATCTTGCAATTGCCTTGAGTTTGCCATCATATCTCCGCGATATCCGTATTTGTATTCGTTATTATAATCGAGAGCTTGTATGTTCAAATGAGAAGGCGCGCCTACAAAATAGCCATTTCGCTCAATCGTTCTTTTTGCTTTCTCTTGGAGTTTGGCGAAAAGTCTCTCTTCGACCTCTTTTTCGGCTTTTTGTCTCTGTTCTGTTGAAACAGTGTAGTCCAAATCATTATTTACAGACATTTTGAGTTCTTGTGCTTTCGCGAATACTTTGCCTACATTATCAAAATCCGAAGTTCTAATCCTTATAGTATTTGCGACAAAATACTTTTTGACATCTTGCTTTACTTGCTCTGTTTTATACTCTTTGATATCTATCTCGTCAACACCGCTTTTTTCAAGTGCTTGCGATATTTTATCAAGACTGTTTTGGGCATTTTTTCTAGAAAGAGTTGCGGACGAGGCTATATCTGCGATAGTAAAGTAGTATCCATTGTCATAGTCGTCTTTATTAAAGTTATTTATACCGTGTTTTTCAAGTAACTCAATGACGTTGTAAATAGATCTTTTAGGCGCGTCGATCCATACAGTAATCTCTGTTTCAAACCGTTTGTCTTTATTGTCTATCACCTCATACACAGTTTGCTGATAGTTCATATAGCTAAGCGTTGTTATATCTTTATCCTCTATTTTGATGGATTTGAGATATTTTTTGAGCTCATTCATATTTTGAACGTTGCGATTTGAAGCATTATTGGGCGTATATCCCTCGGTCAAGTAAGTGATACTAAATTGTACTATATCAGGTTTTAGGCTCAATTCCTCGCTATATTGTACTCCGATGGTACCAACCGGTATTTGATTTCTGCCATATTTTAGCTCGCTAATTTTTTGAAAATCGCTCAGGGTTTCCGTTTGCGCGGAAAGAGTAGTAGAGATAACACACAAAAAGCAGCCAAGTGCAAGAATTTTTTTCATAATCGTTCCTTTCTTGAAAATAAATAATTATTGTACAATAAAAAGCTTATATTTATATATTTTTTGAGACAAATAAAATCTCAAATCGCACAAATAAGTGAAAATCAAAAGAGCTTTTAATAACTGGCTTTTTAAGTATATACAAGGTAAAATCCGTACAATTAAACAACGGAGTGTATTATGAGATATTTAATAGTTGTTTTTTGGGCGATTTTAATGTTTGGATGTACTGTTCAGGAAGAGGTAATTCCAAAAAACAATGCGTTGAGAATAGGCGAGAGTATCGAACTTACAAGTGTGCAGGGCGCTAAAATCACAATCAAAAGAGTAGAGGGCGGTTTGGTGCAAGAAGGCAAAGAGGACGCGGTTTTGATATTTGATATTTTCGGCACATTTTGCGAACCATGCAAAAAAGAAGCGCCTGCTTTGATGAATTTACAGTTGCAATATATCTCAAATATGACACTAATAGGACTTAGTTACTTTGAGGAAGTAGACGAAAAATATATTATTGAGAATTTCGCAAAACCATATAATGCGCACTATTTTATAGTCAAAAATTCACCTCTGAATAAGGCTTTGGCGGATACGATAACAGAAGATATAAAATATAAAAGTCTCATATCTTTGCCGTTTAAAGTGGTATTAAAAAATGGTAAATATCGCGATGTAACCGATATATGGGAAAATAAAACGGACAATAGATATTACATCGGCGCTGTAGATACGGCCGTTATAGAAAAAGATTTGAAACGGATACTGAAAGAGTAGAGAATGGATAAAACGGAGAAAAGTATTGTTGAGAAGACACGCATAGATGTGAAAATACCGAAAAGATATATAGTTTATCTTTTAAATGATGATTTTACGACAATGGATTTTGTGATAAAAGTACTGACATTGTATTTTGGACACAATCCGCGTTCGGCATTTGATATAATGATGAAAATACATAAAGAGGGCAGAGCGCCTTGTGGGGCGTATCCTTTTGAGATAGCCGAGACAAAAGTTGCACAAGTGCATGCATATGCTAAATCCAACAGCTTCCCTCTTCGCGCGATTTTGGAGGAGGAGTAAAAATGTTAAGTCAAGAATTAAGTCAAGTCTTTAGTCGTGCCATGTCGTTTGCAAAAATGCACCGCCATGAATATTTTACTATAGAGCATATATTTTATATACTCTTGGAACATGAGGATATTAGGGTTCTTTTAAACTCTTTGCATATAAAAGAGGAAGATATAACGGACATAAAGCGTTCGTTAGAAAGCTATTTTGCGATGAATTATAAAAAAGTACCGCTAGAGACAGATTACGAACCGTCTGAAACATTAGCGCTTTCTCGCACAATAGAACAAATGTTGCTGCATATTAATAAAACCGATAAAAACGAAGCATCGCTGTATGATATGATATATTTTTTGTTTGAAGATAAGGGTTCTTACAGTGTTTATCTGCTTTATGAAAAAGGAGTTGACAGGGATGACTTACTGGATGCGATTGTAGAGTATAGCGATAAGATTGTATACGCCGAAAAGAGCGAAGTGAACTTTTGCATTAATTTATTGGAACAGGCAAAGAATGGATTTATAGATCCGCTTGTGGGACGCAAAGAGGAGTTGCAGCGTGTACAGCAGATACTTTGTCGCCGCAAAAAAAATAATCCTTTGCTTTTAGGGGAACCTGGCGTTGGCAAAACGGCTATAGTAGAGGGATTGGCGCTTGCTGTAAATGAGGGTAAGACACCGGAGATATTGAAAAATTGTCAGCTTTTTACTCTTGATATCGGTTCTTTGCTTGCCGGTACAAAATATAGAGGCGATTTTGAAAAGAGATTGAAAGATATTATAGAAAAACTTGAGCAAATACCAAATGCGATACTTTTTATAGACGAAATACATACTATCGTAGGTGCCGGTTCTACAAGCGGCAGTAATGTTGATTTGGCGAATCTTCTAAAACCATCTTTAGCAAGCGGAAAACTAAAATGTATCGGGGCGACTACTTATCAGGAATACAGAAATAACTTCAATAAAGACAGAGCGCTTTCGCGCCGTTTCGCGACTATAGATGTAAAAGAGCCGAGTATTGAGGAGAGTTACAGGATACTTTTAGGGCTAAAAAGTATTTATGAAGAGCATCATAATATAAAATTGCCCGATACAACGCTGAAAGTTGCTGCAGAGCTTGCGAAAAAATACATTAATGATAAATTTTTACCTGATTCCGCTATAGATTTGATAGACGAAACATGCGCTTCATTTCATTTTAGACATGATAACAGAAGAAGTGTTGAGGTTGCCGATATTGAAAATACTCTCTCTTCTATGGCGAATATTCCGAACCCAAGAGCTTCAAGTGATGAGGGATCTGTTTTAAAAACACTTTCACTAAAATTGAAAAGTAAAATTTTCGGACAGGATGAAGCGATAGAAGTTTTAACGCATGCCATAAAGCGTTCACGCGCCGGACTTGGCAGTCCAACTTCCCCAATAGGTTCATTTCTTTTTGTAGGACCAACAGGTGTTGGAAAAACAGAAGTAGCAAAACAGTTGGCGAATGAGCTCGGCATACATTTTGAACGATACGATATGAGTGAGTATATGGAGAAGCACTCCGTAAGCCGCCTTATAGGTTCGCCTCCGGGTTATATCGGATTTGAAGAGGGCGGACAGCTTACAAATAGTATAAAAAAGCATCCGTATAGTGTACTTTTGTTGGATGAAGTAGAGAAAGCGCATGGGGATTTGCTGAATATTTTACTTCAAATTTTTGATAGCGCTATGCTTACGGACAATAGTGGCAAAAAAACGGATTTCAGGAATGTCATCATTATAATGACTTCAAATCTCGGCACAAAAGAGGCACCGCAAGTTGGTTTTACGAAAAGCGAGAATGACCAAGTTTTTAGGGCGATTAAAGAATTTTTTGCACCTGAATTTAGAAATCGCCTTGATGCTATTGTGGAGTTTAAGTCATTAAAAACAGAACAAATGATAAAAATAGTGGAAAAGCTGTTGTGCGAAATTGAGGAGCAGTTAAAGGATAAAAATATTAAAATTACAGCTTCGCTTACCGCCAAAGAGTATCTGGCACAAGAGGGTTTTAGCCCATCTTTGGGCGCAAGAGAAATGAAAAGAGTCATGCAGGAAGAGATAAAAACTCCTCTAACTGATGAGATACTTTTCGGACAGCTTAAAAACGGCGGAGAAGTGGAGATTGAATTTAAGAATGGTAAAATAGAATTATGCTACTCCAAACTTTGAGTAACTCATAATGTCAAAAAATTATTAGAGAATTGAGTATATTTGAGGAAAAACAACAAGGGCATAGAATATAAATTAAAAATTTTTAATAAGGTAAAAACATAAAAGTCACAATAACATACTTCATTAAGCTTTAAAATGAAATTGATTATTAACGCACACTTTGGTATACTTAAAAAGTTATTTTCATTTACGGTGTTTTTATATGCTTAAATATCTCATTTTCGCTTGTATATTTTTTATTTTATTTTCCGGATGCGCTACAAAAGTTGAAATAGTATCTTTCACAGACGACGCATTTGTAAAAGAAAATTTACCGATTTCCATAGATGTGGCAAATAATCCATACCCACTTTTAAGCGAAGCTATAAAAAACGAACTTGAAAAACAGATAATCAAAGACGATTTTTTGATAAACGAACAAAATGCTTCGTATCTTTTAGACTTAGAATTATTATCGCACGATAGATTCGCGTATCGCAGATACGAGCCTTCTTATCATTATTCTAGTATAAAATGCGCTCCTAACGGAGAATGCTATCGTATTCCAAGAGTTGTATACGTGCCGTGTTTAGACGTAACGGATAGCATACATGTAGTGGTTAGAGCGTTAAATATACATACAAATGAGACTAAAGAACTTCCGATAACAAGTAGAGAATTCGCCGATAGTTGTCACAATCGTTTGCACGGTTTTGGATTTGATATGTTTTTAGCCGATAACGTCAAACGTGAAAATATAATATTGTTGGCAAAAAAGATAAAAAGTATGATTTTACCCGTTAAAACAATACAAAAAGAGAGATTGTCGGATGAGATAAAAAGTACGCGGCTTCCTCAAAGTGAAGCGGAAATTTTTGAGCAAAGTCTCAAATCGGCTTCAAAAAAGAGATATGAAGAGGCAATCTTAGGCTTTGAAAAGCTAAAAAAGCCGACAACCAGTGAAACGCCTTATGAAATATATCTCAATTTAGGACTTTTATATGAACATGAAGGAGATTTGGATAAAGCTTTGCAAAACTATCAATATTTAATGCAGATAATGCCTGAAGCCAAAAATTATATAAAAAGAGTGCTTGTGAAAAAACGTTATGAGAAAAAGTAAAACTATGCCTACATGTATAAAAACTGCTAAAGAGTCATTAAGTCCGAAAGAAAAAGCAAGATACGATAAGCTAATAGACGCCGCGTCTAAAGTTTTTTTACAGTATGGATTTGAAAAAGCCAAAATGTGCAAAATAATCAAACAAGCGGGCGGTTCGTTTGTAACTATGTATAAGATTTTCGGCAATAAAGAGGCTCTTTTTGTTGAAGTTCTATCTCAAAAAACGGAGGAAATTTTCTCAAGTATAGAACACTCCGCTATCTCTTATAGTGAAAATTTCGAAGATTTTTTATATGATATCGGCAAAAAAATTATAGCTCTTAGCACAACGGACGACTCTATAGCCTTTCACAGATTAATAATCTACGAGGGTCATAAAAATAATGCAAAAGTAGGAAAACTTTTTTTTGAAAACGCTATAAAACGTACCGTATCTATAGTGGCAAAGTATTTCGAGAGAGAGAGAGAGAGAGGAAACATCAGCATAGAAGACCCTACTCTCGCGGCTTATCAATTTTTACATTTATTGAAAGAACCGTTTTTTCTTGCCGAAATACTTGGCGTAGATACAAATAATCCCGTATTTGACGTTGAAAAGTCATTGCGTCAAACAGTAAAAATATTTTCAAAAGGTATGGCTGTAAAAAAATGATACAAATTCTATCCTTGAACTCTTGACTTATTGACAAAATAAAGGATACAATAATCGACTTTAAAAATGTAATTGTTATTACATAAAGTTTTAGATTTAAATATTGGAGCTACAAAAATGGTTTTTGGTAAATTTTCACAAATCAAATACGGTATTGCCGTTATGTCTTTGTTTGCATTGGTTTTTACGGGGTGTTCGGGAGACAAAGTTGCCGACTCTGCGCAGCAAATGCCGCCGTTACCTGTTAATACTTTAACAGCGTATAAACGCGATATTCCGATAAATCTTGAATATCCGGCAAGAATCAAAAGTGTCCAGCAAGTGCAAGTTGTGGCAAGAGTTCCCGGCACTTTAGAAAAAAAGTTTTTTAAAGAGGGTTCATTTATCAAAGAGGGTACGCTTTTGTATCAGATAGACCCGGCTAAGTATCAAGCTGCTTATGACATTGCCAAAGCGCAAGTTTTGGTAGCGGATGCCACTTTTAAACAAGCGGAGCGAAATTGGCAGAGAAATGAAAAACTTTATGAAAAAAACGCTATAAGTCAAAAAGAGTATGATCAGGCTTTAAGCGGATACGAAACTGCAAAAGCTCAGGTGGAAGCGTCAAATGCGGCTTTAAGTAATGCAAAAGTAGATCTTGATTATACGCAAATAAGAGCTACCGCAAGTGGCAATATCGGACAAAATATGCAGGATTTAGGAAGTTATGTAGGTACATCGGCAGCGAACTCCATACTTACGATTATCACACAAACAAATCCGGTGTACGCGGAATTTTCGTTGCCTGATATCGAGCTTTTGAAAAAAAGATATACTCTTGTGCGCGGAGACTGGAAGAGTATCACAAATGCCAAATTGCCGGTAAAAATTTTTACACCGGCAGGTGAGCCATATGAAAAACTGGGCACATTTGACTTTTTGGACAATCTGGTTGATCAGCAGACTGCGACCATCAAAGCGAGAGCTACGTTTAATAATACAGACGGTGTTTTGATACCCGGACTTTTTGTAAGAGTATCAATAGAGGGATTGATACAAAAGAATGTATTTGCGATACCGCAAAAGGCGCTTTTGCAAGATCCTATGGGAACTTATGTTTTTATAGCCAAAGAGAATCAAGCTTCAAAAGTTTATGTAACTGTTGAAAATACGATAGAAAATAGTGAAATTATCGTTAAAGAGGGTTTAAACGAAAGCGATGAGATAATCCTTGATAATCTTACGAAATTAAAAGACGGTGCAGCTATAATGCCTATCCCAAAGAAGGCTAAATAAATGTTTTCAAAGTTTTTTATATATAGACCGATTTTTGCGACGGTAATCTCCATTATGGTGCTTATCGCCGGTATTGTATCTATCAATTCTCTGGGAGTAGAAGAGTATCCGCAAGTTACTCCGCCTCAGGTTATGGTGGTTACAAGTTATACAGGTGCCAGTGCCGAAACTATCGCCAATACCGTAGCTTCTCCGCTTGAACAGCAGATAAACGGCGTAGATGATATGATGTATATCACATCTACCTCATCCGCGAGCGGTACTATGATGATGAATGTCTTTTTTAAGATCGGTACAGATCCCGATCAAGCCACTATTAATGTAAACAACCGAGTTCAGCAAGTACTGCGTCTGCTTCCGGCGGAAGTGCAGGCAAACGGTGTTACGGTTGTTAAACGTTCATCTACAATATTGAAGATAGTAGCTTTGTATTCGGATAACGGTACGCATGATGCCGGATATATGGCAAATTACGCTCTTATAAATATTATAGATCGTTTAAAGCGTGTTCCTGGAGTCGGCGATGCCGCGTTATTTAGCAGGCAAAACTACTCTATTCGTATCTGGGTAAAACCGGATATGCTTGCAAAATATAATCTCTCCCCGACAGATGTTTTGGCTGCTGTTAAAGAGCAAAACAGCCAATTTGCTCCGGGTAAATTTAATCAATCGCCGAATAAAGGCAATGAAGCTTTCACATACTCCATTACTACAGACGGGCGATTTACGAATGTGGAGGAGTTCAAAAATATCATACTCTTCACTAATTCCGATGGTTCTGCTTTAAGGCTTAAAGATGTAGCTAACGTGGAGCTTGGCATAGAGTCTTATGACGTGCAGGCTAAATTGGCCGGTAAAGAGGCTGTAGCCGTAGGTGTATTTTTGCAATCCGGTGCAAACGCTCTTGAGACTGCTGAGGTAGTAGATAGCGCGCTTGAAGAGTTAAGCAAAGAGTTTCCCGAAGGACTTCAATATAGTGTTCCGTACGATACGACGGATTTTATCAAAATATCTGTAGACGAGGTTGTAAAAACATTTATTGAAGCTATTATACTAGTTATGCTAATTATATATATGTTTTTAGGCAGCGTTAGAGCTACTATTATTCCGATGCTCGCGGTTCCGGTGTCTATTATCGGCACATTCGCCGGTATGTACGCATTTGGATTTTCTATCAACCTTTTAACACTGTTCGGCTTGGTGCTTGCTATTGGTATTGTTGTGGATGATGCGATTATCGTTATAGAAAATATAGAAAGAATTATGCGTACTCGTCCTGAGATATCCGTTAAAGATGCTGCTGTACAAGCTATGCAGGAAGTGACTGGTCCTGTTATAGCCATAGTTTTGATATTGTGCGCCGTGTTTATTCCGGTTTCATTTATGGGTGGTTTCACCGGACAGATGTATCAGCAATTTGCTGTCACGATAGTTATATCTGTTGTTATTTCAGGCATTGTTGCGCTTACGCTTACACCTTCGCTTTGCGCTGTGTTTTTAACGAAACACGAATCCGAACCATTTTGGATAATTAGAAAATTTAATGACTTTTTTGATTGGTCAACAGGTATTTTCACAGATGGTGTGAAACTGATATTAAGGCATGGCGTTATAGCTGTTTTATGCTTTGGTGTTTTGATGGGACTTACGGTCAAACTCTTTTATAGCGTACCGAATGAACTTGTTCCTGCCGAAGATAAAGGTATGTTGCTTGCGGTTATACAACTGCCTCCGGCATCGTCATTGGATAGGACGCTTGAAGTGATGGATAAGTTTCATGCTATGACAAAATCATTGGACGAGGTTAAACAAGTGACGATGATTTCAGGATATGATATGATGGCGGGAGGGCTAAAAACAAGTTCGGCAGCATCATTTATTGTATTGAAAGATTGGAAAGAACGTAAAAATGATAATCAAAGCTCTTTCGCGATAGCTAATAGGTTAAACGGTATGTTTTTTATGGGTATGTCTGAAGCCACTGTTTTTACACTGAATCCGCCTGCGATAATGGGACTTAGTATGTCGGGTGGATTTGAGATGTATGTACAGGATAAAACAGGCGGTAGTCTAAACAGCCTGAAAATGCTTGCTGACCAAATTGTAGAAGAAGCTGTAAAAACTGGCAAATTGATAAATGTTAGAACTACATTTGATAACACTTATCCGCAGTTTAAAGTTCAGATAGATAAAGAGAAGGCTAAAGCTTACGATGTTGCTATAAATGACGCGTTTGCAGCTTTACAAACAACATTTGGTGCGTTTTATGTAAATGATTTTGACCTTTATGGCAGGTCTTATAGAGTTAATATGCAAGCCGAACAGCAATATAGACAAAAGCCGGAAGATGCTAACAATATCTTTGTACGCTCAAAAAACGGCAATCTCATACCGCTAAGTTCGCTTTTAACATTTGAAAAGATTGTAGGACCTGATACGGTGGATAGATACAATGTGTTTCCTGCTGCTAAAATCACAGGAGAACCTGCTTTGGGATACACTTCCGGCGACTCTCTCGAAACAATAGAAAAAATAGCCAGAAGTATCTTGCCCGAAGGCTATGATATCGGCTGGATAGGTTCATCTTATCAGGAAAAAGAGATGCAAGGAACGGGAGCTAGAGCTTTTATATTCGGTATCATATTTATTTTTCTCATTCTCGCTGCTCAATACGAGAGATGGCTAATGCCGCTTGCCGTTGTAACTGCCGTACCGTTTGCAGTATTCGGTTCTATACTTGCGGTATGGTTAAGAGACATAAGCAACGATATCTATTTTCAAATAGGACTGTTGGTACTTATAGGATTGTCGGCGAAAAATGCTATACTTATAGTAGAATTTGCTATGCTTGCACAAGAGCGAGGCAAGAGCATATTTGATGCAACTATAGAGGCGGCAAAACTGCGCTTCAGACCGATAGTTATGACTTCGCTTGCATTTACTTTGGGAGTTATACCGCTTGCTATCAGTACAGGTGCCGGTGCTGCAAGCCGTCACGCGATAGGTACCGGTGTCATAGGCGGCATGATAGCTTCTACGACTATAGCGATATTTTTCGTACCGCTGTTTTATAGTTGGCTTGCTAAACTGAATATGAAATTTCTCTCAAGAAAAGAGAGATTTGAGAAAAAATTAGACAAAAGAGGATGAATATGATGAGTAATAAATTTATCTGCTTTGCGCTTTTTGCGCTTGTGTTTGGCGGTTGCTCGCTTACTCCGAAGCTTGATATAAAGAGTGTAGAGAGCGCGGATATACAAGCGCTTGGATTTAATGTAACCGAAAAAAATTCAACCATCAATCAAGAGTGGTGGAAAGAATATAATGATGAAGAGTTAAATGCCCTTGTAGACGAGGCTTTAAAAAATAACAAAGATATTGAAATTGCACTTTTAAATATCTCTTTATCAAGAGCGTCATTGGCTATAAAAGAGGCTGATTTATACCCATCTTTATCGGCACAAGGCGGAGCATCGAGAACAGGTACAAGCAGAGAGACTTACGCTTCCGGCGGCAGAGGTTCAATATTTAATGATTTCTCTTTGAGCGCTATTTTAAATTACGAGGTAGATCTATGGGGCAGAGTCAGTTCGTCAAATAGAGCCGCAAGAGCCGTTCTTTTAAGTTCTGAGGCGAGTGCGGACGCTGTCAGGCTTTCATTGGCAAGTAGTGTCGTAGATAGTTATTTTGCGCTTGTATCGTTGAAAGAACAGATTGCTATCACGGAAGATACGATTGCGACGCGTGAAAAGACGCTGGAGCTAACGAGGATACGTTTTGAAGAGGGTGTGGATAGAGAGAGTACTATGGTTCAACAGCAGTCACTGCTTACATCGGCGAAAATCACGAAAAATAATATAGAGCAGCAAATCGCTATCGCAAGTAGCGCGCTTGGAATTCTATTGGGACGCGATGTAAAAGATTTGCTTGCCGATAAAAGTATTCGGCTTGCAGCTTTGCCGAACGATATAGTTGTGCCGAACGATATACCTTCAAGCATACTTGAAAATCGTCCCGATGTTGAAGTGAGCCTTCAGCAACTCATCTCTTCAAATGAATTAATTGGAACGGCACGTGCGGCATACTTTCCAAGTCTTAGCTTGTCCGGTTTGTTTGGATTTAGCAGTGCGGATGCCGGAGATTTACTTAGAAGCAGTGCCGGAAATTGGAATGTAGGTGCCAGTTTAGCTGCACCGCTAATCGATTTTGGCAGAACAAGCGCAAATGTTGATGTTGCTCAAATACAAAAAGATATAAATGTTGTCAATTATGAAAAAACGGTATTAAATGCGTTTAGAGAAGTTTATAACGCCCTTTCTTCTCGCGCGCTTTTAGAGTTGAATCACAAAAATGCTCTTGATTATGAGGCGGCTATCGCCAGAACATTGGAGCTGGTGCAATATGAGTATGAAGCCGGAAATGTGGACTTTTTGTCCGTGCTTGACGCAGAACGTTCGCTTTTGAGTGCGAAGTTGGCAAGAGTACAGACACACCAATCGCTTTTAAGCAGCGGAGTATCGCTCTTTAAAGCGCTTGGCGGCGGATGGCACAAAGAGTGATTTTATGAAGTCTTTATAGAGAACTCCTCTGTAAAGACTTATAACTCAAGTCGGCAATGAGTTTGGATTAAATAAGGACAAAATTTATCTTTATAGTAGTACTGCCTAACATAAATATACATGTTGTTAAATCTGCAAAATTAGAAATGAAAAAAATGTAATGTTTGAATTTATTTAAGTTTATTGCAGACTTTGTATATGTTAAAAACTTATAGAAATATTGATAGATTTCAAAAAATTAACAGTAAGAAATTATCAAAATAAGTTTCTCTAAAAATATTTTGCAGGATAATTTGGCCATTCTCAAGCAAGACTTAGCTTAACATCTATGTTGTAATACTAATAGTACGTTTTTCATTTTTCCAAAATAGGAAGACTTTGGTAGTCACATCTCTTTTTATAAAATTTACTAAAAAATAGCTATTAAAAATTATTATTGATGAAATTTAAGTTATATGTCTGGTTCTCCATGTTTTTATGTGTAAAATTAGATAGAGAGTGAGATAATATATAAAGAATTGTAAATAATTTATTTGCTTAAGTTTACAAACTATAAGTAGATGATAATCAGTGATATTATTAAAAATATATTTTAAGTTTATAGAATTTTCTTATACTTGTCAATAATTTGCTTAAAAAATATACTGTAACCAAGACCATTATATTGATTACGCAAGCAGATTGCTTTTTTATGTCAATCGTCAAAACACATTTTAGTCGTTTTATTTTATTTTAAAATTGACACATATAAAAACATCTTTATGAACGCAACTTTTTTGTAAATCTTTTGACTTATATTGGTTTTGAAGAACTAGTATGATAATTGACATGGCAAAGCGAATATCAAGTGAAAATTTACACTCGTTTCATTGCCGCTTTTGCCTCTCTATCTGCCTCTTTGCGTTTCAAACTCTCTCTTTTATCGTGCTCTTTTTTGCCTTTAGCTAAAGCGATTTGCGCTTTTATGCGATTTTTATCATTTAAATAAAGACTTAGAGCCACAATAGTCATTCCCTCTTTCATTACTTTGCCAAAAAGCTTATCTATCTGTTTTTTGTGCAATAAAAGCTTTCTATCGCGCCGTTCATCAGGTCTAAAAAACGGATTTGCCGTATTCATATGTGAAATATGAGCGCCTATCAAAAACACTTCGCCTTTAATGATTTTGACAAATGAATCTTTCAAATTCACACGTCCAAGCCGTATAGCTTTAACTTCGCTGCCTTTTAACTCAAGTCCGGCTTCATAGCTTTCAAATATTTCAAAATCATGCAGCGCTTTTTTGTTGCGCGCTATCGTTATGCCCATTAGTTCACCTTAAAAAATGTACTTCCACTGCCGCTTAAAAATAATCCCGCGTCAGCTTTCGTTTTTAAAGACGGATAGCATATCAAAACGCTTCTTAAAAGGTCGTTTAAAGTTATATTGTCAAATTTTTTCAATATCTCTTTAGAGCTTAAAGAGGTCAGTTTTTTTATCACCGGTTTATTTACGTTGCTCTGTTGCGATTCTCGAAATTTACCATAAACAGAAGCCGTGTTACACGCTGTATCGTCAAATACAAGCTCAATGTTAGGTACGTCGTCTTGCAGGGGTTCTATGATTTCACCTGTGCCGCTTACATTTGCCGCTTCGCACTCATATAAAAAAAAGTTTACATCAGAACCTATTTTACTTCCGATATTGCAGAGTTCTTCCAATGAAAGACCAAGTTCAAGCGCTCTATTGATATAGAGTAAAAACGCTGCCGCGTTTGAGCTGCCGCCACCTAAACCGCCACCAAAAGGGATATTTTTTTTGACGCTTAAAAAATATTGAGCAAAAAAATCGTCTATTTTTTTTATGTCAGCTACACTCCGCAAAAATTCATAAGCTTTGTAGATAGTATTTTTTTCAAGTTCGCAATTAAATTTACCTTTCAACTCAAAGCCTTTTACATTAAGCGATTTAGGCAAAAACTCCATCTCATCATAAAAATCGATTATCCTTATAAAACGAGAAATTATCTCATGATAATTACCTCTCGTACCTGTTATTTTTAGAAAAATATTAATTTTTGCATATGACTTTATCATATCTCTATCTTATTTAAAATATAATCTACGCCGTTTTGATCTATTTTGATAACAGATAAAAAGTTATCGGTTATCGTAAAGTACTCTCCGAAATCGCTCTTTTTAAATCGCTCTTTTTGCAAAACTCTGCCTAAAAGCAGATCCTCTTTATCTCCTTCGTAAGTATTCTCTTCCAAATCTAAAAAATCCGTCACCAAAAGTGGTTTTTCGTTTTCGTATTTAAACTCTCCTTCACTCTCTCTTTGCAATGATTTTAAACACCCGTCGACTCCAAGCGATGCGGCTAACATTGCGCTTAAAGAGCGGATATATCCTCCTTCGCTTACCTGAGCTTCAAATGTTACGAACGGATGTTCGTAGTTTTTTATTTCCAATGCAAAAACTTCTGTTGTTATCTCTTTTAACTCAAACTCTTTGCCTGCTCTTGCCAAATCATATGCTCTTTTGCCATTAACTCGCTTTGCGCTGAATTTCGGTGGAGTGTATTTGATGGTTCCCATCAGTTTTGATGCCATTTGCCGCAAATGATTTAAATCAAACGGTTCTAACTCTTGTATACTTTCAATGAGTTCGGCATCTAATGTATCGCTTTTTGCGCCGAGCCAAAGCACAGCGGTATATTTTTTTGGTGTTTTTTTCAAAAAACGGAACAGTTTTGTGTATTGTCCGAAAGCTATTATCAAAACGCCATTTGCATTTACATCAAGCGTTCCCGAATAGCCTGCCTTTTTTACGCCATACTTTTTTTTGATTTGCAATAAAAATTTGTTACAAGAGATACCAAAAGGCTTATTTGCCGTAAAGATTAGATTTTTACTCAAATTTTTTCCACAAATGCGCTTAGGATATCGCGTTTATCGCCGCCAAAATTTATACGCAATTTAGACTCTTTTCTGATTTCGGTAATTTCCGTTACTCTGCCTATACCGAAAATTTTATGTTTGACAAGATCGCCTTTTTTAAATTCCGAACTCTTTTCTATAATCAAATATCCGCCGCAAATACCGGCTTCATTTAAAAAACGACTCTTTGTCAGGTCTGTTCTTCTACCTTTATAAAAGCGGCTTGCCGAATAACTTAAGGTCAACTCTTTTTTCGCCCGTGTGATAGCGACATAGCCAAGTCTGCGCTCCTCCTCCATATCGTTTGATTCTCCGATAAGCGGAAAAAACCCTTCTTCCATTCCAATGACGAACAAATGCTCAAATTCTAAGCCCTTACTTGCGTGAACACTCATAATATTTATACTGTCGCCGTCTATCTGGTCTTGTTCACTTTGAAGAGCGATTTCATTTAAAAACAGATCTATTGTAGCTTCCGGATTTTGTTTGATGTAATCCCTAAAAAGTCCGAAAAACTCGTCTATATTCAAAATGCGCTCTATAGAGTCAGGAAGCTCTTTGTAATACCGCCTTATACCAAAAACTCTCTCTAGCTCATCAATTAAATCGTAAGAGCTGTTAATACTCATAATACTCTCTATAGCATCTAAAAATTCTATTAAATTCTCATATGATTTTTTAGATGTTATCTCTTTTATGAGTTCTGTATTTTTGCGCATAAAGTCGTATATTGAGAGCTTTGCATCATTGGCCAAATAAGCGATTTTATCTATCGTAACTTTGCCAAGTCCTCTTCTTGGACGATTGATAACACGCAAAAGAGAAAAGTCATCGTGAGGGTTGATGACTATCCTTAGATAACTTATCAGATCTTTTATTTCCGCTCTTTCATAAAACTTCACGCCTCCTACCATTTTAAACGGTATGCGCATACGATTTAATCCTTCTTCCAAAGAGCGCGAAAGAGCATTTATGCGGTACAATATCGCTATCTCTTTTGGATTCACACCGCTGTCTATGAGTTTTTTGACGCGCGTAGCTACCGCTGATGCTTCTTGACTCTCATCGGCGGATTCCATAAATTGCACATCTTTACCTTTACCTTTTGTGCTTTTTAAGACTTTGCCGAGTCTTGAACGGTTATGCTCTATAAGATTGTTCGCAGCATGTAAAATCTCATCTGTAGAACGGTAATTATATTCAAGTTTTATGATGGTTGTATTATCAAACATTTGTGAAAACTCAAGTATGTTTTTGATATTCGCGCCTCTCCAACCATAAATACTTTGGTCATCATCGCCGACAACGCATATATTTGAGTGCGCGAAGCATAGTTTTTTTAAGAGTTTGTACTGCAAATCATTAGTATCCTGATATTCGTCTACCATTATATATTGATAGCGGCGGCTTGTTGCTTCGCACAACTCTTTATCGTTATCCAAAATCCTATATGTAAGCGTGAGTAAATCATCAAAATCAACAAGATTATTTTGAAGCAAATATGTCTCGTATCGCTCATATAGTGATGCTATAATCTCATACTGTTTACCTTCTGCTTGCTCTTTGGCAAGTTCGGGTGTTAAAAATGAGTTTTTATAACGCGAAATCTCATTTGATACCACAGAGGCTGGTATATCTATCTCAAAACTTTTTAAAATACGTTTTTTGTCGTCACTGTCTATGACAATAAAATTATTTTTGCGCCCTAAACGGTTAATATGAAACTTTAAAAAAAGCAATCCGAATTTATGAAAAGTACACAAAAGCGGCGGATATACAACTTTCAAATCAGCTCTTCTTAAAAGCGATAATGCTCTTTCTCTCATCTCATTGGCGGCTTTATTGGTAAAAGTCAGTGTAAGCGTATTTGCCGGGTCTATACCAACAGTACCTATAAGATAGGCTAAACGCGAAGTGATAGTTTTTGTTTTGCCGCTTCCGGCGCCTGCCAATACCAAAATAGGGTCATCTATTTTTTTGACGGCTTCAAGCTGCGATTCATTAAGCGCGCTTAAAATTGTATCCATTGCTCGTCTTTTTATTATATTTATAAAATAGGTAAGATTGTACCAAAAAAATATTAAAAAAATAGTTTTTCCCGCAAAGTTTGTCTTAAATGCGGGCTCTTTTTATTCTATTTTGATATAATAAAAAATTACTAAAAAAGTGTTGTTAGGAGAAAAATATGAACGATTTAAATAATCCTGAAATATATCTGAATAGGGAGATGGCGTGGCTCCACTTCAATACACGTGTCTTAAACGAATCGTTCAAAAAAGAGCTTCCACTTCTTGAAAGGCTTAAATTTTTAGCTATCTATGTTACAAATTTAGACGAGTTTTATATGATAAGAGTAGCTGGACTTAAGCAACTTTTGTCTGCCGGTATCGTAACTACGGGCAATGACGGACAAACAACGCTCGATCAGTTGCGCTCCATAAGAGAATATGTAACAAATGAAAAAGATATCTTCGAGCAGAGTTACAATGAGATAATCCAAGCGTTAGCCAAAGAGAATCTTTTTATCTCAAAATATAGCGGGGTAAGCCGTGAATTACAGATAAAAGCGGATGAATTTTTCTTCTCAAATATATTTCCTGTTATAGTGCCTATAGCAGTTGATGCGACTCATCCGTTTCCACATTTAAATAACCTCAGTTTCGCGCTTGCCGTTAAACTGCAAGACTCTGAAAACGGCAAAATAAAATACGGAATGATAAGAATTCCAAGAGTACTGCCCAGATTTTATAAAGCACAGGGAAATGTATATATACCGATTGAATCTATCGTAAAATGGCATGTTGAGGATATATTTCCAGGTTACGCGCTTATCGCTTCAGCTCCTTTTGTGGTCACAAGAAATGCCGATATGAATATAGAAGAAGAAGAAGCGGACGACTTTATGCTGATGATGGAACAGGGGTTGAAACTACGCCGAAAAGGGGCATTTGTAAGACTTGCTATTAAAAGAGATGCTGATTCTGACATAGTTGAGTTTTTGAACTCGCATATGCAGATTTTTCAAAAAGATATTTATGAGTATAGTATCCCGCTAAATTTGGGAGCGCTATGGCAGATAGTTGGAAATAAGGATTTTTTGCACTTAACTCTTCCTCCCTATACGCCAAAAATTTTACCGCCTTTAAATACAAATGAGTCTATCTTTTCAACGATAGATAAAGGCGATATTTTGACAGCTCATCCATATGAGAGTTTTGATTCGGTGACATCATTTATTCAAGAGGCTTCAAAAGATCCCAAGGTTATCTCTATCCGTATGACACTATATAGAGTTGAAAAAAATTCGCCCATAGTTCAGGCATTGATAAATGCTGCAAGTGACGGCAAGCAGGTGACTGCTATGGTGGAATTAAAAGCGAGATTTGATGAGGAAAATAATCTGCATTGGGCAAAAGCATTGGAGAATGCCGGCGCACATGTAATCTATGGCATTACAGGCTTTAAAGTCCATGCAAAAATTACACAAGTTATCCGTCAAGTAGACGATAGATTAACATTTTATATGCATTTTGGCACTGGTAATTACAATGCCTCAACTGCTCGTATATATACCGATATAAGTTTTTTTACTTCGCGCGAAAATTATGCTAAGGATTCAACGACATTTTTTCACATTTTGTCCGGTTTTTCGAAAAATAAAAAACTTGAAAATCTCTCCATGTCTCCTATGCAGATAAAAAACCGCGTGATTACGATGATAAATAATGAAGCGGAAAAGAAAGGCGATGGACATATCATAGCAAAAATGAATGCCTTGGTGGATTCCGATGTTATAAAGGCTCTTTATAACGCCTCAAGCAATGGTGTCAAAATAGAACTTATTATTCGCGGGATTTGCTGCTTAAGACCAGGTGTTAGTGGGGTGAGCGACAATATCAGTGTCAAATCAATCGTCGGCAAATATCTGGAACACGCACGTATTTTTTATTTTAAACACTCAAATCCAAATCTTTTTATATCAAGTGCGGATTGGATGCCGCGAAATTTAGAACGCAGATTGGAGCTTATGACGCCGATAGAAGATAAGGCTCTGCAGAAGAAACTTTTTGAGATTTTGCAAGTGCAGCTTAGCGATAATGCCTTGAGTTGGAAGCTTAAAGAGGACGGCTCATACGAACACCAAACGTTAAAAGACGATAAAGAGATAAATTGCCAGCAGATGTTGGAAGAGTATATCAACAGAATATATAAAACGATGAAAAAAGACACAACATCTTCAAAGGCAGATCAGTTAGCGAAAAAATTGTTTAAGGATAGCTAAATTTTTTAAAAAGGCGATTGTATGGAGTCTAAACAGGAAAACAATGAGTCTGTTCAAAAATTCAGAGTGTCATGGATAGCATATTTTTGGCTTAGTTTTTGGTTTGTGGTGAAAATAGCTGTTTTGATTGGCATATATTATCTCTTGCTATATTTTTTTCAAGATAAGATATGGGCAGTTAAAGCTTTAAGTGTAGCATTTTGGGTAGTTGTGGCGTTAGTGGTGATAGGATTACTCTTTTTTATTTTGAATTTTATAATGTTAAGAAGTATACTTTTATACATTAACAATGATGGCGTTTGGGTATATAGAGGCATATTTCCATGGTCAAAAGGGACTTTTGGCGTAAAATGGAGAGACGTGGACAGCGCCGCTTATAAAATGGGTTTTTTAGTTGGCTTTTAAGAACGTACGATATTAGAGTGTGGCATAGATTTACAAAAGAGAGCGAAATTATACTGGATAATATTTTTGACGGACACAAAGCTGTTGAGCATATAAATGAGCTGCATAAAAAGTTTATGGCAAATTTGCAATAGAACCGATATAACAATATATATCTTAGGAGAACAGGAAGATTTTAATAATGAAACTTTTTGCGAGAGTTGTGCATAAATTTTTATATAAAGCGTGATAATGAGCAGTGAAAACAGACTTTTAACGCATCCATTCGAATGTGTATTTGATGAGAATTCAAGAGTTTTGATATTAGGTACTTTCCCTTCACCGAAATCAAGAGAATACGGGTTTTATTACGGACATCCTCAAAATATCTTTTGGAAAATTTTGGCGCAAGTGCTTCGACAAGATGAACCGACAAACGATATAACGTCAAAAAAAGTATTTTTATTGAAAAACCGTATTGCTCTTTGGGATGTTTTATACTCTTGCGAGATAGCAGGAGCAGTTGACAGTACGATAAAATACCCCATAGCAAATAGTTTTTCAGATATTTTAAAAAACTCTCAAATTAAAGCGATTTTTACGACAGGCAAAAAAGCGACAGAGTTTTTTCAAAAATTATGCGCCAAAAAAACAGGCTTCAAACCTATCTACCTTCCCTCTACAAGTCCGGCTAACTGCGCGCAGCGAAAGAGCGAGGATTTTTACATTCAATGGAATAAAATAAAAAAGTTTTTATAAAACTTTATCGACACTCTATCTTAGCGATTTTAACATTAATACTTAAGTTATTCTCATCAAAACCGCCCTCTTTTAACTCCAATGCAAAAAGAGTCTCTTTATCCGAGCAGTGCGATTCAAGTGATAGAGGCTGCATAGTTTCTATTTGAAAAAGTTTTCTATTCTTATCAAAAAATCCCACATTTAAAGCCTCTTTTGTATTTTTCATCCAAAAACAGGCATTTTTTGACGTATGCCAACTAAAAAGCATACCATTTCCAATATCATTTCTGTTTGAGAGCCCTTTTTTGTGTTGTTCGATTGTGTCGGCGAGCGGTACGGACAGAAGTTTGACGCCGTTGTTAAACTCTATATCGCATAATTTATCTGCGAAAAGTGAAACGCAAAATATGGCAATCAAAACGGCAAATTTCATCTTTATTCATCAAAATTCAAACGTGGTTGTTTTATAAGCGCAGCTTTTGCAGGACTATTTTTTGTAAATCGTATCAAATCCTCCGTACTCTTAATCTCTGAAGGGAGATTTTGACAGGCAGTTTTAAACACTTCCGCAGCGCTTCTTGCATCCCATAACGCGCGGTGCGGTATATTATGATCCAGTCCCAGTATCTCGCGCATTGCTTGAAGGCCGTATCGTTCCGCTTTAATAGTCCTCATGGCAAATTTTATTGTACAAAGTTTTCTGTTTAAAAGCGGTGGAAATCCGTGACGCCTATATGCATGCGATAAAAACATATAATCAAACTCCACATTATGTGCGACAAATACGCTGTTTCCTAAAAAAAGGCGAAACTTTTCCAGCGTTTGGGCTTCACTCGGTGCATCTTTTAACATCTCTTCAGTGATACCTGTGAGATTTACTATCATCTCATTCAATACCGGTGCATAAATAAGAGAGTGGAACTCTTCCATAACTTCATTGTTTTTGAGCATTACAGCACCTATCTCTATGATATGAGAATCCGAAAGAGAGCCGCCGTTTACCTCTATATCTATGATACAAAAACGTTGTTCCTGCCAAAAACGCCGCCTTGTATTGAGCGTTATCAAATCTTTTTTAAGATCCACGTCAAGTCCAAGACAATTAAGACTCTCAATATCGTTTATTTCGGTATTGTCAATATAATCGCAACTGTTTAGTATTTTAAAAAAATGGTTTCGTGACATATCGCCACATGCCAATTTATCTATAATTTTTTCAAAGTTTTTCAATATTTCGCACTTTTTATAAAATCAGCTACTTTTTGCGCGTCTTTTTTACCAAAATCAGCCTCTACGCCGCTTGTTACATCAACGCCATAAAAACCGATTTTTTTTATCGTTTTAGCAGTCTTGGCATTAAGCCCGCCGGCTAAAATGATTTTAGAACAATCCACTCCGTCAAACCACGACAAATCAATACTTTTACCTTCACCACCGTAATTTTGCGTAAATGCGTCTATCAGACGGCAAGTTGAGGCGAATTTATGCACATCAGCTCTCTCTTTCGCCCTTACTACTCTGATGAACGGTACTTCGAGTTTTGAGAGTAAATTATCATCTGCGTCAAAATGTATTTGCGCCAAATCAAGTTTGGCCTCTTTACATATGGCATTAATAATATGTGCACTGGCATTTACAAAAACACCTGTCTTTGTTATGAACGGTGGGATTTTTACACTTATATTTTTAGCGTCATTTACGCTGATGAAACGTGGAGATTTTGGGTAAAATATAAAACCGATAGCATCTGCGCCGTATTGGACGCATAACATAGCGTCTTCATAATTGGTAATACCGCAGATTTTAACCCTCATCTATATCCTTAAAGAGTCTATGGCGTTTTTATATGAAGGCGAACTGAAAATATAATTACCGGCTACAATTATATCGGCACCGGCGCTTTTTAACGAATGTATGTTTTTATCGTTTATACCACCGTCTACTTCTATCAAAGTTTTTAATCCGGCATCATCTATCATTTTTCGCAAAATATCAATTTTTTTAAGCGTTGAAGGTATAAAACTTTGCCCGCCAAACCCGGGATTAACACTCATTAAAAGTACCATATCAAGTTCTTCCAAGATGTATTCTATGCTTTTAGGCGGAGTATGCGGATTTAAAACTATGGCGGGACTGATGCCGAAGCTTTTTATCTTTTGTATAAGGCGGTGCGGGTGTTTTTCTTCTTCAATATGAAATGAGAGATATTTTGGTTTTAAAGGAGCAAAAAGCTCTGTAAAAAATGTATTGTTTTGCACCATTAGGTGAATATCCAAAGGTTTCGAAGAGACTTTCACCGCCGCGCTGACGACGACAGGTCCTATCGTGAGATTCGGCACAAAGTGTCCGTCCATAACATCTACATGCACAAAATCACATCCGGCGTCGCAAATAGCTTTGATTTCACTCTGTAATTTACCAAAATCAGCCGATAAAATACTGGGAGCTACCAACATACTAAGACCTTTTGTCAAAAAAATAACAACCATTGTAACAAAAGTTAGCTTATACACAGATGGCGGTTATTTTGGTTATAATAGCGCGCAAAAAAAGAGAGAAACATGAAACGATTATTTGCCGAATGGGAACAGCAAAGCTCGCTTTTACTTGTCTTGCCGCACAAAAACAGCGATTGGCTGCCATATCTTGACGAGATACTTTTTGCTTATCGCGAATTTATCAAAACGGCTTCTTTATACCAGCATTGCGTTATTTTATGCGCCAATAAAACAGACGCTGAAAAACTGCTTGCAAATATTGACAATATAACACTTATAGAATTGCCTACAAATGATACATGGATAAGGGATTTCGGCGCGATTGATATTGAAGATAAGGATGAGATTATCTCGTATGATTTTACATTTAATGCATGGGGAGGGAAGTTTGAATCCGTGCTTGATAATATGGTCAATCAAAAACTTTATAATAACGGTTATATGAAAAGCAGGCTTGTAAATGTGCCGTTTGTGCTCGAGGGCGGCAGCATAGACAGTAACGGCGAAGGTATACTTTTGACGACTTCAAAGTGTCTTTTGGAAGAGAATAGAAATCCCAATCTAAATAAGTACGAGATAGATATCAAACTAAAAGAATTATTCGGATTAAAACGGATAATTTGGCTTGAGCATGGTTTTTTAAGAGGTGATGATACGGACTCTCATGTGGATACTCTTGCCCGCTTTATCACAAAAGATACGATAGCGTACACAGTATGTGAAGATAAGGAAGATGAGCATTTTGATGAGTTAAAAAAGATGCAGATGCAGTTAAAAAGTACAGGATTTAATTTATTGCCGCTGCCGCTGCCGAATGCCGTGTTTTATGAAGGTAAAAGATTGCCCGCTACTTATGCCAATTTTGTCTTTGTAAACGGCGCTGTTTTGGTGCCTGCATATAGTGGAAATACCGAAAATAACTCAAAAGTGCAAAAACTTTTAAAATCGGTTTTGCCAAATCATGAAATAGTTGGTGTTGACGCGAGTGTTTTTATCCGCCAATATGGAAGTTTGCATTGCGCGAGTATAAATAGATTTTCTCTTTAGATAAAAAGGTTTGATTTTAATGATTTTATCAACTATTTGTGCTATAATCACACCTTTGCTTGGTATTTTTACCGTTTTGCTAAATTAAAATCTATTTAAAGGATTTACTATGTCAAGAAAATGCGCGCTTACAGGAAAAGGACCGCTTGTCGGAAACAATGTTAGCCACGCCAACAATAAAACAAAAAGACGTTTTTTACCAAATCTTCGTACCGTAAGAGTTACTCTTGAGGACGGAACTACACAAAAGATTAGAGTTGCAGCTTCAACACTCAGAACTATGAAGAAAAACGGCTGATTTTATCCCGCAGGGAGTGAATTATGAACTTTTTTAATAAAAAGAGTAAATCACCCCGAGGGTGGCGTAAGACCGCCCCAAAAATTAAAATAGAAAATCAAATTTATGAACAGTTAAAACCGCTTAGACTGCCGTTAATACTGCTTGTCGCAATTATGATGGTAGGTACTGTCGGATATATAGTGATAGATGATTTTACTCTCATGGACGCTATATATCAATCCGGCTCTACATTTACTACTGTAGGATTCGGAGAGATAAGTAAAATCTCCACAGCGGGACGCTTTTTTACTATTGGATTAATTGTATTGGGATTTGCCGTATTTTCATTTTCAATCGGCGTTTTGATTGATATGATAAACAAAGGCGTACTCACAAAACTTATCAAGGAGCGTAGAATGCTTCAAAAAATCGCAAGGCTTAAAAATCACTTTGTTATCTGCCATCACAATAATTTTACAATAGAGCTGGCTAAGCAGTTTCGACAAAACCATATACCTTTTGTTGTTGTGGATAATTCGCCTGATATTGAGCGGATAGCCAAACAAAATCAATACCCGTATTATGTTGAAGGTGAACCGCATACGGAATTGTCCACTCTCAAATCGTCCCTATCTTCAGCCAGAGGCTTGATAACTCTAAGCGAAAATATAGCTGACAATATTGCGCAAGTTGTTATGACAAGGCTTTATGAAAAAGAGTTAGGGCTTAAAAAGGCTTTTTTTATTATGGCGCACGCGAGCAATGACAATGAAGCCGAAAAGTTAAAAAAACTTGGAGCGGACTCTGTTGTATCGCCGTCAAAACTCGTGGCGCAGCGATTAAGCGCGGTAAGTTTACATCCTGATATGCAAAATATGATGGAAAATCTACTCTCCAAAAAAGATCCCCCTGTTAATATAGAAGAGGTAGAGATACCTGAATTTTCATGGATAATCTTTAAAAAACTGCGTGAAACGCATTTAAGAGAAATAACAAATGTAAGCGTTGTCGGTATTAGTGATTTAAATGGTAAATTTTTGCCGATGCCGCGCGGCGATACGATTATCGGTATAAATGCGAAACTTTTAATTGTCGGCACAAACGAGAGCATTATAAATCTTAAAAGACTCATTAGACGCAAGACAAAACCGGAGGAGTTAAAATATGTTTGATATTATTCCCATAAAAGGCGGACTTAATAATGTAGAAGGTTTTTTTAGTGGCGGCGTGGGTGTCGGATTAAAACCTGAAGGCAAAAATGATGTGGCTTTTATAAGAACAGATGAGCCCGCTTTGGTCGGAGCACTGTTTACTTCAAATAAATTTCAGGCTGCGCCTATAAAACATTTCAAACGGTATGGTGAAACATTTTTGACCAATTTTGTTTTGATAAATTCTAAAAATGCTAATGCTATGACGGGTATAGCCGGAATAAACGATATAGATGAAATTTTCTCGTCACTACCAATAACTCTTAACGTGCTAAATCCTGTTATGAGTTCTACGGGCGTTATCGGAAGCAGATTAAATAAGACAAAAATAACAAAAGCTTTTGAGCTTTTTGATTTTAACGGTAAAAATTCCGATGCGGCAGCGCAAGCTATCATGACTACAGATAGATTTAAAAAAGAGATTTGTTTGAAAGTTGATGTGGGCAGCGGCGATAGTTTTCATATAGCCGCGATAGCCAAAGGTGCAGGTATGATATGTCCGGCTCTTGCCACAATGCTCTGTTTCATAACTACAGACGCTAAAGTACCGCAAGGCGAGATAATATCGCTTTTAAATGAAGCTGCGAATGAGAGTTTTAATGCCATCAGCGTAGATGGTGACACTTCTACAAATGATACCGTGATGCTCATTAGTTCAGGTAAAAGCGGTGTTTGGAATAGAGAGGCTTTTAGAGAAGCTTTAAGATTTTTGACAAGAGAGTTGGCACTTCTAATCCTAAAAGACGGCGAAGGCAGCACAAAAACCGTTGCATTTGAAGTAAAAAATGCTGTTACTTCGGAAGATGCCAAAATCGCCGCGAAAGCTTTAAGCAATTCGCTTTTGGTAAAAACAGCGATTTTCGGGGAAGACCCAAATTGGGGGCGTATAGCTTCAACAATAGGAGCTTGCGGCATTGTTTGTGATGAAGAGAAATTATATATAAAATATGATGATGTGCTTGTTTATTCGCCTCTTCAAAAAGAGATGAGCGCTGAGATTGAGAGTGCGGCAAATCGCGTTATGAAGCAGGAGAGTTACAAAATCTGCTGCGATTTGGGTATGGGCGATAAAAGTTATACGGCATACGGATGTGATTTGGGGCACGAATACGTAAATATCAATGCTGATTATCGTTCATAAGATTTTAATAACAAAATCGTTAAAATAGAAAAATTTTTATAAGGAGAATTGCCAATGTTACACGAATATCGTGATGTTATTACAAAACTAAAACAAGAAGACGCACATTTTGCTAAGATTTTTGAAAAGCACAATGACTTAGACCAAAAAATCTTAGATGTTGAGGAGGGTAGAGAACATATGGATTCGTTTGAGCTCGAAACTCTTAAAAAAGAGAAACTTCGTCTTAAAGATGAAGCTTACGCCTCAATTATCGCGTATAAAAAAGCAAACAGTCTCTAATTTAAATCTCCCCTTTTACGGGGAGTATTTTTCTAATTTTCAATACAAAAATTTTACCGTCGCAATCGCTCTAAATTCAGTCAATCTAAAAACTGCTCTTAAACCATTAAAATTTGCCGTAAATTAGTTTTTGAGACGTAATTTCACAGTATTGAGAAAATTTATAAAATATTGATAAGTATGATATGAGCGTTAAATCACAGCATTATATTAACCGCTTGAAAACTAAAAATAGCCGATGTTATTGCTTATGAGATTGTCGTATGAAATAAATCGATAAAACCACTGACATTAAACTTTGCCTGCTAAGCGATACTGATGAACTCCTCTTAACAATCCAAATCATTCGCTTTTTTATGAAATAAGTAAAAGAATTTTGATACATAATACAATATAAGGGACATAAGTAATATATACAGATAAAAATTCGGCAGCCCACGTTAGAATGCATTTTATTTATGAGTTTGAAATTACTGCTTTTTGAAAGTGCAAACTTAGATAAGTTTTCAAGAGTAACACAGGAGCAGTTGTCGCTATCGCCGATTTTGCAGATATTTTGTATGTAAAACGCCATTCAAACCGGTTCAAATCATAATTATAAAAATCATTTACACTCTTATTCTAAACTTATGAATAATATAGTCGGCGAAAATCTACAAAAATGTACTATTTTTTAAAAGGCAGATATTTTTTTCAATTTTATCTGTTTATTATTTTAAAGCGGTCATTGAAAAGTTTAGCCAAATTTTGTGCCAACAGGTCGTATCCTGCGGCATTTGGATGGATTTGATCGGATTTTAACGTGGGGGATTTGATGATTTGCGCCAAAGTGTCACTGTCGTAAATAAGGTCGTACTCATCTGCCAATTCATTATAAATCTCATCTGTTGATATAAAAAAGCCGTTAAGGTTCGGTACGCCGACAAATATTATATCCGCATTTTTATTTTTGATAAGGGCTATCATTTCAGATAAATTTTCTTTAGTTTTTTTCAAATCATATTTTCTTAAGATATCATTGCCGCCATGACATAGGATGACAATGCGCGGTTTTATTTTCTCAAGCAAAGATGCTAATCTCAAAAGCCCTTTATTGCTATCTTCACCGCTTATGCCGGCATTGATAATACGCATATTTAATATTTCGCCAAGTTTTACAGGGTAACTCTCGCTATCTTTCGCGCCGAATCCTTCTGTCAAGCTATCGCCAAATGCGAGTATTACGCTATCTTGCGAAATTTCTATTTGTGTATCTGTTTTGATAAATATAACTGCCGCTATAATAACAGCGCCGATTAGCATAATCCGCTTTTTCATTAGTTAATGTAAAATCCCATAAAACCATCGTAAAAGAAACTCTATCAATAAAATAGCCGTTATAAAAATGATGGCGCCGAATAGATAACGCATGTAACGCACAAACTCTCCTTAATTTTAAAAAAAATATTATACCGTTTTTAAAACCAAATAGAGTATAATCACGCTTTTACGTAAATGGATAAGAGAATGAGAAGGATAAACAAAAAAGAGGCGCTGGAGCTGCTGAAACTTCCACTTAGTAAGCTTGGAAAACTTGCATTTGAGAGGAAACGTGAATTGCATCCGGATAAGATTACTACTTTTGTTGTAGATAGAAATATCAATTATACAAATGTCTGTTGGGTAAATTGTAAATTTTGCGCCTTTTACCGTCATAAAAAAGATGAGAGCGCGTATATTTTAAGCTTTGAAGAGATAGGCAAAAAAATTGAGGAGCTTATAGCTATAGGCGGCACTCAAGTGCTGTTTCAAGGCGGAGTACATCCTAGTTTGAAGATAGAATGGTATGAAGAGTTGGTAGAGTGGATAGCAAAACACTATCCAAACATAACTATTCACGGTTTTTCGGCTATAGAGATTGATTATATAGCCAAAATCTCAAAGATAAGTATCAAAGAGGTTTTACAACGTTTGCAAAATAAAGGGTTGTACTCTATTCCCGGTGCCGGTGCGGAGATTTTAAGCGATAGTGTCAGAGATATTATAGCGCCCAAAAAACTTGACGCCGATAGATGGATAGAGGTGCATGAGACAGCTCACGATACAGGCATGAAGTCTACTGCGACTATGATGTTCGGTACAGTTGAAAAAGACGAAGATATCATAGAGCATTGGGAGCGTATAAGAAGCTTACAAGATAGGACTGGTGGATTTAGAGCGTTTATTTTATGGAGTTTTCAAAGCCAAAATACCGCGCTTAAAGCTGAAATTCCCGAAATCAAAAAGCAGTCGTCAAACAGATATTTGAAACTGTTAGCTCTGTCGCGGCTGTTTTTGGATAATTTTAAAAATATCCAAAGTTCATGGGTAACACAAGGAAGCCATATAGGACAATTGGCGTTGATGTTTGGGGCAAATGATTTAGGCAGTACGATGATGGAAGAGAATGTCGTTGCGGCAGCAGGTATGGCGCACCGTATGAGTCAAGACGAGATGATACGGCTTATACGTGATATAGGTGAGATTCCCGCTAAGAGAGATACGGCATATAATATTTTGGAATTTTACAAATGATAAAAAAAGTTTTTTTGGCGATTTTATTGACGCAAGGAGTTTTAATGAGTAAAGATGTGATAAATATTGAGATAAATAGTGTCTCTGTGCCTGTGATATTTGAAGAAGACAGAAGTTTGCCGATAGTATCTATGCAGCTTGTCTTTTTGGCATCCGGAAGTATAGAAGATAACGGTATGGACGGACTTTCACGTTTTAGCGCAGCTATGCTGAATGAGGGTACGGCTAAAATAAAAGCGGCTGATTTTGCTGAAGAGTTGGAAAACAGAGCTATAAATTTCGGCGTAAGTGCAGGAAAAGAGACTATAGTGTTTGAGTTGTCATCGCTGAAAGAGGAGTTCACTTTTGGAATAAATATGACAAAGTCACTGCTGTTAAATCCTAACTTTTCAAAAGAGGCGCACAAAAAAGTCAATATGCAAACGCTTGGAGAAATTTTAAATAAAGAGAGCGATTTTGATTATATAGCCTCGCTTAGGTTAAAAGAGTTGATGTATGCGAAAACACCGCTTGGAAGTGCGAATTTAGGCACAAAAGAGAGTTTAAAAAAGATAGATCGGGCGTCTGTTGAAAAGTTTGTCAAAAATCACCTTGATTTATCAAATCTTATTGTCGTTATTGGCGGGGATATAGGCGCAGATGAGGTTAAGATACTTTTAAAAGACGCTCTTTCGTCATTGCCCAAAGGCGTAAAAAGAGAGCTTGGTTTTTATGATGTTGCTACTGTAAAAACATACGATGTGCAAATAAAAAAAAGCGAGCAGGCGTATATATATTTCGGCGCGCCGTTTTATATGAAACTTGGCGATAAAGATGCACATAAAGCCAAAGTTGCCTCATTTATACTGGGCGAAAGCGGTTTTGGAAGCCGTTTAATGGAAGAGATAAGAGTAAAACAAGGGCTTGCTTATTCGGCGTACTCAAGGGTAAATTTTGAAAAAACATCAAGCTCTTTTATGGGATATTTGCAAACAAAAACGCAAACTTTAAACGAAGCGCGCGATATTGTGAAAAAGATTATAAAAGAGTTTACCGATAAAGGTGTAACGAAAGAAGAGCTGGAGCAAGCGAAGAGGTTTTTGCTCGGCTCCGAACCATTAAGGGTTGAAACGCTTTCACAAAGATTGTCGCGTTCGTTTTATGAGTACTACTGCGGATTTAAGCTTGGCTACTCAAAAGAACAATTGAAAAAGATAGAAGAGTTGAATATAGATGAGTTGAATGAATTTATCAAAAACCATCAAGAGATAAATGAACTCATATTTTCAATCGTTACTAATGACTCCGCAGCATAGTCGCTATTTTGAAAAATTAGGCATAAACTCTATTATAGGACTTTCGCTCTTTGCGCCTGTAAAATATGATGACTTGACTCCGTCAACTTATCCGAAACTTGGCGAGTTGAATGTTGTGGAGATTAGCATTAAAACTCTTCATAAAACGCCCAAGTTTTTAAAAGCAGCCGTTACGGCATGGGGTCTTGAGGTAGAACTGATTGTTTTTAATCCTAAAAGTTTTCACTACCTTGCATTTAAAGTCGGAAGCAAATTTTTTGTACACGTTCTGGCACAGAAAAATTTTGGCAAATTACAGCTTGTGCAACCGAAAATTTTATCTCAAGTCGGAGGTATTTTCAGCGTATACAAAACAGAACTCCCCCAAAAAACTATGCACCTTCTTATAAATGAATATCTAAAAGAGGAGAGTTTGATTGAAGAGGGATTGCCGATACCAATAGCTAAAAAGCTTATATCTTTACACAATCCAACAGCCCGCCAAAACTACGCCGCAAGTCTTCAAAAAGCTATGAATGCTCTGAAGTTTGCCGAAATATACCTCTTTTTAAAAACGCTCAATTCCAAAAAGCAACATTTTAAAGCCTCAAGCGCACTTGTTTCGGATGAGAAAGAATTTGTCATAAGCTTGCCTTTTTCGCTTACAAACGATCAAAAAAATGCGATAGCGGATATAAAGAGTGATTTAGCGAGCAAAATCGCTGCTAAGCGCGTTATTATGGGCGATGTTGGCAGTGGTAAAACGGTTGTGATGTTCGCAGCTGTAATGATGGCGTATCCTAAAAAGACCATTTTAATGGCACCGACAACTATTTTGAGTATGCAAATATATAATGAAGCCAAAAGACTTTTGTCGCCGTCTGTAAGAGTAGTTTTAGTTGAGAGCGGCGAAAAAAACATATGTCTTGATGAGGCTGATTTTATCATCGGAACGCATGTGCTTTTATATCGTGAACTTCCGAAATGCGATTTGGTGATGATAGATGAGCAGCACCGTTTTGGTACGGCGCAAAGAGACGCTATACATAAAATGGTAAGCGAGGGTAAAACCCATCCGCACTTTTTGCAGTTCAGCGCTACGCCGATTCCGCGTACAATGAGCCTTATACACTCGTCTTTAGTGAATTACTCATTTATCAAAGAGATGCCTTTTAAGAAAGATATAGATACTTACATCATAGATAAAAAGGGTTTTGGACGTATGCTCTCACACATAGAAAGCGAGATAAAAGAGGGCAGGCAAGTTGCCATTATATATCCGCTTGTGGAAGAGAGCGAACTTTTATCGTATCAGTCTATAGACGAGGGAAGATCGTTTTGGGAGAAACGATACGACGGGGTTTTTGTTACACACGGCAAAGACAAAGATAAAGAAAAGGTTTTGGAGGAGTTTGCTAAAGACGGTTCTATTTTGCTTGCGACTACAGTCGTTGAAGTTGGTATTTCACTGCCGAAACTATCTGTTATCGTTATAGTAGGCGCGGAACGGTTGGGACTGGCTACATTACATCAATTGCGTGGAAGAGTGAGCCGCGTTGGGTTAAAAGGGTACTGCTATTTATATACCAATCAGCCAAACAGTGCCAGACTTAACGAATTTGCCAATACTGTAAGCGGATTTGATATAGCCGAACTTGACTTGAAATACCGCCAAAGCGGCGATATATTAAGCGGCGTATTGCAGCACGGAGCGCAATTTAAATGGTTTTCGCTCAGCGAAGACGGTGATATTTTGCGCTCTGTTTTATCTCATATGGGCTGATTTGATATTGAGATATTTTTCATATAATTCTTCACAATAGATAAATTTATAATTTTTATATAAATCTTGACTTACTTTATTAACATTATTTTTGATTTGACATATAAAATTGGTGTCTAACTGTTATCTAATCATATTTTCAATAAAATACTTTTTTAAATTTTATATAATGTAAGGTAATAAAATATGTCTAATAAATCAGTTATAAACATTGTAGGGAATACGCCATTGGTCAAAATTGATAATTGCTTAAGCAAAAACAGCGCGCAAGTATTTTTAAAAATGGAAGAGTTTAACATCCGAGGAAGTATTAAATCAAGAGTTGGATTGAAGATGATAGAGGATGCGGAAAATAGCGGTCTAATTAAGAAAGGAGATACACTTATAGAGCCTACGGGCGGTAATACAGGATTGGGCTTAGCTATAGGAGCCGCCATAAAAGGATATAAAATTGTATTAACCATTCCGGATCACTTTAGTAAAGAAAAAATGAAAACCTTAAAAGCCTATGATGCACAAATAGTCTTGGCTGATCATAAAAAGGGTAATGATTGTCATATCCAAAAAGCTATTGAATTACAAAATGAGCATCCTGAATATATTTGTTTAAATCAATTTGCAAATTTATCCAATCCCAAAGCGCATTATTGTGGGACAGGCCAAGAGATTATAAATTCCATGCAGAGCAAGGTGGATTATTTTATATCATCAATTGGTAGCGGAGGGACTATAATGGGGGTTGGCAAAAAATTGAAAGAAAATATCGCAAATGTAAAAGTCATCGGCGTTCAGCCAAAAGGGTGCGATATAAAAAACGGTGTTTATGTTCCACATAAAATTCAAGCTACTGCCGTTGGTAAAGTAGGGACCTTTTTGGATTTTTCAATCATTGACGAAATGATAGACGTTAATTTTGAAGAAGTTCAGCAAATAAGAGAGTATTTGTCTGCAAAACAAGGGATTTTTGTTGGCATATCATCAGGAGCTAATATCTTAGCATCTTTCAAAAAAGCTTCCGAATTGGATAAAGATAAAGTTATTGTGACTGTTGCTCCTGATAGCGGACGCAGTTATTTAGATATTTAATCGCAGCAAAGCAAACAATGGATAAGCTTGCCATTAAAGCACTAATTTATAATAAAATCGAACAAATTATTTTATTATTTGGCATTTCCATAAAAGGTTTAGATACAAATGAATTAGTAGATACCTCTTTTAGCGATTTATACAGTTATGCTAAAAAAGATCCAAGTTATAAAAATGATATGATAAGGATATTGGATTGCAGTTTATCTTATAAAGCCGTACTTGTTTATAGAGTTGCGCATTATTTTTATTTAAAAAATCATATTGATTTAGCGACAAAACTTTCCGAGTATTCAAAAGTTTTAACAAATATCGAAATCCATCCGGCTGCAACTATAGGTAAAAACTTTGTATTGGATCACGGAGTTGGAACTGTAATCGGCGAAACTGTGATTATAGGAGATGATTGTTATATTTTACAGGAGGTGATACTTGGTTCCGGCAAAATCGCAAATAATGAACATGGACAAAGAAGACATCCAGCTATAGGAAATCGCGTTGAAATTGGCGGATTTGCTTGTTTGTATGGTTGTATCAATATAGGTGATGATGTCAAAATAAGCCCAAGGGCAATTATCAAAAAAGATATAAACAGTAATGTCCGCGTTATAGTGACTTCAGTCTTACAGGTTGAGAAAAATGACCTGAAAGTAAAATATACAGGTTATTGTATGCTTAACAATAACATAAATATATTTTTTAGAGATTGTAATTTAACAACAATGGATAGTATACGTATCGTTTGCAACAAACAAGAAATCACTAATATCGGTATTTTGGAAAATCAACTATCGTTTCCAGTACATTATTTAGTAGAAAATGACGATAAGATAATTATTTGTTTTAAAAATAGAGATGCTGAAGCAGAATTAAGCATTGACATTATTAACTAAAAAAGGGAAATAAATTGACAAAATCCGAATATTTAACAAGAGATAATAACACAATCTACGTTTTACTGATGCTGCTCGCGATATGTTTTTTAGCTACAGGCGGTATTTTTGTTAAAATGAGTGAACTACCGCCCATAAATACAGCTTTTTACAGAGTTTTATTTTCTCTACCATTTTTACTGCCTTTTACATTTAATAAAATAGCAAAAGTCAGCAAAAAAGAGTTTCTTAATATTTTATTGGCAGGCGCTTTTTTAGCGCTTGATTTGACTTTGTGGAACATATCGTTCCAATACACTACGGTTGCCAATGCCAATTTATTAGCAAATTTAACACCTTTTACCGTCATTCCAATAGCTTATTTTATATTTAAGGAAAAAATTCCAAAATTCTTTTTTATTGGCGCCATAATAACTGTATTGGGCGTTGTAGTGTTATTATTCGGCAAAATTCAGCCAAGTATGGATAATTTTAAAGGAGATATATTAAGTTTTTTTACGTCTATTTTTTATGCCGGATTCATTATAAGCGTTTATAAATTAAGAGATAGCGTTGGAAGCGATGTGATAATGACTATCAGCGCTTTTGGAAGTTTGGCTGTACTTGCAGTGGTAATATTGTTTACGGAAGGATTTTATTTTCCATACACGATGAAAGAGTTGTTGCCGCTAATAGGACTGGCTTTAATTTCACAAATTTTCGGCCAAGGACTGCTGTCGTTTTGTTTGGGAAAAGTAAATGTTTCGCTATCTTCGATTATAACTCTGACTCAACCGGCAATTGCTGCTATCTATTCATTCGTTATATTTTCAGAAATATTATCGTGGATGGAAATAACGGGTATATTTGTTGTACTTGTAGGCGTATATTTAGCAAAGGAGAATAGCAAATGACAACAGAAAAGCTGTACTACCAAAATATGTATTTGGCAAGTTGTGAAGCAGCAGTTATCGCAGTGCAAAAGCATGGTGTCGTAACAGACAAAACAGTATCGTTTCCGGAGGGCGGAGGACAGATAGGAGACATGGGGTTTATCGTCAAAACGGTGAGAGGATACCGTTTTTTGATACTGTGAAAGGCGTTGGTAAACCTTTGATTATAGAAGATTTTCCTGTTATACAGATAAATACGCCCGTGATTCACAAAGTAAATCCTAATGACATAGCTAAATTTTCAATAGGCGATAAAGTTATCGTTGAGATAAATATTTTACACAGGATTAAAACGACGATTCATCACAGCGCCATACATTTAGCATTAATGGCAGCAAAAAAATATAGGCCCGATATAGTTCAGTATATAAAAGGATGCAATATCGGTATAGATTCTGCGAGGCTTGATTTTGCTTCGCAAGAGAGATTTTCGGATATTGATATGGAAAATATAAATGCCGAAGTAGCGCGGATTGCGGGGGCAGATATGCCGATAGAGACCTTTAAATATAATGGCATTGAAGACGCATGGGATTGGAAATGCGGCAATTTTGTGATTCCCTGCGGCGGCACTCATGTAAGCAAAACATCGCAGATTGGTAAAATAACGGTAAAAAGGAAAACCAAAGGCAAAGGGATCGAAAGGATGATTGCGGTTGTTAAAGACGAATTGCTTTGTGTCGATAACTATATATTGTAGTCAGTTGCAGTGCTCCATACTATTGGTGCGCGACTTGTGTACCAAAGTGTAAGATTTGCCTGTATTCCGACCATTAAAGCAATTCACACTAGATATATATTTTATTCATACATTGGGCAGTTGCTAAAAAATGATATCTGTTGTGGTACAAAACTCTATAGCGGTTTAATTTTACTTTTTGCCAGCTCTCATGTTGAGCAGTATCTTGCACATATCATACGCTTTGTTTTTCGTGCGGACTTGTATATGCACATCTGTTGTGCAGAAAAATAAGCTGCGTCGGATTGAAAAGGATATTGCTATAAGCAGCATGTATTTAACGAGTTGGCCATAGCTGCCAACCGCCAAAGCGGCATATTGAAGTATATAGCACAAATTTAAATGGTTTTTGCTTAAACAGGACACTGATTTTGGATTTGGCTCTATCACATATAAAACAGCTACTTAACGGTAAGATTACTATTTAACTAAAACCATTTCTTTATAGACAAATACCAAAAGTTTTTTAATAAAATATATATATTTATAATTAAATAAAAATATTAAAAAAATTATTCCTATTATTTGTATATAATTTAAAATTAGTTTTTAAGGGTGTTTCGGTATTTTATAGATTTCTATATTCAACAAGGAATTGGTATGGGAAAAACGTATAAAGTGGTATCTTTATTTTTTATACTACAAGTTTCATACTTTTTGTATGCTGACAATATAAGCGTTGATAGTTTTTCATTTACGTATGCCGCGACCAATGCAAACGACAATGATGTTATATTATTAGACGATGGATATTCGTTTTCAACAAGTATTACCGATATTAAAAATATTTTTATATATGCGAACAATAGCGTACTTAACGGCGATAATATAAATAAAATCATAGAGAGCGCTGGGGACATGCATGGATTTGCCGATATGACGCTCAAAAACGGCTATGGTGATTTCGGCGGGGCAGTTCATATCAAAGGGGACTTGAGCGGAAATATATATAATTCACATTTTATAGGCAATACTGCTTCTACTGCGGGTGGCGCATTGCATGTATATAATGATTTCGCAGGACATATCTCAAATGCAAGTTTTTTGGATAACGGCGCTCAAAACTATGGCGGAGCTATTGTCGCGGCAAATCTTTTTTCAGGCACCGTGTCGGATTCCGTTTTTGATGGCAACACCGTATACGACTATAGTCTTGGTGGCGGAGCTGTATTGATAGGTAAATTTACAGGCGATATAGTCAATTCATATTTTTCATCAAATATAGCTTTTAACGGCGGAGCTGTCTATATAGAAAACAGTAACGGTACGATAAAAGATACGAGTTTCATCAATAATAGAGCGCACTCCAACGGCGGAGCTATATATTTGCATAATGGAGCTGATTTGACTCTTCATTCCACCGATTTTATGCAATTCGCGTCCAATCAAGATCAAAGCGGTTCGAATGCGATATTTTTTAACAATGACGGCAATACAAACAGCGCGCTTAACATCATAGTCGAAAGCGATGCGGTTATGGACTTCGAAGATAGCATAAAAACGGGCGGCGGTACCCTTAACGTTACAAAAAACGGCAGCGGAACGCTTATATACAATGCCTATATGTCATATGTCGGCGAAACAAATATCAACGAGGGTATTTTACTTTTAAACAACAACGGTTATTTGGTTTCGCATCTGAATATAGGCGATGAAGCGGTATTTGCCGTAAGCAAATCAAACTCTTATTCGTTCTCAAACGCCAATATCAACAGAGGTGTTTTAGATATAGATCTGCGTTATAACGGTAACTTTTTCTCATTTGCCGATTCTGCTGTACAACAAAATTTTAACGGTACGTTATTGCTCTCAAATGCCTATTATGATATGCTGCAAAACGGCGATTATACGCTTGCGCTGCGCGATAATTCACTGGCGTATTTAAACAGCCAAAACTCTACTCTTAAAAATTTGGTATTTGACGGAGGGACGCTTGATATGAGCAGAGTAAATTTTGCCGTGTCGGATGAAGCGATAATGCGTGTTGGCGGATTGAATATCACAAGCCAGAGTTCCATCATCGTCAGCGCCGATATAAGAGAAGCAAATATTACGCAGATCCCCAATAATGCCAATCTATATGATTACTCCGCGTCATCAGACACTTATCAAATCATAAATGCCGCAAATGGGACAAACGGAGTTGGAGACAGTTTGAGTCTTATCAATATCTCCGAATTCAACCAAGCAGTGAGAAATATCACGCAAAACTCGCAAGTAACGGGCGAGGCGATATTTGAAAGTATTCCGATTGTAAAAAATGACGGCATATATATAGGCACTGATATAAAAGGCGTCAGATCGTTGACAAACGTCATGTTTGACAGCTCTGCAGCAAACAATAACACACTAAATCTATTTTTGACAGGCGATGGTAATTTTACATTTGAAGGAGCAAAAACCGTCTATATGAACAACTATCGTTCGGATTATACGGGTTCTACTTTTTTAAAAGAGAATACGCATATTGTCGCTATTGACGATCATGCATTCGGTTATACAAATGGGTTAAATGTCGCTGATAGAGCCATGTTTGACCTCAATTCACGCTACCAAGACGTGTATGGCGATTTGAACAATAATGGTTCTGTCAATATAAACAACGGATATATGTATGTGAGAGGAGGCGTATTTAACGATGGCACAATTGATCTTGGAAGTTATGGAAGTTTGGACTTTAACGGCGGAGCGTTAAGAGGCGATAACGCTTTGAAAGGTTACGGATATTTATATATCAACGGTGATTTGAATATAGAAGGGATAAACGATAATCTTTATGTCAACTCTTACGTATATGGCGGTACGACTATGCTGGATAGTGCGAGAGGTTTAGGGACAGGCGGATATATCGGTCTATACGGAGGAAATATAGCTTTTGATATAGTGGATAGTGATACGCTGTTTCAGGGGATATACGGTAACGGCTATCTGATAAAAGAGGGGGCAGGTTCTCTAAGCCTGAATGAAGCCTTCGTGCGCTTAGCTGATGTGAGAAACGGTACGTTAGTATTGGATATGAATAGCTTTGGTGGAGATGTAAACGTCTCAAGCGATGCGAAGCTGGAGTTACATCAACAATACGATGTCGGTTTCAGCGATCGTTTTTTTGGAAGCGGAAACATTACACAGCGAGGAAGCGGCAAACTTATTTTGGATTCAGACAGCTCTTCTTTTACAGGAGTTTATAGTGTAATCAACAGTGAGTTGGTACTAAGCCCTTCCGCATCTCTTGGCGGGGATATCAGAGCGGAAAATTCGGGACTTGTTACATATGGGCAAGTATCAAAAAGTATAACTTTGCAAGATTCGTATTGGCAGTTAAACTCTCAAACAAACATAACATCGCTAAATCTTACAAATTCGCATGTATATCTTGGACCCCAGTCTGATGGTTTTGACCAAACACCGGCTGTAACTTTGAGTATGGAAGAGTTGAATGGCGGCGGCGATTTTTACCAAAGGCTTGATATCAAACGAACGTCAGGCGGCATTATAAACGAGGGCGATTTGATAGCTATATCTAAAAGTTCGTCAGGCGACTACAATATGCATTTCAGCGATTACTCGACAGGTTCGCTCTCTTATCCTGCGGACGAAAACATAGTCGTTGTAAAACAGGATAATCCAGATGGCGATTACAAGGCTTCTTTTAACGGACAGGTTGATATAGGTGGATATACGTATGCGTTGCGAAAATCACCTGCAAACAACAATATCATTTTAACTTCAAGTAGATGTACAAACGCGGCTTGCGCGTCTTTGTCGTTTCCAAGTATCCATTATATATTAAGCTACGCAAATACGGAGACTATTTTTGAGCGAATGGGAGCCGTTAGCCTAAATGCGTCTCGAAAAAACGACGTTTGGATAAAAACGTATTTTGGAAAATTCGATTTGAAAGAAGAGGCGTTTGGCATAAAAGATGCCCAATACTACGGAACAAATATCGGTATAGAAAGTCTATATGAGAGCGCGAATATAGTTTTTGGTTTGAGTGCGGGATTTGCGAAAGCTTCGGCGGATTATAAGAT
The DNA here is from genome assembly GCA_031263195.1 of Campylobacteraceae bacterium. GTDB lineage: Bacteria > Campylobacterota > Campylobacteria > Campylobacterales > Campylobacteraceae > JAIRKW01. The sequence goes on along the minus strand of JAISGD010000008.1, from coordinate 1,562 downwards.
AGGCGGCGCAGAGATTGAAAGTTACGATGCAAGTATATACGCCGTTTTCAAAAATGAAGATGACTTGCGCATTGGTTCGCTTTTAAAATACAATAAAAATAAAAACCATTTTAATACCAAAACGTCAAACGGTTTCGCGGTAAACGGCGACGCTCGCAATACAGGGATGACTCTCAGCGCGGAGGTGAGCCGCAGGTATACCGCCGTATCTCAAGATACCTGTTTTGAGCCGCATCTTCAATTGATATTTTCTCGCCAAAACACTTTTGATGTATACTCATCCAACGGTTTAAAAACGAGTATAGACGGTTTTGATTCGTTGAGAGGCAGGATTGGCGTATCGGCTAAGACGGCGTTGAGTGAAAATGTGGATTTTTATATAAAAACCGGTTATATTAAAGAATTCGGAGCTAAGACAGCTTACTCTTTCAATGATTCGGACAAAAAGTATTATGACATTAAAGGCAGTTTTTTTGACAACGCAGCCGGCATAACTTCAACGATAAATGGTCACAATCTTTATTTGGAGGGAGCTCATCAAGTGGGAGATATACTTGATAATACTAAGATAAGTTTTGGGTACAAGTATGTTTTTTAGTCGATTTCCCCCAAAAGGATACATCATGAAAACAGTTCTAAAACTCTCAATCGCATTAACAATAGCTCTAACAGTTACATCCTGCAGTAATAACAGCTCAAACAGTTATACAAGCACAGGTCCTTACTACGGAGGAGAAACAGTAGACGGATATACTCTTCCTCCCATGCCAAATCCAAAAACCAACGATAAAACATTACTTGGCACAGATACAAATGATAACGGTATAAGAGATGATGTTGAGATATATATCTACAACAGATTTCAAGGATATGTAAACTCTAAAGTAGAAAGAGAGATAGCTATGCAATACGCAAAAGCATATCAGCAAGTACTCATAAGTCCTGAGACAGCTTATGAGGACAGGAAATATGAAATTGAGGATAGGGTGATTACTTGCGAGTTTTATTATTATGACCAATATCTAAAAAACGTAAGTTATGAAGAGGAATTGACATATCACATAAAACACAATGTCTTTAACCCCGAATTTAAAGATATCGTTTTTAACACAAAAGACAGACTGAAGACATTTTTCAGGTATAACAAATCCATGAGCGGACATGTGTTTGAAGGATATCAGGGCAATAAAAAAGAAGCCTGCGACTTCGACCCAGATCCGTTAATAGAAGGAACACTATGAAAAAGCTTATTTATTCTTTGATATTTTTGGTATTCGGTATAAGTAACTTATTTGCCATCGATGAACGAATTATAGACTTCTATTTTGGGAATGGGGTTTGGAATACGCGACCTGATGCTGAAAGATCGCAAGAAGAATTAAGGCGTTTTATAAATAGAAACCTCAACATCTCCACTACTTATTCAGTCAAACTCTCCTACAATTGGAGTGAAAGCGAACTTGACGATGTGGTAGAGACTATCTTTCAGCTTCAGCAAGAGGGTAAACTGAATGTAGGTTTCTTTGTTGCGGCAGCTGCCATGCTTTATACGGATATCGGTC